>DAIUCN010000037.1:0-41368 GCA_036846165.1 Prosthecobacter sp.
ACTCCCCACTCTTCGCTCTCCGCTCTCCGCTCGCCCTTCCCCTGGTTTTCCTGCTTGCGGCGGCCCCGGTCGTCCTGATAGTGACGCCCCCTCCGCATGAGCGCCACCCCGCCCAGCCCACTCAGCTTCGAACAGGCCATGGAACGCCTGGACGAGATCGTCGCGCACATGGAGGTGGAGAAACTGCCGCTCGAGGAGATGGTGGCCAGCTACGAGGAGGGCATGCAGCTCCTGCAGTCCTGCCGCCAGCGCATCGAGGCCGCGCGCCGGCGCGTCGAACTCATCAACGCCGGCAACGGCGAGACCGCCAGCCTGACGCCCTTGGATCCGGAAGCGACGCTCGCCGAGGAGGCGCCGAAGACGCCGGCCCGCCGCAAAACCGCCAAGCCCGACACCGCCGCCGACGGCGACATCCGACTTTTTTGACCCTCGTGGACACCGACCTGCCGCCCATCACCTGCCCCGCCGATCTCAAAGCCCTGCCGCCGGAGAAACTGCCGGCGCTCGCTGAAAAAATCCGCGCCACCCTGATCGAAACCCTGAGCCAGACCGGCGGCCACCTCGGTCCGAACCTCGGCGTCGTCGAACTGACTCTCGCCCTGCACCGTGTCTTCGACACGCCCAAGGACAAGTTCGTCTTCGATGTCGCCCACCAGGGCTACGTCCACAAGATGCTCACCGGTCGCTGGAACAAGATCCACACGATCCGCCAGTATCAGGGCCTGAACGGTTTCCTGCTGCGCAGCGAGAGCGAGCACGACTGCTACGGGGCCGGCCACGCCGGCACAGCCCTCGGCGCCGCCCTCGGCATGGCCACGGCGCGCGACCTCAAGGGGACCGACGAGCATGTCGTCTGCGTCGCCGGCGACGCCGCCTTCACCTGCGGCCCGGTGTTCGAGGCGCTCAACAACGTCGCCGCCCACACCCAGCGACTGATCATCGTCCTCAACGACAACGAGTGGTCGATCGACAAAAACGTCGGCGCCATCGCCAAGTACTTCAACAGCATCGCCACCCACCCCGGCTTTGCCAACCTGCATCACAAGGCGGCCAAGTTTGTCGAGTTCATGCTCGGCGGCGGCGCCCGCAAGCTCGCCGAACGCGTGGAGAACACCGCCAAGGGCCTGCTGCTGCCGCAGAGCGAGGGCGCGCACAACCGCAGCACCCTGTTCGAGGAATTCGGCATCCATTACTACGGCCCGATCGACGGCCACGACCTGCCACTGCTCATCCAGACCTTCGAGTTCCTGAAGAACCAGGACGAGCCGGTCATCCTGCACATCCTCACCGAGAAGGGCCGCGGCTACAAACCCGCCCTCGAGGATCCGCTCAAGTTCCACGGCCTCGGCAAGTACAACGTCGAGACCGGTGAGACGGCGTCGACCGACAAGCCGACCTACTCGCAGATCTACGGCCGCAGCGTCACCGACTTCGCCAAGCAGGACCCGCGCATCGTCGCCATCACCGGCGCCATGCCCGGCGGCACCGGCCTGATGTGCTTCAAGCAGGAGATCCCCGAGCGCTACTTCGACGTCGGCATCGCCGAGGAACACGCCGCGCTGTTTGCCTGCGGCATGGCCACCCAGGGCCTGCGCCCCTTCCTGACCATCTACTCGACCTTCATGCAGCGGGCGATCGACATGATCATCCACGACATGGCCATCCAGGACCTGCCCGTGCGCCTGTGCATGGACCGCGGCGGCCTCAGCGGCGACGACGGCCCGACCCACCACGGCCTCTTCGACATCTCCTACCTGCGCGGCATCCCCGGCCTCGTGCACATGCAGCCGAAGGACGAGGACGAATTCGTCGACATGCTCTGGACGATGGCCAACCACGACAGCGGCCCCATCGCCATCCGTTACCCGCGCGGCAACGGCCCCGGCGTCACGCCCAAGGCCACGCCGCGCCTGCTCGACATCGGCAAGGCCGAACTCGTGGCCGATGGCAGCGATGTCGCCCTCGTCGGCCTCGGTGAAATGTTCCCGGTCGCCGAACAGGCGAAAAAGCTGCTCGAAGCCAAGGGACTGTCGGTCGCCTTGGTCAACCCGCGCTGGATCAAGCCGCTCGACGGCAAGCTCCTGGAAGACCTCGCGCGCCGCGTCAAGGTGGTGTGCACGCTGGAGGACCACGTGCTCATGAACGGTTTCGGCTGCGGCGTCATCGAGCACCTCGCCGAAGCCGGTATCGCCACCCCGGTGGTGCGCGTCGGCTGGCCGGATGCCTTCGTCGAACACGGCAGCGTCGGCGCCCTGCGCCAGAAGCACGGCCTCACCGCCGAGGCCTGCGTCGAGAAGGTGCTGGCGCGTCTCTGACCGCCTCACCCGCGCGCGACGGTGACACTGCCGGTCCAGGCCTTGCGCAGGATCGACAGGTCGGAATCGACGGCGATGTGCCCGTAGCCCAGCTCGCGATGGCGCGCCAGGTCGGCGGCGTCGCGCAGCAGGATGCCGGCCGCCTTGCCGGCCGCATGCGCGGCCTCGGCGACCCTTTTCAAACAGGCGGCATAATCGAACGGCGCCGCCGCGCCAAGTCGCCCGAGATCGTGCTGCAAATCGGCCGGCCCGACAAACAGCACGTCGATGCCATCGACCGCGGCGATCTCCGCGCAGGCATGCACGCCGGCCACGGTTTCGATCTGGGCCTGCAGCAGCGGCCGCGCCTTGCTCTCGGCCGGCCGCAGGCCGTAGTCGCAGGCGCGCACCGTGCGCGCAAAACCGCGCCGCCCGCGCGGCGCATGGTACGCGGCCTGAACGATGGCCTCTGCCGCCGCCGCCGATTCGACGTGCGGCACCATGACGCCGGCCGCGCCCCAGTCGAGCACGCGGCCGATCAGGTCGGCATGCGGTGCGCCGACGCGGACGATGCCCTGCGTCGCCGTGCCGCGCAGGGCGCGCAACTGGCCGGGCACGGCCGCTTCCGACTCGCAGCCGTGCTCGAGGTCGAGCAGGATCCAGTCGAGCCCGCACAGGGCGGCAAGTTCGGCGACGGCGGGCGAGCCGGTGGAAATCCAGGTGCCGAGGTGGAGGTCGGAATTCATGGCAGGAGGGAGAGATCAGCATCGCGGCGCAGCCCCTCAAGGGCAAGTGCCAGGCGCTCATGGGTGGCGCGGCGCAGGGCGGCACCGCCGCCGAGGAAAAAATCGTTGTCGCGCTCGAAGTAGCCGGCGCCGACGCGGATCACCGCCTTGACCAGCAGGTTGCGCAGCAGGTGCAGCCAGAAGCGCGGCAACGCGTCGTCCGGCAGCGACCGCACGTCGGCATAGCCCGCAAAGGCGGCGCGCACCGGGGCCGCGTCATGGAAGCAGGCAAGCAGCGACAGGTCATCCATGGGGTCGCCGCTGATGGCATCGTCGAAATCGATGAAGGCGGCAATCCGGTCCGGCGTGCCGAGGATGTTCCAGAGGGCGAGATCCTTGTGCACCAGACACCCCTGCTTCAGCTCCAGCAAGTCGGAGGCCGACGCGATGGCGGCTTCGATCTCGCGCCCCTGCGCGGCATTCAGGAAACCGCGGTCGATCAAAAACCCCAGATGGGTGTCCAAACGCAGCCGAAAATAATCGGCATAGCTCGGGCGCAAGCCGTTCAGACCGGCATCCAGCACACCAAACCCCGATGGCTGCACCGCCTGCCAGCGCGCGACCGCAGCGCCGATGGCCCGGAACACCGGCTCAGCCTGCAATTCCCCGCGACGGAACCAATGGTTCAGGTCGGGCGCATCAAAACACTCCAGTGCCTGCCAGGCGAACGGCACGCGCGTGCGGCTGGCATCCCAGCCCAACACCGCCGGCACCGGCAGGCCTTCGGCCCGCACCCGCGCGAGCACGGCGCTCTCCACCGCCAGATGCGCATCGCCCTCAGGACCGTCCTCGACCCGCACAAACAGCCGCTGGCCGTCGGCCTCGCCCCGCCAGGTCAGGTGATTGCCCTGGCCCGCCCCCGGCTGCAGCACCAACCGGTGTGCGCCCAAGGCCTCGCGCAAGACCTCGGCGAGCAGTCCCTCCAGCTCCGCGGCGCGCGACGCACGCGGCGCGGTGCCGTGAAAGGCGGCAGGGCGGTCGCACTTCCAGTAATGGATGTCGCGCCGGCTCATGCGGAGGGAGGCCGGCGTTTCCAGATCGCCGCGGCAATGCCGCCCAGAATGTTTTGCATCACGCCACTGAACACCCCCGCCGCCGCCGCCAGGGGCATGGCGACAAAGTGCAGGCGGGCCAGCGAGGCGGCCATGCCGCCGTTTTGCATGCCGACCTCGATGCTCACCGTGCGCGCCACCGACTCGGGAAAACGCAGCAGCTTGGGCAGCAGGTAGCCGACCGTGAAACCGATGACATGCAGAACGAAGGCAGCGAGAGCGAGCCGGCCAAAGTGCTGGGCGATGGCCTCCGCACTCGCCGCGACAATGCCGCCCGTCACACAGACAAAGGCCAGCACGGCAAAGGTCGGACCAGCCGCGCCGATGCAGTCGGCGGTGCGCGGCAGTTTCCAGCGGATCAGCACGCCGAGCACCACCGGAGCCACCGTGAGCTGCAGCGCTGACTTGCACAGGGCCCAAACATCCACCGGCACGTAGGCACCAGCAAGCAGGCGCGTCCACATCGGCGTGAAAAAGAAGGCGAGCAGTGTCGAGACGAGCGTGAGCACCACCGACAACGCCACATTCGCGCGAGCCAGGTAGGCGATCACGTTCGAAGCCATGCCGCCCGGGCAGCTGGCCACCAGGATGATGCCCACGGCCAGCCCCGCCTCAAGACCGAGCAGTTTGGCCGTGCACCAGCCCGCCAGCGGCATCAGTGTGTACTGCGCCAGAAAGCCGAGAGCGACACCACCCGGCATGCGGCCAATGGCGCGGAAATCGCCCAGGTTCAAGGTCAGGCCCATGCCCAGCATGGAAGTGGCGAGCGACCAGAACACCCAGTCCGAATCGAACCAGAGCATCACCGGCGGATGAAAAAACGCGACGGTGGCCAGCAGCACCAGCCAGAAGGGATAGAGGTTGTTGAAGCCGTCGAAGAAGCGTTTCATGGCTGGGTTCGCCTCACGGCCGCGCGGGTTTGCCGGCTGCCGGCGCAACCCTTTCATAGCTTCCACCAGTGCCGGCAACGCGGTATTCATCAAAGAAGACGCTGTTCACCGGCACAAGGGCATCGACGCTGTGGTACTGGCCGAACTTCGCATAGGGTCCGAGCACCTCGGGATAATGGGTGATGATGTCGCGCTCGTTCACCACTTCCCTGCCGTTTTGCCAGATGGTCCAAAAGCCCGTGCGCTCCGCCGACCAGCGAACATGCACGACCCAGTCCGTCCAGCGGCCTTTCACCAGAGGCAGGCGTGCCAGCGTCCGCCGCTTCGCTCCAGGCACCGCGTCGCTGGTGAGGCGCCAGCCCTCGCGATTGACGCGGATCGCCAGCACCGGACTCGGCCCGCCCTGCTGTGTGTGCCATTGAAAGAGCACCGCATCGGACTCGGCGGGCGGCCGAAAATCCTCCGGCACCAAAATGCTCAGGCCGTACCAGTATTCGCCATTCATCTCGATCTTCGTGCCTTTGCGGTCCGAAAACTCGGCGCGCTGGCCGCCATGCACTTCGGGATCACTTGAGCGCAACAACGTTCGGGCGGCGAATTTGCCATCTCTCACCGGCGAAGTGACAATCGCGATGGAATCGTCCCGGGCCTGCTGCAACGAGAGCTGGGAGAGGTCGGCAGTTTCAAAGTCAGCCACCTTCAACAGCACCGGGGATTGTGCGGGAGCAGGCAGACCGCAAACTGCCAGCATGAAAGCGAGGAATATGGGGAGGGTGGGGATCATGGAGTCAGGGAAGCATCAGGCTGGTCGCGCACGCCGTCGAACGCCGGCCCGCCGGCGCCGACGTAGCCGTTGCTGGCCCCGTTGGCATCGGGCGTGACCCAGAAGGCATACAACGAGCCCTGCATCACTTGGAAGCGAAACTTCACCGGCTTGCCGGCGAGGTCGGACAAGTCGGACTTGTCGGACCAAGTGACCTTGAGACGCGTCTGATCTCCTGCAACCGCTTGGGAGCTGCGCAGGACCTTGCCCTTCTCGTCGAGCACCTCCACCCGCGCTTCACCCTTGAGGTTCACAAACAGGTGCCTGCCCTGAAATTTCACGGGCCGCGTGGTCAGCTCGCCCGGGCCCTCCATGGAGGCAAAGCCGTCGCGGCGCAGGGTGGCCAGACCGATGCTGCCACCGGTGTACATGCCTCGGTGGCCGCTGGGCGCAATGCCGCTCGTGCCCATGTAGGGGAAGACGAGTTGGTCATCGAGCACGACAAAAACACCCGCAGCGCCATGCAGGTAGGCACGGTCCCAGGAGCCCTCCGTGCGCGAGCCCGTGATGAAACCCCGGCGGTCGGGTCGGTCCCAGTGGAACCCGTCGCGGCTGAACCCCAGCTCGAGGTCGAGCAGCTTGGGGAACTGGCCTTCCGCGCAAATCTTGTTGTTGGGCCCACGGTGGATGTAGTGCATGCCCACCATGAGGCTTTCATACGCCACCGCATTGAGGCTGTAGAGCTGTGGTGTTTCACCGGCACCAGGATACCTCCCCTCGGGTTCAGGAGCATCCCGCCTGTCGGCGTTCGTCCAGTACACCGCGCGGTCCCAGCCGGCCCCGCCGAGGAAGTTGTCACTCTCGAAGTAGTACCGGCAGCGGCCGCGGTGCTCGGTCTTCTTGATGCTGAAACACCATTTCTCGCGGAACGGATTGTAGAAGAAGGAGCAGTAATCGTCCGCGGCAATCGTGGTGGTCACTGCGTCCGACCACGTTCTGCCATCGGAGACATGCAGCGAGTGCATGAAACCCTGCGGCCTCTGCTCCTTCGGCACATGCAGCCAGCAGGTCAGGAACTTGAGGCGCTCCGCCGGATTTTTGGCGTTGAGATCCAGCCAGACGCAGTTGTCGGAGCCCCCGGTGGTGAGCTTCGGGCCCGTCCAGCGCAGGCCTTCGGGCAAAAGCTCACCCTGCCGAGTCCAGGTTTTCATGTCAGGACTCGTGGCCAGCGACAGCGGCCCGCGCCAGCCGGCCACGTAAAACAGCTTGAAGAGCTTCTCCGCCGGATCGTAAAAAACGCCGCCCTGGCCCGTGAAAACAGTGGCCTCCTCGCCGGCTTCTCCCTGCGTCGACTTGCCCAGTTCGCGCGCCGTCTCCGCCTTGAAGACGGGATTGCCCTCGAACTTCTGCGCCTGATGGTAGCTGCGCTTCAGCGTGCTCTTCTCAATCAGGAAGTCATCCACGAAGAGCTGCCGCCCGACATCGATCGGGATCACCTTCGGCGGCCGCTGCAGATACGGCACCGCCATCGGCTCGACGGACGCCGGATCCAGGAACCGCGGCGGCCACTGGTCGGGCAGTTCGATGCCGTTGTAGAGTTTTTCCGGCTTCGGGCCCGTGGCCTTGTTGACGAGCAGGTGCAGCTTCGCGTCTTCCGAAACGATCCTGCCGGCAAGGATGTCCTGCTCGCGAAACTTCGCCAGCAGGATCTCCGCGTCGGTGTGGCGGTTCCAGTCATAGAGGATGTGGATCAGGCCATCGGGCGACTCGAAGCCATCGGGATAGGACACCGCGCTGCGTTCATCGAGCAGCAGGCCACCCTGCCAGGTCCGACCTTCGTCGTCCGACAGCCAGGCGCTCAGGTGGCTGCGCTGCAGCAGACGCTCGGCCGGCGAACCATTCTTCACCAGGAGAATGCGGCCCGAGGCCAGCCGCCGCAGGAAGAAGCGCGAGCTGACATTCTGCACCGTCGCCGCCTGCTTCGGCTCGCTCCAAGTCCGACCTCCATCGCTGGAAAAACTTTCGTGCGGATGTCCGCTGGTGCGGGCGAGCATCCACAGGCGACCGTCCTTCAGCTCCACCATCATGTGCTCGTCGAACTGCCAGCCCGGGAATTGCAGGCTGCTGCGCTCCTTCCAGGTCGCGCCCTCGTCGGTCGACGCGAACACGCGCGCGGTCTTTTTCTGCCAGTCGGACACCGGCAACAGCCAGCTGCCATCCTTGAGCACCGTCGGCTTGTTCAGCGTGCAACCCTCGGCAAACAGCACCGGCACGCTCCACGTCGGCTCGGCCGCATCCGGATTGTCGCAGCGCATCCACCAGTTGGTGATGCGCCCCTGCGGATCACCGAGCTGCTGGTCGAAAAACAGCCAGAGCCGGCCCTTGGGATCGGTCCACAGATTGCCGACCAGCGCGCCATTGATCTTTTGCGCAGCTTCCAGGCGCGCGCCCACCGCCAGCCGCGGCTTCGACCACGTGGATCCGCCGTCGTCACTCGTCGCCAAAAGAAAGTACCCGTCCTTCTTGTCACCCGTGCCCGTCCAGCAGCCCCAGATCCGCCCCTTGGGCGTGCGATCCATGCCGATGATCATCGCACCGGCCCGCGCCTCGTCCTGAAATGCCTCTCCTGGATCAACCATCACCGAAGGCCCTTCCACAGGCTGGCGAAAGCGCACGGCTTCGACGGAGACATACAGCACCATCTTGCGAAAGCGCAGGCGCTCGCCCGCCACCACCTTCTTGCGGTAGTGACTGACGCGATTGATCTCGCCGGGAAAAAGCTGAAATTCCGGCAAATCGGTTTTTTCAAAACCCGCCGCCAGCAGGTCGGCGTGACGACTGGCCGCGCCGGGCCGGGCCGTCGGCGTCAGCGCCCACAGCGTGCCGCTGCTGGCGATCTCAACCTCGGGACGTTCAATCGAGCCGCGCCAGAAGGTTTTGCCCAGCAGCTGTTCCGGCACCTCAAAGGCGGTGTACGTGCGATCGGTGAACAACAAAACACCCGGCGCCAGTTCGACGCTTTCTCCAAGCGGCGCGGGTGTCTCCCGGGGCGCAGGCCAGACCAGACGCTGTCTTCCTTCCTGTGCTTCAAACTCGCCGACAGACTCCAGCTTGCCGAACAGGATGCGTTCCTTGCGGCTGGCAGAAACCTCGCCCTGGGTGACGGTCAGCCAGATGACACCTTCATGCTCGTGGAAGCTCGGGTACTGAAACGACTGCGGGGTCTCGAAGCGATACTTGCGCTCCCATTTCACACCATCGCGCGAGATGTCGACATTGAAGACGCTGCGGCTCACCCCGTGAATGCGCGTGGCTTCCTGCCAACCGAGGTAATACACACCCCCAAACTGGTCAAAAGTCGGCTTTGAATTGGCGCCGTTTTGCACGGCGGCGAGCTCCCTGCCCGCGGTCCACGAACGGCCATCGCGGCTGGTGGTGAAGTGATAGTTGCCACCGTCGTTGCGGCAGATGGCCATCCAGGTGCCGTCGGGCAGGCGATTCACCGCGGACTCACTGAGCTTCTGATCCTGCGGCTCGTTGTAGTGGCCGAGCACTTCAAACGTCGCCAAATCGTCGTGCACCAGGGCCAGGGCATTCTGTTTGCCGGCGAAGTTGTTGAGGGCGACGTACAGCCGCCCGTCGAAGCGCTTGAAGGAATCGAAGAGGAAGAAGGCATGATCCACCGCCGGCTTGGCAAAGCCTTGGGCGGCCGCATCGGCATGAAAAAACGGCGGCTGAAAATCGAAGGTGCCCGCCGCGGTCTTCAGCTTCGCCTTGTGGATCGTCGGCGCGAACTCCGCGCGCTGCAGGTCAAAGTCGCGATACCAGAGCTGCGACGGCCGTTTGCCCGGATCCTCGCTGGTGAAGTAGCAGCGCAGCGTGCCGGCGTCCTTCTGCAGGATGCGCGGCACAAAGCAGGCGCCGACGGGCAGCGTCTCGTTGGCAAAGACCTGTCCGCTCTTCGCGAAGTCGATGATGCGCTCCACCTGCAGCGTCTTCAGGTTCATGATCGACATCGTGGCATAGATGAACGGCCAGCCGGCGCTTTCCCCGGCCTTCTCATCGTTGGCCTCGGCGACGACATAGGCACGGTCACCCACACACACAAACTCCGCATCATGCGCCCCCTTGACCCGCGGTGCGGAGGTGTTGACCAGTCGTTGCAGGACAACGTCGCCCGCCAACGCCGGATCCCAGTGGGCGGGGAGAAGGCTTTGAGCGCAGATGGGGCCGCAAAAAAACGCTGGGATCGCAAAGAAACGAAAAAGCATGAAGAGCCAAACGAACGCCAGGTGCATTCTATGACCTGCCGGTAAACGGCAAGATGCGTTATGTTAACATCAGCGTCCCCCCCAGGAACGGAGCCGCTTCAGAGCGGACTCCAAACCCTCCGAAACCCCACGCCCTCAAAATCCTTGGCGTTCGTGGTGGCGAACTCGGTGACGCCCTGGGCGATCAGGGTCAGGGCGCAGCGAGTGTCGTAGAGGCGGCGAAAGGCGAAGGTTTTGACAGTGGCTTTTTTCCAGAGCGCGTCGTGAAGCGCTCGGCTCTCCATGGGGAAGCCGATCAAGCGCCAGCGGGGGTGATTGCGGTAGGCCTGGATCACCTCGACGGCCTCCTCGGCCATGAGCGGATGTTTCAGTACAGCGGGGTTGCGCAGGAGGCCGTAGAACTCCGCCAGGATGAACTCGGAGATGGCCACCTCCTCATCCCGCTGGATGGACAGGATCCATGCATAGGCAGCCTCATGGCGTGAAGAGTCCTCGTTGAATGCATGAAGCAGGATGTTGGTGTCGATGGAAAGCATGCCGACTATTTCGAACGGGTTCGGGTCAACGCCTCCTCATTCAGGGTCATCTGCGCTTCGGCTTTGATCTCAGCATCCGTGAGGCCCATCCAGCCCAGCTTGCGGGGTTGGGGGGGGTGCCACTCCGCCGTCTTGCCCGGCTCCTGGGCATAGACGCTGAGAATGTATTCGATGCCTCGGCGGGCCAGCTCGGCGAGCGAGATCTCCCTGGCTTCGCAGACTTTCTTGGCCTTGGCGAAGACTTCGTCGGGCAACTGGATCTGAGTCCGTGTCATGCCAACATTTTGACATCATTTTGAATGCTGTCAAACTGACGGCAGATCCTCTACTGCCAGGATCCATGATTCAAGACATGGCTCCCAGAGCCCAAGCAACCTTGAGTGCCATGGCAGCAGGCAGACGTCTGGCGGAATCAGGCTTTGCGGCCCAGGATGCGGTCCATCGAATCCGAGGTCTGCCAGATCAGCGCTTCCGGGTAATGGGTGTAGGGATGGAAGTACTCGAAGGTGAGGAAGCCGTTGTAGCCGGTCGCGGCCAGCGCCTCGGTGACCGCAGGCCAGTTCGTCGTGCCGTCGAGCAGTGGCCGGAAGGTTTCCAGGCTGAAGTCGGTGCCCTTCTTGGTGAACTCCTTGAGGTGGACGTTTTGAATGCGCTCGCCCAGCACGCCGATCCAGTGCTCGGGATACTGGAACATGCTGATGTTGCCGGTGTCAAAATGCACGCGCACGTGCTCGCTGCCGAAGCTGTCGACGAAGGCATTCATCTCCATCGGCGTCATCAGGTAGCCGTTGAAGAAGATGTTCTCGATGTTCAGGCGCACCTTCAGCTTTTCCGCCTGCACCACCAGCCTGCCCACCGCCTCGCGCGCCCGCTGGTCGCAGACGTCATTCGGCACCGGCTCATGATCGTCGCGCCAGGGAATGTGCACCGCGCCCGGCACGACGAGCACGTTGTCGACCCCGAGATCACGGGCGCATTCGGCGATTTTGCCGGCCAGTTCCAGACCCTGGGCTCGCTTGGCAGGGTCGTTGCTGGTCAGCGGGTAGGGCCAGAACAGGAAGGAGCACAGGCCGCTGATGCGGATGCCGATCTCGTCGGCCATCCTGCGGATCTTCACATAGTCCGCCGTGCCGTGCTTGGGAGAGAGGTCGTTGTCGAGATCGTAATTCAACTCGATGCCGTCGAAGCCGGCATCCTTGGCCAACTGCAGGCACTCGCGCAGGTTCATGCGCTCCGGATAGGGGAATGCCCAGAGGTTGATCGACTTGAGCATGTCGTAGCGCTTCGGTGAGCCGCGGCGGATGTCGGACGCAGGCGCCGCACGCACGGGTTCAAAGGCCGCGGCGCTGAGACCGACACCCGCCAGGGTGGCCTTGAGGGCGTCACGACGGGACAACGGGGAGGGGATGGGCGTCATGCCGACATGCAATCAAAACGCAGAGGTCGCGGCAAGGCCGATTTCATCGGCCTCAGCGGGCCCGCAACTCGGTCATTCGCCAGTCGTGCGCCCGAATCTGCACAGGACGCTGCACGGTTTCGACGAAATGCCTGGGGAACTCGGTGCCGCGCGGCCCGGGCTGAACCTCGCGGAAGGTGACTTCGACATCCGCACCCGCTGTACTGCCGAGGCCCTCCAAGGTGAATTGAATGCGTCGCAGACGCAGGTCGCGCTCGCTGATCCAAGCCACCACCCGGTCCTCACGGGCGAAGCCCAACCCGGGCCGCAACACGCCAAACACGCGGCGGCAAGGGTCGCCATCCACAGGCAGGGGCGCTGCCGACGGATCGAGCCGCCAGTCGCTGCCATGTGCGAGCAGCCAGTCGCTGCCAAAGAGGAACATCGCGTAGCCATCGGCCACCAGCGCGGCGGCAGCGCGCCCGTCCGGCGAAGAGGCGGGTTGGTCGTTAAACCAGACCTCGACAGCGTCCGGCGTGCGCACGACGCGTTTGGTGCCCTTCGGGCCGCGATGGATCTGCTCGACCCTGCCCTGCGATGGCCGGTAGCGTTCCCAGGATCCCCGCCGGAAACCGGCATCGACCAGGACCGGCTGCAGACGTCGCACCAGCCGCGCCCACTCGCCGTCGTACGTCGCCTCGACTTCACGCAGACGCTGCCAGGGGTGGCCGGCGCGCGCAGCGCTTTGTTCCAGCAACCGCCGTGCTTCCGTTGCGCCTGCGACCGGTGGCGTGCGCGGGTCGGGCAGGCTGGAACAGGAAACCAGGAGGACCGAAAGCAAGGCCGTGCGCAGGAGCATCATGGAATCTGCCACACCTGCCCGGCCCGGGCAACCGCCACGGCACTTGTCAGGCGGCAGGGACGGCCTAGAGTCGCGCCATGATTCCGCTGGCCGACGACAATCCGGTGCACCGCTTTCCGCGGGTGACCGTGCTGCTCATTGCCGCCAACCTGGCCGTGTACTTCCTCTGGCAAATGCGGGTCGGACTGGAGCAGAGCGTGGCCATGGGTGCCTTCGTGCCCGTCGAATTCCACCGCGGCGTGCCCGGCGCCTGGAGCGCGCTCTTCAGCAGCCTGTTCATGCATGGAGGTCTGATGCACCTGGCGGGCAACCTCTGGTTCCTGTGGATTTTCGGCGACAACATCGAGTGCGAGTGCGGCCACCTGCGCTTCCTGATCTTTTACCTGCTCTGCGGCGTCGCCGCCACCCTGGTGCACACCTGGCAGGATCCGCTCTCGGCTGTGCCGCTTGTCGGTGCCAGCGGCGCCATCAGCGGCGTGCTCGGCGCCTATCTGATCGAACATCCGCGCGCGCCAATTCGCACCCTGATCCCGCTCGGCCTGTTCACGCGCATCATCGACGTGCCCGCCTTCGTCTTCCTGTTTCTGTGGATCGGCATGCAGGTGTTCAGCCAGGCCATGATCGCCGGTCGCACGGGCGGTGGCGGGGTTGCCTACCTGGCCCACATCGCCGGCTTCGCCGCCGGCGCAGCCCTGATCTTCGTCTTCCGCCAGCGCGAGCGGCATTGAAAACCTGCATCGCACGCCAGTGGCGGCCTTAACGCCTGGCCTTGCGCGCCTCCTGTTCCGCCTCGCGGAGCGCCGTACGCATGATTTGCTCCGCCTTGGACTCCTGGGATCCGTTGTAGAGCAGTGCCCCCTTGGCATCGAACACCAGGTAGTGACCGGGCGTCAAGCCACCCGCGGCTTCAAACGCGCCCGCGGCCAGCAGAACCGGCCCATGGTACCCCAGATCCTGCAGGTAGCGCTGCAGAGCCACATCAGCCTCTACCCGCGGGGGCGGCGCCATCGACACCCCTGGTGGCCGTGCCATCAGCGCCGCACACATGGCTGAGTTTCGGGAGGCGGATGACGCTTCCTTGTGCATCCAGCGGTTGAAGCGTTTGGCAAAGGCTGGGGCATCACGCTGGGCCGCGGCGGCAAGCGATCCATTCACCATTCCAGCCGGAGCGCCTTGAACCACGGGCACTTGCCCCGGGGCCAACAAGACGGCAAAAAAAGCCACGTGCCCCTGAAGCCTCTGCACAAAATCCGAGCCGGACCACGGCGGCTCACCGAGTTGCAGGTCGTTCAAGCTGGCTGGCGCTCCCTTGATCGGAGCCTTTTGCGCCAAGAGCGCCGACCCCAACCCCGAAGTGAGGCACCACAAGCAAAGAAACGTCAGGATCCACCGATGTCGCATGACTGGATCCTAGATAGCTCCCCCCGAGGAGGGCAACCTCAAAAGCACGCCCGTGTCGGCTTCGCCTGCGCGGAGCCTGTGTTTTCTCTGAGACGCCCTGCCCACACGACGCGGCTTACCATTCCGAGATGGATCACCCAGGGTCAACCCCCTGTCCCCTGCCCGGCTCAGCGCTCGATCAGGTCGGCGTAGATCCCGACGTTGGCCGAGAACTTGCCGGCACTGTGGGTGACACCACCCTCGACCAGCCGGCGACGAAAGGTGTCGGAGTCGAAATCCTCGTAGACCATGCGGCCGCTCAGGCTGCTCAACTTGCCTGCGGAAGGCATGAACACCGGACGCTTGTCAGGCCCGAGGAACTGCAGGCGCAGGCCACCAGCATAAATGCCCTGGGTGTCGAAATAGTATTCGTCGCCATCCGGCAGCACATCGTTGAAATCGATGATGAAGGTCATCTCGTGGCGTGTGGTTTCCTGGAAGCTGCGGGTGCTGGTGGTCGGCGTTTCGCCCTCGCCAAAGCGCTGCACGGTGCGCTCGTTCGCCTTGGCCTGGGTGGTGTCTTTGTCGAACACGATGATCTGACTCAGGGAAATCGGCGCGTTGGCCTCGCTGTTGCGATGCACGAGAAAATACCAGCCGTTGCCGGCGACGAGGCCGATCAAATCCTCGGGAACGCCGAAGGTGGGTTGCACGAACTTGAGCGACCAGCCAGAGATCGAGTCGATGACACCGAGTGCGACGAGATCCTCGAGGAACTCTTTGTTGCCATACTTCGCATTGCTGAGCCGGCTTGCCCACTCCCAATGCTCCTCGATCAACAGTCCTTGATTGCGCACCTCCCAGAAGGCCTCAAAGCTGGGGATGGGTTTGTTCTTTTCGTCTTTGAGCACATTGCCATGGATGTCCCGGCTGACCGTGGCGGGATCCATGCCCGTGAGCTTCAATTGCAGCACGACATCGGCGATGGAACCGGGGGTGGTCTGGGCAAGCGCGCCAGACACCAGCCCGAAGAGCAGAAGTCCAAGACAGGAGAGGCAGGAAGTTTTCATGATTCGCGGCAAGGGGTTCACGAGTCATTGTTCCAAATTTTATTGAAAATGTCGATAATTATGTAACCAGCAGTACTGAACGCTGGTCTCAGCGCCCGGTAAACAAGGGCACAAACCGGAAAGCACTCCCGTCGAACAAGCCCCGATCACTGAGCTTGAGTTCGGGAATCACCAGCAGGGCCAGAAAAGACAGGGTCATGTAGGGCGCATGCAGGGGGCTGCCGAGCTCGTGGGCGCGCCGCGTCAGGCGCGCGTAGCCGGCCGCAGCATCCTCGGCGTAACCCTCGCTCATCAAGCCGGCCACGGGCAGTTCCAGAACATCGGTGCTATCTGCATCGGCCAGGCTGATGCCTCCGCAGTTGGCGATGACAAGGTTGACGGCGCGCATCAGGTCGGCGTCCGATGCACCCACAGCAACGATGTTGTGGCAGTCGTGGGCGACGCTGGAGGCGAGGGCACCGCGGCGCAGGCCGACCCCGCGCACGAAGGCGACCGCCGGCGGCACATCGGTGTAGCGGTTGACGACGGTGACCTTGAGCAGATCGCGCGCAGGATCGGCGAGGGCAAAACCGCCT
This sequence comes from Prosthecobacter sp., assembly GCA_036846165.1. Lineage (GTDB taxonomy): Bacteria > Verrucomicrobiota > Verrucomicrobiia > Verrucomicrobiales > Verrucomicrobiaceae > Prosthecobacter. The sequence goes on from DAIUCN010000037.1 coordinate 15,875, forward strand.
TCCAGGCGTGGTTCCGCCTCCCCGGCACCGGTGACAATCTGACCGTCCCGCGCCTCAATCACACGAAGTCTTCCGCGGCCGGCCGGCACGGCAAAATCGACGACCTGCTTGGGCTTGGCGAAAAAGCGGTTCACGCAGGGCGAGATCGCCCTGTCGAGCAACGAGCGACCGTCGCGGGCGACACATTCGCCGTCGATCCAAGTCTCCAGCACTTCAAAGTTCGTCAGGTCGCGCAGGCGGATGAAGTCAGCGGCATCCCCCGGCCTTAGCAGGCCGCAGCGCAAGCCGTAGTGACGCACCGGATTCAGGCAGGCGGCAAGCAGGACGTTCATGGCTGGCACACCGTGACCGACCGCACGCGCGCACAAGCGGTCGATGTGCCCCTCGATCAAATCATCGGGATGCTTGTCATCGCTGCACAGCATGCAGCGGTCGGCGTGATCGAGCAGCAGCGGCCAGAGCTCCTCGAAGTTCTTCGCGGCCGAGCCCTCGCGGATCAGGATCTTCTGGCCAAGCGCGAGTTTTTCCCGCGCCTCATCGATCTGGAAGCACTCGTGATCGGTCTCGATGCCGGCAGACACGTAGGCCTTCAGGGCCTCGCCGCGCAGGCCGGGCGCATGGCCGTCGATGCGCCGGCCATGGGCACGGGCGATGGCCAGCTTGCGCATCACCTCCGGATCGCGCTGGATGACGCCCGGGAAGTTCATCATCTCCGAGAGGTAAAGCAGCGATTCGTCCTGGCAGAGTTCCTCAATCGCATCGGGCCCAAGCACCGCACCAGCGGTTTCAAAACCGGTGGCAGGCACGCAGGAGGGAATGCCAAAATGGATCTTGCAGGGCGTGCGCGCCGCCTGCTGCTGCATGTAGCGCACCCCGTCAACACCCAGCACGTTGGCGATCTCATGCGGATCGGAAACCGTACCGATGGTGCCGTGCGCGACCGCGATTCGGCCAAACTCGGGCGGTGTCAGCATCGAGCTCTCGATGTGCACGTGAGCATCGACAAAACCGGGACAAATCAGGCTGGTCTCGGTCACGCTCGGATCCTCGTGCACCGCGCGAATGCGTCCGTCCGTCACCTCCACCACTCCGGGAAACACCCGCAACTGCAGCAAATCGACAATCTGACCCCGGTGCTGGCTGGCCGTGCTCATGCCTGTAACTTAGGCGACCTGCCCCGAACTGGCAAGACCGCTCGGCGACCGCTTCGCCACGCGGGTCAACCACGGCAGCAGCGCCCTGTTCTGGAAATCGAAGCGCGCTGCCAACCACCCTCAACGATTCGCCATCAGCCTGTCCTCAACCGCCCTTTTCCACCTCCCGCAACGGTCGGCCATGCAAATCCGGATGCACGGCCTTTTTGGGCACACCGAGTCGCTGGGCGCCGTAGATGCCGGAGTGACCGCTGGCCAGGTAGGCCGCGAAACAGGCAACGGCAAAGCAGACGGTGTATTGGCCACCGAACAGTTCGATGCCCATGACCGTGCAGGCAAGCGGGGTGTTGGCGGCACCCGCGAAGACAGCGAGGAAGCCGAGGGCGGCAAACAGGGCCACCGGTTCGCCGAGCAGCAGGCCGAGACTGTGGCCGAGGGTGGCACCAATGAAGAACAACGGTGTCACCTCGCCCCCCTTGAAACCGCTGGCAAGCGTGACCGCAGTGAACACCAACTTCCACAACCAGCTGAAGGGCTCGGCGCCACCGGCTTGAAAGGCGGCGGTGATGGAGACCTGCCCGCCCGGCGTGGTCTCGACGCCGAGACCGAGGTAATCGCGGGTGCCGGCGAGACCGACGAGGGCAATGACGATCAGCGCACCGAGGGCCGGCCGGAGCGGCGCCGTCGGCACCAGCCTGCTGAAGCCGCGCTGCAGGTCGTGGGTGAGTCGCGAGAACAGACGCCCCGCCCAGCCAAAGGCGATGCCGGCCAGGGCGGCCTTGGCCAGCAGCGAAGCCTGCAAGGGCGCGGGTGGACCAGCGGCCAAGGCGGCATCGAGATGATACACGGTGTGATGCACGCCCCAGGCCGAGCAAGTGGCGTCGCCGACGATGCCGGCCACCAGCACCGGCAGCAGGGCGTCGTACTGCAGGCGACCGATGACCAGCACCTCCATGGCGAAGATCGCGCCGGTGAGCGGGGTGCCGAAGACCGAGCCGAAGCCGGCGGCGATGCCGCAAAGCAGCATCAGACGGCGGTTTTCATGGCCAAGCCGGAACAAGCGTGCGAACCAACCTGCGAGACTGCCGCCCATCTGCACGGCCGTGCCCTCGCGACCAGCCGAACCGCCGCAGAGGTGGGTGGCGAGGGTGCCGAGCAGGACCAGGGGCGCCATGCGCGCCGGCACGCCGCCGCCGGGCTCATGAATCTCGTCGATGAGCAGATTGTTGCCCTTGTCGGCATCCTTGCCGAGTCGGTGGTAGAGCCAGCCGACGACGACACCCGCCACCGGCAGCAGCCAAAGCAGGCCGGGATGCCGCCACTGCAGGCGGGTAACTGCATCGAGCGCCCACAGGAAGAACGCGCTGGCCGAGCCCGCCGCCACCGCCACCGGCACAGCCAGCACCCCCCCGCGCAGCAGGTGCAGAAAATCGGGAACTCGGGACACGCGGGCCATCGGCGGGCAGCCTAGCCCGCCCTGCCGCTTCTTGTCCACTGCGGCTTGCGGGAACGCTGCGTGGCGGATCTGGCTGACTTTTGCCTGCCGCGACGTTTCAGGGTCGGTGGTAAATGGCACTCAGGCGGATGTCGCCGCGGCGTTCGCCTTCAAAAACGATCCTCACGCACACGCGCCCTGGCAGGGTGACAGCGCCCGGCCAGCGCACCGGCGTCTGAAAGCCACTGTCGCGTACGACGGCGGCCTGCGCCCCGGCATAACCGGCCAGCGGCCGCTCCTGGTCATCAAGCAACTCCACCCGCAGCGCCGCCTCCGGCCCCAGGCCCTCGGCATTGAGGAAAAAATCCGGCCTCGCCACCGGCACCGGCGCAGTGACCAACTCGGCGGTGATCCGCGGCAGTTGGTAATTGCCCGGGCCCTCGCGCGCGAGGTCGACCGCCAAAGCCCCGAAGCGATCGCGCGGCAGCACGGCCAGCCCCACGCCACCACGTGGCCGCACCGGCCCTCCGGTCGGCCGCGGATCCCAGGCGCCGTAGTAGAGGCGGGTCTCATCGCCAACGTTTTCAAAGCCCTGCCCCTGCAGCAGCCCCCCCTGGTCCCACGCGGCGTCGGCACCGTGTTCCAGCAGGGTCCACTCCTGCTTCGGCTCACGGAAGTTCAGGCCGTCATTGCTCAGCACAAACCCCAGATCGACACACACGTCCCGCCACTCAGCCGCCCCGTGCCAGCGACCATACACGCCGAGCAGGACATTGCGTCGCTGCCAGACGCTGATGCCCTCGTGGCATTGCTCGCCCTCACGGCTGCGCCCCGCGCCGAGGTACTCGAACTGTGGCGTGCGCACGAAGGCGATGCTGCTGGTCGGTTCCCAGTGGCTGAAATCGCGGCTGCGGTAGAGCCGGCAGACCCGCCCCTGATAGGTCAGCACCCCGGGCAGGGCATTCTGGCCGCAGGCATAATAAAAACCGCCCCACTGGTACAAACCGCCGCTCGGCTCGATGTGCACCCCCGGCAACAGCAGGTCCTGCCGGCGCAACTCCGAGCGCTGCGGCTTGACGTCCTTGACCGGCGTCCAGCGCAGGCCGTCGGCGCTGACAAAGGGCAGCAGACTGCCGAGACGCGTGTGGTGACGGAAATAGACATGCGTGGTCATCTTGTAGCGCCGCGCCGGATCCGGATCGGCATCGTCGCGCAGGACCTTCAGGTTGACTACGCCCCAGGGCTGGCCGCCGAGATCGACCAGATTGTTGTGGCGACTGCCGCGATGCTCCACCAGGCCAAGTTCGGGCTTGGTCCAAGTGAGACCGTCGTCGCTCTCCGCGTAGGCCGCGCGCCAGCGCGCCGAGGCCACGCGGTTGTCGGCATCGTCGTCGAAGGCGACATACCACATCCGCCATCGGCCGTTCTCGCGCAGGATCGAGCCGTAGAACTGCACGCCCAGAGCGTCGGGCGAGCCCGGCGCGCCGCGCTGCAGCACCGGACTGGCTGCATGCCGCACCGGCTGGCGCATCTCCAGGCGCAGGTTCTGCGTGTGCGGGATCGACACCGAATCGAAGGCAAACAGGGTGGTCGCCTGGGTTTCATCGAAGCGTTCGTCCGCCGACAGGGGAGGAACAGCGAGCGCAAAAGCGGCGATGGCCGCGCAACAAAAAGCGTGGGGAATGGACATGCCGGGAAAACGACCGTGGGCGACGGCCGAGGGCTGGCTAACGACGGCTGCCAACTCGGGCTTTCAACAGCCGGCCAGTGACGCCAGATCGGCCTGCAGCATCTGCACCTCCTCCGGATCGGACACCTGTGCAGCCAGCCCGCGGGCCAGGGCTGCGTGCTTTTGAAGAACCGTCAGGTCGCCGGCAAGGGCGGCGGCACGCGCAACCGACTCGTGGGCATAAGCGAGATAAAAGGCCGGCTCACCCCCGCTCACCTCAAGACAGAGCTCCGCATAACGGCCGGCGTTCCCCGCCTGCCCGGCAACCGCATAAACCCGCGACAGCTGCCAATAGCCAATGGACAGGTTTCTGGCGGCGCAATCTTCCCTGAGCCGCCAGTGGGCGAGCGAGGCGTGGCACAAGGAAATCATCCGCTCCGTCTCCTCCGCAGTCCGATCGCTCTTTTCGAGCAATTCCCAAACGCGATTGAAAAAGGCGACGGAAAAATGCTGGTGGTCTGCGGCGGTGTTCATGAGTGGAATGACGGAAGATGCGTTGCGGTGGAATCAACGGTCGGCGAGCCTGGCCTGGCACCTCACAGAGCGGTTCTGTCCCACGCCTCATCCCGCCACGTCTCGTCCTGCTGGGCGCCAAACAGGTCGGTCTGCGGCAGCAACTGCTCGAGCAGGTTTTCCGGGGGCACGTGCGGCGGCAGGGGTCGGTGACGGGCAGGCACGCCCAGGGCGAGACTGCCAGGCGGCACATCCTGGGTCACCACCGCGCCGGCGGCGATGAAACTGCCGCGACCAATCCTCACGCCGGGACCGATCGTGACACCGCCGCCAATGCAGACATGGTCCTCAATCGTCGCCCCCTGCACCGTGCCCTCGCGCATCGGGTACCTGGCGTTCAGGAAGGTGGTGCCCGGCCCGATGAAGACGAAATCGCCAATCGTCGTGCGGCTCGGCACATAAACATGCGCCATGATCTTGACGCCGTTGCCGATTTTGAGCCGGCCCTCCAGCGTGCACTTGTGATGCACCACGCAGCGGTCGCCAATGACGACCTCGCCGCGGATCAGCACCTGGTGGCCGCACTGGAAGCGATGCCCGATCGTGGTGTTCGCATAAAGAATGCTGCCACTGCGCACGATGGCATGGTCGCCAATCCGCGTCGGCTGCGAGTCGCCCGGATAGCGGTAGCCGAGAATGACATCGGCATCAATCTGCGCATGGGCGCCGATCTCACAAAAGGGTTGAGGGGGCTGGATCATGAGGATTATTCCAAGGCAAACCGCCGCAGGGTCGCCAGCGCCTGCACGGCGATGACGTCGCCGGCCGGCTTGGCATAGGGCGGACGGAATTTGCTGTAGCGGTAATTGGCGCTCATGTACTCACGGTCGCCGGTGTTCGGACCGTCGGTGAGATAGCCGTAGGACAGGTTGGTGTAACCGCAGGGCAGCGCCAGCGGCAGCGGCGAACCCGCGCGGATCTGCCGGCCAATGCCCTGAAAGGGCTCAAACGGCATGCCAACGATGCCGACGTCGCCAATCCGCAGCACCTGGATGTCGACCTCCAGAAACTTCGCCACCGTGTCGGCGCGACCGCTCTGGCGCAGGTCGAGCGCCCAGCGGCTCCAGGGCAGGATCATCTCGACCAGCTTGCCCCGGTAGGCGGGGGTCAGCTCGCTCGGGAAGTTTTGACCCACGCACTCGCGGGTGTTTTCATCGCCAGCGGCGGCGCGCCGGAGAAAGTCCTCCATCTCGGCAATCTCCGCCTTCAACACCTCCTCGGAGGGCAACGGCGCCAGCGGGATGCGCACCTTCTCGACCGCGTAATCGAGGCCGTCGCGCTTCGACGGCTGCAACTCCCCGAGGGCGGCGATGTAGCTGTCGGCCAGCAGGCGACCGTAGTGGCACGACAAGTCAATGCCGCCGCGGAACATGCCCTTGGAATTGACGTCGGCGGCACAGCCCTGGAGAAAGCTGACGCTGATCGGCTGCGCCGGCGACAAATGCCGTGCCAGATGCTCGCAGGCCACCTGCGGCCAGTCGCCAAACACCACCGGTTTCTCCGGATGGAAGCAGGTGACGGGATGGGCGGTGAAATGAGCGAGGGCGGTCACCACCTGCCCCGCCGGGTTCTTCAGCACGACGAGCGGCGCCTGCTCATCGACATCGCCCTTGAAGTCCGTGCCCAGCAGGTCACGATCCTCTTCGCGCATGAGGTAGGTGCTGCCGTCGGCGCGCCGGCCCTTGCGGTTGTAGCTGAGGCGATCCTCGCGGCCCACGGTCCACCAGACCGTCACCGGCTGCAGCTTGTCGGGCAACTGCCGGGCGGTCACGGCGAGCTTTTGCAGGTAGGCCTCGCCGGCCGGCACCAGCTTCGGCGCGGGGATTTCCTCCGGCTTCAGGGCGAGCGTCACCGAGGCCTCGAGGTGATTGCTCACCAAATGGAAATCGGTGTGGTTGTGCGAGAGCATGAGCAGCACGTTTTCCACCGGCAGGCCAAGCGCTTCCGCGGCGGTGCGCCGGATCAGCGGGCTGATGTTGGCACCCTTGGGCGAGTTCATGTGCGGCGCCACCAGGCAGACACGGCGTTCGCCGTCCTCAAGCAGGGTCACTGTCGTCGTCAGCGGCCCGGCCACCTCGCGCACGAGGGCGCCGACCTTGCTCGCGGTCAGGCCACCGCGGTCCGGCAGCGCCTCGAACTCCAACGCCGCCGCCCGCAGGCGCGGCACGTCGGCGGCGGACAGCGACGTAGCAAATGCCAACAAGAATCCAGCAACCAAGAGATAACGAAGCATCTAACACAAACGGCCGCAAACCCTGTTTCCACACAGATTCGACGGACAAAACCTAGCTCACACCGAGCTTGCAGCAGGCAGGCCGACCGGCTTCCCGCGCAGCCAAACCAGCCAGTCAACTAATTATCGCCAAATCCACCATGCCACTGATCACCTTTCAGCAATCAACGTTTTTCTAGAGAGGATAAAACCAATCGACCTCGTCCACTAAAGTGACTCAACACCCCCTCACCCGATATCTGGCTGCCGATCAAACGATATGGCAGGCTGATTGGGGAGACATTAGATCCGAGCAGGAATTTTTGCTTTAGACCAAGTTCCCAAGCCACGAGATGACGCTCATCCACAATCATATCACCTCCTGGTTTTAACTCGACCTCAAAAATTCCACCTCGAGAATTTACCGCTAAGTGACCGAAGCCGCTCGTTTCAGTGATGAAAAATCCAGCCCCGCCAAAGAGGCCCTTGGATAGTGGCCTGCGAAGAGGCGTCAAACACACAGTGCTATCAGCGGCAAGAAAAACTCCGTCATTCAAAGCATACTGCCTAGCTCCCACTTCCAGGACTCTGATATCACCACAATGGTGAGGAGACAGCAATACATCACCGCGGCATCTCACAGCAGTGAATTGCTGGTGGAAAAAAGTATCTCCCGTAGACAGCCTCCGCAACAAACCCTGTAGCAGTCCGCCTGTAACAGTGGATTTCATCTCCACGGAATCATTCATTGCGATCAAAGATCTTCGGCGTGCAATGATTGATAGTCCTTGCTCAAGGGATATTTTAAGAAACCCGCTTTGGACCGCGTAGAAGTTCATTGCGATTTTCCATTCACCCGCCGACTCTGTCGAACCTGGAATCCGCCCTCGCCACCCGCTCGAGCACAACCCGCGATGGTGCGATGCCGCCCCTGCGGATGGCGCATCAGAAGCCCACTGCCGCACGGCGGCCGACCTTGGCGATGTCGCGCAAATCCTCCCAAACCGAGAGGCCGGAACCGATCTCATTGAGCGTCATGTGAATCTGATAGGATTTCTGCGTGGTCCGCCCCAGCTGGGCATGGTCTTCAATGAGTTCGAGGGTGAGCGTGTACTGCGGACTGGGACCCGATGAAACCCTGCCCTCGCCCAGAAACTCACGCACCTTGTTTTCATGCGCCACCGCACCACGATGTGCCGTGACATACCGGTCACCGGTCACATAGCTGTAGGCGGAACCTGTGCGATTCAAGGTCACGGTGATGCGGTTGAAGACCAGTCGCGGGTCAAAGTCATAAAGACTTGTGTTGTTGCGAAAGGTCGAAAGCGCAATGATGGAACGTCCGCCCGAACCCTTGCGCCGCAGCACGTTGGCAGCGAGCATGGATTCGGTCATTTCAGCCGATATTTCCGCCACATCCCGAGGATCCAACCCCGTGGTCGTGGCCAATTGTGAGGAACTCACCCGTTGAACGGAATATGACGCACAAGAAGTCAGCAGGCCAACGAGGGCAAGCATAACAAATCGAGGCATGGAGTCAAGAAGGATACGGTTCATGTGGTGCGAAGATTAGTGTTCGAGTCGCAATTGCAAAATCGCTTGGGCAGGGTGTGGAAGAGTGGATGTGCCCGTGAGAACGGCGGGGTGGCCTCCTTGAGGTTCGAGCCACCGCCAAGCCGCCGCGGCTGGATTGGTGGCCGTCAGGCCCGAAGCCGAATGCCACTGCCAGCGATAGCCAACCGGGCCCACCCCACTTACACCATGGATTTGAACAGTGACCCAGCCATCGGAGGTACTGGTCGCAACGGCACGCCCATTTCGCCAACGTTTCGCCAGCGTGGGATGATCCGCCACGATGGTGAGGTCGAGGCTGCGCCGACCTCCGTCATAAAGCAGCCGCTGCACTTCGGGTGCAGGAGGCGCCTGACAGCCAACCAGCAGACAGACAGCTGCGATACTTGTGATGAGCGCTTTGGCCAACCTCCAGAAGGACGCCTGTTTCATAGGGCAAATGTTCTGATGACACGCCGGCCCGCGACCTCGCGAACACGCACGATGACAGTCTCACCCTTCGGCAGGTTGACATTTTCACCTCCGATTTCAATGCTCCCGCCCGCAGGCACTGCAAGCTGTGTGTAGCTGACGCGCTTGGGCAACGTAGCCCAGTTTCGCAGATCTGCCTGCGCAGATGCAATGTTGTAAACAGCACCGGCAATACCCGCCAGAAAAGCCATGTCGGAATTCTGAGACTTGATGGCCTCCTGCGCAGTGTAAGACAGAGCAGCCTTGAGCGCAGAAGCCGCCGTGGTTCGACTGATGATGCCAGGCAACCGCCGCCGGAATTCATCCGCTGCAATGCGATCAAAATCGCAAATGGGTTGCGGCACACGCACAACCCCATCGGCCTTCACATTCGCACCAGCGGAATGGGAGTGAAAGACCATCTTGGGATAGGCCGCCGAAAACATAACCAAGTTCTTGTTGATGTAGAGGGGAAGGTGGACTGGCATCTGCTCAACGGACGGCCCCACCCCCTCTTCGAAAAGGACATGCACCCTGCCTTTGATCGCCCCGTTGGCGGCGCTGCGCAAATCTGCGTTGCCCGGCGAAGCCGCCAAAGCACGCCCCAAGCTTTCACGCGCCCGGCCAGTTTCAGCCTCAGGCCCGGCCCCCAGCAACAACCCGGCAATGAGTTCCGCGTAGGGCACGGTGTGGGAGGTGTAGGGCGTGTAGTTGCGCAGATCCGACTCAATCGTGTCCGTGACGCCGGCAAGCTTGCCCTCATCCAGAGAAAAGGGAACTTTTGAGGCTTCTCTCGCCTTCTGCAGTGCTTCCCTTTCCCTGTCAATTTCAGCCCTGTACTTGCTGAAGGCATCCTGCTGACGATTTTTAGCAAGTTTCACTGCCGAGCGAGCCTCTGTGATCTTGCCTTCTTCAGCAAAGGAGAGAGCCAAATAGGAAGCGCCCATGATTTGATCCGAGGGAGTCGGAACATATGGCAGCGCATTAAGATTGCTCAACATGGCACCCGCTTCCTTGCCAACCTGAATGAGAGGTCGGCGATTGGCCGCCTCAATTGCCTCATCTGCCGAACGGAGGAGGGCATTGGCAACCTCGCTTCGGCCTGCGGTCAGCGCCATGGAACCCGCCTCCAGCTTTACAATCACCGCATCCTTGTCGGTGGCTTGGTGTTTCGCGGCTGCGGAGGCGATCGTTGCGGAGGCACCATTGAAATCGCCTTGCCGAAATTTTTGCTGCGCGCGCATGAGCTGGCCATTGGTGGCGCATGAGGCAAGCAACATTGCCATCAAGCTGGCAATGGCACAACGTAGGGGATGCATGTGTTTCATATCGGGAGAGAAATCAGTTGTCGGCCTTGATCACCGTCCAAGTGGCTTGCACGGCCTGTGCTGCCGCAGTTTTGGAACGCTCAAAACGCAGGTTTGAGGAGCTCTCATTGACATGCACCACGACGGCCTGTCCGACAGGAAAGGAGGCATCGGAGAAACCCGGGGTAGTGACGGGCTCAAGCAGCGTGTACTTGTCACCGACTCTGACATTGGCCGACTTGCCACGGTCAATGATAAAATCGTCGCCCCGCACGGCCACAATGCGAATCGGCGAGATGGAATCGACCAGGCGAGTCGCCAGCGCCGCAGCCAGTTTGCGGTTCACTGCCTGAATTTCGGCCGTCGTGAAGTTGGCATTTCCTCTGGCCTGCCCGCCTTCTTCGACCCGTTCCGTGATGAGCGCCACTTTGCGGCCGGTGCTGACTTCAACCAGCTCCACCGAAGCCTCAATCAACAGCTTCCACTTGGCTGCGGCAACCCTGCCTCCAAGCACCAACGTGTCCCGGTTGGCCACAAGATCTGTGAGCGTAGCCGTGGCCACATAGTCCGCCCGATCGACCCCAGGCATGGCTGCAGGGGCTCCATCATCCGGCAAATTCCCCAGCTTTTCGGCAATTTCCCACTCCTTCATTAGCTTGGAAAGGGATTCCTCGCGGGCCGCGAGCGACACTCCCCGGGACGAACTCATTTGGGCGGCCAGGTTGGCAGCAAAGGCACCTCTCAAGCGGCTTTCCACTGCCGCAGGCTGCAGTCCAAAACGCGATCCAACCTCCAGGCTGATGAGGCCCGGCTGGATTTCAATCTTTTCAAGCTGGATCAGCTTCGGCTGAGGCAATTGCGCGAAAGCCGGCAGAGCGAGGAGGCAGAAAAGGAGGTGGTTCTTCATGGGCGTTGGGGTTCGGGAGCGGCACCCCGCGTGGACAATTCGTCTGGGTCGTCAATCTTCCGGTTGTCGACACGGTAGCCGCTTTGCCGGAACATGATCGCCAGCCCTCTCAGGCATTCGGCTTCAGCCGCCATGATGGCCTCCCGTTGACGGCCTTCACGCTGCTGCTGACGCAGGTTCTCAAGAAATACCAGCTGCTCGTTCAGGGCATTCCTAGCAGCTTCGCTCGGAGTCAACGTGAGATCATAGCGCCCGGCAGAAGTGACTTGAAGGGTCATTTCTGACTCGTTGAATCCCTCTTGGGCAATCTTCAGGCGATGCGGCCCTGGCCACACCTCCACGCGGCAGGGCGCATTGCCAAGCATGATGCCATCCAGCTCGACAGACACGCCATCGGCATAAATGGGCAGGGATTCCATGCCAATGCTGCCTTCGGGCGAAGGCAGATATGGCAACTGCAAACCCGCCAGTTTGACATGAATCTCAACGGCCACCGGCTGCTGGGGATTCTCGGGCAGTTTCCAATCCTTCGCTCTGACCGCAAGTCGGCCTGCCAAATCGTGCAGCCCTTGCGCCGCTAGGTTCGCGGCTTCAAATCCGCGACTTCGCACCTGATCTGACACCGAGTGGAGGCGGACCCCCTTCGTGGCGGAAAGCAGCGAAAGGCTGCCGCGAAGGTCCATGTTCACAATGCGGCGCCCACCGATTTCCGTCGGCTGTTCGATCACCTGTTGCACATCCGCGAACAAGACATGCCCCAACCCTTGGGACAGGGCCTGGGTTGCAACCGGCGTGTCTTCAAGGGATGCTTCCAAGCTTCCCTTGCCGCCGGCAGCCACACCGACTAGGTCCCTGAATGTCACCAGTTCAAAACCCGCGTTAGCCATGGACGAAGCCACCGACTGTTCGAATTGACGCAACCCGTCCTCTCCAAGTTTGCCGGATGCATCACGAACCTGCAAGAGCACGCCTCCCGGCTTAAGCTGAGCGGCGGTGCGAACGGAGACTCGCGTCACTTCGGGAACCCGTGCCAGCTCAATTCGCAGTTTGCGAATCTCCTCGAGCGGATCCGGTTTGGCATCCGCAGATTCCTTCTCTTTCCCAGCCTCGGCCAAGGTTGCAGGGCGGTCGCAACCGAGCTGACCCAGCATCAGCAGAGCCATCACAGAGCCGCCTCTCGCACCCCCCCACCAGGCAAAAATTTGGCGGAAAAGCCGCCAGCCTACTTTTTGCGGCATCAAAAGATTTGGCATGCGCCCTTAGATATAGGTTTCGTATATTTTGTCAAAACTATTGTTCTTTTTTAATGGGTCCCGGCAGGGTGCGCTCATTTGCGGGCGGTAGACCTCAAACTTGGCCTGCCGGATCTCGTCGCTCAGCCGCCACTCTGCCTTACGTGGAAGCCGCCCTCGCCACCGGGGCCGCTGCGCTTGAGGCTTGTACCACATCCTGGGCAGGAGATGTCCGCAGTGTCACCGGGATCCGAACAGAACACCGTGCCGCAGTTGCCACAGCAACCGGCACCCGGATTTTCACACCACGGACAGGCAGGTGCACCATTGAGCATGCGCCCTGGAACCTGGGGCAGATCTCCCTGCGGTGCGTCACGCTCCTCCGGCTCGGCGAGCCGGTGTGCCTTCATGGGCTGGTAGCAATCAAGCGCAGGATCGAAGCGGTAACGCATCAAGTAGGGAAACCTCTTGACCGCACAGCGGGCGCGAAGAAACAGCTGCCTCGGTGGCCCCTCCGGCAGTGATGCCGCCCTGCCCGTCACCGCCGCCACATTGTCAGGCAGTTTTTCAAGCCGGATTCGGCCATCCGGTGTCTCAGCCACGCCCTGACTGGCGCTCGCTACCGAAGCAGTCAGCCACACAAAGAGTTTGGCGAAGGATTCGGGGCGCATGTCCTCCATGCGCAGAACGACGTCGGTGATGCTCTGCAGCACGGCGTAGTCCACGTCGATGCCACAACCGATCGCATAGATGTTCGCCGGGCGAGGGCGGACCTGAGCGCCAATCTTGGCCAACGGCCCGCGCCAGTCGTCGCTGGGTTGGCCATCCGTCAGCAGCAGAACCAGCGGCCTGTAGTCGCCCTTGCAGTCTGGCGTTGTAGTTCTCACCTCGCTACGAATGCGCTCGGAAAGCAAGCCCAGCGCAGCCCCCAGCGCCGTGCCCGCGCGGATCCTCAATTCCGGCTCCTGGAATTCGAGCAGAGGCGTGAGGGGCGAAGCCACGCGCGCCTCGGCATCGAAAGTGATAAGGGCGAGATGGACGGTGTCGAGGGCCTGCGGATCCCGGCGAAGCGCGGCAAGCATCGTGGCAAGCCCGGCACGAACGGCATCCAGGCCGCCGCCGATCATGGATTCGGAACAATCGATAAGAAGATAGACTGGGAGGCGACGCATGGGAAGAAGGAACGAGGGGACCGCGGATCACAACTGCAGTTGCTGCTGGGTGCGCCTGCAGTTGGCGAGATACGTCATGAGCAAGACCACCCCCAGAAGTCCCGCCGCCAACCCGGGCAGCGACCAGCCAAAGGTGTTGTAAATCGCGTGAAGGCTGGCGGGCACGCCGATGGCGCACAAGCGCAGCCCGTGACGCCGCATCGGGAACAGTGCGGAAAAGCCGATGAAATAGCCGGCGATCCCCGTCCAAATGGCATGCAGGAAAGGCAGCGAGGTCAGCCTTGCGATGTTGAGAAAGTAGGCAACGTCCACGCCCTGTTCGCGATTGACCGATTGCTGATAGGCGACCCCCTCGTAAATGCCGAAGCCAAGTCCGGAAATCATCCCGTACAACACCACCGTTTGCGGCAACAAGATGTCGCCCGGCCGACGAACGAGCCAGAGCACCACCGCCGCCTTGGTTAGCTCTTCAATCACCCCCACACCGAACAGCATGCCCACAAAGCGCGGCAGGAACCCCTCCGCTTCAGCCAGCTCGTGCAACTGGGCCAACAGCGGCAGCCGCTGAAGCACGAGCAGAACCGGGATGGAGACCAGCCCGGTCCAAAAGAAACACAGAAAACCCAGCGGTGCCTTCACTTGGGGCGTCTTGAACAGGCTGTAAAAAAACAGGGCCCAGAGGGCGGAAAAATACAGGGCGATCGCCCAATAACTTGCCGCACCCCCACGACTGACCGCCAAAGCCACGGCAGGCGTCAACCCGATCGCCGCCAGACCCAGCAGCCGGCGGTCGGACAACCAGTTCAGCGAGCGCATTTCCGTCCACGGCCAGAGAAGCTCCCAATTCACGCGAGCCTGTCCACCCCACCAGGGTGCCTGCACCAGATTGGAATGCCCACTCCTGAGCAGCAGTTGCCGCAGCGTCAGGCCAGGCTCCGGGCCAGCCGCCTCCTCGCGGGCCAGGTCGTGCAGAAAGATCCGCCCCTGTTTCAGGCAATCGCCGATTTGCCCGGGTGCATAGGGTCCGAAATCGCGCCCACCGCGCTGGATGAAAATTTTCACTTCGCCGTCGCGGTTTTGGCGTGCACCACCAGTTCGACAACCCCGGCCCGGATCCGGCTGCCATCCTTGAGCTGATTCTCGATTCCGTTGGTGTGGTTGGTGCAGAGGATCCTGCCACCGGCCAAAACCACACTCAAAGCCCTGGCCGGCAAGCCCCTGACAAAGACATGATCAACGCTGCCGCCGCCGAGATAAACCGGCGAAGCCCCTATCGTGACTTCCGTAGCCTCGCCAGGACCCCAGATGACTTCCAGGGAAGCCGAGCGAAAGGCCTCCTCAATGGCGACAACCGCCAGTCCGAGCGCCCCGCCAAGAATCGCCAATCCCACCACGCGTCCAAGCAACTCTGGCAGCAACAGGCAGGCGACCAGGAAGCTGAGTCCTCCGAGAACGCCACCCAATCCCCCGGCCAGGACCCCGCGCCCCAAACCGAGGTTGGGTACGGCCGCAGACAATCGCGCTCCCAGAATGGCCCCCATCACGCCCCAGCAAAACGAGCGGATGAAGACATCCACCCAGAGGGATCCCGGCTGAAAATAGGCATACACCGATTGCGCCGCAAAGCCCGCAATCGCGCCCGCCAGGGCCCCCACCAGCAGTGCCCTCCGGTAAACCGCCGCACAAAACGGTCGTCGCAGATGCCTTTCGCCAGCGGCGAAAAGCCCCGCCGTGATGCAGGCCGATGCAACCGCCGACCAAAGCGCGACCTTGACGGCAACCTCCAGCGTACCCTGCCCCTGATTCGGGACCAACTCCGCCAGAAGAGCACCAGCCGCACCGCCTGCGGCGGCACAGGCGAAAAAGAGCCACTTCTTGCGATGCTTCATGCTAGGCCCCCTTCACCATTTGAACCTGGACCAACCGCCCGCCCTCCTCTGGACTGAGCAGGAGCTGCAAACCGTCCGTGAGCTCAACTTTGCCGCCCGGTGCGACATCGGTCTTGCCGGTGAGATCCTTCATGCCGCTGAGGGTCTGGTTGACGAACCACCAGGTGCCCTGGTGAAGCACAAAATAACCCACCGGATTTTTTTGCTCGGTCGTCAGCCTTTCGTTGGGAGCGATCAAGCGATTGACATGCCAAGGATAGAGGTACTGGTCGCTGTAGACCATGAGGCGATGGTTATCCGGTTTGAAAGAATCAGAGGTGCGGCGGCGCGAGTAGAGATTGAGCACGGGAAGCAGTCCCTGATAGGACGTTCCACAGAAGGGACAGGCCGGCCGTGTGCTGTTGTCGAACGCATACCATTTCTGCACACACTTGGGATTGGTGCAGGGCTGCAGCAGATCGACCGTTTTCACCAGTGCGGTTTCCCAACTGTCGGCACTTGGCCGTCGATGCGGATCATGCAGGCCTTCCACAAAAGCCTTCTGGAACAGCTCCGTGAGATAAGGGCCGGTGATCTGGCAGGGCATCCTGGCAACATCCGCAAAAGGCAGAGCCGAGGGTTTGACTCCCGCGAGGTTCGGACGGTTCGACGCATCGTTCGGATGCTCAATGAACAGGGCGCGCTCGCCCATCAGCATGGATTCGTCGATCGTGGGATCGGGATCGTGATTCTTGCCACCCCGCAGCGGGTGTCGGTACAGCAGGTACATGTACACCAGCACAGCCAGCGCATGCCGGTCGGTTTCAATGCACGGCAGGGATCTGCCCTTGTCTGTCAACGGAAGATGCAGGGTGCGAAGGACCTCCGGCGCAATGAAGTCCGGCGTGCCGATCACGTCCGGCGGGTACTTCTGCGGCACCACCAGTCCGTCGATGTCGATCACGGCAGCACCACCAGTCAGGGGATCGACAAGCACGTTGCGATAGGAAAGGTCCGAGTGAGCCAGGCCAGCGGCATGAAGGCGCTTGACCGCCCGGGCGATGCGCACGCAAAGGCCGAGGTAGTTGCGCCAGTTGCCACGCTCACGCGGGTCGAGATAACTTTGCTGGTGTGTGGCACTGGCAAACCATTTGCCCTCCTTGTCTCTTCCCTTGATGCCCAGCATGTCATTGTTGGCAGATCCGAATTCAAAGAAAAATTCGCTGCGGTACACCGGGGCGATGAGGGCCGTCTGGCGCGTGCCAGGCACTTCCACCAAATCCGTGGGCCAGCAATACACGCTTTCCCAGTAGTCGCCGCCGATCTGCTGAAAAATGCGCTCGCGATACGGCCCGACAATGTTCTTCAACCGGTCGATCGCGTTGGCGTCCTGTCTCTCCTTGAAGATCTGCACCACGTAACTCCGGTCTGGCGCGAAGTACACGTCCTTGACCGCGCCGCTGCCAGCGTGCTTCGAATCGTCAAACTGGTAGGTTTTCCCCGTCAGTGCGGATTGGACTTTGACAAGGCTCATGACGGCTCGGTGGCTGGTGTGGAATCGCCAGGCAGAACGGCAACCAGAGTCCGGTCATCGTGATTGCCGGGCGAGAAAAAATTCATCCACCCCAGCAGAGCTTCGGGTGAATCCAGGGCGGGTTGCAACTCGTGCCAGAGGGCCGCCCACGCTGCAGGATCGCTGAAGGCGGCGTCGCTCGGGAACTTGGGGTCGGTGATGCCATCGGTCATCACGACGGCCGCAGCGACCGAAGGCAGCCATTCCAGATGGAAGCGCCGTTCCAGATTGGCTTCCTCATTCCTCAGGGTCGCCGGCAGCGTCAGGAAGGTGGTCTGTCCGGCGTGCTCTCCACCTTCGGGTCGGGTCAGCGGATGCCCTTGTTGTGGCGAGGTCAGCACACCCGCCCCGCCATCGCCAATGGCGAAGGTCGCCGCCAACTGCCCTCCCGCATGGGGCCTCATGACCAAAATCAAAAGCGTCGTGTCAAAATTGCGTAAGCTGGAGGGGACTGGCAGCGCCACGGCGGGACTTTTGACTTCCTCCTGGAGCATGTAATGAGCATGCAGAGCCGCCTCGTAAAGCATCTGCCTGAGTGAGTTTCGGAACTCCGGCTGCTGCCATCCCTGCTCGAAATTCATCAGAGCCTGCCAGGCAGGGTGCTCCACCTGATTCAATGCTGCCGTCAACCGTGCCTTGACCGCTTCACAGGCAAGTTCCGCCCCGCGCCGCGAGTATTTTGCCGAACCCGCGCCATCCGCCACCACCACAATGAGCCAGTCGGTCGAGGCGGCGTAACCCACGGCAAAGGCGTCATCCCGAAATTCTCCGCGATTGGCATGGGAGCGCCCGCGCCGGCTGGCGGCAACAATGCGATGAGCACCGTGATGATATTCCGCCGCCTCGCACGAGGGCCTTGCGTAGGGCGCATCCTCCGGAGGATCCAACTCCTTCCACAGGGAAGCCGGGTCCGGATTGATGAGCAGAGATGCTTTCCAAGTCTTTGGCTCAGCATCAGCTGCCGCTCGATACGTCAGGACAATCTCGCCCTCAAAAACCTCCAGAGGGATCCCCTCGACAGAACCGGTCTCCGCATCAAAGACCAAGCCCAGCGAAGCCGGCCAGTCCATGTCGATCACACGCGCCTCATCGGGTGCATCGCCGCAGGCCTGTGCGATCCTGCTCGCGATGACACCTGGTTCAATCCGATAATGACGACCAACGGTGCCGTTGCGCAAACTCAGCCGCACCGCGGGTGATGCCACCATCGGAGACGCGGCAGTGGGCGGCGACGCCGTCGTCTGCAATGGTGCTTCCACTGCCCCCGCACCCAGGACACCGTTTGTGCCGTGCTCCATGCTATCTCCGGCCACCGACCCGGCAGCAGCAAGGCCCGCCTCTGCGTTTTCCGACACCTCAACCACCAGGGACGAGCACCAATCCTGCCAGCCGAGTTGCCGAACCACCTTTTCGTCCTGCGCCTGTTCGAGCAACTCCAAAAACGACACAGGCCAGATGCCACCCCGATGCAGATCGGCTCGAAAATAAGCGTCTGGAGCCTGCGAATTTCCGGCCACCCAGCGAAGACAACATTCCACGAAGGCTCTCCGGTCGTTGACCATGGATTCGTCAGAGACGTCGACGGCATCACTGGCGCAGGCCATGAAGGCGGCTTCATCAAAAATTCCCTGCGGAGTCACGCACTGCCTGAGCAGGGTTCCGTGAAGTCCGCCATGGACTCGCTGCCTGGCATGCATTAAATCGAGACAGCGCGCTATTGCTCGAACCAGGCTGGGAAGGTCGCTGTCGGCAGGGTGCTGGGATTGGATGTTCATGGAGTTTCAGATGACCACCTGAATTTCCCGAGGTGGGGGTGGCAGCGACAAGCTGGAAGCAGCACCCATGCTGCGGTTCCCATTTGAAACCGTTGATGACACCCACTGGAAGAGTCCGGCAAAAGAATGCCCGTCCATGGTTTCCAGATTGTAGAGATGCGATGTGAGTTTTTTGAGGGGCTCCAGCTTGGCCTTGGGCCCTGCGGCACAGGCGATCACGGAGGCAAAGGGGCGCTTCTGCACCTCCTCAATCATGGTTTCGTATAGAGCCGTATCACTCGGACTGCCATCCGTCATCAGGAAGGCGATCGGCCGCCAGTCTCCCTTGCTGTCCACCGTGTTGCGTTTGACTTCCCGATCCACGCAGCCACAGAGCAATTCCAGCGCCGCCCCTGTCATCGTCGGTCCAGACTGGGGACACTCGATGAGCGGCTGCTGAAAGTCCTCCAGACTCGTCAGCGGGCAGAGCACTCGCGCCTTCGCATCGAAGCTGAGGATGGACAGATGCACCGACTCAAGAGCATGGGGATCCTGGCGCAGCGTGGCGACCAGCGATTGCACCCCCACCTTGAGGGCTTGAATGGGCTCGCCGCGCATGGACCCGGAGGTGTCGAGCAGCAGATAGACAGGGAGACGTCGGGCGGACATGGTCTTGGGAACACTTCACCTCAAACCACAACCTGGATCTCCGGCGGCGGTGGCGGCAGTTGATCGAGTCCTTCCACTTCCTTGCCCGTGGTTTGCACACTCTTGCTCGAGGTGCTGATTGAGGCGGTCACCCATTTGAAAAAGGCTTCAAGTGCCTTGCTGTCGGCTGTCGATAAAGTCACGACGGCCTCGCCAGCAATTTGCTTGAGAACGTCGACGTCCGCGCTGTCGACCCCGCAGGCGACGACAGCGCCCCACTTCTCCTGCCTGAAACGAGACAGGCCCTTTTCAAGGTTGTCGGTGGGAGCTCCGTCTGTCATCAGAAAGACCATGGGGCGCCAATCCGCCTTCTGAGTCGCCGAAGCCTTTTTGACATCCCTCTTGGCGCAGTCGGCCACAAGCGCCAACGCCTCCCCCAGAGAAGTCACCCCACTGGCATCGATCTGTGGGGCTTGGAAGGACGGCAGATCGGTCAATGGCACTGCTTCGCGTGCACTGGTGTCAAAGGTGATGACGCTCAAATAGGCGGTTTCCAGCGCTTGCGGATCCTGCCGCAGGGCAGAAATCAGCATTTGTACGCCATTTTTGACTTGCTGGATAGGTTCTCCGGACATGGAGCCGGAGGTGTCGAGAAGCAGATAGACAGGAAGACGACGCATGATGAGGTGGTTGAGCTTGTGTTAGAGGTGTTGTTTCAGGATGTGGACAAAACTGTCGTAGGGATGGGCCTCGCCTATGGCCCGGAAGGTCCACCCCGGACCACGCCGATGCAGTTCGCCAAAGACGAGCGAACAACAGCCGGCATGGGAGGGTTCGGCATTCAGAGAATGCCTTGCCAACTCGGTACCATCGTGACCCACAGCACGGATGTAAGCACACTCCACCTGCGCCAAATGCTGGCCACGCTTCTGCCCTTGATAAATGCAAACCAAAAAGAGCACACGCCTGCAGAATAACGGCAAGCGGCCCGGGTGCACAACGATCTGCTCGTCGTCATCCACGCCGTTGCCACCTTTGCGGTTGTCACCAGTGTGCAGAACCGCGCCACTGGAGTGCCTGCGGCTATTGAAAAACACAATATCTCCTCCCTCCAGCCTGGCATCGCCGCGATCACGAACTCTGTCATTTTCATCAAGAAGAAAGGCGATGGCATCAAGATCAAAATCCGCCACCGAAGAAACCGATCTCTCGCCAGACGCCTGGATCTTCCAGCCCAGGCCAATGATGACCTCGTCAGGCACACCATTGCCCTTTCTCAGATCGATACCCTGTCCTTTGGCAAGCTGGATGGCCATGAGGAGGAAAGAGTGAGCCGTTCACCCGGCGTATGCCCGGGCGTACTTTTTCACAAAGGTTTCGATGCCGCCGGTGGTGGCGGTTCCCATGGCCTCGAATTTCCAAGCGCCGTTGCGCTTGTACAAGCGCCCAAATTCGATGGCCGTCTCAACAGAGAAATCTTCGTCCAGCTCATATTTGCACAGCTCCTCGTTGTTCACGGCATTGTAAATGCGAATGAAGGAGTTGCGAACCTGGCCAAAGTTTTGCCTCCTAACTTCCGCATCATTGATGGTCACCGTAAAAATGATCTGCTCTATTCGCGGGTCCAGTCGACTGAGATCCACCTCCAGAGTTTCGTCATCACCGTCGGAGTTTCCACCTGTTCGATCATCGCCTGAAGATCGAACGGCACCGTCCTGAGATTCGAGGTGGTTGTAAAACACAAAAAAGTTTTCGCTGGGTATCTGCCCGTCACCTGCAAGCAAAAACGCCGAAGCGTCCAAGTCGAATTCATCACTTGAGGCGTTCGGATTCGGATCCCAGCCAAGACCGACACCGAGCTTCAACAGCCCAATGTCCACACGTTGCCCTTTGGTTAAATTGATAGCCATGACAGAAAGATAAAATTCAGGAATATAGGTCGAGAAGGCCCTGAAGACCGCCGTTGTGTCCCGTGCCCAAGGCCTCAAATTTCCACGTTCCATTGCGGCGATAAAGTCGCCCAAAAGCGACGGCAGACTCGGTCGAGAAATCCTCGTCGAGCTCATATTTGCAAATTTCCTGTCCGCTGTTTTGATCGTAGATGCGGATGAAGGCGTTCCGAACCTGGCCAAAATTTTGCCGCCGCTCCTCGGCTTCATGAATCGTCACAGTAAACACGATTTCGCTGACTCGGGCATCGACGGCAGGCAGGTTCACAAAGAGGGTCTCGTCATCGCCTTCTCCTTCGCCATCACGATTGTCACCACTACTCCTGACTGCACCTTCCGGGGAGCTCGGGTTGTTGTAAAAGACAAAGTATTCACCTCCAAGAAGCCTGCCATTCTCTCCGAGAAGGAAGGCGCTGGCATCAAGGTCATAGGGCTCTGCGGAGGATTGGGCGTTCGGATTCCACCCCAGGCCGATTCCGGCATGCTGGAGTCCGACATCGACACGCTGTCCTTTCGTGAGATTGATGATCATGATGAAAACACGGATTAGCTGTTGCTGTAATCGCGAAGGATGCGGGCAATGGTCTGAAATACTGACACATCCTCCGTGGCATCGCCGATCGCAGCGAACTTCCATTCGCCTTCCTTGCGATAGAGCCTCCCCATAATGAGCGCCCTTCGCCCTCGGTAACGCTCGTCGGCCGCCACGTTGTACGAGGCGAAGACCTCCTTGACCCGCTCCGGCGTTCCTTCAAACATGCGGATTTTCGCGTAGGGGATCTGGGAAAAATCCTCCTTTCCACAGTTGTTCAGGAAAAAGAATACTTGGGCAACCCGATTGGGAATGGTGCTGAGATTAACCGTGATGATCTCATTGTCGAGTCCGTCATCCCCGCCCGAGTCTCCAGCAAGATCATCGCCGGTGTGTCGCAGGGACCCGTTCGCCGCCTGAAGTTTTCCCGGTGGAAATCCCAACTTCGCAAGCTGTTCAACATTATATAAAGGCGAATAAATGTGGTCGTAAATTTGACCATCCACATCGAGGAGAACAGCGCTAAGGTCGAGATCGACTGCTTGGATTTTTTTTCCGAAACCTAAAAAACCACTGCTCAGCTCGATACTGCCCCAGTTCACACCCACGCAAAACTCGGTGAGTCGGGCTCCGGTGGCTTTCTTAAGGTCGATGCGTTGACCTTTGGATAGGTTGATGGCCATAATGACAGGAATCGGTCAGAGTTGAAAGGCGACGCCAAAGGCGCTGAGAAGGCCGACTAGAGTGACCCCAACAATCGCAATCACAAGATTGGTCATGTTGGAGACGCTGGCCGATGAAAGCGCTGTGTTGAGATCCGGCGCCGATAGTTTTTCATAGTTGTCCGTCGCCACTTTCAGCTCAGGCAGTGAAGTAACCAGTGCCCCGGCGAAGTAGTGCAGTCCGGCAAAGACTGCGGACCCAAACAGCCCTTTTAGGTCTGCTTCGTAGATTTCGCTCCAAGCCAGAAACAGACCATTGAGCAGAAAACTGACCAGAATCAGACCGCCTGTCCCCAACGCCAAGGTCTTCCAACATTCCAAGTGATCCCCATCCTCAATGTCATCAAACAGTTCGGGGCGCTTGCGCTGGAGAGTTTTGTCCCAAAGCCGGAACAGAACGACGCCGATCACACAAACCACGGCTCCCAGCAGCAACATGTTCCAAGGACGCAACGCCACGCCTTCCGCTTGCCTGGCGAATTGGTGATAGCCAGTCATGAACCAGAACGCCAAACTGGCGAATGCAAACATCAGCAACGCCATTGCCACATGAGACAATACCAGCTTCCGCTCTGATGCCAGCAATCGAAGCAGTGTCGCCGCTTTGCCAAAATGTCCGGTGAAAGTCCATCGCAGCAGCAACCATAGAGGAGCCACCAGGAACATGAGATACATGTTGGCGAAATTCGACCCCAATGGATTTGCGATGCCTCCTGCCCGCCCCATCCCCATTGAAACGAGCATGTTGGCCAGTTCCGGGTTGTTGGTACTGGCGTTGATGACAAGCGTCCGACTTTTGTCGCCAAAGTGTTTGCCCGCCAATCCCGCAGATGCATTCACCATCATGTCCGTGGTCAGTGGAATGCCCCATCTGCAGATGCAAAGGGCCAACAGGATGGATTCTACCAGAAACCAGCGACTGCCCCCGAATTCTGCGAATGTGGAAGTCTGATATTGGTGCAGCTGGATGAGCAGTTCTTTCATAGGCTTCAAGGCGTTTCTCTCTGTTTTGAGTCAGGTTTGAAGGGCCATCGGGATCAAGTATCCGGCCGGCCTTGGGTGCCCCGCTGAGGTCTCTTCTCCGCCATGGCGAGCATGTCCAAGCCGCGCCGTAAACTCATCAGCAGCACCTCCTCATGGCTTACCCCTAGTTGGTTCGAGGCACGACTCAATTCCGCTTCCAGCCGCTCCGTCACCTGGAATGGCACAGTCGTGGAGCACAGGTCTTGACGCGGCGGCGCAGATTTCATCTTTCTTGAAATAGAAGATTCGTATATCTACGTCAAAAACTTTCTGCTTTTTGCCGCGTAAAATCTTTCGCCTCGGGGTGTGGGAGCGCTAAAATCCCCTTCCCATGAGCAAGCGCTCGCGCCCCATTCCCCTGGCTGTCCCCGACGAGCTGCTGAACCAGCTCGACGAGGCAGCCCTGCGCATGGGCCGGACACGCGCCCAGATCATGCGCGACGCCATCGAGATCGGCCTCGAAGACCTGCGCCGCTGCGGCTATGATGTCGCCGGTGCCGTGGTCGACAAGGCTCAGGCCGCACGGGCCAAGCTGCTGCCGATTGCCGCGGAAAAAACGGCCCCCACGCCCGCCACTCCACCCGCGGAACGAGTCACCTACCCGGCCGCCCGCAAACGGGCCAAGGCCGCTGATCCAACCCCCGGCTGCTGACTCAGGACTCGGCCGCAACCGGCTCGGTCTCACCGCGCTGCCAGTGCAGGGGCGCGGCCCCGCTCCACTGCTTGAAGACGCGCGAAAAATGCGCGGCGCTCTTGTAGCCGAGTTCACTCGCCACCGCCTTCACCTGGGCGTCCGGCTGGCGCAGCTTGACCGCCGCCTGCGACAGCTTCAGCCGGGTCAGGCAGGCCAGCGGCGTCTCCTCGTCGTAGCGCTTGAACAGTCGCGTCAGGTAGGCGGCCGACACATGGCAGTGCCGAGCGGCCTCCTCGACGCTGCCCAGCACGGGATAGTTGCGCAGCAGATGACCGCGGCAGCGCAGGTAGGTCGCATAGGCCGGATCGAGCTTGGTGGCGGCCGGCTGGCGACTGTCGGCACAGAGCACCAGCGCGTGCTCGAGTGCGGCCGCGGCGGCGCGCAGGCCGAGCCGCCCGCCGCGCAGGGCATGGTCGATCACCTCCTCCAGCAAACCGATCACGCGGGCGGCGTCGAGCACGCGCAGCACCTGGCCGGCGCCGAGCCCGAGTTCATCGAGCAAACCGGCCGCGCGCGGGCCGGTGAGGTTGAAAAAGTACTTCACTAGCGGCTCCTCGGCATCGGAGCGGATCACATGCGGCGTGCCCGGGTCAAAAAAGAACGCATGGCCGACGCCGACCTCCTGGCGCCGGCCGGCCAGGGTCACCTGGCCGCGGCCACGGGCGACAAACTCAAAGGCGAGGAAGGGAAAACTGCGGCGGTCGACCACAAAATCCGGCGCGCACCACTCGCAACCGCCGCCCACCAGACCAAGCCCGGCGCCCTCCCGGCGGCGCTGCCGCCAGTCGGTCAGGTAGAAGCGACGTGTGCGCAGGACCTGGGTGGAGAAATAGTCGGCCTGTTCCGTGGCTGGCATGGGTGGATGGAAAGTCGCCAGTCATGAGCTTCTTGCAGAACGAGTCAAGAATCGTCAACCGACTGCCAAGGATGGGCACAAGCCATGTCTTGCCCAAAAGCCGTCGCCAGCGCGAGATTGCACGCCCGTCATGTCCCTGCCCCAACCGCTCCGCGGCATCATCCCGCCCCTCGTCACCCCCCTGTCCGGTCG
>DAIUCN010000038.1:0-5636 GCA_036846165.1 Prosthecobacter sp.
ACCCCGCTTCGCCCGGCCCGGTGCCCCCGGCCGTGCTGGCGGCGCTGCGCGCCAAACTCGACCGACTCAAGACGACCCCCGCAACGGCGCCGTTGCACGTCGATCCGCGCGCGCCGCTCGGGCGTCGGCTCGGCGACTTCGCCGTCTGGGCCAGGCGACAGACCGGGATCGAGGAAGTGCTGGTGCTCGACAGCGACGGCCATCTGCTCTGGGGACCGCCGCAGCCGGCCGAACTGGTGCTCGCCGCCCTGATGGCGATGAACGCGGGGCGCCGCAGCGGTGCCCGCGAGGTGTTCGCACCACCGACGCGGTTGCAGCGTCCGCTGGCCGGCGATCGCCAGCTCAGCCTGCTCGACTGCCACTGCCGGGCGGGTGCCGTGCAGCTGGCGGTTGTGCACCGCGAACCGTTGTCGGGCAGCGCCGAAGCCTCGCTGCGCGCGGCGCTGACCACCGTCGTCGATGCCGCGCCCTGAGGCACGGTCACAAAAACACTCAAGCCCGGCACATCCGCGCTCGCATCCCGCCGTCGCGTGATGCTAGGCTGGTTGCATGATGAAACCCCTGGACCTTCAGGTGAACGGCTATGCCGGCACCGACTTCAACCGCGAGGGCCTGACCGCCGAAGCCCTGCACCACGCCTGCACCTGCCTCGTCGAGGACGGCTGCGACGCCATCCTCGCCACCTTCATCACCGACAGTCTCGACGCCATGAGCGCGCGCATGGCGCGCCTGGTGGAGCTGCGCGAGCAGGACGCCCTCGCCCGCCAGGTCATTGCCGGCATTCACATCGAGGGTCCGTTCACCAACCCGGAGAAGGGTTACGTCGGCGCCCACCCGCCGCAGCATGTCAAACCCGCCTGCATCGAGTCCGCCAAACGCCTGCTCGACGCCGCCGGTGGTCTGACCCGCATTGTCACCCTCGCCCCCGAGCACGACGAACAGTTCCGCACCACCGAATTCCTCGCCGGCAACGGCATCACCGTCTCGGCCGGCCACTGCAACCCGTCGCTCGAGGTCCTGCGTGCCGCCACCGAGCACGGCCTGTCGATGTTCACCCACGTCGGCAACGGCTGCCCGATGCAGATGCATCGCCACGACAACATCATTCAGCGCGCGCTCAGCCTGCACGACCGCCTCTGGCTCTGTTTCATCCCCGACGGCGTGCACGTCGAATTCTTCGCCCTGCAGAACTACCTGCGCGCTGCCGGACTGGAGAGGGCGATCTTTGTCACCGACGCCATCTCGGCCTCTCGCCTTGGCCCCGGCACCTACAGCCTGGCCGGCTGGGACATCGTCATCGGCGAGGATCTCGTCGCGCGCAGCCCGGACGGCTCGCACTTCGTCGGCAGCACGGTCACCGTGCCGCGCATCCTCAGCAACGGCCAGCAGCAGCTCGGCCTGAGCAAGGCGGAACTCACCCAACTGCTCGACACCAACCCGCGCAGGGCGGTCGGCCTGGCCTGACCGCCGGCCTCAGCGCTTCGCCGGCCATTCCAGCACCTGGCCATCGGCCCGCAGGCGTTCGCGCAGGGCGGCGTAGTCGACGTCCTGCACCGCGCGCCCATCGTCCAGCGACAAGACGGCCGCCGTCGCGGCGCTCTGGCTGGTGATCATCAGCACCGGCTCCATGCGCAGGCTGGCGAAGGCGCTGTGGCTGGCGCTGAGGGCGAAGGTGACAAAAAGGTTGTCGCACTCGCCGCGCTTCGGCACGAGGGCGTCGTAGCCGATCGCGTAGGGCGGCGCGCCGCCGCGGCCACCGGCGACCTTGCCCTCGCGGATGACCACCCCGTCCTTCACGAGGCGGCGGATCTCATGGATGTCGGTGCCGTAGCTGCCGAGCCCCACCGACTTCGGCGCCACCTCGCGACCAAAGGTGTGGTGCTCGGTGAGCACGAGCGAGGCGACCATGCGCCGGGCCTCGCGCACGTAGAGCTGGTGCGGCCAGCCGCCGGTGTCGGTGAATTCATCCCTGGGCAGGCCAAAGCGCGCCATGTCGGCACGCACCTTCGCCGGCACCCGCGGATCGCTGGCGAGAAAGTGCAGCAGGCCGCGGTGGTAGTTTTCGTGCTCGCGCGCGATCTTTTCGCGCTGCGCGTAGGACGCCTCCGGCCAGGCATGACTGGCGCCCGGCAGATTGCCGCCAAAGGTGGCGGTGTTGAAATCCCACTTCTGGTTCGGCAAAGGGTCGTACTTGGAAAACCAGCGCAGGTCCATGGCATCGCCATTCGCCAGACAGGCCTCGATGAAGCGCACCACGAGTTCGTAGCGCGCCGGGTCGTAGTCGGGCGGCGGCGCGATCGGCCGCATGTTCGCCGGATCCGTGGTCAGGCAGAGCCGGTAGCAGTAGGCCTGCACCCCCGGCGCCGGATCGCCGGGCCTGCCGGGATCACCGGTGTCGACCAGCGGCAGCAGGCCGCTCGCGGGGTCCCCCTTGATCCGGTAGGGATCGAGCGGAAAATCGCGGTCCCAGACGCCCTGACCACCGGGCACACGACCGTTCGGGCCAGGCATGAGGTGACCGGTGCGCGGCTGGTACTTCTCGGCGTAATGGATGCCGTTGTAGCTCTCGCCGTACCTGGCGTTGCCCTCGCGCTCGAGTGTGAAGCTGACCCCGGCCCTGGCCATCAGGTCACCCTCATAGGTCGTGTCCACAAACACCCGCGCACGAATGACATCGCCATTCTCCAGGGTCAGTTCGGTCAGGCGCGCCCCCTCCTTTTTCACACCCGCCAGACGCGCCTCAAACAGCACGCGCACGCCGGCCTCACGCGCCATCAGATCGAAGACCTGCTCCGCGCGGTGGGGTTCGATCGCATAGGCGCCGCCGGTGGCCGGACCACCGGCCTTGCTGGTGAAGGGCTTGTCCCAAGCCAGAGTGGTGCCGACCGTGGCGGCAAGGCGGGTGAAGTACTCGCGGGCCAGGCCACCCACCGAACGCGGGTCGCCGATGTCGACCGCGCTGAGGCCACCGCTGGTCATGCCACCCAGGTGGCGGCCGGGCTCGGCGAGCAGGACCGAGCGACCCATGCGCGCCGCCTGCACGGCGGCGGCGACACCGCCCGAGGTGCCGCCAAAGACGCAGACCTCGGCCTCATGGACGGCGGCCGAGGCGACGAAGGGCAGCAGGACGGCGAGAAGGAAAAGGGAGCGGTTCATGACAGCAGAGAGCGTGCAGGACACTCCCAGAACACGGGCGCACCAGCGGGTGGTTTGCTGGTCAATTCAGTTGACCAGCAGGCGTCGCCGCACGGCGATGCCTGAGTGCGAACGGCAGATGCAGCAGCGTGTAAAAGATCACGGCAATCAGGACCAGGCCACCGATGTACCAGGGCCAGGGGCCGAGGTGATCCATCAGGCTGGCCTGCTCGGGCTTGTGACAGAGAAAGGCGTAGTTCGTGCCGAGCACGGCGTTGATCAGGCCGGTGACGGCGGCGTAGCCGAAGGTGAAGGCAAGCATGCGGCGCAGGGCGTCGGGACGCGGTGCGCGCCCCATGGCGGTGACCACATGCACCGCGGCCACCACCACCCCGCCGTGCAGCAGGAAGAAGACAAAAAAGCGCGGGTCGGGGAAGTCAAACTTCAGGTTCGGCGTGAGCAACCCCTGCAGGGTGCCGGCCAGGCCAAAAAAGTAGACGATTTCACAGGCCGTCTGCCGGCGGGTCAGCAGGGCCAGGCCGCCGGCAATGCCGGCGATGTCGCAGAAGTGCAGCGGCAGGGCATTGTTCAGACTGAGCGCCCCGGTCTGCCAGTAGGCGAGCACAGTCGCGGGCCAGACCAGCAGCAGCAGCACACCGAGTCCCTTTTCGGCGCGCTCGGCAAGGCGGGGTCGCACCCGGCGCAGGTAGCCGAGGCCGATGAGCAGGACCAGGCAGAGGGCAAGCACCGCCAGGTGGCTGCGGCTGAAGGCATGGAAGGAATACGGCGACACAACGCTCCAGCCATACCGCAAACCGCGGTCGCCATGCACGCAGAAAATCACACCGGCTGACGGCCCTGCTCCAACAACCACCCCGGCAGGCCATTCCACACCGCCGGAGAGACACCGGCAAGCCGCAGTGGACAAGCGCGCCAAATGCGGGCTAGCTCAGGCCATGAAGGAGCCCGCCAACGTCGTTGAACTCTGCCAGGCCCTGGTGCGCATCCCCTCGGTCAATCCCGATGGCGATCCCGGCACGCCACACACCGGCGAGGCGGAATGCGCGCGCTACGTGGCGGACTTTCTGGAGCGGGCCGGTGCAGAGGCCTTTCTCGACGAGGTGGAACCCGGGCGCCCCAACGTCATCGGTCGCTTTCCCACCCTGCCCGCGGCGGATGGCCGCCCCAAGCCGCGACTGCTCTTCGCGCCGCACACCGACACCGTCAGCGTCGGTGGCATGACCATCGATCCCTTCGGTGGCGAACTCCGCGAGGGCCGCGTCTGGGGTCGCGGCGCCAGCGACACCAAGGGGCCGATGGCGGCCATGCTGTGGGCGCTGCACACGCTGCGCGAGCGCATCCCCGCCCTGCCGGTCGAGGTGCACTTTGCCGGTTTCATGTCGGAGGAATCCTCGCAGCTCGGCTCCCGCCACTTCGCCCGCCACCACGGACCCTACGACCTCGCCCTGGTCGGTGAACCCACCAGCCTGCAGACCGTGTTCCGCCACAAGGGCTGCCTCTGGGCCGACCTCATCACGCACGGCGTCGCCGTGCACGGCGCCACACCGGAACTCGGCGTCAACGCCATCGTCAAGATGGCCCGACTGGTCGCCGCCCTCGACGGCGAATTCCGCGACCTGCTCGCCGAGGCCGGCGGTGCCGATGAATGGCTCGGTACCAGCACCATCAACCTCGGCATGATCCGCGGCGGCACGCGCAGCAACATCGTTGCCGACCGCTGCACGCTGCGGGTCGACCTGCGCACCACCCCCGGCCTGAGCCGCGCCGGCGGCGCGCTGGCCCTGCTCACCGACTTCGTCCACCGCCACGATCCCGGGGCGGAGGTGGTGCCGCTGCCCGAGACCTTCCCGCTCGACGCCGACGCAACAAACCCCTTCATCGAAAAACTCGTGCACAACGGTGCCGCCCTCACCGGCGCGCCCTGGTTCTGCGACGCCGCCTTCCTCGCCGCCGCCGGCATTCCGTCCATCGCCATCGGCCCGGGCAGCATCGCCCAGGCGCACACCAAGGACGAGTTCATCGCGGTCGCCGACCTCGAAGCCGGCGCCGCCTTCTTCGTCCGCTACCTGGAAAGCTTGGCGGCTTAATCGCGCCACACCCACCGTTCTCCAGCACTGCAGCCCAGCTCTGCATCCCGCAGGGGGGGGCGCAAAATGCCTGGCATTTTGCACTTGGCATTTTGCACTCGCCCCCCTGGCTGAACAACTTCCCCCCACACGGCCCGCCCTGAACGCGCGGCAAATGGTCAAGCAAGATACTGTCCTAATTCATTGAATTTCATAAATCAGGATCCCATTATCTTTAAAAATGCCTGGCATTTTATAGACCCAGTCGCGGTCCTTGCCGAGCCAGTCGTACGCCATTGGCATGACCAAGAATGCCAGGCATTTGAGACCCGCTCCCTCGGCGCTGCACGGCTTCACCGACACGATCCGGCCTGCCGCGCGGCAAAATGGCGGCGCAATCTTTCTCTCAAACCA
>DAIUCN010000038.1:5736-40283 GCA_036846165.1 Prosthecobacter sp.
TTGTCTTTCAACAATCCGCGAATTTCATTCTGCAAAATGCCTGGCATTTAATGCCATTGTCTTTCAACAATCCGCGAATTTCATTCTGCAAAATGCCTGGCATTTAATGCCTGCCGCGCGGCAAAATGGCGGCGCAATCACCTCACTCAAGCCATTGACTTTCAATCATCCGCATTTTTTCGATATAAAAGATGTCTGGCATTTTACACGGCGACTAGACGCCTAAGCGTGAATCGTCCGATCCGATCTGTCGCAACGAACGGGCTTCCAGCCAGTCGACCAGGGCCGCAGGATCCGGTCGTTCCTGCAGCCGCCGAGCGCAGGCCTGCGCGGCGGCACGCAGGGCCGTGTCGTCGCGACAAGCGATCAGGGCGGCGGCAAGGCGCTCCGGCGTGAAGCGCCGCGGTGGCAGACTCAAGCCGGCGCCGAGCCGGACCAGGCGGTACGCATTGTCGGGCTGGTCGTGCGCCATCGGCATGACGATCTGCGGCAGACCGGCGGCAAACCCCTGCGACAGCGTGCCGATGCCGCCGTGGTGGACAAAGGCGGCGGCCCGACGCAGCAGCGGCGAAAACGGCGCGTACGTCACCGCGTGGACACTGTCCGGCAGATCCGCGGGCAACTGCTCGGGGGCGCGCGTGACGAAGACCGCGCGCAGGCCGGTTTCGCGCACTGCCGCCAGCGCCACTTCAAAGAAGCGCCGCGCCTGGATGTTGGCACTGCCCGGGGTGAACACGACCGGTGCCACACCCGCCTCCAGAAAGGTCGTCAGCGCCGGATCGAGCGGGCGCTCGGAGGCGAGATCCTCGAGCGGAAAATCCCACTGCCGCAGCGGCTGCGGCCAGTCGGGCTGCGGTCGCGCAAACCACTCGGGAAACAGTGCCAGCACGCCGTCGGGCGAATTGCCCCAGTCCCACCACAGGCTGCGCGGCGGCGTCAGTCCGCGACTCCGGCACAGGGCGGCCACGGCGGGTCCGGCATAGCGGTCGGCCGGGTTCGGCACCCGCACCAGGAGTCGCCGCAGCCAGAGCGGCAGGCGATTCACAAGCTCCATGCCCGGCAGCAGCACCGGCAGCTCGTGGGCACTGACAAACACCGCCGGCTGCAGGTGGACGGTGACCAGCGGGATGCCGAGCGATTCCCGCGCCAGGCGGGCGCCAAAGGCCGTGCAGGGCGCCAGCAGCAAGTCGGGGCGGCGGCCGGACGCGGCCAGTGTTTCAATCGCTTCGGCGTAGGTGGCCGCTGCGGCACCGGCAAACTGGAACACCTTTTTCGTGCCGGCCCCGAGTTTCCAGATCTGCGGGTCGGCGATGAAGCCGTCGAAATCCTCGGGGCGCCCCAGTGGCACAAAGGCAAACCCGGCCGCCACCGCGGCCTCGGCGAAGACACAGGCGCTGACGACGGTCACCTCATGGCCGCGGGCGCGCAGTTGCCGGCCGAGCCAGAGAAACGGCAGGACATCGCCGGCGCTGCCAAAGGGGAGGAGGGTGACGTGCATGGCGACAGGATTACGCGCCGCGCGCGAGTCGGTCCGCCACGGCCAGCAGGGCGAGCACGCTGACCGCGTCGCGGATGCGGCCGTCGCGCGCCATCGCCACCGCTTCGGCGAGCGGCAGGCGGCGCACCTGCAGCTGCTCGGTCTCCTCGGGGCAGGCCTGCGCCTGGGTCAGACCGCGGGCGAGGAAGAGGTCGCAGACCTCGTTGGTCGTCGAATTGGACAGCTGCAGGCCGCCGAGCAGGGGCTCGATCACCGCCGCCTCCAGGCCGGTTTCCTCGCGCAGTTCGCGGCGCGCGCACTCGGCGGTGGATTCGCCGGGCGGACAGCCGCCCTCGGGGATCTCCCACTCGTAGCGCTCGTGGCAGTAGCGCCACTGGCCGACCAGCCAGGTGTGGTTCTCTCCATCGACCGGCACCACGCCGACCGCGTGGTTGCGGTATTCGACCACACCGTAGATGCCCGGCGTGCCGGCGGGGGTGAGCACCTCGTCGTGGCGCACGCGGATCCAGGGGTTGGCATAAGCCTCGCGCGAGCGCAGCGTCGTCCAGGGATTCGCCTCGGGATCGGTCATGGCCGCATGAACCACAGACCCGCCGCCCTTGCCAGCGGGATTTGCACGCAGGAAAGCGTTGACGCTCCCCCGGTCCGCATTCTTCATGGTGTCGTGACCCCGCCCTCCGAACGCCTGCGCACCCTGCTCGACGCCGCCGGTGTGGCGCGCTGTCTCGACGCGATCGCCGGCGCCATCCACGAACGCTGGGCCGCCGAGCCCCGGCTCGCCCTGGTGGGGGTCTACCAGCGCGGCGTGCCGTTCGCCCGCGCCCTGCTGGAGCGACTGCGCGCACGCGGCCTGGAGCCGGACTTTGGCCGCCTCGACATCACCCAGTATCGCGACGACCTGCAGACGATGACCGTGCTGCCCAAGCTGGAGGGTTCAGACATCGACTTTGATCTCGACGACGCGGTGGTCATCCTCTGCGACGAAGTCATCCACACCGCCCGCACCACCCGCGCCGCGCTTGAGGAACTGCTCGGCTTCGGCCGGCCGCGCTGCGTGCAGATCGCCGCGCTCATCGACCGCGCCGGCCGCGAACTGCCGCTCTACCCGCGCTACACCGGCCTGCAGGTCGAGCTGCCGGCCGGGGAGCGCGTCTGCGTGCGCTTTGCCGATGGCGACGGCATCGACGAAGTTTTCACCTGCCCCTGGGACAAACACACCGCATGAGCCTGACCCCGCGCAAAGACCTGCTCGACATCGCCTCGCTGACCGACGCGGAGATCGAGTTCGTGCTCGCCAACGCCGTGCCCTTCAAGGACCTGTTCAAGCGCAGCGTCAAGAAGGTGCCGACCCTCAAGGGCCGCACGGTGCTGACCCTCTTCTACGAGCCGAGCACCCGCACCCGCTCCTCGTTCGAAGTCGCCGCCAACCGGCTCTCGGCCGACGTCACCCACTTCGACATCGAATCCTCCAGCGTCGTCAAGGGCGAGTCGGTGCTCGACACCGTCGAGACCCTGGAGTCGATGCGGGTCGACTACATCATCGTCCGCCACAAGCAGTCGGGCACGCCGAACCTGATCGCCCGCAACACCCGCGCCAGCGTCATCAATGCCGGCGACGGCTGGCATGCCCACCCGACCCAGGCCCTGCTCGACGCCTTCACCCTGCGCGAGCAGTTGAAGGACCTGCGCGGCGGCCGCACCCTCATCGTCGGCGACATCCAGCACTCGCGGGTCGCCCGCAGCACCAGCCTGATCCTGCGCCGTCTCGGCATGAGCGTGGCCTACCTCGGGCCCGGCTCAATGATGCCGCGCGAGACCCCGCCCGAGGTGCCGGTCTTCGGCAACTGGGACGACGCCCTTGCCTGGCGACCCGACGTCATCTACCTGCTGCGCGTGCAGAGCGAGCGGCTCGACGAGCCCTTCTTCCCGAGCGCCGCCGAGTACCACAAGCACTACGGCCTGACCGATGCCCGGGTCGGCATCCTGCGCGAGCGTGGCCTCTGGCTCATGCACCCCGGCCCGGTCAACCGCGGCGTCGAAATCACCGATGCCGGCATGAACTACGAGCGCAGCCTGATCAACGCCCAGGTCGAAAACGGCATCGCCGTGCGCATGAGCGTGCTCTACTGGCTGAAGCCGGGGGCGGTGGAGTAGGCTCGTTCGCCAGAACGAAGGCTCGGGGCAGAACGATGTGCCAGGCGCCCACCCCCGCCTTTTGGCAAAGGCGCAGGCTCGTTTTCCGCAAAAAACCGCTGGCGGGCCTGCGGCCACGATGTATTTTTTGGGCTCACCTGATCGCGCGCTTAGCTCAGTGGTAGAGCACTGCCTTCACACGGCAGGTGTCGCAGGTTCGAACCCTGCAGCGCGCACCATCCCCTCCGGTCCATGCCGGCACGACGGGGAAAGTCAGTCAACCTCCCTCTCCGAACGATGCCCGCCGGGCCACGGCAACGCTCGACTGAGCACCTTGCCGCGCCAGGTCTGCGAAAGGTGGCGATTGCAACCAAAAGGCGGCTTCCCGGGGAAAGCCGCCTTCGTGTGACTTGGCTGGAAACCAAACTCAGCGCATCACCTCCAGGCGCTTGCGCAGGATCTCCTTCTGGCTGAGCCCGGCGAGCTTGGCCTGGCTGCTGTCGATCCACTTCTGCTCGAGCTCGTTCTTGCTTGGGCGGTCGACCTCGTAGAAGACGCCAAACTTGCCCGGCGAGGGCAGGTCGGCGAGCTTGAAGGCGGCGACGTCGTCCTTCACGTCGTGCTGGGTCTCATCGATGAGGTCGTACACCCCGCCCTTGCGCGGCGTGCTGTCGTCGAAGGAGCCGGCGTAGAACATGACGCACTCGCTCAGGCACTCGACCACCGAGAAGCCGTCGTGCAGGATGGCGCGCTCGAAGGTGTCCATCATGTGCTTGACCTGGGCGGCATGGGTGCGGGCGATGAAGGTGGCGCCGCTGGCGAGCAGCTGCTTCATCGGATTGATCGGGCGGTCGATGCTGCCGGTCGGGTCGGTCTTCGACTTGAAGCCCTGCGGGCTGGTCGGGCTGGTCTGCTTCTTCGTCAGGCCATAGACGAAGTTGTCCATGATGACATAGGTCAGCTTGATGTTCTTGCGCGCGGCATGGTTGAGGTGGTTGCCGCCGATCGAGAAGCCGTCGCCGTCGCCGCCAAACACGAACACATGCACGTCCGGCCGGCTCAGCGAGATGCCGGTGGCCAGCGGCAGGGCGCGGCCGTGGATGAAGTGGATGCCGTGGCTGTTGACGAAGTACGGGAAGCGCGAGGAGCAGCCGATGCCCGCCACGCAGACGATCTTCTCGTGCGGGTACTGCAGCTTTTCGAGCACCTTGTAGAAGGCGGCAAGAACGGCGAAGTCACCGCAGCCGGGGCACCAGGTCGGATGGTCGGCGGTGAGGATCTTCTTGGTGAGCTTTTCAGCAGCGGGTGCGGCGGAGGCTTCGGCCTCCTGGGTGGCGGCGGACATGGTTGAGTGGGGTGGTGGACTAGCTAAACGGGTTCCCCGTCGGCGGTCAATCACGAAGCGGGCGAATTTTGCAGGCCGCTCAGACAAAGTCGGTGATCGAGCCGAAACCGGCATCGAACAGGCGGCGGTAGGTGCGGAAGGCAAAGCTGTCGGTCATGCTGGCGATCCAGTCGCAGACGATGCGGGCGCGACCCGCGGCGTCTTCAGCCCGGGCAACCGCCGCCTCGATGGCCGGCGGCACCAGGTGCAGGCCGCTCCCCTGCCCCTCAATGTAGCGGTCGCGCAGCACCTCAAACAGCCGGGTCAGGATGACATCGGCCTTGTAGTCGAGTTGCTGGAGCTGGGGGGTGCGAAAGACTAGGTCAAAGGCGAGGCGCTTGTTGAGGCGCGACTGCGCCTTGACGGCGGGATCGACGACGAGGCGCCAGGCGTGGCGGCGGGTCAGGTCGCTCAAAAAGTCCGTGTGCGGCTCCAAACGGGCGGCGCGGATGTGGTCGCCAATGCAGCGGTTCAGCCGCGCCTCGACCCGGCCGTCGCGGATCGCCTCACAGAGGAATTGGATGTGGGCGGCCCCCTCGGCCTCCAGCCCCACCGTCGCCGCCCAGGCCTCAAGCCGGGCCACATCGATGAAGCCGGCATGGATGCCGTCGGCGATGTCGTTGAGGGAATAGGCGGTGTCATCGGCCCAGTCCATGATCTGGCATTCGACGCTCTTGAAGCCGTTGCGCGCCGGGCCGGGCGTCAGCTCCGACGGGAAGGCGCGACCGTCGAGCACGAAGTCCAGCCACGGCGACTGATCATCATACAGGTAATGGTTTTTGGCGCCACCGGCCTCGCCATGCAGGGTTTTGTACTTGAGCACCGCGTCGAGCAGGGCGCGCGTCGGGTTGATGCCGTCGCGGCCGTCGTTGAAGAGGGTGCGGGTGAGCAGGCGCAGGGTCTGGGCGTTGCCCTCGAAGCCGCCGTAGGGCGCCATCAGACGGTGCAGGCTGCGCTCGCCGGCGTGGCCGAACGGCGGGTGGCCGAGATCGTGGGCCAGGCAGGCGCTTTCGACGAGGTCGGCGTCGATGGCGAGCTCGTGCCGGCGGTTGAGCCAGGCGCAGATCGAGCGGCCGATCTGGGCGACCTCGATGCTGTGGGTCAGGCGGGTGCGGTAGAAGTCGTACTCGCCGGAGAGAAAGACCTGGGTCTTGTTCTGCAGGCGGCGGAAGGCGCTGCTGTGGATGATGCGGTCGCGGTCGATCTGGAAGACGTTGCGGTACTCGTCCGGATGCGCGCGCCGCGGCTCCATCGTGGCGGTGTCGAAGGCGGCGTAGAAGGTGGGGTCCGGCGGTGTCATGGGGATCGAACGGAAACGGCTCAACCGGCGGCGGATTTCGGATCGAGGGCGTCGCGCAGGGCGTCGCCGAGCAGGTTGAGGGCGAGCAGGGTGGCGCTGAAGCAAAGGCCGGGGCCGGCGAGCAGCCAGGGGTGGGTTTCCATGGCGTCCGCACCCTCGCGAATGAGCACGCCCCAGCTCGCGTCGGGCGGCTGGATGCCAAGGCCGAGGAAGCTGAGGGTGGCCTCGAGCAGCATGACGCCGGGCACGGTCAGGCTGGCGTACACGACGACCGGCCCGAGCACGTTGGGCAGCAGGTGGCGCAGCAGCAGGTGCGGCAGGCGGGCGCCGGCGGCGCGGGCGGCGGTGACGAACTCGAGGTCGCGCAGCGACAGCACCTGGCCGCGCACCACCCGCGCCAGGGTCAGCCATTCAACCGCCCCGATGGCGGCGAAGATGAGCCAGAGTTCGCGACCGAAGACGACGACCAGCAGGATTACGAAGGTGACGAAGGGGAAGGCGTAGAGGATGTCGACCACGCGCATCAGGAAGGCGTCGAGTCCGCGCCCGGCCAGGCCGGCGATGAGGCCGTAGCCGACGCCGATGACCGTGGCGACCAGGGTGGCGACCGCGCCGACCAGCAGGGAGATGCGCCCGCCATGCAGCACGCGCGTGGCGAGGTCGCGCCCGAGCGGGTCGGTGCCCAGCCAGTGGGCGGCCGAGGGGGCGGTGGCCTTGAGGGCGAGGTCCTGGTCGTTCGGGCCGTAGGGCGAGAGCAGCGGCCCGAGGGTGCAGGCGACGATGAGCAGGCCGAGGAAACCGAGCGCCACCAGGGCAGAACGCCGCCGGCACAGCCGCCGCCAGGCGGAGCGCCAGGGTCCAGGATGGGCGGAAGCGTTCATGCCCGATGCCAGCCGATGCGGGGGTTGAGCAGGGCCTGCACGAAGTCGACCAGCAGGTTGAAGACCACGATGAGCAGGGCGTAGAAGGCGGCGCAGGCCATGGCCAGTTCGTAGTCGCGGTTGACCGCCGAAGCGACGAAGTGACGGCCGAGCCCCGGCAGCTGGAAAACGACCTCGGTGACGATCGAGCCGCTGAGCAGGCCGGCGGCGGCCGGGCCGAGGAAGTTCAGCACCGGCAGGCAGGCGAGTTTGAAGGCGTGGCGGAAGACAACCGCCGCCTCGGAGGCGCCCTTGGCGCGGGCCGTGCGGATGAACTCCTGGGCGAGCGTCTCGCGCAGGCCGGCGCGGGTGAGGCGGGCGATGGAAGCGCTGTAGATGAAGCCGAGGGTCAGGGCCGGCAGCACCCAGTCGTCGGCCTCGTACCAGCCCGAGGCATTGAACCAGCGCAGTTGCAGGCCGAAGCCGAGCGCCATGAGTGGGCCGAGCACGAGGCTGGGCGTGCACAGGCCGGCGGTGGCGACCAGCATGCAGGCGCGATCCTCGAGGGTGTCCGGGCGCAGCGCCGCCATGGCGCCGAGGGGTACGCCAAGGCCGAGGGCAAGGATCAGGGCGGCACAGCCGACCACTGCGCTCACCGGGAAAGCTTCGCGGATGATCTCATCGACCGTGCGCCCGCCGTTTTTCTCCGAGATGGGAAACTGGAAGCTGGCGAAGGCGCGGATGTGGCGCCAGAGCTGGACGTACTCGGGTTGGTCAAGGCCGAGCTGGGCGAGCTTCTGGGCACGGATGTGCTCGGGGATGTTGCGCTCGCTCTCCAGCGGGCTGCCCGGCGCGCGCTTGAGCAGGACAAAGGTGATGCACAGCACCGCCAGGAGCACGAGGGCGGCCTGGACGAGTCGGCTGGCGAGGAAGCGGAGCATCGGGAAGGCGGGGTCGCCCCCGTGCATAGCCGGAACCGGCCGGCCTTGCAAGCCATGGATGCCTCAGGCCGCCGGCCGGGCGTGATCGTCGAGCAGGCGGCGGACGTTGCGCTCGGTGCCAAACAGCAGCAGCAGGTCGTCGGCCTCGAAGACGCGGCCAGGCTCGGGCACGCCGATGATTTTGTCGATCTGTGGCGCCGCCGAACTCAGCGAGGTGACGGCCTTGCGCCGCATGACGGTCACCAGGTTGAGGTCGTAGCGGCCGCGCAGGTCCATCTCGCGCAGGCTGCGGCCGACCATGCCGGGCGGCAGGGCCACCTCGACGATCTCATGCCCCTGCCCCACGGCGAAGCTGTTGAGCACGTCGGGCGCCTTCAGCGAACGCGCCAGCCAGGCCGCGGCCATGGCTTCGGGGATGAGCAGTTCGTCGATCTTCAGCAACTTGAGCAGGCGCGCGTGCAGCGGGTTGATGACGCGGCAGATGATGCGCCTGGCGCCGACCTGCTGGACGTTGGCGGCGATGGAGAGGGCGGCCTCAAAGTCCTTGCCGATGGCGACAATGACCGCATCGCAATCCGCCACCGGGATGTCACCAAAGGCGGTGATGTCCGCGCAGTCGGCGGTGACGAGGAACTCGATCTCCTCCTTCATCGCGTCGGTGTGCAGGGGATCGTTGTCGACGCCGATCACCTCGTGACCGTCGCGGGCGAGTTGGCGGGCAAGGTGGGTGCCGAAGGAGCCGAGACCGATGATGCAAAAGCGCATGAGGGTGGAGGAACGGGGTTCAGGACAGCAGCACCTCTTCCGAGGGCGGACGAACGGCGCGGCCGGCGGCGGGTGGGATGAGGGTGGAGGCGACCATCATCAGGCCGATCCTGCCAACGAACATGTTGACGATGATGACCAGCTTGGCGCCGGCCGTCAAATCCGGCGTGACGTTCATGCTCAGGCCGACAGTGGCAAAGGCGCTGACGAGTTCGAAAACCAGGTGCGTGTCGTCAAAGCCGGGCTGCAACTGGCGCAGCAGGCCGAAGTTGGCAAACAGCCAGCCGAGGGTGAGGACGAGCACGGCCAGGGCGCGCGGACCGAGGTCGGGCGGCAGCCGGCGGCGAAAGACGATCAGGTCCGTACGCCGGCGCAGCTGCGCCCAAAGATGCAGGGCCGCCACGGCAAACACGGTGGTGCGCACGCCGCCGGCGGTGCCGCCTGGCGAGCCGCCGATGAGCATGAGCAGGACAATCAGATGCACGGTGACCGGGCCAATGGCACCAGTGTCGACCGTGTTGAAGCCGGCGGTGCGCGCCGTCATGGCATGGAACCAGGAGGTCAGCAGCGTGCCGCCATTGCTTGCCCCGTCATGCAGCAGGAACTCGCTGGCGTAAATCAGCAGGGCTCCACCCATCAGCAGGGCGGCGGTCAGCGCCAGCACCAGCCGGCTGTGCACACGCAGGCGGGCGCGCGGACCGCCGGACCGGCGCGCCTGCCAGCGGACACGCCCCCAGGCGAGCAGATCGCGCAAGACCATGGCGCCGAGACCGCCGGCGATGACGAGGCCGCCGACCACGACCTGCAGGACGCCGTTGCCGCGCACCCAGGTGTCGGCCAAGCCATCGGGCAGGGTCGAGAAGCCGGCGTTGCAGAAGGCCGAGACCGCGTGGAAGACCGATTGAAAAGCGCGTTCACCGATGTCCCGGTCGGCCGGCAGCGCGAGGTAGAGGAGCAGGGCCCCGAGGGCTTCGGTGACGAAGGTGAAGACAATGATGAAGCGCACCGAACTGGCGACGTGGGCGAGATGTTTTTCCGAGATCATCTCGCCAAGCACCTGCCGGTCGTGCAGGCTCATGCCGCGGAACAACAGGCTGGAGAGGTAGAAGGTCAGCGTCATGATGCCGAGACCGCCGATCTGGATCAGACCGAGCAGGATGACCTGCCCGGTGGGTGAAAAGAAGAGCGCGGTGTTTTCCACCGTCAAACCGGTGACGCAGACGGCGCTGGTGCTGGTGAAGAGGGCGTCGAGCCAGGATACGTGGGCCCCATCCACAACGGCGCGAGGCAGCTTGAGCAGCAGGGTGCCGAGGGCGATGATGAGGGCGAAGCTGCCCATGAACAACCAGCCCGGCCGCAGATTCAGCCGCGTGATCTGGGCCTGGTGACGCAGGGCGCGCAGCCCGAGTGCGGCCAGCATCGCCCCCTGGGCGAAACCGAGCATGAGCAGGTCGAGCTTGGGGTCGGCCGACCCGCCGACCAAAGTTGCCAGCACCAGGGTCAAGGCCAGGACGGCGATGCCAAGGTGCACGGCCCAATCGCGGGCATACTCGCGGCGCCGACGGCTGCGCCACAGACCGGCGGCGTGCTCGCCGGCAAACAGCAGGGCGAGCACGGCCGTGGCCAGTGCCTGCGGCCGGATGACCGCGCCGGTGAAACCGACTTCCCCGACCACCAAAGCGAGCAGGGCCAGCGCCACCAGTCGCGAATACCAGCGCGGCAACCTGGGATGCAGGCCGTTGTCGGAAGCGGAGGAAGAAGACACAGCGGAGCCGGTTCAGAAGCCCGCCTGCATGAGGGCGCGGTCGAGCTGCTGTTGGAAAACGGGCACATCGCCGGGCGGCGGCTGGTAGCCCTGCGGGGCGCCGCTGAGACCGAGACGGCCCATCTGATCGACATACCATGCGGCGGCGACGCCATCGCTAAAGCTGACCTTGCCGCTGGCAAGCGCTCCCGGCACGGTGATGGTGTCGACACTCAACTGCACCGTGCCGGTCGCGGCACCTGCTGCGGCGTCGGCCTCGACTTCCGGCGCGGCGGACGCGGGTTCCGGTTCGGCGGGTTTTTCGACGGGACGCTCCTTGTCCTTGAGGCGGACACCGACCTCGGCCACGAGCAGGCGGGCTTCAAGGTAGGTGAGGACGAGGGCAAACTCCGTCTTTAAGCGGTCCTGGATTTGATTGAGGTTGGCACCTTCGGCGGCCCAGGTTTCGACGCGGGCAAGTTGATCGGGGGTCAGTTGGGGCATGGGAAACGGGTCAGCTCTTCATGGCACCGGTGACGATGCCGGACAGGGCGGAGGCACGCCGGAACAGCTCCTCGACTTCCTCCTGTGTCAGGGTTTTGCCGGCGGGCTTCTCCATGAGCGGCACCAGCGCCTTCAAGCCCTCGCGGATCTTGAGCAGGGCCTCATGCGTCTGCAGGCGCGGATTCAGATACTCCAGGCTGCTCTGGTAATACTGGGCGATCTCCGCGCGCAGCAGGCGCGTCGTCTTCTCCGGCGCGTAGTGGTCGGCAACGCTGCGCGTGGCGATCTCGAAGGCGCGCAGCCAGCCGCCGAGGCTGACCAGGTGGGCGATGTCGACGTCGCGCAACTGCACCATCTCCGCCTCGACATCAGCCTGGGTGAGCGCCAATTCGTCGCGCAGCTTGTCCCACTCGCCCTCAATGCTGTGCTCAAACAGGCTCTGTGTGTGGCGATTCATGCGCGCACCGGCGCCGAGCACCTTGGCATACTTGATCAGGGCGCGACCGACATCCTCCATCGCCTCCACCTTCTCGCACTGGACGATGAGAAAACCGTCGGCAATCAACGTTCCGAGGCCCATCGACACCAGCACGCGGTCGGACGGCGTCTGACGGGTGACCGGCCGCTTGAGGGCGTCGTAGGAGAGCTTGCCGAGGCCGTCGAGCATTTCGAACAACTTGCGAATGCTCGGCGTGGTGAAGTCATTGACCCCAAACTCCTCGCGCACGTGCTCGTCGCCCAGCAGGTCCTCCGGAATGACCGGTCGCTCGCCCTCGGCGGCAGGCGGTGGCGGCACCGGCGGCGGAGGAGCGGCAGGTGTCTGTGCTCCGACCGGTGCCTGCAGCAGGAGCAGGCAACTGAACAGGCCGGCCAGGGCGGCCGGACGGCGGGAGGAACGGGCGGGAGACATGACGAGGAGGATTATTACGCGGTTCGGCGATGGATTTCCAGCGATTGCTGGCGCCGAACGCATTCTCCATTCCCATGCATTTGCCCCATTGCAAAAATCCAAAAGCCCTCTAGCCTCGCCGTCGAGTGTCCTGAAATCCTCGATTTCGGGTCGCCCGCCAACAGAGAAAACACAACATCATCATGAAAGCCACCATCCTCGCCCTGCTCGCCATGGCCGCCGTGTCCACCCTCGTTTCCTGCGCCTCCAAGGCCCCGCCGCCCCCGCCGCCGGCCCCGGTTCAGTACAGCAAGTAATTTGTTCCCGGCTCCCATCTCCACGTCATCCTCACCATGACCCGCCTCCTCTCTCTCGCTCTTGTTTCCGCCTCCCTGGTGCTCGCTTCCTGCGCCACCAAGAAAGACTGCTCCTCCTGCACCAGCGGCAAAGCCGCCACCTCGTGCTGCCCGAAGAGCAAGTCGGAGTGCTGCTCCAAGAAGCACTAAGACCGTCGGCGGTCCCGTCCGCCTTCGCCACCGTCCGCCGCAAACCGGCGGGCGGTTTTTTTTGCCCCGTCCCGCTGCCCGCACCGGGTTGACCTGCCGCCGCGACTGGCTTAACTCCGCCCATGGCTTTCCCCCTCCGCTCCCCACGCGACACCGTCGGCGGCATCATGGTCTTCGGACGCATCCTCGACAAGATCCGCCTGCACGCCCGCGGCGCGCTGCCGGAGGGGTATCATCTCGGTGTCATCGCCGGCAAACGGACCTTTGACGACCGCGTCTGCCGCCTGCTCGGCATCGATTTCGAGGCGCTGAGCCGCCGCGTCGCCGAGGGCGGCAGCGACGAGGAAATCCTCGAGTGGTGCTTTCGCCACGGCCGCCGGCCCGACGCCGAGCAGATCGAGTTGTTCAACGGCTTCATGATGAAGCGTGGCTGGCGCGACGCCGCCAGCGGGGGCCTGGTGCAGCAGCGCCAGGAGGCAGGTCTAGGCCACCGGGAGGACCTGGTGACCTTCTTCGACCTCATGGACACCGAGGAAGGCCGCGCCCCCTGAGCGCGCTTGCCCCGGACCACCCCGTCCCATGGAACCCTATCTCGTCATTGGCCTGCTGGCCTGCGCCCTGGCCCTGTTCGCCTCGGAAAAGATCTCCGTCGATCTGGTCACCCTCGGCCTGCTCTCGGTGCTTGTGCTCACCGGCGTGATCAGCGTCGAGGAGGCCTTCGCCGGCTACGGCCGCGAGGTCATCGTCATGCTCGGCTCCATTTTCGTGGTTGGCGCCGCCCTGCGTGAAACCGGCGTGCTCGACACCCTTGGCCACCTGCTCGCTCGCGCCAGCGGTGGCAGCATCGGCCGACTGAAAACCGGCCTGCTCTTCGGCGTCGGCGGCATCTCCGCCTTCATGAACAACACGACGGTCGTGGCCATGTTCCTCGGCCCGGTGATCGGCCTGGCACGACGCCTGAACCTGTCGCCCTCGCACCTGCTCATGCCGCTGGCCTATGCCTCCATCCTCGGCGGCACCTGCACCCTCATCGGCACCTCCACCAACGTCGCCGTCAGCGGCGCCTTCAAGGACGCCAAGCTCGGCGAGGTCGGCATGTTCGAAACCGCCCGCGTCGGTGTGCCGGTCTGCCTGGTCGGCTTCGCCTACCTGCTGCTCTTTGGCCGCCGCCTGATCCCCGTGCGCGACAGCACCGGCGAGGAGGAGGGAGGCACCAACTTCCGCGAGTACTTTTCCGAGGTCGTCATCCTGCCGGAATCGCCCATGATCGGCCAGGAGGCCTTCAAATCAGATTTCTCCGTGCTCGGCTTCATGGTCCTGCAGCT
The DNA here is from genome assembly GCA_036846165.1 of Prosthecobacter sp. Classification (GTDB taxonomy): domain Bacteria; phylum Verrucomicrobiota; class Verrucomicrobiia; order Verrucomicrobiales; family Verrucomicrobiaceae; genus Prosthecobacter. Next base: position 19,586 of record DAIUCN010000038.1, read on the forward strand.
TGTGCGCCGGAATGAAGAGATCGACATTGGCGCGCACACGCGCTTTGAGGAGGGCGACATCGTCCGCGTCGCCGGCAAGGTCGAGAACCTGATCCGCATCAAGAAGATCGAGGGTCTCGACATCCTGGAGGACGTCGCCCTGCGCAACTCGGGCATCGACATGAGCGGGGCCAGCGTCGCCGAGGTCGTGCTCACCCCGCGCTCCGGCCTGGTCGGACGCACCCTGCGCGACAGCAACTTCCGCCGCCGCTCCGGCCTGTCCGTGCTCGCCCTGCGCCGCGGCGACCAGTCGATCCGCGACCACCTCGGCGATGTCAGTCTAGAACCCGGCGACCTGCTGCTCGTGCAGGGGCCGCTGGACCGCCTGCGCGGCTTCGAGGAAAACTCCGAAATGGTGGTCATTGGTGAACACGCCTTCACCCCCGGCGCACGCAAGCGTGGCATCGCCCTCCTTGCCGGCTTCGTGCTTGCCATCGTCGCCAGCTCCTGCGGCCTGCTACCGCCCGCGATCGCCTTCCTGCTGGTCGCCCTGCTGGCGCTGGCAACCCGCTCCCTGCCCCTGGAGGCCGCCTATGAGAACATCGACTGGCGCCTGCTCATCCTCATTGGCGGCATGACCGCCTTTGGCACCGCCATGGCAAAATCCGGCGCCGCACGCATGCTGGCCGACCTGCTCACCGGCCAACTCGCCGCAATGGGGCCGCAGGCCGTGCTGGCCGGCTTCTGCGTGCTGACGGTTTTCCTCACCCAGGGCCTGTCGAACGCGGCCGCCGCGCTAGTCGTGCTGCCCATCGCCCTCGAATCGGCCGCCAGCCTTGAGGTCAACCCGAGGTCCTTCGGCATGGGCATCATGCTCAGCGCCAGCATCTCGGTGCTGACCCCCTTCGAACCAAGCTGCATCCTCGTCTACGGCCCCGGCAAATACCGCTTCGCCGACTTCATCAAGGTGGGCAGCGGCCTGGTCGCCTGCTCCCTCGTCCTCATCGTCACGCTGGTGCCGGTATTCTGGCCGTTGCGCTGAAAGCGTTCAGGCGCGCTTCTTCAGCAGGATGCGCTTGAACCGAGCCTCACCATCCAGGCTGACGCTCATCACCTGCGGATCCTCGGCGAAAACCTGATGGACCAAGCGCCGGTAGTAGCTGTTCATCGGCTCGGTCGTCTGCGACTGCCCCGTGGCACGCACCCGTTCGCCCAGCTCGCGCGCGTGCTCGACCATCCGATCCTCCTTCATGCTGCGGAAGTACTCGATGTCGACCCGCACCCGCGGCGCACCGGGCAGATGCTTCTGCAGGATGCGGTTCACCAGATACTGGATGTCCTCGAGAGTGGCGCCACGGCGGCCGATGAGCCGCTCGGCATCCTCGGTGTGCAGCTGCAGGGTCGGCCCCTCGGGGCCGTCGGTCTCCTCGATGCGGACCGCAAAGCCCAGGTAGCCGAGCATGGTGTCAACGATGTGGCGGGCGTGGGTCAGGGCATTCATGGCGCGTGTCGGGACAGGCCAAGTTAAAAAGGCCCGCCCGCAATCTCAACGAAAACCGTGCCAAGCGCGCAAAGATCGCCATGGGCCAGCCCGTGTGGCGACGGCTTCAGCCGACTGGCAAGCACGCAAGGCCGAAGGCCCCCGCCCCTGGCAAGGCGGCCAGGCGCCGGGTGAACGCAGCGCAAACTAACCCCCAAGCTTCGGCGGCTTGTGCCCCTTCTTCTTGTCCTTGTTGCCGGGGTTCATCGGGTTGAAGAAGGGGTTCTGCGGCGGCGGCCCCTTGGGCAGGCGCTCAACCTTCTCGAGCACCGGATCCTTCATGTACATGCGCATGATCCAGCTCTGGAAGATCGCGTAGACGTTCTGGGTCGACCAGTAGAGCGACAGCGCCGCGGCGAAGTTGTAGCAGATGAAGAGGAAGAAGAAGGGCATGATGGCGAACATCATCTTCTGGGTCTTGTCGACCGTCGCCGGCTGCGGCGTCAGCTTCATCTGCAGGATCATCGTCAGACCCATGATCAGCGGCAGCGGGTTGATGTCGAAATCGTTCCCCATCAGCGGCAGATGGAAGGGGAAGACCAGGGTGTGGATGGTGTCGGCGATCGACAGGTCCTTCACCCACAGGAAGGGCTGGCCGCGCAGTTCGGCGGCATTCTGCAGGACGCTGTAGAAGGCGAAGAAGATGGGGATCTGCAGCAGCATCGGCAGGCAGCCACCGAGCGGGTTGACGCCGTAGTCCTTGTACAGCTTCATCACCTCCATCTGCTGCTTCTGCGGCTCATCCTTGAACTTCTCCTGCAACTCCTTCATCTTCGGCGCCAGCAGGGCCATGCGCTTCATTGAATACTGGGCCTTCGACTGCAGCGGCCAGAGCAGGGTGCGGATGACAATGGTCAGCAGGATGATGGCGATGCCCCAGTTGCCGCTCAGGTCGTGCATCCAGCGCATGACATTGGTCAGCCCCTTGCTGATCAGCCCGAACATGCCGTAGAACATGATGAACTCGCGCTGGCCGCCAAGTTCCTTGAGCCGGTGGTACTCCTTCGGCCCCATGTAAATCTCATACTCCTCGGCCTGGCTGGCACCGGGGGCCAGTTCGACCGGAGGCAGGCTGATCGCAGCCTGCATGGCCCAGTCCGTGCGACCCACGTCCTCGTCCTTGTACTTGTCGTTCGAGTGGTCGACCAGGAAGCGCGAGGCCCAGATTTTGCCCGGCTTTTCCGGCCGGCCTTCACGACTGACCATCGTCGCGTAGAAACGGCTCATGACGCCGGCGTAGCGCAGGCGCGCGTGGCTGGCCCGGTACTCGGTCTTCTCATTCGAGAACATGCCGCCGCCGAACCAGTTGGCATCCTTGTGGTCGGCATCGCCGGCGTCGTTCCAGAACACGCTCGGCCGCAGCGGCTCATCCGGCGCCATCGAGGCGGCCGTGCCGGCGAAAAGGTGATATTCCTCCGAGCGATGCGCCGCCGCGCCGGTGTTGGTGAGGGTGACCGTCAAACGCAGCAGGTGCGGGTCGGCGGCCTTGTCGCTGGCGAAGGTGAACGACTTGCGCACCGCAATGCCGTCGGTGGTGACCCCCTCAAAGGTGACGCCATTCGCGCTCTTTTCGGTGATCCGGTAGGCAACCGCATCCAGACCGGCCGCCTCGCGGCGCAGGGCGCCCACCGGCTCCTTGCCGTGGCCGTTGAGGGTGATCTGGTCGCTGCCGCCGAGCACCGTTTTCTCAACACCGCCACCGCGGGTGGTGAAGTGCCAGGCCACGCTGCCCTTCTCGATGACGTGACGCTCTTCGGGAGCGGCCTCCGATGCCGCGGCAGTGGCCGGAGCCACGGTGGCGGCAGGCGATGCGGCTTCGGCGGCGGTCGCCGTCGCCACAGCGGCCGGCTTGGGGGCCGCCGCCTGCTGGGCGGCGAGGGCCTGCTGGTTTTGCACGGCGAACCAGTAGTTCACCGCCATGCCGACGGCGCAGAGGGTGATGACAAACCAGGCTTTGCGGTCCATGAGGGAAAGGGTCAGAAATTAATGCGGGTGATGCCCCGGGCAGCCGGGGACGGGATCATGCCCCTGCCCGCCCCAGGGATTGCAGCGGGCGAGGCGGCGCAGGCCGAGCCAGCCGCCGCGCAGGACACCGTGGGTTTCGACCGCCTGCAGGAAGTACTCGGAGCAGGTCGGCGTGAAGCGACAGCCGGCAGCCGGGCCGGCGAGAAAATGCAGCACCGGGGAGATCAGCAATTGATAGCCCCGGATGAGAAGACGCACGAGGAGTTTCATGGTCGCGGCTCGGACGCCAGCAAACCGGCGCGGCGGGCGAGCCGCAGCCAGTCCTGCTCAAGTTCGGCGTAGGGCGCACCAGGAGCGCGCCAGCGGGCGATGGTGACGAAAGCATGGCCCGGAAGGATCCGCGGCCGGGCTGCGCGGATGATCTCGCGCATCTGCCGCCGGAGGCGGTTGCGCTGCACGGCATTGCCCAGCCTTTTGCCTGTGACCAGGCCGAAGCGAAAGTCGGCAAGACTGTCATCACGCAGCAGGCCCAGGACAAAAAAGCGGCCCGCCTGACTGCTGCCCTCCTTTTTGATGCGCGCAAAATCGCGCGACTCCTTCACACGAAGGCGGGAGGGCAGGCGCATGGCGGGCCTCGGCGCACTCAGGCGTGCTGCTGCACGTGGCGCTTGTAGTGGATCTCCACACCCACCGGCATGAGGCGCTTGCGACCGCGGGCGCGGCGGCGACGGATGATGTCGCGACCGTTCGGGGTCTTCATGCGGGCACGGAAACCGAACTGGCGCTTCCGGGTGCGTTTCGATGGCTGGTAAGTCCTCTTGGGCATAAAAGGTGGGATGGGTGATGGCTTGCGTCACAGCCTTGGGCGAAGCGGCCACAGGGACCATTCCGGCAAGGGGGCGGGCAGACTACCCGCACCCGAGGCTTTGTCAAATGCAGTTCTAAAAAGGGAGTGGAGCGGCGTTCAGGCGCTGTTTGGCTCGGGAAAGTCGAACTGGTCCGACTGGTCCGACTGGTCCGACTGGTCCGACTGGTCCGACTGGTCCGACTGGTCCGACTGGTCTGACAGGTTAGACAACCCAACCCCAATAGTCTGGCGTGCCATTCGAAGCCGGGCGGGAAAAGATCCACCCGTCCTTCGCTCGTTGAGCTACGGAGGGTATGCTTCGCCGCCGAGACGGCGAAGCATGGCGGACAGAGAGGGATTTTCCTTCGCAGGCTCAGGCCATCCGGGTTTGGCTGCGCACAGGCCTTGCTGTCCTCGCCCGCTGCGCGCGCTGGCGGACAGAGAGGGATTCGAACCCTCGGTGCCTTTGACAGCACACACGCTTTCCAGGCGTGCCCGATCGACCACTCCGGCATCTGTCCTTGATCCAACTGCTTTGAAAACAGCGAGCCTTCACCCTGCCTCCGGCCGGTCGCACCCGCAAGCTGATTTTGCGCGAGTTTGACGGACCGCGCGGCCAACTCAGTGGCAGCCGCAGCCCGTGCCGCAGGAACCACCGCCGGACCGCGCCGGGGCGGCAGCAGCGCCACCGCCCATCAGGCCGGTACCGCCGATGATGACACGGCGCACTGGTCGACCCGTCTCCGGATCGGTCGTCAGCGGCGCGTCCTTCATGCTCTGGCGCACCTCAAACCGGCGCGGCGTCTCGGTCTCGGACTCGGGGATGACTTCGTAGATGTAGGTGGGCATGGGCTGGTGGGGCAAGTCTCAAATTTCAGATCCCAGATTTCAGATTGGAAAGGGACTGGCAGAAAAGCAAGCGGCGTCCCCTGGGATGGAGGACGCCGCTGCGGAGGGGAATGTCGGAGATCAGGCTGCCTGCTCGTCGATGCGGACGGCGCGGTAGCCGCCGATGCCCTTGAAGTAGAGCAAGAGAATCAGGTAGATGATCGCCATCGTGGCCGGGATGTAGGCGTCGGCCTTGAGCGTCGCGCGGTCGCCACGCTGGTCGGCTTCCACCACCTTCTGCTGCTCGGGCGTGCGCTCCTTGGCTTCCTTGGCCTCGGCCAGCTTCTTGCCGTCCAGACCGAAGACTTCCGTCGACTTCAGGTTGAGGAAGGTGCTTGGCGTTTCGGCCTTGTAGGTCGCATAAAGGGCTGCGTCGACCTTCTGCAATTCCTCACCGGCAAAACGGTCCTTGCAGTAACCGAGACCGGGGCCACCAATCAGGCCCGCCGAGAGCATGCCGATACCACCCATGATGGACATGGCCACCGCGCCAGTTTGCGGGTAGCGGTCGCCGATCACGGCCAGCATGGTCGGCCAGAAGAAAGTCTTGCCGACCGCGTAGATGCCGAGCGCAATCATGGCCATGCCGAAGGACTGCATGGTGCTGGCCAGGTTCAGACCAATGAAGGCGATGACGGCGCAGGCGAGCAACAAGCCGATCGGCGAAAGCTTGAGCTTGGTTTCGATCCAGTGGGCGCAGAAACGCAGGCCGAACATGATGGCCGAGGTCCAGATGAAGAGGTACTTGCCCTGCTCCGAGGTAAACAGGTTGCCGGTGATGTTCTGGATCCAGCCGTCGGTGCCGAGTTCGACCGCGCCGACCATGGCGTGGGTGACAAAGAGCACGAAGAGCAGGAAGGAGCCAATGGAGAACTGGGTCATCACCGCAACAGCGATCAGCAGGGCGCCGCCGATGCCGTAACCGATCGCCTTGGCGTTGTCCGGCGCCAGGCCCTTGACGATGTCACCGAAGAAGAGGGCCAGCAGGTAGCAGGCGACCAGAGCGCCGAGAATGCCGACCGGTTTGAACATCTGGACGAAGCTTGCACCCTTCTCTGCGGCCTCGGATTTCGGGAACTTCTGGCCGAGGAACATGACGGCGTAGATCACCGTCGGCACCAGGTAGAGAGCGAGCTGCAGTTTCCAGCTGAGCTGCATTTTGTCATCAAGCACCCAACCGATGGCGGCACCGATGACCATGCCCGCCGGCCAGGAGGCGTGCAGGATGTTCAGGTAGTGGGTACGGTTTTTCGGATAGAGTGTGGCAACCAGAGGGTTGGCCACCGCCTCAAGGGTGCCGTTGGCATAGGCAAAGAGGAACATGCCCCAGAACAGGAACTGGTAGGCGTTCTCCGGCGTGCTGGCGGCAAAGGTCACGAAGGCGGAGAGGATGTGGCCGAGCAGGGCCACCGCCACCAGCTTGCCATAACCGATCTTGTCGACAATGACGCCGCCGATGATGATGCCGAAGCAGAAGCCGCTGAAGCCGGCACCGCCGATGGCGCCGAGCTGGGCGGCCGTAAAACCATACTCCTTGCCCCAGTTGTCAAAGATACCGCCACGGATGGCGAAGCCGACGCCGGCGGCGAGGATGGCCATGAAACCGGCCCAGAGCAGGCGGCTGGCGTTGGGTGCGATGCCTTCAGTTTTTGCGGACATGATGGTAGGGATGGGTTGGATGGGAGCGCGGCCGTGGGCGGCGCGAAGCGACGATAACGGCAGTGGCCGGCCTTTTTAGGCGGGTGAATTGCAATGAACAAGAAAAAAGTGAGCGACCTCAGTGCCCCCCTGCCCCGAGCACGACCGGCTGGTAGCCGCCGCGGGCGCGGAAGTGCAGGAACAGGCCGAGGTAACAGGCGAGCAGGAAGGCCGGCAGCAGGGCGGTGCGGGCGAAGGTCTTCTTCTTGAACTCGTTCTGCACGGTCTCGACCGTCCGGCGGTCGGCCTCGGGCAGGGCGGCGAGCTTCTGGGCGTCGACCGACGGCGCGCTGCCCACCAGGTTGACGGCGTCCGGCCCCTTCACCTGCTGGTGGATCGCCGGGTGCTTGTCGCGCAGGGCGCGGTCGATGTCGGCATCCTGCCAGATGCCCATGAGCGGGGCGCCGATGACGCCCATGCCGAGCACGCCGATCGCCGAGACACCGTTGAGCGAGAGCGCGCCGCCGCGCGGGAACTGCTCGGAAACCAGGCCGAGGGTGGTCGACCACAGGAAGGTTTTGCCGACGGCGTAGAGGGTGGCGACGGCGACAATGCTCCAGCCGGTGGCCCCCTGCAGCAGCAGCAGGCCGATGACCGCCACGAAGGCGCTGACCACCAGCAGGCCGATCGGCGACAGCCGGTGCACGACCGGACCGGCAAAGCTGCGCAGAATCGTCATGATGACCGAGGTGTACACCAGCACCCAGGCGGCGGCCTTGCCGAGCTCCAGGCTGAGCAGGTCGGGCATCCAGGTGTCGGTGCCCAGCTCGGTGGTGGCCAGGAAGGGCATGGTCACCAGGATGACGATGAACATCGGCCGGCCGAGCGAGCGGGTGTAGGCCCCGGCGGCCAGGGCCACCGCGGCGCCGGCGCCGAACACCAGCCCCCAGTTGGCGGCGGCGCCGAGCGCCTGGTAGATCGCCATGACCAGCAGGACGGTGAACATGAAGAAGCCGAAGGCACCGAACTCGGCGAGCATCTCGCGGAAGCTGACGCCGGCGGCGACGCGTTCGTTGACCGGGAACCGGCGCGGCAGGATGAGCAGGGTGTACAAAACGACCGGCACGAGGCAGACGCCGAACTTGACCTGCCAGGAGACCCCCTCGCCGAGCAGCATCGTGAAGATGCTGCCGAGGGCGATGCCCGCCGGCCAGCCGGCATGCAGGATGTTCAGCCACTTGGCCTTGTTCTTCTGGAACAGGGTCGCCACGACCGGGTTGATGAGCGCCTCCACCGTGCCATTGGCCAGAGCGACGGTGAAGGTGCCCCAGTAGAGCAGGTCATTGTCGGGCTTGGCCATGAGGGTCAGGCCGATGGCAAGGAAGTGGCAGACGATGGCGAAAATGGCCGCCGCCTTGTAGCCGATGCGGTCGATGATCAGGCTGAAAACGAGGATGCTCAATGCGAAGGGCCAGAGGCCGACGCCGAGGATGCGGCCCACCTGTCCCTGGGAAAGCTGGAACTCGCGGGCGATGTCGCCAATCAGGGTCGAGCGCACCCCGAAGACGAAGGAGGTGGCGACCAGGGCGATGAAGCAGGCCCAGAACAGCTTCATGTCCGGGGCCGGGGCGGTGGAGGACTCGTTTTTCATGCGGAGTGCCGGCGATTCCAGCGGAAAGGCCCCATCGGGGCAAATTCTTTTTTGCCGGCCGCCGGCCCTGAAAGAATCCCGGTCCCCTGCCCGACTCCCTCCTCCCACCATGATGAAAGCATCCCTTCTGCTCCCCCTTCTCGCCGCCGCCGCGGCACCCGCCCTGGCGGCGGATCACAACGTGCCACCGCCCGGCTTCACCGCCCTCTTCAACGGCAAGGATTTGTCCGGCTGGTACGGCTGGGGCACCCAGGATCCGGCCGACCTCTGGAACATGACCGCCGAGGAGCGCGCCGCCTACAAGAAGAAGTCGATCGAAGGCGGCCTGCTCGACGCCAAGGGCGTTGACAAGGGCGACCACATTCACGCCCATTGGACGGTCGAAAACGGCGAGCTGGTCAACGACGGCAAGGGCCTGTACCTGACCACCGACAAGGACTACGGCGACTTCGAGCTGTGGGTCGACTACAAGATGCTGCCCAAGGGCGACAGCGGCATCTACCTGCGCGGCACCCCGCAGGTGCAGATCTGGGACTTCACCGAGAACGACGAGAAGGCGGTGTCGCTCGGCAAGCCCAAGGGCTCCGGCGGCCTCTGGAACAACAAGAATCCGGAGGGCAAGGACCCGCTCAAGCTCGTGGACAAGCCGCTGGGCGAGTGGAACCGCTTCTACATCCGCATGATCGGCGAGCGCGTGCTGATCAAGCTCAACGGCGAGGTCGTGGTGAACAACGCCGTGCTGGAAAACTTCTTCGCCAACCGCAAGGCCGGCTACCTGGCCTACGGCAAAAAGGACGCCAAGGCCGCGGAGAAGCCACCGGCCGGCTGGATGCAGGACCCGGTCTATGCCAAGGGCCCGATCCAGCTGCAGACCCACGGCAGCGAGATCCGCTGGCGCAATGTCTTCGTCCGTGAAATCCCCTCCGAAGAAGCCAACCGGTTGCTCGCCGAGGGTGAGGCCGGCTTCACCCGCCTCGACAACGGCAAGGACCTGTCGAACTGGCAGGGCGCCGTGGACAACTACGAGGTCGTCGACGGCAACATCGTCTGCAAGCAGGGCAAGGGCGGCGACCTGCTGAGCAAGGAGGAGTATGGCGACATGGTGCTGCGCTTCGAATTCAAGCTGCCGACGGCCGGCAACAACGGCATCGCCCTGCGCACGCCGCTCGGGGGTCACAGCGCCAAGGACGGCCTGGAAATCCAAGTCATCGACACCGACGGCTATGAGGCCAAAACCGGCAAACAACTCCAGCCCTACCAGGTGCACGGCTCGATCTACCATCTGGTCAGCGCCAAGCGCGGCTACCTGCGTCCCGTTGGCGAATGGAACACCGAGGAGATTGAGGTGCGCGGCAACCGCATCAAGGTCACCCTCAACGGCACCAAGATCCTCGACGCCAACCTCGACGAACTCGACTACAGCGGCGTCAAGACCAAGCCCGCCGGCGTCGAGCGCAAGTCCGGCTTCATCGGCTTCGCCGGCCACAGCGATCCCGTGGCCTTCCGCAACTTCCGCGTGAAGCGGCTCTGAGGTTTCAGCCGTTCCGTTCCATGCAACGCGGCCCGCTTCGGCGGGCCGCGTTTTTTTGATGGCCGATGGACAGGATGGACGGCATGGCCCCTTGAGGCAACGGCGCGGGATCCATCCCGTCCCTCAATACACCGCCTTGCGATGAAACAGCCAGCTCTCGAGCAGCAGCACCCCCAGCACGGCCCAGATCAGCAGTTGCGGCAGGCCGGTGGTGGCCCAAGCGGTCGCCACGGGCGGCGGCGCTTCAGCGGTTTCCGCCGCACCACGCGCCGGCAGATCAGTGACCGCGGCGGACACGAGGGCGCTGACCCCGGTCTGTCCATCGGCCGCCTCCCAGGCCCCCAGCCGGCTGAGCCGGGTGACACCCCCTTCCAGAACCTCGGTCGTTTCCGTGAAGCGACTGCCATCCCACTCCAGCCAGCGCCGCAAGCCCTCCTCCTCCACCAGATCGCCCGGGCGCTGCGTCGCCACCCCGGCGAGCGCGGCCGAACCTTCGGCACACCAGTACAGGGCATTGCCCAAGAGCAGCGGGAAGGCCGGCAGCAGGGCGAGTTGTTCGGAGCGCGACGGTGAAAAGGCGGCGACCACGAGGCGCTGGCCGTCGCGTTCGCCGGCGGCCAGCACCGGCTCGCCGCCGGCCATCCACAGCGGCTCCAGCGTGCCGCCGAGTTCGAGCACGGCCGTCTGGGTCAGCGCCACCCGACCGGCGGCAACCCGGAACAGCACCGGATGATCCGGCGCGGCGGCGCGCACGCCGGCATGCGGCAGACCGGCACCGGCCAGCCGGCGCAGCGGCAGCGGCTTTGTCGCCGCAGGCGGATCGAGCAGAAGGGCGGGGCGATCGGCCGGCCACTCCGGCGGCAGCCACTGGTCGAACACAAACACATCGGGCTTGTCCGCCAGCGGCCAGGCCGTAGGCGCGACCTTGAGCAGTTCGATGCGACCCGCCTCGACCAGCGACGCCAGCGCCAGTTCCCCAAAGGGATCGGGCGTCTCCGCGACACGCGCCACCACCAGCGGCCGCGTCTTCGGCAACACGGCGGCGACCGCGTTGTCCCAGCCCAGGGAATCCCCTTCGGCACGCAATTGGATCTCCAGACGCTGACCGCGCACGCCTTCCAGCGGCAGCACCAGGGCAGCCGCCGCCCCCGGCGCCAATTCCAACTCGCGCAACTGCGCCAACCGGCCGGCGACCCGCACTTCCAGCGTCGCCGCCAGCGGCCGGGCATTGGCCTGGGCCGCCTGCACCTTGACGAAAGCCTCGTGCCGATCCTGGGCCAGCGGCGCCGGCCGCAGCTGGAAGGCGGTGATGCCGACATTCAGCGGCGCCTCCAATGCCGCCGGTACAAACTCCAGCGCCAGATCGCCTGCCGACTCAAACGGGCGATCGCTGAAGTGCCAGATGCGCGCGCCCTGCTCCAGTTCGGCGAGGCGACGCGCCGCCGTCAGCGCCGCCTCCGGGTTGGGCGGCACCGGCAGCGGGCGCAAAGCATCGAGCAGGCGCAGGCATTCCCGGCGGTTGCGACTGCGCGACAGCGGCACCTGGGCGCCGCCATCGGCGACGACGAGCGACAGCACCGCTTGGTCGGGCAGGGCCTGCAGGCGGGCACGGGCAAGGTCGCGCGCCACATCGAGGCGGCTGCGTCCGGCAGCATCGCGCGCCGCCATGGCGGCCGAGACATCGACCACGAGCACGACCGCGGGCGGCGTGTCGAGACCGGCGTCGGCCACCGGCCGCGCCAGGGCGAAAACGGCGAGCAGCAGGACCAGCAGGGTGAGCAGGAGCGACAGCCAGCGCTTCAGCCGGCGCAGCCAGGCCGACTCCTGGTGCTCGCGGGCGAGCGAGCGGAAGAACAGCAGGGTGGAGACCGGCAGTCGGCGGGCCTTTTTCTTGAACAGGTAGAGCGCCAGCGGAATGAGCGCCAGCCAGGCCAGGTGCAGGAAATGGGGGGCGAGGAAGCGCATGTTCAAACGCCGCCGGCCAGGGCGGAACCGCGGTTCAACAGGTCGAGGAACCGGTCCTCGAAGGGTTCATCAGCGCCGCACTGCATGAAGTCGATGCGCTGCGCCGCGCAGGCACGCGCCAGATGATCGCAAAAGGCGTCGAAGGTCTCGGCATAACGCGCCACCTCGCGGCGGGTGATCCAGAAGCGCCGGCGCTCGCCGGTCTCCACCTCGTCGAGCTCGACCTCGCCCTCGATCTTCGGCTCGCGCTCCTCGGGATGCAGGATCTGCACGAAGTGGGTTTCGCCCGGCCAGGCGGCGGCGCGCTTCACCACCTGCGCCGCCGCGTCGAGGTCGCGACCAAAGAAATCGGAGAGCACGAAGATGACGCCGTAGCGCTGGCGCGCCGGGCGAAAGTCGGCAAAGGCGCGCTCGAGATCGGTGAGACCGCCGAATTCCAGTCGTGATGCCGTCTGCAGGACCTTTTCCATGTGGCCCTGGCCGCGCAGTGGCGGCAGTTCCTGGCGGACGCTGGCGCCGAGCGAATAGAAGCTGACGCGCTGCTGGCCGGCGAGGCCGAGGTAGGCGAGGGCGACCGCGAAGCGCAGGGCCTGTCGGCGCTTGTCGGCGAAGGGCCGCGCCATCGAGGCACTGGTGTCGACGATCACATGCAAATTGAGCTCCTGGGTCTCCTCATAGAGACGCACGAACAGCTTGTCGAGGCGGGCGTAGAGCCGCCAGTCGATCGCGCGGTAGTCCTCGCGCGGCGTGTAGTGGCGGTAATCCTTGAACTCGCGGGTGAAGCCGGTGGCCGGAGTCGACTGCGCCCCGCGTCGGGTCAGCGCCCGGCGCTTGCGCAGGCGCACGGCAAGCGAACGCAGCCGGTCAAGAAAGGCGGCGTCGAAGAGATCCTCGCGGGCGATGGCGGCCTCGCTCATGGCGCGACGGTCAGGCCGCCTCCCGGGCCGGGGTTTGCACCTGGTCGAGCAGCTTGGCGATGAGGTCGTCCACCTTCACCTGCTGGGCCTCGCCCTCGAAGTTGAGGATGATGCGGTGGCGCAAAGCCACCTGGGCGAGCGCGCGCACATCGTCGGTCGACACCGCCGAGGCGCCGTGCACCGCCGCCCAGACGCGGGCGCCGCGAATGAGCGCCTGCAGGCCGCGCGGGCTGCTGCCGTAGGAAACGTAGCGCTTCACCTCGGGCAGGGTGTCAGGCTGCTCCGGGTGGGTGGCGAGCACGAGACGCGAGGCGTAGCGCGCGACCGGATCCGCCACCGGCACGGTGGAGAGTTCCTGCTGCAGGGCCATCAGTTCCGGACCATGCAGCACCGTCTCCAGACGCGGCTCCTCAAAGCCCGTGGTACGCCGCGAGATCTCGACGAGCGAATCCAGGTCCGGGAACGGCACCTTGATCTTGAACATGAAGCGGTCGAGCTGGGCTTCCGGCAGAGGATAGGTGCCCTCCATCTCCATCGGGTTCTGGGTGGCCAGCACGAAGAAGGGCTCGGGCAGCGGGTGGCGCTCACCGCCGGTGGTGACGTTGCGCTCCTGCATCACCTCCAGCAGGGCCGCCTGTGTCTTCGGTGTGGCGCGGTTGATCTCATCGACCAGCAGCAGGTTCTTGAACACCGGCCCCTTCTCGAAGTGCATCATGCGCCGGCCATGCTCGTTCTCATTGACGATGTGGGTGCCGAGGATGTCGGCCGGCATCAGGTCGGGCGTGCACTGGACGCGCCCGGGTTCCAGGCCGATCACCTGCGACAGCGTGCGCACGAGGAAGGTTTTGCCAAGGCCGGGCACGCCCTCGAGCAGGACATGGCCGCCCGCGAAGACGGCGACGAGGACATCGGTGAGCAACTCATCATACCCCACGATGGATTTCTGCAGCTCAGCCTTGAGCCGGTGGAAGAGGGTCTGGAAGGAGGTCATGGGCCATCAGGCCAGCAGGAAACGGCGGCCGCGTCCAGTCGAAACGTGCGGGCGGGCGCCTTCTATGCCACAAACCTGTGCGACACCTCACTTGGCCCCGGAAACCAGCAGACCCGGGCGGGCGGCGGCGAGCTGCTTGAGCCCGGCCGGCGTGGCCTGGGTCTGGAACAGGTAAACCTGCTTGAGGGACGGCAGTTCCGCGAGTTGCTTGAGACCGGCGTCGGTGATGCCGGTGCCAAACAGGTTGAGCGTCTGAAGTTTGGGCAATTCCTTGAGCGCCGCCAGGCCGGCGTCGGTGACCGCGGTCTGGCGCAGGTCGAGGGCGATCAGACGCGGAAAACCGGCCAGGCTTTTCAGCGCGGCGTCGCTGATTGCCGTGCGTCCAAGATCGAGCCGGGCAAGCTGTTCCTTGAGGCCGGCGAGCGCGGCGACGTTTTCATCCTTGCACTGGGAGACGCCGGTGAGGAAATCCACGCGCAGCAGGGCTCCGTCCACCTTGAGCGGACTGACCTGGGCACCGACCGCCTTGGCGACCTCGATGGCCTCGGCGGGCGCCGGCTTGAGGTCCTTCTCCAACTCGGCATACAGCAGATCATGCTCGCGGACCTTGGGGGCGGCGGGCTTGGCCGTCGCGGCCGTCTCCGGCGGCGCTCCTTCCATGTTGCCCTTCCAACCGCCGAAATCGGCACCGGCGGCAATCCAGTCCTTGAGCAGCTGGATTTCCTCCGCCGTCAGCGGGTCGCCCTTCGGCGGCATGAACATGTCGTCGTCCTTCGGCAGGGTGACGACCTCGTGCAGGTAGCTTTTGGCGACATCGCCCGGCACCAGGGCCGGACCGGTCTCGCCGCCCTTGAGCATGGCCCAGGCGGCATCGAGGCGCAGGCCGCCCTTGGGTTTCTTGACGCGACCGTCCTCCTCATAGGGCGCCTTGTGGCAGTCGAGGCACTTCTTTTCCAGCACCGGAAGGATCTGCTTGGTGAAATCCACGGCGGGGAGGCCCTGCGCGCCAAAAAAAGCGGCGGCAAGCACAAGCATGGGTAGACGATTCTGGGAAGATGACATGGCTGGGCGGAGTTGTTTGGCGGGGCAGGTTGCGCCGCCAGTGAAAACAGGCGATGGAAACGCTTGCCTCGGGTCTTTGTTTCAGGGAAAACTGGTCGCTCACACACCTCCTCCATCATGCCGAACCGCATTCAAACCGGTGCCATTCTTAGGAACTCGACGCTCGCGATCATCATGGGGGGAGGCGCCGGCACCCGGCTGTTTCCGCTCACCAAGGATCGTGCCAAACCGGCCGTACCGCTCGCCGGCAAGTACCGCCTCGTCGACATCCCGATCAGCAACTGCATCAACTCCGGCGTCCGCCAAGTCTTTGTCCTGACCCAGTTCAACAGCGCCTCGCTCAACCGCCACATCTCCCGCACCTACAAGTTCGACGCCTTCGGCCGCGGCTTCGTCGAGGTGCTCGCCGCCCAGCAGACTCCGGAGGGCGAACGCTGGTATCAGGGCACCGCCGACGCCGTGCGCAAGAACCTGCGCTACTTCCTGGAGGGCGACCACCAGTACTTCCTGATCCTCAGCGGCGACCAACTCTACCGCATGGACTTCCGGCAGGTGATGAGTCAGCACCTCGCCTCCCAGGCCGACCTGACCATCGCCACCCTGCCGGTCAACGCCCAGGATGCCACCAGCCTCGGCATCATGAAGACCGACACCAGCGGCCGCATTCACGAGTTCGTGGAGAAACCCAAGGACCCGGCGGTGCTGAAGTCGCTGCAGATGCCCGGGGAAACGCTGCGTGAACTGGACCTGCCCACCTCCGAGCCACGCTACCAGGCCTCCATGGGCATCTACGTCTTCAACCGCAAGGCGCTCATCGAAAGCCTCGACAACGACCTGATGGACTTCGGCAAGAACATCATCCCCGAGGCGCTGAAAAAATACCACGTCCACGCCTACAACTTCCAGGGTTACTGGGAGGACATCGGCACCATCCGCTCCTTTTTCAACGCCAACCTCGACCTCTGCAAGCTGGTGCCTCAATACGATTTCTTCGACTCCAGCGCCCCCATTTTCACCAACGCCCGCTTCCTGCCCGCGACCAAGATCAACGGTGCCACCATTCGCGAGGCCCTCATCTCCGACGGCTGCATCATCACCGACGCCCACGTCGAAACCACGGTCGTCGGCCTGCGCTCCATCATCGAACGCGGCACCACCATCCGCGAAACGATCCTCATGGGTGCCGACTTTTACTCCGGCGCCGACGGCACCGACCCCAACCGTGCACCGCCCGGCATCGGCCGCAACTGCCGCATCGAACGCGCGATCATCGACAAGAACGTTCACATCGGCGACAACGTGGTCATCACACCCGAGGGCAAACCGGAGCACATGGACCACGAGAACTTCTACATCCGCGACGGCATCGTCATCATCCCGAAGGACGCGGTCATTCCCGCCAACACCTGGATCTGAGTCAGCCAACGGCCAAGCCCAACTCGCGCAGTCGCTTGCGCAGGGTCGCCCGGTTCAATCCCAAGGCCGCCGCCAGATGCGTCGGCCGGCCCTCGTGCCGGCGCAGCAACTCGGCCAGCAGGTGCCGCTCAACCCCGGCCAGCAGACGGTCGTAATCGATCGCCGGATCCGCCGCCAGCCGGTAGTCGAGCCAGCCCAGCAGTGCCCGTTCCAGCGCCGCTTCCAACGCCAGCCCCGCCGGCGCACGCGCGGCGGCCAACTCCGCAGGCAAATGGTGCGGCAGCACCACTGGCGCCGCGCACACCGCCGCGGCGTGGCGCATCACCGCCGCCAGTTCCCTCACGTTGCCGGGCCAGTCATGCCCCTTGAGCACCGCCAGCGTCGCCGAATCCAGCGCCAGCTCGCGCTCCGGCGCGGCACGGCCGAGCAGGTGCGCCGCCAGCGCCGGGATATCCTCGGTGCGCGCCGCCAGAGCCGGCAGCCGCAGTTGCAGCACGCCGAGCTGGTAGTACAAATCCTCGCGAAACCGCCCCGCCGCCATCGCTTCGGGCAGATCGGCCGATGTCGTCGCCAACAGCCGCGGCCCGCCCTCGCGCAGGGCCTGCGCCAGATCCGCCTGCAAAGGCAGCGGCAGTCGCGCCACCTCCTCGACCAGCAGGCTGCCGCCCTCCTGCAGCCGACGGCGCAACTCCACGCGCGCCTCGGCCTCGGGCCACTCATCCCAGCGGAAAAACCGCGCTTCCCCCGCCTCCGGCCCGTGACGGACGATGATCTCGGCCGCCAGCGTCTTGCCCGACCCGGCCGGCCCGGTGATCAGCACCGGTTCACGGGTCGCACACGCCTGGGCGAGCACGGCAAAGGCGCGCTGCATCTCCGGCGTGGCACCGATCATCAGGCCAGTCCCGACCGCGGGCGCAGCACTCTTCGCCGGTGCCGCCAGCAGGGCGCGCAAGCAACCCTGCAGATCCGGCAGACTGACCGGCTTGAGAAAGTACTCCTGCGCGCCCAACCGCCGCGCTTCAAGGGCGTGTTCGAGCGTGCCGTGCGCGGTCAGCACCACCACCGGCGGCGGCGGCGCCGGCACGGCACGCAGGGCCTCCAACACCTTCAAGCCGCTGAGGTCGGGCAGACCGATGTCGAGCAGCACGGCGTCGAAACCGCCGCGCCGCGCCTTCTCCAGGCCGCCCTGGCCTGAGGCCGCCGCCACCGGCTCGGCACCCAGGCGACGCACCACCACCGCCAGCGCGGCGGCAAGCGCGTGATCGTCCTCGATGATGAGCACCCGGGGCATGCGGCATTATGAATCGGCGGGAGTGACACAGGGCAAGACCATTTCCACCTGAGCGCCGCCCTGCGGATGATTTTTGACCGTCAGACCGCCGCCATGGGCGGAAAAGATTTCGCTGGCGACATTCAGGCCCACCCCCATGCCGCCCTCTTTTTCGCTGTAAAACAACCCCGTCGCCTGCTCCAGGGCCGCGGCGCTGAAACCCGGGCCGTGATCGCGCACGGTCAGGCAGGCACAGCCGTCGCGGACCTCGAGACCCACCTCCACCGTGCCTCCGCCCGGCATGGCCTGGATGGCGTTGAGCAGGACATTGCGCAGGGCCTGACGCAGACGGGCACGATCGACCCGCACCGGCACCGCCGGCCCGTCTTGCCGCCGCAATTGCACCCCGGCATGCACCGCCTGCGCCGACAGCGTGTCGAGCGCCTCAGCCACCAGAGCGCGCAGATCCTGCGGTGCAGTCTGCGGTGGCGCCGGTCGGGCCAAAAACAACCACTGGTTGACCAGCCCCTCGATGACCTCGGTCTCCGCGCGCACATGGCCGAGCGAGCGCGCCGAATCGGCATCGAGCGCGGCCGTGTCGACGAGCTGGGCGTGCAGTTGGATCGAAGCGAGCGGATTCTTGATCTCGTGGGCCAAGCCGGTGGCCACCCGCCCCAGCAGGGCGAGTCGCTCCGACTGCTCGCGCCGCTGTCGTTCCTCGTGCAGATCCGTGCGCGCCTCGGTCAAGGCGCGTGCCAGTTGCCCGACCTCATCCGCGCGCGCCACCTCCGGCGGCGACGGCCCTTCCCGATTGAAAAAGCCCGGCAGCACCCGCGTCAGCGCGACCACGGGTCGCACCACCTGGCGCGCGCCCAGCCAGGCCAAAGCGGCCGACAACCCCCAAAAAGCCAACAGGGCGTGCCGCGTCGCCGGCCGGCGCAGGCTCAGGGTCAGCGGCGGTTCATCGCGCAGGAACACCATGTCATGGGCGGGATCGAGACCGAGTACCACCGCCTCGCGACCGCCGGCCAAGCGCACCGGCGCCTCGGCCTGCACCGGCAGATCCCCCGGTAGCGCGGGATTCACCGCTCCAGTTGCGCGGGCGCGAAAATGAATCTCCAGCCCCAGCAACTCGCGCAGGTCGGTGGCGAGCTTGGGGCTGCGCGGCAGGTTGAGGCGACGCACAAAATCGGCATGCCGCCGTGCCAGCGCCGCGAACTCGCGCCGCGATTCCGTCCGCTGCTGGTGGGCCAGCCAGGCGAGCAGCAGCAAAGACCCTGCCGTCACGCAGGCCAGCAGGACCAGGCCGTGCCGGGCCGCCAGACTGCGGTGCCAGGGCGGGGCGTTCATGGCCGCGGCGCCGCCAGGCGGTCGAGGATCTCGGCACAGATGGCCTCCGGCTCGCGGTCGATGGCCACCGTCCACAAGTCCGGCGTCTCCTCCAGGATGGCGAGCTGGCTGTCGAGCAGCGACACCGGCATGTAATGCCCCTGACGCGCCGCCATGCGACCAAAGATCAGCTCGCGCGAGCCCTTGAGATGCAGAAAGACCAGGTCCTCAGGACCATCGCCCGCGCGCAGGCGCTCTCGATACACCGCCTTCAGGGCCGAGCAGGCGAGCACATACACCGGCGTCTGGTCGCGCATGGCCCCGATGCGCGCGCGCAGGCGCTCAAACCAGGGCCAGCGGTCGTCATCGGTCAGCGGCGTGCCGGCGCGCATCTTCGCCTTGCTGGCCTCCGTGTGAAAGTCGTCGGCATCCTCAAACACGCCGCCCAAAGCCGCCGCCAGACGCGCGCCAATGAGCGATTTGCCGCAACCGCAGACGCCCATGACAATGAGGGTGCGGGGCGGAGTGACGACGGGGGCAGGCATCATGGAGGTTGCGAAGGGTGGCCGGGTACGGCAGAAAAGTCAAAGGCATGGCGACCGGGTGATTTCCCTTTTCTCCGGCCGCTTTGCCCGTATTGCCTTCCCTCCATGCCCGCCGACACCGCCACCCTGCTCATCCACTGCCCGGACCGCCCGGGCCTGGTCCACGACGTCACCGGCTTCATCTTCGCCCACCAGGGCAACATCATCGACCTGCAGCAGCACATCGATCCCGACCAGGGCGCCTTTTTCATGCGCCTGGAATGGAACCTGGAAAAATTCACCCTCGAAGCCGCCGAGATCGAGCCGCGCCTGCAGCCCCTGGCGCGCCGCCACGACATGCGCCTGCAACTCCACTTCGCCAGCCGGCGCAAGCGGGTCGCCCTTTTCGTCAGCAAGGACAGCCACTGCCTCTACGACCTGCTCGCCCGCCACGAGGCCGGCGACCTGCCGGTCGACATCCCGCTCATCGTCTCCAACCACGAGCTGCTGCGCCCAGCCGCCGAACGCTTCGGCATCCCCTTCCATCACCTGCCCATCACCCCGGAGACCAAGGCCGCCCAGGAAGCCCGCCAGATCGAACTGCTGCACGCCGCCGGCATCGACACCATCGTGCTCGCCCGCTACATGCAGATCCTCAGCCCGGCAATGATTGAGGCCTTTCCGCATCAGATCC
Source organism: Prosthecobacter sp. (assembly GCA_036846165.1). Lineage (GTDB taxonomy): Bacteria > Verrucomicrobiota > Verrucomicrobiia > Verrucomicrobiales > Verrucomicrobiaceae > Prosthecobacter. The sequence goes on from DAIUCN010000038.1 coordinate 39,793, forward strand.
TCAACATCCACCACAGCTTCCTGCCCGCCTTCGTCGGCGCCAAACCCTACCACCAGGCCTACGAGCGCGGCGTGAAGATCATCGGCGCCACCAGCCACTACGTCACCGCCGACCTCGACCAGGGCCCGATCATCCACCAGGATGTCATGCGCGTCAGCCACGAGGACAGCGTCCAGGACCTGGTCCGGCTCGGTCGCGACCTAGAAAAAACCGTGCTCGCCAAGGCCCTCTGGTGGCACGTCCGCGACCGCGTGCTCGTCTTCCGCAACAAGACCGTTGTGTTTGAGTGAGGCCCCCGTCCAGGTTCGCGAGGTCTTCCAGACAGCGCTCCGTTTGACGGATACTGTGAGACCTTCATCGGGACGTATCCCAGTGTCCTTTCAACCAGGACTCGTAGAAGACCTCCCCTCACCCCACGCCGCCGATCTTCAAATCTCGCAGCGCATACAGCCGCTCCTCCCGCGCCAAACCCCGCAGCAACCGCGCCCCCG
>DAIUCN010000039.1:0-40063 GCA_036846165.1 Prosthecobacter sp.
GCTGACGGGGGCGGGCACGTCGTGGACGCTGTCGGCGGGCGGGTGGCCGGCCTCGAGCTGGTCGAGAACCTCACGCGCGCGGCGGATGACCTCCTCGGGCAGGCCGGCGAGGCGGGCGACTTGGATGCCGTAGCTTTTCTCGGCGCTGCCGGGCAGGATCTTGTGCAGGAAGATGATCTGGTGGTTCCACTCCTTGACCGCGACGTTGCAGTTCTTCACCGCGCTGCGGCTGCGCGCGAGGGCGGTGATCTCGTGGTAGTGGGTGGCGAAGAGAGTGCGGGCGCCGATCTTGTCGTGCAGGTGCTCGGCGACGCTCCAGGCGATGCTGAGGCCGTCGAAGGTGGAGGTGCCGCGGCCGATCTCGTCGAGGATGACCAGGCTGCGCTCGGTGGCGTTGTTGAGGATGAGCGCGGTCTCGTTCATCTCGACCATGAAGGTGGACTGGCCGCGCGCGAGGTCGTCGGTGGCGCCGATGCGGGTGAAGATGCGGTCGGCCAGGCCGATCTCGGCGCTGGCGGCGGGCAGGTAGCTGCCGATCTGCGCCATCAGCGTCAGCAGGGCGGTCATGCGCAGGTAGGTGCTCTTGCCGGCCATGTTGGGACCGGTGATGAGGATGAGCCGGCTGTCCTGCGGATCGAGGTGGATGTCGTTCGGCACGAAACGGCCGGCCCCGGCGAGGTTCTGGTCGAGCACCGGGTGGCGGCCGTCGCGGACGACAAGGCGGCGCGACTCGTCGAGCACGGGCCGGACGTAGTGGAACAGGCGGGCGGTTTCGGCGAGCGAGGCGAGGGCGTCGATCTCGGCGAGGGCGGCGGCGGTTTCCTGGATGGCGGCGAGGTGCTCCAGCACGCGGCCGCGCAGGGCGAGGAATTCCTCGTATTCGAGCGCCTTGCTGCGTTCCTCGGCGCCGAGGATCTTGTCCTCCATGCGCTTGAGTTCGTCGGTGATGTAGCGCTCGCCGTTGGCGGTGGTCTGCTTGCGGTGGTACTCGGCCGGAACGCTGCCGAGGTTGGCCTTGGTGATCTCGATGAAGTAGCCGAAGACGGCGTTGTACTTGATCTTCAGGCTCTTGATCCCGGTGCGCTCGATCTCCTGGTTCTGCAGGTCGGCGATCCACTGCCGGCCCTGGGTGGAGGCGGAGCGCAGTTCGTCGAGCTCGGGTTTCCAGCCCTCGCGGAACAATCCTCCCTCCTTGATCGTCGCCGGCGGTTCCTCGACGAGGGCGCGCTGGATTTCGGCGGCGACGCCGGTGAGGTCGTGCAGGCCGGGCAGCAGGTCGGCAAAGGCCGGGCTGGGGGCGTCGCGGGCGACCGTGCCGGCCCCGCCGGTTTCCAAAGCCAGGCGCAGGGCGGGCACGATTTCGAGCGAGGCGGCGAGCATCTGCAGGTCGCGCCCGTTGCCGCTGCCCTGGCTGAGGCGGGAGCTGGTGCGCTCGAGGTCGCGCACCTCCTTGAGCAGGCTGCGCACCTGACCGAGCAGGACGGCCTCGTCGAGGAAGGCGGCGATGCGGTCCTGGCGGCGGGTCAGCGCGTTCAGATCGCGCAGCGGGTGCAGCACCCAGTGGCGCAGCTTGCGCGCGCCCATCGGCGTGCAGGTGCGGTCGAGCGCGCCGAGCAGGGTGTGCTGGCTGCCGCTGCGGGCGGTGACGAGTTCAAGGTGGGCCTGGCTGGCGGCATCGACCTGGACGAAATCGCCGGTCTGGGCGACGCGCAGGCGGCGGATGTGCTCGACGCTGCGACGGAGCTGGAACTGCAGGTACTGCAGGATGGCGCCAGCGGCGCAGAGGGCGGCCTCCATGGCCTGGCAGCCGAAGCCGTCGAGCGACTGCACCTTGAAGTGCTGGGTGAGGCTGTGCAGGGCCTGGTCGTGCAGGAACAGGTAGCCCTCGACCGCCAGCCCGGCGGGTGGCCGGCCCAGGGCCTCGGCGAGCTCGGCCTGTTCGTCGCTGTACAGCAGTTCGCTCGGCTGCAGGCGTTCGAGTTCATCGGCCAGTTCGGCAGCGTCCTTGAACTCGGCAACCTCGAACTCGCCGGTGGTGTGGTCGACGCAGGCCAGGCCGAAGGCGCGGCCGGCGCGAAAGACGGCGGCGAGGTAGTTGGGGCGGTTGGCATCGAGCAGGTTGAGGTCGTTGACCGTGCCGGCGCTGAGGATCTGCGAGATCGCGCGTTCGACGATCTTGCCGGGGACGGGATCGCTGGTCTGCTCGCCGATGGCGACGCGTTTGCCGGCCTTGATGAGGCGGGCGATGTAGCCCTGGGCCGCGTGGTGGGGCACGCCGCACATGGGCACGCCGTTGCGCTTGGTGAGGGCGACGTTGAGCAGGGGCGAGGCGGTTTTGGCGTCCTCGAAGAAGAGCTCGTAGAAATCGCCGAGGCGGAAGAACAGCAGCACGTCCTCCGGCAGCTCCCGCCGCATGGCGAGGTACTGCTTCATCATCGGCGTGGCACTGGCGTCGGCGGACATGGGCGTGCCAAGGCTTGGCCGGGCCGGGGGCCACGGTCAAGCAGGGAAGTGCGAATCGGCTCGACAAAAGCCGGCGCGAAGGCGTTGGAGAATGTCCAATATCCAACAAGCAAAGCCCAATGGCGAAGGTCCTGAGCGCCCTACTTGGACGTGGGACCTTCCTGCTTGGACATTCGGTCTTCCTTCTGCCGTCGTGAAGGCACTGGGAGAGGATAGAGGATGGTTGAGGGTTGATGGAGACCAAGACCGGGTGGCCGAGGCTTTCTCGATCAACCCTCATCCATCCGCCATCAACTCCAGGGGCTGCCGCCGTCCAAGGCGCAGCATCCGTCACTCCTCGGTCGCGGCGGCGACGCCGCCTTCGGGCAGGCCCTTCTCGGCGAGCTTGGCTTTGACGGCGGCCTCGATCTCCTCGTAGAGGGCGGTGTCGTTCTTGAGCGCCTCCTTGGCGGCGTCGCGGCCCTGGGCGAGCTGGGTGCCCTTGTAGCTGATCCAGGAACCGCGCTTCTGCAGGATGTCGAACTCCATGGCCAGGTCGAGCATCGAACCGACGTTCGAGATGCCCTCGTTGTACATGATGTCGAACTCGGCCTCGGTGTAGGGCGGCGCGAGCTTGTTTTTGACGACCTTCACCTTCGTGCGGTTGCCGGTCACGGTGCCGTCGCTCGACTTGATCGCGCCGATGCGGCGGATGTCGACGCGGACGCTGGCGTAGAATTTGAGGGCCTTGCCGCCCGGGGTGGTCTCCGGGTTGCCGAACATGACGCCGATCTTCTCACGGATCTGGTTGGTGAAGATGACGCAGGTGCGGGCCTTGCTGATGATGGCGGTGAGCTTGCGCAGGGCGGCGCTCATCAGGCGGGCCTGGGCGCCGACGGTGGAATCGCCGATGTCACCCTCAAGTTCCTGGCGGGTGACCAGGGCGGCGACCGAGTCGACGACGATGACGTCGAGGGCGTTCGAGCGCACCAGGGTTTCGCAGATGCGCAGGGCCTCTTCCCCGGAGCTGGGCTGGGAGACGAGCAGTTCGTCCATCTTGACGCCGAGGCGGCGCGCGTAGTTGGGATCGAGGGCGTGCTCGACGTCGATGAAGGCGGCCAGGCCGCCGGCCTTCTGGGCCTGGGCGATGGCGGTGAGCGTCAGGGTGGTTTTACCGGAGGATTCCGGGCCGTAAACCTCGACGATGCGGCCGCGGGCGAAGCCGCCGACGCCGAGTGCCTGGTCAATGAGCAGGTTGCCGGTGGGGATGACGGCGACCTCAACCTTCTGGTCCTTGGTCATGCGCAGGATGGAACCTTCGCCGAAATCCTTTTGGATCTGCTGGATGGCCAGGTCGAGGTTGCGGGCGCGGGCTTCGGCGATCTTGTTGGCGCCGGCATCGGCAGCGGATTCTTTGGTGGGAGACTTGGCCATGAGAGTGCTTGAGTTGAAGTGTTCAATCGAACATGGACGCCGAAAGCGCGGGTGCAAGGGCTTTTTTTAGCGTGCGTGACGCGGCATTTAAAGCAGGGGGCCGCCAGCAGCGCAAGCCCGGGCTCAGTCCGGCCAGAGACGCCAGGCCGCGAGTTCGGTGTCGGAGCGGGCAAAGACCCGGTTGCCGGCAAAAGCCGGGTGGGCCCAGGTTTTGCCGATGATCTGGTGCCGGGCCAGTTCCTCAAAGCCATCGGGGCCGAGCCGGACATAAACCAGCTCACCGCTGGCGTTGAGCAGGGCGGCGAGCCCCTCGCTTTCCTTGAGCCAGGCCAGGCTCATCTGCGGGTTGCGATCCTTGGGCGTGAGGGTGTTGGCATCGCTCCAGCGCAGGCGGCCGGTGGCGTGCTCGAAGCATTGCAGGCCCCGGGTTTTGTCGAGCAGGAAGAGCAGGCCGTCCTTGAACAGGGGCGCCGACATCAGGCCACACATGTCCTTCTCGTTCTCCCAGGCCAGGTCGACCTTGCCCGGGGTGTCGCCGAGGCGCAGGGCCTTGGTGCCGTGCCAGTAGCCGGAGACGACGAGGATGCCGTCGTGATACCAGGGCTGGGCGATGCTGACGCCGTAGGTGATCTTGTAGGGCCAGGTCCAGAGGGTGGCACCGGTGTCGGGATTGAGGCCCTGGATGAGTTCGGGGCCCCACAGGATCAACTGGCGCGCACCTCGATGAGTGATGAGTTCCGGCGTGCAGTAACCGGCGCGATCCGGGCCGCCGCGCCAGACGAGGGCGCCGCTGGTGCGGTCGAGGGCGAGCACGCTGCCATTCGGTTCGGCGCCGACGTGCAGCAGCACGCGCGGGCCATCGATCACCGGCGAGGCGGCGAAGCCCCAGGTCGGCACCCTGGCGCCGTGCTCGCGGACGGTGTCGACCTGCCAGATCACGGCACCGGTGGCGGCATCGAGGCAGCAGGCCATGCCGGCGGCGCCAAGGCTGTAGGTGCGGCCCTCGTGCAGCGTCACCGAGGCGCGCGGGCCGTTGGCGTATTCCATGCGGCCGTAATCGGCCTGCCAGCGGTGCGTCCACAAAGGTTGGCCGGTGGCAGCATCGAAGCAGAGCAGCCGCTCAACCGCCTCACCCTTGGGTCGGTCCATCAGATGCACCCGGCCATTGGCAACGGTGACCCCGCTGTAGCCGCCGCCGACCTCGGCGGTCCACTGGCGTTCCGGCTCGTGCCGCGCGACATCGGCGGGCAAGCCGGAGGGATTCCAGCGACCGTCGCCGGTGGGACCACGCCAGCGTGGCCAATCGCTGGCGGACGCGCTCGCCGCGGCGAGCAGGGCAAGGCAGAGAAGACGGGGGCGCATCGCCCAGTTTACGCGCCGAGGGGCGGCGATGTTCGCCCGAATCCCGCGCTTTCCCACTTACACGCGCACGGCGGACAGGCTTTCGGCCAGTTCGGCGGCCTGCTCGACGAAGAGTTCGCCGGTGGGGTTGAGGCGGCCGGCCCAGAGCGCGCAGAACACGACGTCGGGGAAATCCGGCAGCGGCAGGGCGCGCACGCCCTTGGGCCAGCGCCGGGCCGGGGCGGCCAGGGTGAGACCGACGCCGTAGCCCTCGGCAACGTAGCGGCTGACGAGGTCGAGACTGCTCAGTTCGTAGGAAGGGATCCAGCCGATCTTGCGCTTCTGCAGTTCCGCCTGGAAAAGCCGGCACACCGGTTCCGCCGCGGGCAGGGTGATGAGTGAGTGGCGGATGCGATCCTGTTCGAGGATCTGCGTCGCCGAGGTCAGGCGCGAGGCATCGGCGACCAGCAATTGCATGGGCAGGCGGGTCAGCTCGCGGTGGTGGACGCCCTCGGCGCACTTGCCGGACACGGAGGCGAGTCCGATGTCGGCCTGCTGGTCGAGCAATTGCCGTTCGATCTCGCCGATGCGGGCGGTGACGAGGTTGAAATGAAACTCCGGCAGCTTGCGCCGGATTTGGCGCAGCAGCAGCGGCAGGTAATCGCTCTGCACGATCTCCGGCGCAGCGATGCGCAGGCGTCGATCGGCGCCGCCGCGCAGCTTGCTGCCCATGTCCTCGAGGCCGCCGAAGAAGGGCGCGATGAATTCATAGAGGGCCGCGCCCTGCGGCGTGAGCTGGAAGGGACGGCGCTGGTAAAGGGCGACACCGAGCGAATCCTCGAGCTGCAGGATCTGCGCACTGATGGCCGGTTGCTGGATGCCGTAGGGCATCTGCCGGGCCGCGGCGCTGACGCCGCCGTGCTTGGCGACGTGATAGAACAACTCGAGGTGGTGGACGTTCATGCGCGCAGCATGGGGCAGGCGCGGTTTTTTTCAATCCTCGCCCACCCGCAGGGCCGTGGCCCCGAGCAGCACCAGCCCGACCGCCCAGCCGGCGAACCAGGGTTTGCCGGCCAGGATCAGCGCCGTGTCGGCGGCGAGCAGCGTCAGGCAGAAGGCGTAGCGGCGCGACCGGGGCAGGTCGCACCACCAGCGAATGACGGCGAGCAGAAAGGGGCCGTGCACGGCGGATCAGTCGAGGGCGAGGAAGCGCACGCAGACCGCGCCGCCGACCTCGATCTTGCGACCGGTGAAAACGGGCAGGCCGGACTGTGGATCGATCTTGAAGACGGCGGCGGTGCCGCTGTTTTGATGAGCGACGATCATCCACCGACCGGTGGGATCGAGGCTGAAATTGCGCGGGATCTGACCTTCGGCGGGAACATTCGCGCGCAGGGTCAGCCTGCCGCTGTCGGGGTCGCAGGCGAACACCGCGATGGTGTCGTGCGTGCGGTTGGAGACATAGACAAAGCGGCCGTTCGGATGCACGACCGTTTCCGCGGTGCTGAGGCCTGGCTTGCCGCGATCGGCCTCGGGCAGGGTGGACACCGTCTCGATCTCGGTCAGCGAGCCGCCTTCGCCATCCCAGGCGAAGACCGTCTCGCTCATTGCCATCTCGTTGTTGACGTACACGAAGCGGCCGTTGGGGTGGAAGGCGAGGTGGCGCGGGCCGCCGCCAGCGGGCACGCGGCCGACGCCATGCCGGCTCATGGTGCCGGTGCCGGGATCGATCCGATAGATGAGCACCTGATCGAGGCCGAGGTCGCAGGCGAGGGCAAAGCGGTTGCCGGGCGCGGCATTGATGCTGTGACCGTGCGGGCCTTTCTGGCGGCGCGGATCGACGCTGGAACCCTCGTGCTGGAAGAAGCTCGCCGCCTCGCCGAGGCCGCCATCGGCACGCAGCGGGAAGCTGGCGACACTGCCGCCGCCGTAGTTGGCGATCATCGCCAGGCGTGCCTCGCGATCGAGGGCGATGTGGCAGGGACCGGCGCCGACCGAGGAAACCTGGTTGATCGGGGTGAGCCGTCCGTCCGGCAGTTGGATGCGGAAGGCGCTGACCGCGCCGGCTTTCGGGTCGGCCCCGCCCATTTCACCGACCGCATACAGGTAGTTCCGGGAGGGGTGGATGGCCAGAAAGCTCGGACTGGCGGTTTCCGCGGCCAAGGCCGGCGCGCTCAGCTCACCGCTGGCGCTGTTGAACTTTGACACGTAGATGCCCTTGCTGCCGGTATGGGCATTCGTGTAGCAGCCGAAGTAGACGAGAAAAGCATCGCCAGCGAGGGCGGAACCCGTGAGAGCGGCGAGGGCGAAAGTGACGGAGACGGTTTTCATGGAGGGTCGTGAAGAGAACGCTGACGGCGGGTCAAAACCTTCGGTTGGGATGTGTCTGGCTGCAGGCCGGAAAAAAGTTTCAGAAAGGTTGAGGGGCAAAAACGCCGGCGGGGTATCACCCCGCAACAGACCGCGAGGTCTGCCAACCAACCCAAACCTGAATCCAGTCCCCAACCTGATGAAACCCACCCTCGCCCTGCTCGCCCTCGCCTCCCTGACCTTCAACGTCAGCTGCTCCTCGATGGGCACCGACTCGACCGGTCGCCGCTACTATCATTCGGCCATGCCGATCCAGAGCAAAATGGGCCTGACCCACCAGCAAATCCGCCCGCAGGCCGCCACAACCACGCCGACCGTGGCGACCCGCTATTATCACTCGCCCGCGCCGATCCCCTCGAAGACCGGTCTTCAGGTGGCGCAGGTGCGCTGATGTGATACGATGCAACTTCCGCCGCGCCCCGCCATGCACGATCCAGACGAGTCCCTCAACCTGCTCCTGACGGAATGGCAGGCGCGCGGCGACGTGCCCTCCTCGCTCCAGCGCGAGGTCTGGGCCAGCGTCGCCGCCGGGGCGGCGGACCCTGGCTGGTGGGACAGCCTGCTGCTGGCCCTGCTGCGGCCGCGGGTGCTGAGCCTGGCAGCGGTGGCGGCGGTGGCGGCGGGCGTCGGCTGGGCCCTGCTGGAGCCGCAGCCGCCGCTGCTGAGCCCGCACGACGCCTACGTCCAGTCCGTCAGCCCCTTTGCCTCCGTCCATCTCGCCGCCCATCGCTGATCCGCCATGTCGCTCACACTCAAGGCCGGTCTGGCTGTTTTGGGGATCGCGGCACTGGTGCTGGTGACCCACGAGGCGGTCCTGCGCCTGAGCCCGCCACCGCCCGACCCGCAACAACTGGGTCTGGCCTGGCTGAAGGCCGAATACCAGGTGCCGGACGAAGCCTTTGCCAGGATCACCACCCTGCATGAGGAGTACTTCGCGCGCTGCGACGCCATGTGCGCTCAGATGATTGGGGCCCATCGGCCGGCGCTGCCTCGCGCCGCCCGCAACCTCGGCCCGCGTGACGCGGAACGACTCCGCCAGCAGGCTGCGGCCGCCGCTCGCGAGCGCGAGAAGGCGCTTTGCGAAAGCTGTCTCGACACCATGGTCGCGCACCTGCAAGCGGTCGCCGCCCTCATGCCGGCCGGCCAGGGCGAGCGCTTCCTCAGGGACCTCCTGCCGAAACTGGTCAACCCGCGCGAGCTGCAGGAGCTGCGCGTCTCCCCCCGGCCCGTCCAATGATCGAGCCGCCGGACGACGAGGACAGACACCTCATGACCGCTCTCGCGGGCGGCAATGATCCCGCCCTCAACGTCCTCATGCGCCGTTGGGCGCCGCGCCTGATCGCCTACCTCGAGCGCCTCACCGGCAGCCACGCCAGCGCCTGCGACCTCGTTCAGGAAACCTTCGTGCGCGTTTACAAGCACCGGCATCGCTACCGGCCCGCGCAAAAGTTCTCGACCTGGCTGTTCGCCATCGCCGGCAACCTGGCGCGCAATCAGGCGCGCTGGCAGAAGCGCCACCCGCTGACCCTGATGGAGCCTGAGGAACTGCACCAGGCGGCACCGCGCAGCGAGGCGCCAACCCCGGCCGAAAGCCTCGAGACCCAGGAGCGCGCCGAGGCCGTGCGTGCCGCCATCCTGCAACTGCCGCCCGAGCAGCGCGAGACGCTCGTACTGTCCGCTTACGAGGGCCTCTCCCACGCCGAGATCGCGGAAATCATGGAGACGACGCCAAAGGTCGTCGAAATGCGCCTCTACCGCGCGCGCCGCGAGCTCAAGGAGCGACTGCACAAGCTGCTCTGAGCGGACTTGTGACGCACGCGCCCGTTGACAGGCGGGGGCTTTCTTCGCTAACAAGGGACTGCTCATGAACCTGCCCAACCAGCTGACCGTCGCCCGCCTCGCGCTCACGGGCCTGTTCGTGGCCTGCTTCTACCTGCCCTGGGTCAACGCCCACTCGGTCGCCCTGCTGGTCTTCGCCCTCGCCTCCATCACCGACTACCTCGACGGCGCCATCGCCCGGGCACGCAATTTGGTGACCAACTTTGGCAAGCTCTTCGACCCGCTGGCCGACAAGATCCTCATCGCTGCCGCCTTCATCCTGCTTTCCGTCGAGCAGGCCATCCCCTCGTGGATCACCATCCTCATCCTCTCCCGCGAGTTCTTTGTCACCGGCATCCGCCAGATTGCCGCCAGCCAGGGCGCCGTGCTGGCGGCGGAAAAGCTCGGCAAGCACAAGATGCTCTGGCAAATCCTCACCGTGCTGTACTTCCTGCTCGCCGCCGCTTCCAGGGAACCGCTGCTCGGCTCCCTCGGCCCGGCCTTCGCGCCATCGCCCCTGCACGAATGGATTGGCGGCACGATCATCACGATCACCACGGCGCTCACTCTGGTCTCCGGCCTGAGCTACTTCTGGAAAAACCGCCAGCTCTTCGCCGACGCCTGACCGCACCCGGCCGGCAATGTCTGCCGCCGCCCGAGCGTTTGCTCCGGCGCATGATGCTTCCCCAAATCGCCACGGTCGCCCGCCGAGCCTCCCTTTCCGTCCTGCTGGGGATCGCCTTCGCCGCCAGTCCGGCCCGCGCCGAGACACTCGTCGATCTGGCCGACCGCCTGCACCTGCTGGCTGACCGCCACTGGGTGGCTGAAGTCACGGGCTTGGCATGGCGACTGCACGAGCCGGTGCCGCAGCCGCTGGCGCAATCGCCGCTGGTGGGTTCCTACGCGACGGTGATCCGCGACGGCGACATCTTCCGCGCCTGGTACCGTGCCAGCGATCCCTCCTACCGGGGCGAGACCGCCAGCGGGCACCCAGGCGAAATCACCTGCTACGCCGAGAGCCGCGACGGCCATGAGTGGAGCTTCCCCAAACTCGGCCTGTTCGAGGTCGCCGGCCGCCGCGACAACAACGTCGTGCTCGCTGGCCAGCCACCGTTCAGCCACAATTTTTCGCCCTTCCTTGACACCCGCCCCGGCGTGACGCGGGAGGAACGCTACAAGGCAATCGCCGGCCACCCGGGCCATCAACGCCAAGTCCGCACCGATGGCCTGCACGGCTTTGTCTCCGCCGACGGCCTGCGCTGGCGCAAGCTGGAGGGCGGCCCCATCCTCGCCTACGACCCGTCTTGGTCGCATGCCTTCGATTCCCAGAACAGCGCCTTCTGGTCCGCAGCCGAGGGCTGTTATGTCTGCTACTTCCGCACCTGGGCGCCGCATGCCGCCGCCGGCAGCGAAGCGGGCCGCAAGGGGGAGCTGCGCGGCATCAGCCGGGCGACCTCGGCGGATTTTCGCACCTGGAGCCAGCCGGTGGCGATGAACGCCAACCTGCCCGGCGAGCATCTCTACACCAGCCAGACCCATCCCTATTTCCGCGCTCCGCACCTCTACATCGCCCTGCCCACCCGCTACATGGCCGGTCGACTCGGGGCCGGCAAGGCGCACTCGATGCTCGGCTCGACCGACATCCTGCTGATGACCTCGCAGGCCGGTTCGACGCGCTTTGACCGCCCCTTCACCGAGGCTTTTCTGCGGCCCGGTCTCGATCCCGAGCGCTGGGCCAGCCGCGCCAACTATGCCGCGCTCAACATCGTGCCCACCGGTCCGGCCGAGATGTCGATCTACCACGCCCGCAGCGGTCGCCGTCACACCCTGCGCACCGACGGTTTTGTCTCCCTGCGCGCCGCCGCCGCCGCGGGCGAGTTCCGCACGCAGCCGCTGCGTTTCGCCGGCTCGGAACTGGTGCTCAATGCCGGCACCTCGGCCGCCGGTTCGCTGCGTGTCGAGATCCAGGATGCGGCGGGCAAACCGCTGCCGGGCTTCGCCCTCGCCGACTGCGAGGAACTCGTCGGCGACGCCCTTGAGCTGCCCGTACGCTGGCGTACCGGTGCCGATCTGGCCGCGCTCGCCGGCCAGCCCGTGCGCCTGCGCTTCGTCCTGCGCGAGGCCGACCTCTACGCCTTGCGCTTCCGCACCGCGGATTGACGGCTTGACGCGGGGCCGGTCCCTGCGCCTGATGCGGTTGCCATGACACCCGAAGCCCGCCTGCAATCCCTCGGTCTCACCCTGCCGCCCGCGCCGCCCAAGGGCGGCATCTACAAGCCGGTCGTCATCACCGGCAACCTCGCCTACGTCTCCGGTCACGGGCCGTACCGCGGTCCCGACGACTACCTGACCGGCCGGGTCGGCGCTGATCTCGATCTGCAGGCCGGTCGCGCCGCCGCCCGCCAGGTCGGCCTGGCCATGCTCGCCACCCTGAAAAGCGAACTCGGCAGCCTCGACCGCGTCGGCCGCGTCATCAAACTGCTCGGCATGGTCAACTGCACCGCCGACTTCCCCGATCATCCCAAGGTCATCAACGGCTGCAGCGAACTCTTCGCCGAAGTCTGGGGCGAGGACAACGGCATCGGCGCGCGCAGCGCCGTCGGCATGGGCTCCCTGCCCGGCAACATCGCCGTCGAGATCGAGGCGATCTTTGAGCTCAGGGACTGAACCCGCGACGCGCCCGGCCGGCCGTCTTCCATTCGACAAACCCCTGCCGGGCGCTTATCCTCTGCCCCCCTTCCCCATGAAAAAGAAAATCGTCCTCGCCTATTCCGGCGGCCTCGACACCTCCGTCCTGCTCTCCTGGATCAAAGAAACCTACGATGCCGAGATGATCGCCTTCTGCGCGAACATCGGCCAGGACGACGAATTGAAGGGCCTCAACGCCAAGGCGAAGAAGACCGGTGCCTCGAAGATCTATGTCGACGACCTCCAGGAGGAGTTTGCCCGCGACTTCATCTTCCCGATGATGCAGGCCGGCGCCATCTATGAAGGCCAGTACTTCCTCGGCACCAGCATTGCCCGTCCGCTCATCGCCAAGCGCATGGTCGAGATCGCCAAGGCCGAGGGTGCCACCGCCATCGGCCACGGCGCCACTGGCAAGGGCAACGACCAGGTGCGCTTTGAACTCACCACCGCCGCGCTCGCGCCCGACCTGGAAATCATCGCTCCCTGGCGCGACGAACGCTTCCGCAACCAGTTCCCCGGCCGCGCGGAAATGATCGCCTACTGCGAGGAAAAGAAGATCCCGGTGCAGGCCAGCGCCAAGAAGCCCTTCTCGATGGACCGCAACCTCCTGCACATCAGCTACGAGGCCGGCATCCTGGAGGACCCCTGGTTCAACGCCGGCGACGTGAAGTATCGCGATTACTTCACCACGCTTTCGGTCTTCCCCGAGGACGCGCCCGACAAGGCGGAGTACGTCGTGCTCGACTTCGACAAGGGCAACTGCGTCGCCGTCAACAGCAAGCCGATGAACCCGCTGCAGGTCATGAAGGCGCTCAACAAGCTCGGCGGCAAGCATGGCGTCGGCCGCGTCGACATGGTGGAAAACCGCTTCGTCGGCATGAAGAGCCGCGGCGTCTATGAAACCCCCGGCGGCGCCATCCTGCACTTCGCCCATCGCCAGATCGAAAGCCTGACCATGGACCGTGAGGTCATGCACCTGCGCGACAGCCTGATCCCGGAGTACGCCAAGCTCGTCTACAACGGCTTCTGGTACGCCCCCGAACGCCTCGCCCTGCAGGCCCTGGTCACCGAAACCCAGAAGAACGTCTCCGGCACTGTGCGTGTGAAACTCTACAAGGGTGGCATCCACGCTGCCGGTCGCCAGAGCCGCTTCAGCCTGTACAATCCGCACATCGCCACCATGGAGGCCGACCCGACCAAGGCCTACAATCAGGACGATGCCACCGGCTTCATCCGCCTCAACGGCCTGCGCCTGCGCGTCAACTCGCAGGTGAACGGTCCCGCCAACATCGGCGGCTGAAAAGCCCTCAGACAGCGCCTCGCTGGGGCGGGTACCGCATGCTGGCAGGGTTGATGCCCCCTTTTCCGGGGAGCAGCTGACGCTGTGCCTGGCCGGAGCAGCCTCAGGAGGCCCTCACGCAGGGCCGGCCACGCCTTTGGGGCGTGCGACCTGGGGAACATGTGGCCGAATCCAACCAGGAAGCAGCAGCCCCCGTCCTTGTCGTTTCAGGCGCAATCCGTCGGCGCGGTTCAGCCGAGAATCTTCCTTTTTCGCCTCCGTATGGCCCAAGGGACAAGCTTGCCCAGACGCCAGACTCCATGCAGATTGCAGGGTCGTTCGAAAGACGTCCATTTTGAAGGTGTCGCGGAATCACTTCCAGGTGACCAAGGGCGGCAGCTTGCTGAGAACAAAACGGCAACGCAGTCACGCCCCACACGATTTCACGGACCCCCGACCTCCCCGCCCCTTGTCGTCCATCTCCCGACTCAGCGGCTTCAGTCGTCTGTCGTCCTGCAGTCTGTTGTCCGCTTGGCTCACTGGTTCACTGGTTCACTGGTTCACTGGTTCACTGGTTCACTGGTAGTCGCGTCGTCCGTAGTCCGTCCCACCGATTGACCGGCTCACCGACCCACCGCCCCCCCGAATCCTCATGAAAACCGCTCTCATCACCGGCATCACCGGTCAGGACGGCTCCTACCTTGCGGAGCAGCTCCTCGACAAAGGCTATGTCGTCCACGGCATGATTCGCCGGGCCTCGAACTTCAACACGCAGCGCATTGAGCACCTCTTCAATGACCCGGAGATCCATGGTCAGCGCCTTTTCCTCCACCACGGTGACCTCACGGATTCCAGCAACCTGAACCGGCTGTTGGAAAAGATCGCACCGGAGGAAATCTACAATCTCGCTGCGCAGAGCCACGTCAAAGTCTCCTTTGAGGTGCCTGAATACACCGCCGAGGTCGATGGCATTGGCACCCTGCGTTTTCTGGATGCCATCAAGGAAACCGGCCTGGAAAAACGCGCCCGGTTTTATCAGGCCTCCACCTCCGAGCTGTTCGGTCTCGTGCAGGAAGTGCCGCAATCCGAAAAAACGCCCTTTTATCCGCGCTCCCCCTACGGGGTTGCCAAGCTCTACGCCTACTGGATAGTCGTCAACTACCGCGAAGCCTACGGCCTGCACGCCAGCAACGGCATCCTGTTCAACCATGAATCGCCACGCCGCGGCGAAACCTTTGTCACCCGCAAGATCACCCGTGCCGCCGGTCGCATCCGCGAGGGACTGCAGACCTGCCTGGAGATCGGCAACCTGGATGCCAAGCGCGACTGGGGTTTCGCGCCCGAATACACCGACATGATGTGGCGCATTCTCCAGCAGGAGTCACCTGCCGACTACGTCTGCGCCACCGGCGAGACCCACAGCGTGCGCGAATTCTGCGAACACAGCTTCGCGGCGGTCGGGCTGCCGCTGACCTTTGAGGGGCAGGGCGTGAACGAAGTCGGCCGCGATCCGGAGGGCGTCGTGCGCGTGCGCGTCAATCCCTCCTACCACCGTCCCGCCGAAGTGGACCTGCTCATCGGCGACGCCAGCAAAGCCCGCCGTGAACTCGGCTGGCAACCCCAGGTCACCTTCAAGGAACTCGTCCAGATCATGGCCGCCGCCGACTGGGCGCTGGCGCGTGAGGAGAAGCGGCGGGCAGTGAATCGGTGAATCCGTTAGCCGGTAAGTCCGCGGTCGGTAGTCAGTAGTCCTGTAGTCCCGTCCCACCGCCCGCCTGCCGCCCCACCGGCTCACTGGTTCACCGGTAGTCCCGTCGTCCGTAGTCCGCCCCGCCGACTCACCGGCTCACCGAATCCCCCATGCCCACCGCCCTCATCACTGGCATCACCGGTCAGGACGGCTCCTACCTGGCCGAGGCTTTGCTCGCCAAGGGCTATGAGGTGCATGGCATCGTGCGACGGGCCAGCCTGTTCAATCGTTCGCGCATCGAGCCTCTGCGCGAGGACGCCCGGCTGAAATTGCACTATGCCGATCTGACGGATGCCACCGCCCTGCGACGCCTGATCACCCGCCTGCGGCCTGACGAACTGTATCACTTGGCGGGGCAAAGCCATGTTGGCCTGAGCTTCGAGATTCCCGAATCCACCTGCCAGGAAACCGCCATGGCCACCCTGGCGCTGCTGGAAATCTGTCGCGATCTTGCCGAGCCGCCGCGCTTCTACCATGCCTCGTCCTCCGAAGTCTTTGGTCATTCGACGGAGCCGGCGCAGAGTGAGCGCACCGCGTTTCGTCCCGCGAGCCCCTACGGTTGCGCCAAGGCGTTCGCCACCGATCTCGGCCGCGTCTATCGGCAGGCCCATGGCCTGTTTGTCTGCAACGGCATCGCCTTCAACCACGAGTCGCCACGGCGTGGCGAGAACTTTGTCACCCGCAAGATCACCCGTGCCGCCGCCAGGATCGCGGCTGGTGCGACGGAAGTTTTGGAACTCGGCAACTTGAATGCGGCGCGCGACTGGGGCTGGGCACCCGAGTATGTCGAGGCGATGTGGCGCATCCTGCAGCAGCCCGTGGCGGATGACTATGTGCTCGCAACCGGCACCTCAACGTCGGTGCGCGACTTTGTTCAAGCGGCCTTCGAGGAACTCGGCATGCCCCTGGCGTTCGAAGGCGAAGGGCTGGCCGAAACCGGGCGACATGCCGGCAACGGCCGCCTGCTCCTGCGCATCAACCCGCGCTACTACCGCAGCGCCGACCCCGCTGGCCTGGTCGGTGATCCCACCCACGCCGCCACCGCCCTCGCCTGGCGCGCCACCTGCACCGGCCCCGACGTCGCCCGCACCATGGCCCAGAGCGAAGCAGACGGTGAGCCAGTCAATCGGTGAGACGGTGGACTACAGGACCACGGACGACGGGACTACCAGTGAGCCAGTGAGCCGAGGCGACTGGCGGGAGCCGAGACAGACAGTGACCAGAGGGAGCTGCCCGAAGGGCGAGACGAGCATGAGGCGCGAGCGAGTCAATCAGAGGTCAGTAGTCAGAGGTCAGTAGTCCTGCCGCCTCGGTTCACCGACTCACCGGCTCACTGGTCGTCCTGTCGTTCGTAGTCCGTTGTCAGTTTTCCCCCCCGACTCACCGGCTTACCGACTCACTGATTGACCGTCCCACCGAAGTCATGCCCGAGGACCCCACAAAAACCGAAATTCGCATCAGGGCGGCGACATCATGGTGGGAGGTGGATTGGGGAGGGCTGCGTCATTACCAGGATTTGTTGTGGTTGATGGTGCGCCGGGATTTCGTGTCCAAGTACAAGCAAACCGTGCTTGGGCCGGCGTGGATGGTGGTGCAGCCATTGGCCACCACGCTGGTGTTCACCATCATCTTTGGTCGGGTGGCCAAGCTGTCCACCGACGGAGCACCCGCACCCTTGTTTTACCTGGCAGGGCTGCTGGGCTGGAACCTTTTTGCCGGCATCCTGGCAGGAACGGGCAACGTGTTGCAGGCCAATGCGGGCCTGTTTGGGAAAGTGTACTTCCCGCGCCTCATCGTTCCCTTGGCGAACACCGTTTCCGCGCTCATCCCCTTCGCCATTCAATGGGTCACCTTCCTCGTCATGCTGACCTGGTACGGTGGAGCTGGGGCGGAGGCGGGCTCGGGTTGGGGTTGGCGACTCGTGCTCTTTCCTGTCTGCCTGCTGCAGATCCTCCTCACGGGTCTTGGTGTGGGGCTGCTGCTCTCGGCCACGACGGCGGTCTATCGTGATTTGCAGCACCTGCAGGGCTTCCTCATTCAAATCTGGATGTATCTGACACCGGTGATTTACCCGCTGTCTCAATTTCCCGAAGAATGGCGCTGGATCGCACATCTGAATCCGCTTTCCGTGCCGGTGGAAGGCATGCGGGCCGCGCTTCTTGGCACGGGGAGCCCGGCAGGGGCAGCCATGGCAGCCTCATGGGCTCTGAGTGCGGGACTGCTCTTCATGGGATTCGTTTGGTTTAACCGGACGGAAAAAAACTACATCGACCGCGCCTGAAGCGGGGCCCGACCCGAATTCACCGCGCCCGTCCGTCATGCCGCGCCCCATCATCGAAGTTCAGGGCTTGTCCAAGCGCTACCGTCTGGGGCAGTTGGGGGCACGGACATTGCGCGACGACGTGGAGCGTTTCTGGCGACGACTCAGGGGCGGTGGCCAGCTGTCTGCCAGTTCGTCGATGCCGGTTGCTGGGACGGGAAGTGGCGACCAGGATTTTTGGGCTTTGCGCGATGTCTCCTTTGAGGTTCATCCCGGCGAAGTGCTCGGCATCATCGGCCGCAACGGCGCTGGCAAAAGCACCCTGCTGAAGATCCTTTCCCGCATCACCCGACCCACTTCGGGAGAGGCCATCCTGCGCGGTCGCATCGCCAGCTTGTTGGAGGTCGGCACGGGATTCCATCCTGAGCTGACGGGCCGTGAAAACATCTTCCTCAACGGCGCCATCCTGGGCATGAAAAAGGCGGAGGTAGCCGCCAAGTTGGACGAGATCGTGGCCTTTGCCGAAGTCGGCCCATTCATTGACACGCCGGTCAAACGCTACTCCAGCGGCATGTACGTTCGCCTGGCCTTTGCCGTCGCCGCACACCTGGAACCTGAAATCCTCATCGTCGATGAGGTGCTGGCGGTGGGAGATGCCGCCTTCCAGCAGAAGTGCCTGGGCAAGATGAAGGAGGTTTCGGGCAGAGACGGGCGAACCGTGCTCTTTGTCAGTCACAACATGGCGGCCGTAGCACAGCTTTGTTCGCGTGCCCTGCTGCTGCAAGACGGTGGATTGCTGCGGCAGGGACCAGCCGGTCAGGTAACCCGTGATTACCTTGAGAAACAAAGTGAAGCCATCGCAGAAGTGGCATGGCAGAGCGAGGAGCAGTCACCCGGAGATGATCGGGTCAGATTGCTGGGCCTTCGGTTGATTCAGGAGAATCGAACGACAACGGTGGTCGACATCAATCGGCCATTGCAAGTGGAGTTCAGGTTCCGAGTGCTGAGACAGGTTCAGAACTTGGTGTCGGGTGTCAGCTTTTACGATGCGCAGGAAAACTGTCTGTTTGCGAATTGCGACTGGCGGGAATGCGAGTTGAAGCCGGGCATTTACAGCAAAAGAGCCAGCATTGCCGCGCACACCTTTGCCGAGGGGCGAGTGCGGGTGTTGGCCCAGCTGATCTTCCACGACCCGGCGGTTCCCAGCGTGGTCCTTCCCTCGATCCTTTCGTTTACTGCGGCCGACAGTGCTGGCCCGGATCCGGTTCGAGGAAAATACAAGGGGGAATGGCCGGGCCAGCTGCGACTGAAGTTGCATTGGACCGATGCGCAAGCTGCCGATGACGCTGGCTTGAGACAGACGTGCTTCAACAGTTCCGAATCCTGATGCAAGCCTGCCTGAGAGTCGCCGCAAGACTGTTGGACGCTTTCGTGAAGAGAGCGACACGATGGCAGCGTCGCTTGGAAAGCCGCCTGGTCAAAGCGGAGACTTCCCCTTTCATGGGAACGCAGTCGCCACCCGGACCCCGGGAGTGGGATCGGCTGTACAGCGCGGAAGTACCAGCGGTGCAAGGCCTTTCCAGCGTCGTTGCCAGGGCGTTGCAGGCATGCACCCAGGAAGGAGATCTTCTTCTGGAAGCGGGCTGTGGTTCGGGAAGCCTCTCTGCCGAATTGGCGCATGCGGGCCGCCGAGTGGAACTCGCGGATTTCAGTTCCAATATTTTGTCCCGGGCCTGCCAACTCTTTGTGCGGTCGGGTCTTGTGGAGCCTGAGGTGCATCAATTCGACATGACACGGCCATGGCCGCTCTCAGATCAACAGGTTGACACGGTTTGGAGCAGCGGCGTGCTGGAGCATTGGACAGACGAAGAACTGCTGCCCATCGTTCGTGAAATGGCGAGGGTGAGCCGCAAGTCCGTGGTGGCGCTGGTCCCGTATGCTGGCAGTGCGCTTTACCGCTTTGGCAAATGGCATGCCGAGACAAGGAATGTTTGGCCCTACGGCAGGGAACTGCCCCGTGCCACGCTGCGCCCGCTGTTTGAGCAGGCTGGCTTGACGCAGATCCACGAACAAGTCTTGTGGGCTCCGCAATCCGCCTGGTTTCTGCACTACATTGACCCCGACCTGAGTCGTCTGGCAGGAGAATGGTTGCACTCGCTGCCTGCCGACGACCCAATCCTCGCCGGTCAAGGCTATCTGCTGCTCATCGAGGGAAAGGTTTCATCCGTATGACCACCGTCCTCAGCGTGGTCGGCACCCGACCCGAGGCCATCAAAATGGCACCCGTGATGGCGGAGTTGAGCAGGCGTGCTGGCGTTTTTCGGAGCGTGGTTTGTGTCACCGGACAGCATCGTCAGATGCTTGACCAAGTGCTCGCGTTGTTCGACATCCGCCCCGACCTCGATCTTGCTTTGATGGCGCCGAATCAGTCGCTCTCGCGATTGACCGCCCGCCTGTTTGAGAATCTCTCCCGCACCATCGACGAGGTAAAGCCGGACTGGGTGCTGGCTCAGGGGGATACAACGACGGTCATGGTGGCCTCCATGGTGGCGTTTTATCACGGAGTCCGGTTCGGCCATGTGGAAGCGGGCTTGCGTACCGGAAATCTGCGGCAGCCGTTTCCTGAAGAGGTCAATCGCCGCGTGGCAGACATGGTCAGCACGCTCTGCTTCGCGCCAACCGAACAGGCAAAAGCCGCTTTGATTCAGGAGGGCCGCAGCCCGGAAACCATCCATCTGACCGGCAACACGGTGGTGGACGCACTTCTGTCGGTTGCCGGAAAGCCCTTTGACTGGTCGCAAAGCTGTCTGCCACGGCTCGACGATAGAGCACGGCTCGTGCTTGTGACAGCCCACAGGCGCGAAAGTTTCGGGAAGCCCTTTCAATCGATCTGCAAAGCCATTCGTCAAATTGCCCTCCGGCATGAGGGGAAGCATGTGCATCTGGTGTATCCGGTGCACCTGAATCCCAATGTGCGTCAGCCTGCCCAGGCCCTGCTGGCCGATGTGCCAAACGTGCATTTGATCGAACCCGTGGATTATTTCACCATGGTTCACCTGATGAAACGATCCTGCCTGATCCTTACGGATTCGGGTGGCGTGCAGGAGGAGGCGCCAAGCCTCGGCGTGCCCGTTCTCGTCATGCGAGAAACCACGGAGCGACCCGAGGGAGTGGATGCCGGACTGGTGCGGCTTGTCGGAACGTCGGAGCAAGCGATCCTGGAGGCGGCCAGCGAAGTGCTTGAGAACGGATCCTTTGTCCCCTCAGAGCGGCGAGGATGGAATCCCTACGGGGATGGCAAAGCGGCGGAGCGCATCGTGGGCATTCTGGAGAAGATCGCGACAGGAAGCGGACTGGGGGCAAGCCACGGATGATTTTATTCCTCGGTGCATATCCGCACCCCAGCCGGGTGCGCGAAGGCTCATTGAGCCGTGCCGCTGCAATCGATCAGATTTTCAAGGATGATGAACGCGTCTACGTCACACTCTCACCAGCAGTTCCCTACTGGGAAACGGAACCCGCGACTCACGAAAGCGGAGTCAAAGAGTATGTTTTAAACCCGCGCTTTTCCTCGCATCACACGCTTTTGCGCAGCCTCGTGCTGCGGGCGCGACTGACCTATTGCACCGCGATTCAGCATGGACTCCACGCCATCCCCTTCTTGCGCACCGGGCGCATTGTGGTGGATGTCCACGGCGTTGCCCCAGAGGAAGAGCTGCTCCATGGCCGCCCTGGGCGAGCGGCCTATCTGGAGGCTGCGGAAGAAGAAATTGTACACGGAAGCCGTCATCTGGTCGTGGTGACGGAGGCAATGAAACGTCATTTGCTCGGCAAGTATCCCGAGGCACATCCCAACATCATTGTCATTCCGATCCTTGAAGAAGCCTTTCTTCATTCCGTCTCGAAAGACGCGGCACTCACCCCGAGGAAGAGAAGTGTCGTTTTATACAGCGGCGGACTGCACCGGTGGCAGAATGTGGAGCGAATGCTTGAGGTCGTTCGCCTGCTGAAGCACAAGTTTGAGTTCCGCTTTTTGACCAACGAGCCGGAACAACTCGCCGCCATGGCGGCCGCGGCCGGGTTGCAGGATTCCCTGAGCATTGCCTGTGTGGCAAAATCGGAACTGATCAACCATTACCTTGAGGCTGACTACGGGCTGATTCTTCGGGATGACATCGTCGTGAACCGGGTGGCGTGTCCCACCAAAATGATGGAATACATGGCGGCTGGCGTGATCCCCATCGTGCTTTCGCCAACATTGGGCGATTTTCCGGAACTCGGCTGTCGCCATCTGGCACTGGAGTCATTCCTTGCCGGTGAACTCCCGGATGAAGAAGCCAAGCTTGCCCTTCGCACGACGAATCTTCAGTGCCTCGAGAAACTCGCTGCCAGGTTTCGATCCGGCGTTGCCAGTCTCAAGGAGCTTGTCCCATCGACTTCTGCCCCCACCGCCAATGCAGGCGGATTTTTGACCCCCTACGAGCGCCTGGTACTCTATCCGGCACACACGCACATCACGATCGATGATGAGGCCAAGTCGGCGGGGCAAACCCTTGTCCTGGAACATCCGGCCCCCTTTCATACGATAGCAGTGGACCTCGATCCGTCCAAACCCTGTCATGGCATCGTCATCGAGCCCATCGGTTGCGCTTGCTGCGCAAGGTTGCCCGAGGTGGTCCTTCTGGACTCTGAAGGATCATCCGTGAGCTTCACCATGCACGGAAACTTCACGCGCCTGCAATCAGGTGCCATCACGGCCTTTCAGAAGCCTCTGCGCATCCGGTTGAAACCCCACCGACCGACTCGGCTCAGTCGTCTGGAGATGCGAATGGATTTCCTGCTCCTTGATCAGGAAGTGCGGGAACTTTCTTGGCTGCGGGAAATGGCCAAGCGCAGCCGCGCTGTGCACTACGGGTTCACCCGCTGGATTCGGCCGCTGGCCAGCCAGGTGGCTCGCCGGTTCCGCTCGCGGGATCCCATTGATGGATGATGGATTTAACCACTCCAGTCGCGTTTTTCGCCTTCAACCGACCGGAACTGACGGCCCGCGTCTTTGAGCGCATCCGTGAAGCCAGGCCGGCGCACCTGCTGGCGGTGTGCGACGGTCCGCGCCCGGACCGGCCGGAGGACATGGCCAAGGTCGCGGCGGTCAGGGCAGTCCTAGATCAGGTGGACTGGCCTTGCAGGGTTCAGAGGAACTACGCGGACACCAACATGGGGTGTCGCCAACGGGTCGCTTCCGGTCTGAATTGGGTGTTCGAGCAGGTGGAGGAGGCGATCATTCTGGAGGATGACACGCTGCCCGATCCGAGTTTTTTTCCTTTTTGCCAGGAACTGCTGGAGAGGTATCGGGATGATTGCCGAGTTATGCACATTTCCGGTGATGGCCGGGCATCGCTGGGTTGCAAATTCAAAGAATCCTATGCCTTCTCAAAGTATTCACTCATTTGGGGATGGGCGACATGGGCGCGGGCTTGGGCACACTACGATGCCGAATTGTCCTCATGGACAAATGGAAACACAAAACGAGAGGTGCTTCAAAAATTAGTCCTTTCCGAAGAGCGTGGATTTTGGATATCCTTGTTTGATCGAATGGCCAAAGCACCCGCTTTGCAAGACACATGGGATTACCAGTGGGTTTATACCTGCATGAAAATCGGCGGCTTGTCTGCGCTTCCTCGGACAAATCTGATCCAGAATATCGGATTTGGAGCGGATGCAACCCACACGCATGATTCCGACTTGGTAATAAATGTCAGCACCAAAGCCATGGATATGCCTATCATACATCCAAAAATGATTCACAGCCTCAGCCGGCTCGACAAAGCAGTCTTTGAAAATCTAATTTGGCGCGCAAAAACATCCCCAACCTGGATGCAGGCCATAAGATGCGCGAGGCGATTTTTGAGGGGGTCTTGAAAGGATGGCGCCCAGACAAATCTAGGTCAAAGTGACGGCAGCAATCTGGCGAGTCATTGGGAACCATTATGGCCTCAACCGATATGACCGCTGATACAGCCAGCGGAAGGCAAATATCAATATGCTTCGTGACTCATACCGGGGAGTTATATGGGGCCAATAAATCAATGCTTTCAACCATTGAGCTTCTGCGGAAAAGAGGCGTCCGGGTTGGAGTTTTGGCGCCTTGCGACGGTCCTCTCTGCGCCAGGCTAAGCATGATGGAGATCCCCTATTTTCAGCTGACTTATTGCTGGTGGATGGAGCCGGAAATTGTGTCGGCTCATTGGCTCGTCCGTCTTACCCTGCAGATTCAAAAGCGAATTCACTGCATAAAAAAGGCTAGGCTTAACAGGCGAGCCGTTGGCCTGGCATCAAATTGGCTGAATCGAAATAAGTTCAGCGTTGTTTGGTCGAACTCTGTCGTGATCTCATTTGGCGCGGATTTAGCCGAAGCGAATGAACTGGATCATGTCTGGCATTTTAAAGAGTTTGGTGACTTGGATTTCGGCCTGATCTTTGACTGCGGTAAGAATCGGGCTCTCAAGAGAATGCAAACTTCACGTTTGTCGATTGCCATGTCACATGCGATCAAGAGACATTTCACGAACGAAAATTTCGGATCTTCAATAAGAGTGGTATATGACGGCCTTGGCTGGAAGGAAAATCTGCAGCTTTGGAAAAAATCAGAACCCGACAAGCTTGCCAGAACCTTCGCTTTTGTGGGGTTTGTCCAGCCTGCGAAAGGCCAAGACGTCGCGCTGCGAGCCCTGAGCTTCATTCTGCCGCAAATTCCAGACGCTAGAATCATTTTTATTGGGGGAGGTGATATTGACTGGGCCAAGGCGCTGGCAAGGGAGATAGGAGTTGATCGCAATTGTGTTTTTGTGGGTTACGTTGATGATCCGACTGATTATTACAATAAGGCGGACGCTGTCATTGTCTGTTCAAAAGCCGAAGGTCTTGGCTTGGTCACAATTGAGGCGATGATTCATGGGCGTCCTGTGATTGGATCCTCCACCGGAGCGACACCCGAGTTAATTGATCATCAAGAGACGGGACTTTTGTTCGATGGCACTGACAGATCCCTTGCGCATGCCATGTCAAATCTTGCATCAACCCCCGGCATGTGCCGAGAGCTTGGTGTCACAGCAAGAGTTCGAGCCATTGAAAGATTCTCGTTCGAAAGGTATGATGCGGAAATAAGTAAAATTTTGATGGATCTTGCGTGATGAATTTCAGGTATTACGATGCCGGTCTCAAAAGTTACATGCCTTTTGCCAGTTTACAACGCCGGCCGTTACCTGCGCCAGGCTTTGGACAGCGTGCTTGCGCAAAGCTATCAAGATTTCGAGATCGTCGCAGTGGATGATGGTTCCACGGATGATTCGCTGCAAATCCTCAAAGAATGCGCTACGCGGGATACAAGAGTCAAAGTGATCAGCCGTCCCAACACGGGAATCGTCGGAGCGCTCAATGATGGACTGCGCGAGTGTCGGGGCGAGTTGGTGGCGCGCATGGATGCCGATGATGTTTGTTTGCCCGACCGCCTTGTCCGGCAGGTTGAATTCATGGCTGCCCACCCTGATTGCGTCGCCTTGGGGACCGATGTGTTCTACACCGACCCAGAAGGCCGCCGCTTGATTCGTCACAGGCCAGCACTGGAGCATGCGGGGATTCTCTGTCAGCTGCTGGAAGGCAACGGCGGCGCATTGATTCATCCCAGTGTCATGTTTCGGAGGAGTGCACTGGATGCGGTGGGCGGGTACCGAGACCGCTATCAGTGGATCGAGGATTTGGATCTTTACATTCGGCTGGCGCAGATCGGAACCCTGGCGAATGTGCCTGAAGTACATTTGCACTATCGACAACACCTTCAGAGCGTCAACCGAACGCGTGAGAGGAAGGAGAACCTGCGCCAGGAGATTGTGGATGCATTCAGATCCGCACATCAATTGCCACCCCTGACGCAAGTGGGTGTGCGTGAAGCGGACAAACTGACTCCGGCGGATTGGCGACGCCACTGGGCCTATGATGCGGCACGGGGTGGCATGTGGGAGGCAGCGCACGAGAACGCCAGGCTGGCTCTGCTGGCAGCGCCTCTGGACTGGCGCAACTGGCGCTGCTGGCGGTACATCAGAAACGTCCGTCGCCAGTCTGCTGCCACTTGCGATGGAGGATGTGAATGAACCCACTGCGCAAAGTCATCCACTTGGCGATGGAGGCGTCCGGATTGGACGCGCGGATTGATGCGGATGCCGTCAATGCGTGGATCGAGCGGCGAAGACAGAACCTCCACTCCGTGCTTTCCGTGGAGGCCGGCAATGCGTGGCTGCTCAACGCCCTGAGGGAAGGGCGCCCCTTTGCGGCAGGGAAAATTGGCTCAAGCGAATGCTGGGCTTCATGCTGGCATTTGCGCCTTCACCGCTTTTACAAATACACATGGCGGTCTCCATCTTTCGGGGAGTTGGATCTCGCGGAGCAATCCGGGGTCTTTCCTAAAACACAGCCGTGCTTTCAGACGTTTGTCCAAGCGTTCCTTGAGGGGATTGCAGAATTGGACCTGGCAGCTGTCTGGTTCAATCCAGGGGAACATCAAATACTTTCCAGCAAGGCGCCGGGTGCGCGTCGATGTGAGATTCAAAGCCTTGAACCTTGGTTCAGCTCATTTGAGCCATGGACGTCAGCGCTTGCAGGAAAGCGGGTTTTGGTTGTCCACCCCTTCGATGAAACCATTCACAGCCAGTATGGCCGGCGAAAGGAAATTTGGCGGGCAAGGCCAGAGCTCTTGCCTGAATTTTCGCTGCAAACCCTAAAGTCCCCTTATGGCTTTTCCAAGAATGGATTCACAGACTGGGCAGGTATGCTGGATTGGATGAAGGAGGAAATGCGGCGAATGGATCGAGGGAAGGGCTTCGATGTCGCCCTCATCGGATGCGGTGCAGCAGGCATTCCGCTAGCTGCGCATGCCAAGATCATGGGAAAGGCGGCAATCCATCTTGGCGGGCCTTTGCAACTGCTCTTTGGCATTCGCGGCCGGCGCTGGGATCAACGACCTGAGTTTCAACCGCTGTTCAACGCCTCTTGGTGTCGGCCGGCCGAGCACGAAACGCCCCCTGAGTTTAGCAGAGTGGATCATGGCGGGTACTGGTAGCCCAAGCGCCGACTGCCATTTGGACATTCCTGCATTCGCCCATCCATGATCAAGCAGTTCTTGGCAACGATATGTCGTGCGCTGATACGGCTGGCCGGAGTGGAGTGCATTGAAGATCATTATTACCTTCCTGCTTTGCTTGGCCCTCATTCCAAGGTGGTTGACGGAGGGGCCAACCTCGGCAGGTTTTCCCAGGCAATAGTGAGTCGTCATGGATGCCATTCGATGGCCGTGGAGCCCGAGGCTAAGAACTTTTCCAGCCGCCCACCCGATGCCCGCATCACATGGCACCCTTGTGCTCTGTCTGGCGCCAACGGAACGATGGTTCTTTTGATCAGTCGCGACTGCACGGCGCACCGGTTGGTGGCTGATTTGGACAAGGACGAAAAAAATTCGCAGACTGTTGTGTGCAGGACACTGGAATTCATTCTCAAAGAAGCGAACTGGTCAGGTCTGGATTTGCTTAAACTCGATATTGAGGGCATGGAATGGTCGGTCTTTGATTCGATGAGTGATGTTCAGTTAAGTAAAATCCATCAGATCACTGTCGAATTTCACGACTTCGCTGGTCTTTGTCCTGCGAGTGACGCAACGTGGAAAATTTACAGACGGTTGGCCAAACTCGGATTTCTTGAGGTTGAGGATCCTGATGCTGGTTCGTACAATGTCCTTTTTGTGAAGGCAACTTCCCTGTCGGATCCTTCACAACGGCTCGTTCTCACGGTGCTCCAAGGGGCCGTTTGGTTGTCACGAAAATGGCACCGGCTCGGATGCCTGTTGAGGCTGGGGGGGCGAACCGCTATAGCGTGAAACTTTTGTATTTCGGCCATCTGCCCATGGAGGGGGCGGGCAGTGCGATCATTGTGCTGCGGCATCTGCGGCGCCTGCAGGCGTCCGGATGGAACATTCAGGTGGTGGGGGACTGGGGGCAGGATGCCTCGGTCTGCCGCGCGCAAGGCTGGCCGGTGCATTGGCTGCCCCACCGGCGTTGGTGGTGGCCGCCGTACCGGCGCAGGAACGCCTGGTCCGCACGGTTGCAGCATTGGCTGTGGGCCGGGGAGGCGCACAAGGCGGCGGGGCGCTCCAAGCCGGACGCGGTCCTGACCTACCTTTCCGCCTTCTCAGATACCTTGTCGCAGGCGGCGGCAGCGTATGCAACGCGCTACCAAGTGCCGCTGACCACGCTGGTCCACGATGATTTCGCGGTCTTCCTGAAGGATCGGGATGAAACGAGCCTTCGGCACGAGCGCTACCGGTGGGTGCTGCAGGCTTCCGCACAGAATTGGTTTGTCAGCCCGGAGCTTGCCACAGCCTACGGTTTCGCGGATCCACAAAACCGTAATGTGTTGATGCCCATTTCCGAGGGCTGGACGGTTTCGGCACCCAGGAAACCGCCCTCCGAATCCTGTCTGCTGGTTTACGCCGGCAATGCACGGGACCCGCAAATTCCTGTGCTCGAACGGATGGCGCGACTGCTGGAGCCTGAGGGCATGCGCCTGCTGGTGCTGGCGGACAGGACTCCGGCGCTGGCCGCGGCATTGGAGCGGTCGCCCCTGTTGTGGCGGCAGCCCTTTGCCACCAATCGCGAAGCACTGGCCTGGTTGCAGTGCCACGCGACCGCCCTGCTGGTGGCCTATGCAGACCGGAGCGACGATCAGCCATGGGTGCGCAGCAGTTTCCCCAGCAAACTCGTCGAGTTTGCCCATCTCGGCATGCCGGTTTTGCTGGCAGCTCCAGATGACAGTGCCGTGGCGTCCTGGGCGACCCGAAGTGGCTGGCAGGACTGGATTCGGCCGGATGACGCCGCGGGCTTGCTGGCCTTTGCCAAGGCCTTGCGCGATCTGCGGCTTTGGCAGGCGGCAGGCCAACGTGCCTTGTCCGTGGCCAAGGAGCACTTTGATCCCGACGGCATCCAGGCCGTCTTCGAGCAACGTCTCGCGCTTTCCGGGGAAAGGCGCGATGAATCCCTGCTGACCGCCGCCGTTCCTCTTCACGATGACTGACATGTTCATGGATGCGGCTAATCCAGTTCCTCCCCAGCCTGTGCCCGTTGTACTGGTGGGCTGTGGTGCG
The DNA here is from genome assembly GCA_036846165.1 of Prosthecobacter sp. GTDB lineage: Bacteria > Verrucomicrobiota > Verrucomicrobiia > Verrucomicrobiales > Verrucomicrobiaceae > Prosthecobacter. The sequence goes on from DAIUCN010000039.1 coordinate 28,568, forward strand.
GTGAGTCACTTCTTCTATGCCGCTGCGATTCAGGCCCTGGCTCCCCTGGGCTGGATTACCCTGCGCGCTCTGGTGGATCCTGCACCGATAAACCGCAAGCGCTTGTCGTCGCGTTTCCCCGAGGCGGAAGCCTGCGAGCACTTGCAGAATGTCCGACTGACTCGTGATGACCTGGTGATTGTGGCGACGCCGCCGCGTTTTCATGCGCCACTGGCCATCCATGCCCTGGAGCAGGGAGCTTCGGTGCTTGTCGAGAAACCGATCAGTTGCAGCGTCGACGAGGGTTTGGCCATGCTTGAAGCCGAACGGTGCAATCCCGGTTTTTTGGCCGTGGGGCATGTGCGGCGTTTTTATGCGTCGACGCAGGCGCTACAGGAGTTGATTCAAGGTGGCTTGCTGGGGGACTTGAGACGGTTCGAAATCCGCGAATGCGCTGGCGGCTGGCAGGCCGCGAGTGATTCGTTTTATCGTCCGGAAGTGGCCGGTGGCGGGGTGTTTCTCGACGTGGGCATCCACATACTGGACCAGCTGGATGCGTGGCTGGGCTCTCCGGAGGAGGTGGTTTATGCGGATGACGCCATGGGTGGCCTGGAGGCCAACGCCGTTTGCCGCCTGCACTATGCCTCAGGAGCCCAGGGCGTGCTCCGCCTCTCCAAGGAAAGAACCTTTGCCAGCCGGCATGACTTTGATTTTGAAAAGGCACGGGTGAGTTGGTGTGTCGGCAAACCGGACACCCTTGAGTTCCAATGGAAAGGCGGCACGCACGCCTTGGCCGGCACCCTGTGGCGCTCACGCGACCTGCCTGCCGCCACCGATCCGCAGAGTTTCATCGAACAACTGCGGCATGTGGCTGCGGTCAAACTCGGGCTGGAAACAAATCTGCGAATCCCGGCTGAGCAGGCGTTGCGGGCTCTGCGCGTGGTCGAAAAGGCATATGCATCGAGAAACTTGCTTCACATGCCTTGGCAGACACCCGCGGAAAGGCAGGAGGCAGCGGGCAGAGCGCAGAAATCAGCACATCCTGCGGTGGGGGGAGTGTCCCAGCTTTCCACCCTTCCATGCGTCGCCATCACCGGAGCCAGCGGCTTTGTCGGGACGCGGCTTGTGGAAATGATGCACTTCGGGGCATGGGATCACCAGCCCGTGCCCCTCGTGCGCGGGCCGAATAGCCTGGCACGACTGGCGCGGTTCCCTCTGCACTCACGCTTCGCGAATCTGTTCGACGTGGAGTCCACGGCCTCGGCCCTGTCGGGTTGTGAGACCCTGGTGCATGCAGCGTTGGGAGATCCCCGGCAGATCGTGACCATGGCGTCTGTCATTTCCGAGGGATGCGCCCGAGCGGGTGTGAAAAGGCTGGTGGTCCTGAGTTCGGCCGCCGTGTTCGGATTGGTGGCTCCGAAAGGCTCGGACGATGAGACCATCCCCAATCCACCCGCCGATGAGGCTTATGCGGTCGCCAAATGGCGGGCAGAGAAAATCTTCCAAGCCGCCGCAAAAAAGCACGGCTTTGAATGCGTCATCCTGCGCCCTTCGCTCATTTACGGTCCGCGCAGCGCGCGCATGGAGCGCATCTGGAACGCGCTGGAGAAGGGGGTGGCCGGAGTGGTGGATCAGGGGCGCGGCGTATTCAATGGCATCTATGTGGACAACTTGGTGGAGGCGATTCGGCTGGCCCTGTGTCGACCGGGGATCACAGGGAAACCCTTTTATGTCGGGGATGCGGAGCCGGTGACATGGGCGGAGGTGTATCAGGCTTTTGGTGCGGATCCGGGCAGGCTCCCGGGGTGGGTGCCACCGGCAAAACCCAGGCCAGGATTGGCCGAGCGGGTGCGGTCCGTGGCGGCGCATCCATTCGCACAAAAAGTGCTGCCATTCATCCCCTGGAGCCTGAAGGCCACCAGCAAGCGGCTGCTAGCCGCCCTCCCGGAGCCAGTCCAACCCGCCGTCTGGACGCCCCTCAGGGAGGATCGCCCAGTGGAGACAGACTTTGAGTTGGCCTGGCTGCAGACGACCCAGTGGCGGTTTTCATCCGCGAGAGCGCATGCGGAACTGGGCTACCAACCGCTCGTAGCCTTTGAAGAAGGAATGCGACGAACCCTGATGTGGATGGATTTTCCAAACGCATGAAGCAGGCACGGGTGGTTTTCATCAGTCCCCACCTGGCTGTAAGGGACTACCATGGCGGCTGCGCCTATGCCGCCGCGATCCTTGAAGAATTGCATGCGGCGGGTTGCGAGATTCTGCATGTCTGGCTGGCCGACCTTCGGGGGCGCCGTCCCTTTCGGGTGCCGCTGCTGCCCGGTGGAGGAAAAATCAAGATCCCCGGCGCGCTGGCGCTGGGGCGCTGGGTGATCCCACTGCCGTTCGCAAGGCCGCATCAGGGCACTTTCCTGCGCCGGCTCAGCGCCTCCGTCCAACCGGCCCTGGCGATTCTGGACCGGGCTCCGACAGCCGCTGGGTGGGAGAAGCATCCTGACTGCCCGGCGTGGGTGCTCACGATCGACTCCCTCCATCAACGTGCTTCCCGGTACGAGGCCCATGGCTTCGAGAAGGACTTTGAACATGTGGATGCGACGCGCGAACAAGCCCTGCTGGCGCGCGCGGACGGCATCATCGCCATTCAGGACGACGAGGCGCGGTTGTTTCAAGCCATGCTGCCGAAGGTGCCAGTGGTCACTGTGCCTTATCCCGTGAGTTCCGATCCTCTACCTCTGGAACTGTCCATCCCAGGATCCCTGCTGTTCATAGGCGGCAGCGCCGCCCACAACGTGGATGGCATCCAGTGGTTTGTGCGGGAAACCCTGCCGCTGATTCTGCGTGAGCAACCGGAGGCAATCCTGGAAATTGCCGGCACCGTCGGAAACGCCGTGCCAGATCACCCCGCCATTCGCAAGCTTGGCCGCGTGGGGGATTTGCGTCCCCTCTACCAGCGCGCGCAGCTTTGCATTGCCCCACTGCGTTTTGGCACCGGACTCAAAATCAAGGTGGTGGAGGCCATGGGCTACGGGCGACCGGTGGTTGGCACTCCGGTGGCCGCGGAAGGCTTTGCGGATTTACCCGCCGCATTGGCGGCGGTTGCCGAGCAGCCCGAAGCACTGGCCCAAGCCATCGTGGATCTGCTGCGGGACGAATCCCTGCGGCGGGCCGCCGTGGCAAGGCAGTTCGACTGGGTCAGACGACATGTCGAAGCAGGGGCGGCGATCCAGCCCCTGCTGGAACAGATCCGAAAAGCATGATCAGCATTTGCATCCCAGCCTACCATGCCGAACGCTATCTGGGCGAGACGATGGCCAGCGTGCGTGCACAGACCCATGGCGATTGGGAATTGATTGTCGTCGAGGATGGCTCTGACGATGGCACTCGCGCCTTGGTCGAATGTTTTGCCGCGGATGTTTCGCAAAGCGTCCGCTATCTGCGCCATGAGGAAAACCGGGGATTGTCGGCAACCCGCAATGCGGGCTTTGCCGCCGCGCGGGGCGAATGGATAGCCTTGCTTGACGCGGATGATCTCTGGTTGCCGTCACACCTTGCCGATCTTGTGGCGGCAGCTGAGTCTGCAAGGACACACTTTGCGTTTGCGAGTTCGCAAATCTTTGACAGCAGCACTGGAGTCGACGGACCATTGCGTGCCGCCTTACCGGATCAAATCCGCGATCCTGCTTCTGCACTTTACCGCGGCGAACTTGTGATTCAGCCGTCAGGCGTGTTGTTCGCCCGTGAGTTGCTGGCAAGGCACGGAGGCTTCGACTCGCGCTATGCGATTTGCAATGATCTGGAATTCTGGCTGCGTCTCGCGGTCGGGGGCGAGCGATTCGCCCATACGGGTTGCGTCACTTGTCGCTACCGCAAGCACGACGCTGCCATGTCGCGCAGGAGTGGCGAGCTCATTGCCGAGGTGGCTCGCATCCGTCGAGATTATGGCCGTCGCGTCGGCCTTCCCGCCGGACAGGTTCGTCAGCTCACCGCCCAAGCATTTTGGGATGCGGCGCGCATCGCTCGTCGGCACAACTTGGCCCGCTCCATTCGCTGGGGCATCTCCGGTTTGTTCGTGAGACTGGTTGGCTAAGGTGTGAATGGACTGCCTCTCGAATCGCCCTATGAACGCTGTTTGCACCCTCTTTGAAGGCGACTACCATCTGGGTGCCGCCGCACTGCTCAACTCGCTGCATCGGGCGGGGTTCGCGGGAACTTTTGTCTGCGGGCATCGCGGTCCCCGACCGGTTTGGCATGCCGTCCGCACCGATCCCATTGAGGTACGCTGGGTGGAAGTTTCCACACCGGTCCATCTCACCAATTACAAACCCGCCTTTTTGCAGCAGTGCTGGAGCCAGTGCGCCCCGAACGTCGAGCGTGTCTTCTACTTCGATCCCGACATTGTGGTGAAGTGTCCGTGGTCGGTGGTGGAGCGATGGGCCACGGGCGGCCTGGCTCTCTGTGAGGACACCAACGCTTACCTGCCGCCGCGCCATCCCTACCGGTTGGCCTGGCACGACTTCTTTGCCCGCCACGGCTTGGTGGCATGCAGGGAACTGGGGCGCTACCACAATGCGGGGTTCCTGGGGCTGCCAGAGTCCTGCCGCTCCTTTTTGGATGTCTGGCAGCAGGTGCTGGATTGCGGGAACCAGGAATTGGGGTTGTTTGACCAGCTTAAGAAGGGTTTGCCGCACAACCTGTTTTACTCCGCAGACCAGGACGCGCTCAACATGGCGCTGCTGCTGGGTGAGTGGCCCCTGAACACCGCGGGGTCTGAGGGCATGGATTTCCAACCTGGCGGCCATTTGCTCTCCCACGCCGCCGGTGGCGCCAAACCTTGGCGCGGCAGATTTTTGCGTGATGCCCTCTGCGGCCGACCGCCCGGGCAGGCGCAAAAAGCTTTCCACGAGTTCCTGGAGGGTCCGATCCGGGTCTTCCCCCCCGCGATGGCCCGTCGTCGGAAGCTCGCCCTGCGCCTGGCGGCGCTGATCGGCCGCTTTTACCGTCGCGGTGCATGATCCATGCCTGAGCAGGGTGCTGCGGTACAGGCATGGGGAGAGGCAAAAACAGACGGCCAATGGCAGGACGGTGATCATCCATCGAATTGTACGATGCTGCTTCTCAGTCATCCTACGGGGAACATGAACGTTCGGCAGAATGCTTTGGCACTCGCCGAGGCGGACCAGTTGGCGGAATTTTGGACCTGTCTGCACTTCGATGTCCGGCGCTGGCCATGGAAGCTTTTGCCTGGGCGGCTGCTGCAAAGGCTGGACCGACGTTCCTTCGCCTTGCCGGATCCCATGGCCATCCATGGCCATCCATGGCGGGAATTGGGTCGCCATGGGGCCGCAGCCTTGGGGCTCCATGCCTTTTCGGAGCCTTGTGCCGGGCCGCTGTCGGTGGATGCCGTGTACCACTCGCTTGATCGCCGGGTGGCCAGGCGGATGCGGGTGCGGTCCGATGTCACCGGCGTCTTCTGCAGTGAGGATGGCGCCTTGGAGACCTTCCGGGCGGCCAAGGCCATGGGGAGGCGATGCTTCTATGAATTGCCCATGGGCTACTGGCGGGCCGCGCGCGAGTTGCTCCAGGAAGAGGCGGAGCGCCAGCCGGCCTGGGCACCGACGCTGGTGGGCAACAGGGACACGCCTGAAAAACTGGATCGCAAGGATGAGGAATTAGCGCTGGCGGACGCTGTCTTGGTGGCGAGTCGATTTAGCCGCGGAACTCTGGCACAAGCGCAGGCAACGCATGCCCCTGTCCTGGTGCTTCCCTATCGGGCCATGGACGATGCCGGGGGTTCGTCCGCAGCTTTTGCACATCCGCCGCGCCCGGTCCATGGACGCAAGCTGCGACTGCTGTATGTGGGTTCCTTGACCCAGCGCAAGGGGCTTTCCTACCTTCTCGAAGCGGTGCAGGCTCTGGAAGGCAGGGTGGAGCTGACCCTGATCGGCCGTCCTCCCGCCGCTGGCTGCAAGCCGCTGGAAGAGGCGATGCAACGCCACCGCTGGATCGCTTCCCTGCCACGGGATGAAATCTTGGCGGAAATGCGCCGGCATGACCTGCTCATGCTGCCCTCGCTGTTTGAGGGTTTCGGCCTGGTTCTGGTGGAAGCCCTCAGCCAGGGCCTGCCGGTGATCGCGACCGATCATTCGGGGGCTCCTGACATCATCGAAGATGGCAGGGAGGGATTCATTGTTCCCATTCGGTCATCCGACGCGATGGTCCAGAAGCTGGAGATGCTGGACCAGGATCGCGAGCGGCTCGCGTTCATGGGCGAAAACGCCAGCCGCACGGCCAGTCGGTTGCTCTGGAGTGACTATCGCCGTGAACTGTCCACTTGGGTGGCCGGTGTGATGAACACCGCAGCCAGCCGCCCCTAGTCGGTGAGCCGGTGAGCCGGGTGACGGGACCACTGACTACAGGGCGACAAACAACCCGCCGCCCCACCATGTCTTCCGTTCTGTCCCTCCTGCGCCGGTTGATCTGGGCGTATTTTTTCCTCTGGGTTTTCGAGGGGGCGCTGCGTTTCTGGGTGCTGCCGGGCTTGTCGAATGCGCTGCTGCTGGTGCGTGACCCGGTGGTGTTGCTCATCTATGCCTTGGCCTTGAAGGCCGGGGTATTGAAGGCCCATCCGCTCATCGTGCTTTCGGCGGTGCTGGCAGGGGTGACATTTTTCCTTGCCCTGACGACCGGGCATGGTGATCTGGGCGTGGCGGTTTACGGGGTGCGTGCCGCCTTCCTGCACCTGCCGCTGGCCCTGGTCCTGCCACGGGTGTGGCGACCGGAGGACATGGCCCAACTGGCACGGGTGATTCTCTGGCTGGCGGTGCCGATGGCCCTCCTTGTGGTCTATCAGTTCCAGTCGCCACAAGGCAGCTGGATCAACCAGGGCGGCATGAACACGCACTACGGCACGGTGCGCCCGGCGGGGACCTTCTCCTTTGTGGCTGGCATGGCCTGCTTTGCGTCGCTGGTGGCCGTGTTCCTCGCGCATGCCTTTACCACCCGTCGTCTGGTCGGCTTGGCCGGCAAGTTTGCTGTCACCGCCGCCCTGCTGGTCTCTGTGGCGGTCAGCGGCAGCCGCACGGTGCTGCTTTCCGTCGGCAGCATCTTTTTCATGATGTGCGGGTTGGTGGTGTTCCGCGGGCGCAACGCGGTTGCACTGGTCATGATGATCGGCGTTATCGGCATTGCGCTTTCCACGCTCTCCTCGACCGAAGTGTTCGCGGAAGGACAGGAGCAGTTGTTGCGTCGTCTGGAGGATGCCAGCAAGGGGGAGGGCTTGGTGGGGTCGGTCACCGGGCGCATGGGCAACATCCTCACCGGGAGTTTCTACCTGCTCGATGACGCCGAGCCCTTGGGCAGGGGCATCGGCATGGGCACGAATGTGGGCGCGCGCCTGCTGACCGGCAAGGTCACCTTTCTCCTCGCCGAAGATGAGTGGTCGCGTCTGGTGCTGGAAACGGGTCCCGTTCTGGGCCTGCTGATGATCGGCCTGCGGGTGGCGCTTGCCTGGATGATGTTGCGCGCCAGCCTGCGCGCCTTGCGGATCGGCAATGTACTGCCCGCCTTGTTGTTCGGGGCCGGTTTGTTCCCCGTGCTGTTTGGCCAGTGGGGGGTGCCTTCGATTCAGGGGTTTGCGGCTCTGGTGGCGGGTCTTTGTCTGGCTGCCGCTCAACCCGTGCGCGCTCCATCCGCATCGCGGCGTCCACACAGGGCCCCCCCGTGGAACCGCGCGGCCCTGTCCGTCCGATCCGAAGGCGTTGCATCATGAAAGTCCTGCTGGTCGGCAATTATCCCCTTGATGCCCAGGAGAGCATGCTGCGGTTTGCCCGCCTGCTCGCAGAGGGACTTCCCGCCCTTGGCGTGGAAGTGAGCCTCATCCAGCCGCAAGCCTGCCTGACGCGACTCATGGGCGATGGCGCCGATCCCCATCGCGGTCTAGCCAAGCTGCTGGGCTATGCGGACAAGTTCCTGGTGTTTCCTCTTCGGTTGTGGCGTGCGGCCAAGCGCAGCGACCTGGTGCACATTTGCGATCATTCCAACGCCATGTATGGACGCTGGACTGCCGGCCGGTTGTGGGGAGTCACCTGTCACGACCTGCTGGCCGTGCGCTCGGCCTCGGGTGAAATCCCGGAAAACCCGGTTTCCTCCAGCGGCCGTGTCCTGCAGCGCTGGATTCTCTCCTGGCTGCAGCGCGCGCCCTGGGGGGTCTGTGACTCCGGGGCGACGCGCGAAGACCTGCTGCGCCTGACCGGCCTGCCGCCGGAGCGGGTGATGATGCTGCACATCGGATTGAATCATCCGTATCAGCGCAGGCCTGAAGCCGAATGGCGACCCGCCTGGCAGGCGCTGCAAACCCGTCGGCAGTTGCCGAGCAGCGGTCGCTTCCTGCTGCACGTCGGTGGCCACCAGTGGTACAAGAACCGCGCGGGCGTCCTGCGTCTGTTCGCCGGCCTGGCGCGTGACGAGGCCGATTTGCAGCTTGTCATCGCCGGCAAGAAGGCTACGCCGGCGCAGCGGCAGGTGGTGGCCGAATTGGGGTTGACCGGCCGCATCCATTTTGTCGGTGCGGTGGACAATGACGAGTTGGAACTGCTCTATCATGCCGCCGAGTTCCTGTTGTTTCCCTCCAAGGCCGAGGGCTTTGGCTGGCCGGTCGTGGAGGCCCAGGCCTGTGGCTGTCGCGTGGCCGCATCCAACCGTGCGCCGCTGCCGGAAGTCGGCGGGGATTCCGTGGTTTACTTCGATCCAGACGATGAGGTGGGTGCACTGATCCCCTTGCGGCAACTGCTGGCGGAGATGCCGGCTCAACGTGAGGCACGCTGTCAGGCCGGTTTGGTCAACGCCCAACGCTTTCGTGCCGCGACCATGCTGGAAGGCTACGCTCACTGGTATCGTCGCCTGCTCAACCCTGCAATGGAGGGCACGCTTGACGAATGCGCCTGCTGAGGGTCATTCATTCACTGGCAGCTGCTGGCGGCGGGCCGGCAGAGTCCGTGCGGCAGTTTTCAGCGGCCCTGACGCAGCTGGGAGTCACGACCGAGGTGGCCAGCTTGGATGACAGGACCCAGACCGTCCGGATCGACGGTGTGGAGCGGATCTGGTGCCTGGGCCCCGGACGAGGGAGCTACGGGTTCAGCCGTCGGCTCGACACCTGGCTCGATGAACACGTCAGGCGTTTTGATGGGGTCGTCATCCAGGGGCTCTGGAACTATCCTTCGCTGGCGACCTGGCGCGCCCTGCAACGGTGGCGGCGTCAGGGTGCGAAGGTTCCGCCTTATTGGGTTTATCCCCACGGCATGCTGGATCCCTGGTTCAAGCGGGCGCATCCTCTGAAGCATCTGAAAAAGGCCGTGTACTGGCGGCTGGCGGAGCATCGTGTGCTGCGCGATGCGGAGGCTGTTCTTTTCACAGCGGATGAGGAAAGGCTGCGAGCCAGGCAGTCTTTCAGTCCGTATCAGTGTCGGGAAGCGGTGGTGCCTCATGGGATTCATGCGCCGCCGACTGCAGGGGCTGACCTGAGCGAGACCTTTCTGCAAGCCCGCCCCGAACTGCGTGGCAAAAGGTTGCTGCTTTACCTCGGGCGTCTGCATCCGAAGAAGGGGCCGGAGCTGGCGATTGAGGGTTTTTGCCGAGCCCTTCAGCAGCATCCCGAGGCGGAGCGCACAGCTTGGACACTCGTCATGGCTGGGCCTGCCTCTGGCACGGGGGTGGATGAAGGTTATCTGCGCCGCTTGCAGGCCCATGCGACCGGTCAGGCGGTGGTGTTCCCCGGCCTGTTGCAAGGGGAGCTCAAGTGGGGGGCCTTTCATGCCTGCGAGGCCTTTCTGCTGCCGAGTCACCAGGAGAACTTTGGCATTGCCGTGGTCGAGGCCCTCGCCTGCGGCAAGCCGGTGCTGATCTCGGATCAGGTCAACATCTGGCGCGAGATCGAGGCCGCTGGCGCGGCCTTCGTCGCCCCCGACACGCTGGAAGGCACCGAGTCCCTGCTGCAGCGATGGATGAGCCTGCCCGATGCGGAACGCGCTGCCATGAGCCAAAACGCACGGCAATGCTTTGAAGCAAGGTTTGAGATCCGTCGCGCTGCCGAGCGGTTTTTGGAAGTGGTGAGGCGGGTGACCACTGACCACTGACTCACCGACTCACCGACTCACCGACTCACCGACTCACCGACTCACCGCTCATGCGCATCACCTTGCTCCAGGGCGCCTTCTTTCCCGTGCCGCCGATCCTCGGCGGGGCGGTGGAGAAGATGTGGTTCCGGCTGGGGAAGGAATTTGCGGCGCGCGGGCATGAGGTGGTTCAGGTTTCACGCGCGCACCCTGACCTGCCCGAGCAGGAAATTTTGGAGGGCGTCGAACATCGGCGGGTGCGTGGCTACCGTCAGCCGGGCAACCTCCTCCAGCTCAAGGGGCTGGACCTGCTCTACACGTGGCGTGCGGTGGCGAAAGTCCCGGCCGATTCCGACGTGGTGGTGACGAACACCTTCTGGGCGCCCTGGCTGTTGCGGGGCCGCTTGAAGTCGCGTGCTTATGTGGATGTGCAGCGCCTGCCCAAGGGGCAGTGCCGATGGTATGGCCGTGCCGTGCGGCTGCGTGCCAATTCCTCGCCGGTGGCCGCCGCCATTCGGGCGGAGATTCCTGCGCACGCGTCTGCGCGCGTGGGGATGATTCCCAATCCGCTGCCCTTCGATCCGGTGCCGGCGCCCGATCTCGCGGCCAAACAGCCCTGCTTGCTCTACACCGGGAGGGTGCATCCGGAAAAGGGGTTGCACCTGCTTGTGCAGGCGATGGCAAGACTGCCTGAGCCGTGGACACTGGAAGTGGTGGGGCCTTGGGAAACCGGGCAGGGTGGCGGGGGCGAAAGCTACCTTCAACAACTGGAAAAGCTGGCACCAACGGGCCGGGTGACCTTTCACGGTCCAGTGTACGATCCGGAGCGGCTGGCCGCCCATTATGCCAAGGCTCGTGTCTTTGTGTACCCGTCGCTGGCGGAGCAGGGGGAGACCTTCGGCCTCGCGCCGCTCGAGGCGATGGCCCACGGCGCTGTGCCGGTGGTTTCCAACCTGGCCTGCTTTCAGGATTTCATCACCCAAGACCAGAACGGCTGGATTTTCGAGCATCGCGCTGCCAACCCGGTGGAGAAGCTGGCGGATGCCCTTTGCACCCTCACTGCCGATGCCTCCTCGCGCGATCGCCTGGCCACCGCTGCATGGAAGGTGAACGAGACCCACGCGCCCGGCCGCATCGCGGAGTTGTTTCTGGCGGATTTTGCCGAATTGATCCGATGAGACGGTGAGACGGTGAGACGGTGAGACGAGGCGACTGGCGGGAGCCGAGACAGACAGTGACCGAAGGGAACTGCCCGCAGGGTGAGACGAGCGTGGGGCGCGAGCGAGTCAAACGGTGAGCCGGTGAGGAAACAAACCCGAGGAAATGGTCGACCCTGGAGGCTGCATCCCATGCCTAAAGTGAATCAGGTCCAGGACTTGGAGTTGTACCAAACTTGTTTTCAACTGCA
>DAIUCN010000040.1:0-39636 GCA_036846165.1 Prosthecobacter sp.
GTGCAATCCGTCCAGGCCGCGGCCCAGTCGGCGCTCGACCAGGTGCGGCTCGATGTGCTGCCGCACCTGCAGCGCGAACTCGCCCTGCTGCAAAGTGGCGCGGAACCGCCGGAGACCGACGAAGCCGACCTGCCGCCAGGGCTGGCGGAGCTGCGCCGCAACTACCGCGCCGCGCGTGCCGGTCTGCAGGCCGTGGCTCCAAAATGAGGTCGCCGCCAGCCTGAAGGGCAAGCCACCGTCACCGCCACGAAGGCGAGACCCTCCATCCTCTGGCTCCCAAAATCCGAGCCTGGAGAAAAGCCACCCCACCTCCGACCACGCTGCCCCCGGACCGGCGACGCATTTTTCCGGTTTCCTCGCTGCGTACCTGATGCACACTGCCATCATGCGCCCGCTTCTGGCCGTCAGCCTCCTGCTCCTTCTGCACCCGGCACCGGCCGCCGAGCAGGCCGCCGCCGCTCCCTCGGCCCCCACCACCCTTCCGGCCAGCAGCCCAAAACCGCTGCCGCCGCCCGCCGAAGCCTACCGTCAGATCGAACTGCTGACGCGGGCGATGGAGATGATCCGCCAGAACTACGTCGACGAATCGCGCGTCACCTTCGCCGAACTCGTCGAGGGCGCGTTGGAAGGCATGCTGCGCCGCCTGGATCCGCACTGCGAGTACATGGGCCGCACCCTCTTCGAGGATCTGCAACGCGAGCCGAGCGAGACCTCGGAGGGGGTCGGCCTGACCGTGGCCCTGCGCGAGGGCGTGCTGACGCTGGTCACCGTGCGCGAGGACGGCCCGGCCGGCCGCGCCGGCGTGCTGGCGGGCGATCAGATCGTGCGCATCGACGACGTGCTCACCGACAGCGTCGGCGTTGCCGAGGCCATGCAACTCTTGGAGGGCAAGGCGGGAGAAGAAGTTCGGCTCACCCTGCGCCGGCCCGGCACCCGCCAGTTCCTGGAATTCCGCCTGTCCCGCGAAGCCATCACCGAGAGCTCGGTGCATGATGCCATGCTGCTGACGCCGAAACTGGCCGGCGAGGCCAAGGTCGGCTACGTCCGACTTTCGCAATTCACCCAGTCAACCGCGCGCGATCTTGCCGCCGCGCTCGACGAACTGGCAAAGGCCGGCCTGCAGGCGCTTGTGCTCGACCTGCGCAACAACCCGGGCGGCCTGCTCGACAGCGCGGTCGCCGTGTGCGGCGAGTTCCTGCCCGAGGGTACCGTCGTGGTGACCACCGAGGGCCGCATCGCCGCGCAAAACCCGCCACCCTACCGGACGCCGGCCCGCGACGGCCAACCTCCGCGCCGCTTCCCGGTCGCCGTGCTCATCAACCACGCCAGCGCCAGCGCCTCGGAAATCGTCGCCGGCGCCCTGCAGGACCTCAAGCGCGCCCTCGTCGTCGGCACCACCAGCTTCGGCAAGGGCTCGGTGCAGAGCATCCTGCCGATGAAAAACGGCGCCGCCATGCGCCTGACCACAGCGAAGTACTACACCCCCAGCCACCGCACCATCCACGAACACGGCGTGACGCCCGACATCATCTCGTCACTGACCCCGGACGAGGAGGCCAAGATCGCACGCTGGCGCCTGCGCCACGGCACCGGCGAGGCGGCCGCCATCGAAATCGCCGCCCTCGGCGACCGCCAGCTTGAGCGGGCGGTGGACGCGCTCAAGGGCGTGCTCGTCTTCGGTGCCTTTGCCGAAAGCGAGAAGCCTGTACCGCCTCCGCCCGCGGCGGAGGCGCCGGCGAAGAAACCCTGAACCGGGGTTTCAGGCCGAAGGCCCTATGTCCAACGAGGGAGGCCCAATTTCAAAGGCTCCCGACTGCCAACTTTGGGCATTGGCCATTCCTGATTCGATGTCCTGCCTTCCCTCTGGGCTGCGAAAACAAGGCGCCGCGGGCGGCAAACCCGCCCGCGGCCCCTCTCTGAAACTTGAAACCTTAAACTTTAAAGTTGGAACTTCCCATCCCCGATCACATGCCCATGATCTGGTAACCGCCGTCGACGTAAAGCACCTGGCCGGTGATCGACGCCGCGCCGTCGCTGGCGAGGAAGACGCCGGTGGCACCGAGTTCCTTCGGCTCGCAGGAACGGCCGAGCGGGGCGTGCTCGTCATAATGCTTGAGCATCGAACCAAAACCGGCGATGCCGCGCGCGGCGAGTGTGTTGACCGGGCCGGCGCTGATGCAGTTGACGCGGATCTTCTTCTTGCCGAGGTCGTAGGCCAGGTAGCGGGTGCTGGCTTCCAGGCTGGCCTTGGCGACGCCCATGACGTTGTAGTGCGGCACCACCTTCTCGGCGCCGTAGTAGCTCATGGCCACAATGCTGCCGCCGTCGGTCATCAGCGGCTCGGCCTTGCGGGCGAGGTGAACGAGCGAGTAGGCACTGATGTTGTGCGCGATCAGGTAGGCCTCACGGCTGGTGTTGAGGAAGTCACCCTCCAGCGCCTCCTTGGGCGCGAAGGCGATGCTGTGCAGCAGCAGGTCGACCTTGGGCGCGATGGCCGCCACCTGGTTGAAGAAGGCGTCCACCTCCTCGTCCTTGGTGACGTCGCAGGGGAAAATCGGCGTGTCGGCGCCAAAGGTGCCGGCGAGTTCCTCGACGTTTTCCTTCAGGCGTTCGCCCTGGTAGTTGAAGATGAGCTTGGCGCCGGCCTCGGCCCAGGCCTGGGCGATGGCCCAGGCGATGCTGCGCTTGTTGGCGACTCCGAAAACTAGGGCGGTCTTTCCTTCGAGAGGTTTGGCACTCATGGTCCCGATGCTCTAAAGCGGATGCCCGGCCCGGTCAAGCCCCCGCCGCGGGCGGCTCAGAGCCGGCGCAGGCCGTCCTCGGTCATCGGATTGGGAATCGCCTCGTCGATGGCATCGATCCGGCGCAGGGTCTCGGCGTCGAGGATCAGGTCGGCGGCCCGCAGGTTCTCCTCGAGCTGGGCGACCGAGGTGGCGCCGAAGATCGTCGAGGCGACGAAGTCGTGCTGGCGGCTCCAGGCCAGGGCCAGCGCGGCGAGGCTGACGCCGAGGTCGTCGGCGATGCCCTGCAGGCGGGCGGCGGTCTCCAGGCTGCGGGCATTGACGAAGCGGCGTGCCATGCGCTGCTGGCGCTCGCCACCGCCGCGCAGGTAGTCGCTGAAACGCGCACCGTCCGGCAAGGCGCCGTTCTGATACTTGCCGGTCAAGACACCGCCGCCGAGCGGCGAGTAGGGCAGCAGGCTGACCCCCTCCATCCGGCAGACCTGGGCCAGTTCATTTTCGCAGCGCCGGTTGATCAGGGAAAAGTTGTTCTGCACGCTGTCGAAGCGCGCCAGCCCGTGCTTCTCCGAGGCCCAGAGGTTCTTCATCAGGCCCCAGCTGGTCTCATTGCTGCAGCCGATGGCGCGCACCTTGCCCTCCTGCACCAGCTCGGTCAGCGCCTCCAGAGTGTCCTCCTGGCGCATGCCATGGTCCGGCCAGTGCGTCTGGTAAAGGTCGATGTAGTCCGTTTGCAGCCGTCGCAGGCTGTCCTCGCAGGCCTGACGAATCTGGCGGCGGTCGAGGGCGGTGAAACCGCCGCGGATCGGCGGCCGAAACCAGCCGTGCCCCGGACCGGTGACCTTGGTGGCAAGGATCACCTGGCCGCGCGGCTTGGTCTTCAGCCAGCGGCCGACGATCTGCTCCGTGATGCCAAAACGCTCGGCGCTCGGCGGCACGGGATACATTTCCGCCGCGTCGAAGAAGTCGATGCCCGCCTCGCAGGCGCGGTCCAGGATGGCGAAGGACTCCGCCTCATCGGCCTGCAGGCCGAAGGTCATGGTTCCCATGCAAAGATCCGTCACCACGAGGCCGCTGCGGCCGAGTCGTCTGCGTTCCATGACATCAGCATGGAAGGGAGCGGGCCGGGATCAAGCTGCAGTTGCTACACCGCCGGCTGCCAGCTTTCCATGGCCAGGCTGGCCGCCCCCAGGGCGCCGGCACTGTCATCCAGCTCCGACACCCGAATGCGCGGTGGTCTTCCGCGCAGGCGCGGCATGAGCACGGCGGCCTGGGTCGCCACCTCGTCCCAGAAGGACGCACCGAGGGCGGTCAGCGGGCCGTGCAGGAAAAACACCTCGGTGTCGAGCAACAACTGCAGCCAGCCCGTCACCCTGGCAAAGTCGGCGGCGATCTCGGCGCGCGCCGGTCGGCCGGCCACCTCCGCCAGCGCGGCCTGCAGGTCCTCCGGTGCCGGCCCCTCGCTGCCGGCCAGCCGACGCCAGACCGCCGGCGCGGACAGGGCATCGTGCATTTCCCCCCCGCCCGGCCAAGCCCAGTTGCCGACCTCGCCTGCCGCCTGATGGGCGCCATTGAACAGCTGGCCCCGGTGCATGATCGCCGCGCCAAAGCCGCGCCGCGGCCCAAGCACGATGTAATTCTCAAGGTCGCGGCCGCCGCCAAACCAGCGTTCAGCCAGGGCGATGGCACGCAGGTTGTTCTCCAGAGTGACCGGCACGCCAAAATCCACCGCCAAGGGCGCCGCCAAAGGCACGTCGCACCAGTCCTCAATGAAGCCGTAGTGCAGGCTGATGCCGCGCTCGGGATCGACCACGCCGGGGGCTCCAATGCCAATGCCAAGCAGACGGCCGGGGGCTGCCGAAGCCAGGGCACGCACGGCCGCGACAAGTTCCTGCTGGACCTGTGCCCTCCGGGTGCCGGACGACAGCGGTCGCTGCAGGGAATGAACCACCTGGCCGGAAAAATTCACCCGCACCGCCTGAATGCGACCGGCGTGGAACTCAACCCCGGCAAACCAGCCAGCCTTCGACACCGTGCCAAGACGGCGTTTGGGCCGGCCCACCGGGCCCTGGTCCAGACCGTCCTCCAACAAAAGGTTGCCGGCCAGCAGCATGTCCACATACAAACCGGTCGTCGAGGGCGACAACCCCATGACGTCGGCCAGGCCGCGCCGCGAGGTCGCACGGCCACTGCGCACGTGCAGGATGACATCGGCAATGAGGCGGGACTGATCGGTGGGATTTTTTCTCATGCGCACGGCCGCCGGGGCGGCCGCGCCACTTCATACCTCTTAGGCGCGACTCGGAGCAATCAGGAAATGGATTTTTTCCGCGGCCGTGTGGCGAAGAACAGGGCGACCCCAAGCAGGGCGACCCCGCAGGTGGCCCCGGTCAGCGTGGTGAGCACAAGGTCGCGCAGGTTCTTGTCGGGGATGAAGCCGAGCTTGTGGAAGTTGGTGAAGATCCGCGCTTCAAACTGGCGGTTGTCATCGGTGTGACGGGTGACGCTGCCGGTCGCGGTCGAAACATAAACGCGGGTGTGCAGGGCATCGTCGAGATCGAAACGGTACACCGGCAGGATGCGGAAAATGTTCAGGTACTCCGTGTCGAAGGCGGTGAGAAAGGCGGTCTGGCGCACGGTCGCACCGCCGAGGAAGGCAGAGGCGATCTGCGCGGCATAGGCCTCATCCTGGGCGGCATCGACACGGCCGTCCTCGGCGCTGACATAGTGCGCCGGGCCACCGCCCTGCGCATAGATCTGGTACCAGGGCCGGCCACCGATGCCGCGGACATTGACGGCGCTGACCGCCTGGGCGGCGGCGGGCAACCGGGCGACCGCCTCGGCAACCCCGAGCCGGATCGGCGCAACGTCGAGCGCGCCGCTCGGCAGGGCCGGCGGCGGCGGCGCCTGGGTGCGGGTCATGACGTTGTGGATGACGCCGCTGCCGGCGGCCATGAGGATGCTGAGGCTGAAGATCAGGCCGAGCCAGCGGTGGGCCTTGCGAAGGGTCTGCTTGTTCATGGGAAGAAAAAAGAGCCGCCATCGGCTTGCGGCCGACGACGGCGGGTGGATCACCATTTCCATTCGACACCGGCAAACAGGCCGCGGCCGTCGCCTGGGAAAAACACCGCGCTCGCCGGCGTGGCCGTGGTGACCACGCCGGTGGTGGCGGCATAGGTGGCATCGGTCAGGTTCTTGGCCTCGACGAAGAACGACAGGCCCTTCTTCGTGCGGTAACCGAATTTGAAGCCAAGCAGGGCATAGCCGTCGGCCTCCAGAGTGTTGGCCAGATCGACAAAGTAACTCTGCGGTGCCCACTCGACGTTCGGGCCGGCATAAAAGCCGCAGGGATGCTCATAGAGCAGTTCGGCGCGGTAGAAGTGACGCGGGATGCCGGGCAGCTCATTGTTGGTGAACACGGGATCGCCGTCGAAGTGGAAGTCGTTGAAAAGGTAGAACTGGCGCAGGAACAGGCGGTCGCCCGCACGCGCTGCCTCAGTGCCTTCTTCGACGTTGGCAGCCGAACGCCCGGCGGTGAACAGGCCACGCACGAGGTCGACATCGAGCAAGGCCTCGACACCATGACGGATCGTCCGGCCGGCGTTGATGGTCTGGGTGGCGCTGACCCCCGGCACGCCGAGGGCGAACAGCTCGTTGTCGAGCCAGGTGTAGTACCAGGCGAGATCCCAGCGCGCGCGACCGTGGCTGCCGCGCGTGCCGATTTCGAGGCTGGTGCCGCGCTGGGCCTGCAGGTCGATCAGGCCCGGCGTGCCACCGAGCGCGGTCAACTCGCCGAACGAAGGCGGTTCAAAGCTGCGGCTGACGTTGGCAAAGAACTGCAGCTCGGGTGCGGCCTCCCAAAGCAGGCCCAGCTTGGGACTGAAGCCCCAGTACTCCTGGCGATCGCTGTTGTCGGCACCGAACACGCGCTGCTCGTCGAAGTCACGGTCAGCATAACTGCCCTGCGCGCCAAGAATCAGGGCGAGGCTGTCGGTCAGGTGGAAGGTGTCCTGCACGTAGAGGTCGAGATTGGTCGCCATCAGCTGATTCTCCGCGGTGCGACTGCCGCGCCGGCCGAGCACGTTGGCGAAGCGGTTGTCCTGACTCCACGCATGAACGTAACCAAGGCCGAGCGTGAACTGGTTGCGATGTCCGGCGAGGTCGGCGAGCGAATCGTAGCGCAGGTCGAGACCGAGGTCGTTGCTGAGCTGGTCGATCACACCCGGCCCAAGCCGGAAACCGGGGCCAAAGGAGATGAGCGGGTGATCGAGATCCTTCCACGACCAAAAGCTGCTCAAGGTCAGGCGGTGAACGTCGTCCGACCAGACCGTGCGGTTGGCAAGGCGGAACAGCTCGAAGTCGCGCTTCTGGTTGAAGCGGACGTTGGCCGGGTTGGCCATGTCGGGCCGGCGCTCCAACTGGCGCAGGGTCAGGCTGCCCGGCAACTGCGAATCGGTCGTCACATGGGTGACGTAGAAACGCGTCTCCAGGCTGTCGCTGAGCCGCTGGCCGATGTTGGCGAAGAAGCGCTGGCTGTCCTGGCGGGAGTGATCGCGATAGCCGTTGGTCTCGTTGTAGCTGTAGCTGGCGTAGACATCGGCGTCGCCAAAGACACCGCCCGAGCTGACCTGGCCGCGGTAGCTGCCGAAGCTGCCCATCTCGAAACGCGTCTGCAGCGGCGAGGCTTCGTGGCCGGTCAGCGAGACGAAATTGATGGCACCGCCAAGGGTGGTCGAGCCGAACTGCAGGGCGTTGGCGCCTCGATAGACCTCGATGTAGCGGGCCGACAAGGGCTCAATGGCCTGCATGTCAAAGCTACCGTCGGCGAGGTTGAGGGGCGAACCGTCCTGCATGAGCTTGATCCCGCGACCGTGGAAG
This sequence comes from Prosthecobacter sp., assembly GCA_036846165.1. Taxonomy (GTDB): domain Bacteria; phylum Verrucomicrobiota; class Verrucomicrobiia; order Verrucomicrobiales; family Verrucomicrobiaceae; genus Prosthecobacter. The sequence goes on from DAIUCN010000040.1 coordinate 7,617, forward strand.
GTGCGCTGGATGCCGGAGCCGCGGATCGACACGCGGCTTTCCTCCGCCCCAAAGCGCGGCTGGATGAAGACGCCGGGCGCGAAGTCGAGGGCGTCCTTGAGGGTGGTGGCGCGACCGCGCTTGTAGTCTTCGGCATCGACCACGGCGACCCCGCCGGGGGTGGTGGCAGTGAGTTCCTGGCGACGGGTCTCCAGGGTGGGAACGGTGCGGGAGGGATCCGGCGGACGTGCGGTGACGAGCACTTCCGGCAGGGTGGGGGCGGCGGTTTGCGCCGACAACTGGGCGAGGGCGAACAGGCCCGTGCAGGGCCAAAGGGCGAAAAAGGATTTCATGCAGGGATGGAGCCGGCACGGCCGGTCTCCGGGTGGGATGTAGGGGCACGACAACGGGCCGCACCCCAAGAAGGGTCAACACACGCCAGGACGGCGCGCGCCAGTCAGACGAGCGGAGCGGGGCCGCTTCGTGGCGGCCGGTGGTGCGTCTCGGAATGACCCTCGGCGGTTGTCGCCCGCCAATCGGCATGAATCAGCGGCACCGCCGGCGGCGGCACCAACCGCAAGGCGCTGGCGAGCACGGCATCGAGCTTGATGCGCTCAAGCGGCGCCGACTTCGGCGCCTGCTGCTGGCCGGATTCGACCGCCTTGCAAAGCGGGCAGGGATGCTCGCCGTCAAAGGTCTTTTTCACCGCCTCGACCAGGGAGACTTCCTGGGACCAGGAAAGCAGCATGCCCGTCCAGGCCAAACTCTGCAGCAGCGCCCAGTGGACGCCGAGCGACAGGCAGAGCGCCGCGACCACCAGCCCATGCATGAGCCGGGTGGCAAGGGGTCGTGGGGCGGAGCGCGTCACGGCGGTGAGCCTAGCGGCGGCGGTGCAACTGTCAACCGCGCCGCGCAAGGAACGGCTTGCGCCGGACGCGGCGCGGTCTTGGATGCTGGACACGTGGACTTCCTGCTCTCCCCCGATCCCATTCCGGACACGACGCCGCCCTTCGGGCCCGGCCTCGGCGCCGAGGCGCGCTTCCTGGGCGTTGTGCGCGAGATCGAGGACGCTCGAACGATCGCCGGCATCGAGTACAGTGCCTACCGGCCGATGGCGGAGAAGCTGCTCGCCGAACTCATCGCCACAGCCCGCGCCGAACGCGAGCCGCACGAGGTCTTCCTGCAGCACCGCCTCGGCTTTGTCGCCGCCGGCGAACCGTCGATCCTGATCCGCGTGCGCACCCGCCACAGCGCCGCCGCCTTCGACCTCTGCCGCTGGTACCTCGCCGAGATCAAGACGCGCGTGCCGATCTGGAAAAAGCCGGTCTTCGCCTAGCGCGCCAGCAGGTCTTCCATCAACGGCAGCACGGTGGCGTAATGCGTGCCGCCACCCGCCCGGCTGAGCTGCTCGGAGATCAGCTCGGCCTCGCCCACCACGTCGGCCGGCAGGATCTCTTCATGGGCATGTCCCTCGCAATCGGCGCAGACGTGCACAAAGGCGGAGGCACCCTCGCGGGTGACCTGCACAGCCAGGCCAGGACCGGACAGCTTGAGCGACTGCAAGGCACAGCCCTCCGCGCCGGCCTCGGCCAGCACGGCGTGCAGCCGGCTGCCGCCGGGACGGTCGAAGACCAGGCCGTCGACGCCCTCCGCCAGACGCGCGCCGAGGCGATGGGCGATCCAGCCCGCCAGCATCAGCGCCGCACAGCGCTGGCCGCGCGCATGGGTGATCTCAATGCGCTCCAGCATTGGCAGATGCCGGCGGGCGTTGGCGTCCTGAAAACAGGCCGCCAGCGCGGTGCGCAGGAAGTGGCTGCGCGTCCAACTCAAGTCGCGCACATCGAAATCCGCGCAGCGATCCGCGCGCACCGCCGCCAGGCGGGCAAACTCGGCGCGCGGGTCCGCCCACGTACTGCTGTCGAGGATGAGGGTGCCGATGCGACTGTAAAAACGCTCCTCGAAGTTCTTCGTCAGCCCGCCCTGCCACCAAACCAGGAGTGGCAGATCGGCGTCAAGATGGGCAAACACAACATTCTGCACTTGCGCTGCATCGCCGCCTTCCAGCAAAAACGAGATCTGCTCGCTGCACACCTCCTGGCGCCCCTGGTAGGGGCGGCACAAGGCGTTGATCCAGGCGCGCGCCCGCGGCGGTCGTGCCTCCGGCAGGCAGAGGATCAGCAGGGCCCGACAGGCATGCTCGGCCGTGATTTGATCGAGCCGCTCGACGTTCGCCGCCAGCGCCGACGGATCCTCGCTGTAGATGGCAAAATTGATCAGCGACGCCCGCGTCTTGGTCTCGTCGTTCGCCCACAGATCCTTGAGCGCACGATCGATCTTCGGCAGCGCCACCTCGGCACCGAGGCGGGATAGGGTGTCTTCAGGAAGCGGCATCCCCGCACCCTAAAGTCGCCCGCCGACGAGTAAAGCCAGAGTTGCCGGTCGCGACCGACGTTTTTGCGCCATTTTGCGATTGCATAGTTAATTTATCAAGAATAGGGTGTTTCATGACCGACGCCGAGTTGCAACCTCTCAACGACCGTTTCCAGAACGCTTCGCCCCAGGAAATCCTGGCTTGGGCGCTGGAGCAGGGACCGGCCTTGGTGACCACCAATTTCCGCCCTTACGAAGCCGTCATCCTGCATCTGGCCACCACCCAGCAGCCGGAGGTTCCAGTGCTGTGGGTGGACCACGGCACCAACCTGCCCGAGACCTACCGCTTTGCCGAAGCCTGTCGCACGCGCCTGGGTCTGAACTTGCGGCCCTACCTGCCGCGCATGACCAGCGCCCACTGGCTCGCCCTCAATGGCGGTCAGGTGCCGATGCCGGACGAGGTCGAGCGCGTCGAGTCGTTCAGCCGCATCATGAAGCTCGAGCCCTTCGAGCGCGGCATGGCCGAACTGGCCCCCGCCGTGTGGATCACCGCCCTGCGCCGCGAGCAGAACCCGCAGCGCGCCGCCACCCTCAAACCCGTCATGTGGGACGCCAAGTTCCGCTGCCTGAAAATCAACCCCATCCTCGACTGGACCCCGGCTGAGATGGAGGCCTACCTGGCCGAGCACGGCCTGCCCAACGAGCTCACCTACTACGACCCGGCCAAGGGCGACGAAAAGCACGAGTGCGGCCTGCACGCCAAACTGGTGACTGACAAAGCCTGATTCTGCGCAACTCTTCCTGTTCCCGACATGTCCGCCATCACGCACCTGCAATTTCTCGAGTCCGAGGCCATCTACGTCCTGCGCGAAACCGCCGCCCAGTTCTCCAACCCCGCCCTGCTCTTTTCCGGCGGCAAGGATTCCATCGTCATGGCCTGGATGGCGCGCAAGGCCTTCCACCCGGCGAAGATGCCCTTCAAGCTGCTCCACGTCGACACCGGCCACAACTTCCCCGAGGCGATGACCTACCGCGACTGGTTCGTCAACGAGATCGGCGCCCAGCTCGTCGTCGGCAGTGTCCAGAAGAGCATCGACGACGGCCGCGTCCAGGAAGAGAAGGGCCCCTACGCCAGCCGCAACAAGCTGCAGACCGTCACCCTGCTCGACACCATCGAGGAACACCAGTTCGACGCCTGCCTCGGCGGCGGTCGCCGCGACGAGGAGAAGGCCCGCGCCAAGGAACGCTTCTTCAGCCACCGCGACGAATTCGGCCAGTGGGATCCGAAAAACCAGCGCCCGGAACTCTGGAACATCTTCAACGGCCGCAAGCACTTCGGCGAGCACTTCCGCGTCTTCCCGCTCAGCAACTGGACCGAGATGGACGTCTGGCAGTACATCCGCCAGGAAAACATCCCCCTGCCCAGCCTGTACTTCAGCCACACCCGCCGCATCATTGAGCGCCATGGCCAGCTGCTTGACGCCGAAACCGGCTTCATCCCGCTGCTCGACGAGGAAAAGCCGCGCGTCGCCGAGCGCGTCATCCGCTTCCGCACCGTCGGTGACGCCACCTGCACCGGCGCCGTCGCCAGCACCGCCGCCACCCTCGACGAGATCATCGCCGAGGTCGCCGCCGCCCGCCAGACCGAGCGCGGCACCCGCGCCGACGACAAGCGCTCCGAAACCGCCATGGAGGACCGCAAGAAGGAAGGCTATTTTTGAGGCGGCCTGGCCGCCTCAAAAAGAAGATGGGAGATCGGAGATGGAAGATCGCAGCATGCAATTCGAAGACTTGGACGCTTGGCAGCAGGCCAAACGCCTCGTTGTCGGCATCTACGAAATGACTTCCCGCCAGGGGCTGGCCCAGGATTTCGGCATCAAGAACCAGATCCAGCGCTCCGCGGTCTCGATCATGAGCAACATTGCCGAAGGCTTCGAAAGGATCTCGCTCAACGAAAAGCGCCAGTTCTATTCGATTGCCCGCGCCTCCTGCGGCGAAACCCGATCGCTCCTCCATCTGATCGATGAACTCTTCCCGGCCTACCGCGAACCCTGCCTTCAACTCCGCCAGCAGGCCGTTCAGACCGGCAAACTGATCCCCGGCCTGCTCCGCTCCACCGAACAACGCTCCTCCTGATCTCCGATCTTCCATCTCCCATGTCTTCCTCCCATCTCCCATCTTCCATCTCCGATCTTCCACAGTCGACACCCGTCGTCGACGCCGCCGAATCCTCCCTGCTCCGCTTCACCACGGCCGGTTCCGTGGACGACGGCAAAAGCACGCTCATCGGCCGCCTGCTGTACGACTCGAAGTCGATCTTTGAAGACCAGCTGCTCGCCGTCGAGGAATCCTCGAAGCGCCGCGGCGACGCCCACGTCAACCTGGCGCTGCTGACCGACGGCCTGCGCGCCGAACGCGAGCAGGGCATCACGATCGACGTCGCCTACCGCTACTTCGCCACGCCGAAGCGCAAGTTCATCATCGCCGACACCCCGGGCCACATCCAGTACACCCGCAACATGGTCACCGGCGCCTCCACCGCCGACCTCGCCATCATCCTGATCGACGCCCGCCTCGGTGTCATCGAGCAGACGATGCGCCACACCTACCTGGCCAGCCTGCTGCGCATCAACCAGATCGTCCTGGCGGTCAACAAGATGGACCTCGTCGACTTCGACGAGGACACCTACACCAAGATTGTCGCCGAGTACATGGCCTTCGCCGGCGGCCTCGAGTACACGCCCAACATCCGCCCCATCCCGATCAGCGCCCTCAATGGCGACAACGTCGTCGAACGCTCGGCCAAGACGGATTGGTACGACGGCCCCAGCCTGCTCGAGCACCTTGAAACCGTGCAGGTGCGCGCCGAAACCGCCGCCGACAAGGCGCGCTTCCCCGTCCAGTGGGTCATCCGCCCGATCTCCGACGCCGAGGACCCCAAGCTCGGCAACCTGCACGACTACCGCGGCTTTGCCGGCCGCATGGCCAGCGGCACCTTCCGCGTCGGCGACGAGGTCAGCGTGCTGCCCTCGGGCATGAAAACCCGCATCACCGGCATCCACACCTTTGCCGGCCCTCAGGAAGAGGCCATCCCCCAGCTCAGCTACAGCCTCACCGTCGCCGACGAGATCGACACCAGCCGCGGCGGCATGATCGTCAAGGCCAGCGAACCCGTGCACACCGAGCAGGAGTTCGACGCCATGATCTGCTGGTTCAGCGACAAGAAAACGCTCAAGCCGCGCGGCCGCTTCCACCTGCGCCACACGACCAACGACGTGCGCGCCATCGTCACCGACGTGCTCTACAAGGTGAACATCAGCACCCTGGAAAAGAGCCAGGAGAGCCAGGAATTCACCCTCAACGACATTGGCTGCGTGCGCATCCGCTGCGCCACCCCCGTCTTCTTCGACGCCTACGCCGACAACCGCATCACCGGCAGCTTCGTCCTGGTCGACGAACAGACCAACAACACCGTCGCCGCCGGCATGATCCTCAAACCGGTCGCCGAGGACGACTTCGAAGACGCCGCCGCCGCGATCTGACCCGCCAGCCCCCTCTCCCGCCTGCTGCGCGGCGTGGCGGTGAAGTGAAGGAAATGTCGAATCCATTTTCACTCGATTCGGCATTTTCACTAGCCAGTGAAAATTCTGCCCGCGCCCGCTACACCCGCGGCCGCGGCCCGCTGAAGCTGCTCAAGGCCTGGCCCGCCGTCGACCGCTCCGCCGCCCTGAAGGCCGAGCACGCCTTCAAGCAACTCCCCCGCCCCGCCAAGGACCCAAAACTGCAAAGCCGCGCCCGCCAGGACCCCATCTCCCGCCTGCTGCGCGGGGAGTCGGTGAAGAACCGATCCGGGGCAACCTAAGCTCATGAGCACACGGGCAAAGGAGCATTCAAGGCAGCTTGAATGCGCCGCACCACGGTGGCTGTAGAATGCAGCTGATGTTCCCAAATGCGAACCACCTTCCAGCCATCCCGGCGCAGGCTCCTTGTCACAACACGATCACGCCTCTTGTTTCTGGCGATCTTCTCCTGCCAGAACGCGGCGTTTTGCTTGGGCTGTGTTCCGTGCCTTGGGCATCCATGCCAAAAGCAGCCATCGACAAACACACAGAGCCTTTCCTTGCGAAAAACGAAGTCAGGTTTGCCCGTCAAATTTTGTCTGCGACGCCAACCGGTAATTCGTGAGCACCGAAAAATCTCTGCCAGCCTTAGTTCGGTCGTCTTGTTCCCGCTCGAGCGGATGAGACCCATGACCTCGGAGCGCTTGCGTTTGTTCCAAATATCATTCATCAAAGAGTGACAAGGACTTTAATTAGGCCTCGAATAGAGATGCATCAAGTGCGGAATTGATTTTTCAATCAGTACAACTCGCGGCCATTGCAATCATCTTCACCAGAAATCCAATATTCCTGACACCATTGTCCGCCTTGTTGCTCAGTCCTGAAGCCACATTGATCCCAATTGGACCTGTTAACGTATGAAAAATTGGAACAGGCATGCGCAAATTGGAATTAAACATATCGGCATTACGCTGCTAGTTGCTCAAGGACACGCCATTGTTCTGGAACAATGCGGGCCAGAATCGATGGCAAAAGCCCCTGATCACGCAACTTCAGCAAACCTTTCGCGATGATCCGAGCCTGTTTGTCCGATGGTTTTTTCCTCATCTCCGTGTTCTTTGCCATGGTTAACGCCACACCGTGATAGACGGGATTATTGACACATTCCTCGACTGCCTTAGCGATTCTCCTCCAATCCTCACTGTCGAACTGAAAGAACATCTCCGTGGCTTCAATCATCTCCGGAGTGCGCACAGTGTCTGCGACAGAGAACCTATCCCATTTGCCATTTCCGATTCCGGCCTCGATCTCGATTGGCGCAGTCAGCACGGCGGACCAGCAATCGTCTTTCTTTGCAAATTCTGTTACATTTTTCCTACGTTTTACTGCTTCCTCGCGAATAACGGTGTCACATCCCAATAGCGCAATGCGTAGCATTTTCATCACATTTTGTGGAAGAGACTGCGCCGCCCAAATGTCGGCAAACGGCAGTTTCGTCTTGGTCCGCGCCGAGATTAGCGCCATCGCGTAGGCAATCACATTTGCCCGGTAAGCCGCGATCTCCAGTTCCTTGCACGCAGCCATGGCCTCGCGACGCAGGATCAACAAACAGCACAGACGGCGAAAGTCCTCTTCGGAGGGCTCAACAGTGGTTCCCTTGTGCGCCATGTCTTTCGCGCCCGTCAGCTTGCGAATAAAGTACCCAAAACATTTTTGCCGGCCCAAACTTACAACCTGTGGTTCCGCTTCCCAAGACATCGCGGCAGTGGCAAGGTCTGTTTTGCTAAATTTCGTGCGAGGCGGCCGCTTCGCCTTGAATGCGTTCCTCTGAGCCCCCTGCAGCTTTGTGAGGTCCACATTGTATTGGCCCCGAACCCGCTCAAAATACCAATGTATGGGTTGCCCAGCTGACTTTTCATCTTTGGAGGCTTCAATCTGCCGTGAAATATCCTCAAGCTTCACCAACCAAGGATTGTTGGATTGGAAATCAGCCTCCTGAACCTTGTTCTGTGAATTTGCATAAAGCGATATCTTCGGCACCAAACTGTCCAAGTCCTCGGGTCTCACCACCGTGAGTTTCATCGCAACCTGAATGGGCTTGAGATCGCTCTGGCTATCCAGCCGTGTGTGCATTAACGCTGCGGTTGTCTGTCCTCCGTTGACGATTTGGAAATCTCTCGCGCAAAGTAGTCGATATACCCCGGGAGCGACCCTTTCGAGATCGACTCCGCTTGCAGTGACTGCGATGCCGTTGTTGTAGGAAAGGAAGCGCTCAGGCTCTGTTTTGATAGTGTCACGAATCCCTGCGTTAACCGAGCGAGGGGAAAAATTGAGGAATGCACGCACATTCTGTTGAAGGAGACGGGTGCGGTGGACATAATATATATCCGCCAGACATTCACCTGGAATCTTGCCGAGCATTACAGCCCCGCCTGTAGCCGAAAGTTTTTCATACTCGGAATCGTCCAAAAGACAATCTATACCGCCACCGTGCGATCGGAAATCCACAGTGAGGGGTTCGTGACCGCTGTCGAGTATACTGATAAGCCTCGACGCATCCCAGACTACCGTATGGAAAGGCGACTTGTCCGAGCGTTTCCAGCCCTCCTTGGAGAGCTCTCCCGTAGTCCAGATGCAAAGGCAAATGCGGTTTTCTGATTTACCGGCAAATCGATGAAGCAAGCGGCACATGTCACTAGCCCGATTCGCCGCATCCAGATCTGGAAGCTTATTTTCCCGTGCGAGATTGACAATTGCTTCAAGCTCACTAACGGCCCTTTCGATATCACCAGAAGGGCAAAGCACTCTGTCCCAGACCTGATGAAGATCTCGGTCTTCATGACAGTCAATCTGATGAAAGATCGTCAGTATATCCATGTCTTCATCGTGCTCATAACCATGAGCCGTCGCTGTCTTGCGTCCGATCTTTACAGAAAATGGAGCCCATTCCGGCAAGACGAAGTGCCCGCCTTCAGAGAGAACCTCGGAAATGGCGCAAAAAATAGCTTCATCACGCCCCATGGGCTGCTCCAGATCAAAGGCAACGGTGGCGTTCTCCCTTATTTGGTCGATGGATGGTTTTGAGTCGCTCATTGTAAACGTGATTGTTCAGTCGATTGGCAATGGCTTCGCATGGTTGGCAATGGCGTTAAGGTCGATTCCATATTTGACGGAACATATCGCAGACGGAATTGCTCGGGGGTCAATTCTTGGAAAGGAGGACGTCACGACATAAAATATTGTTTCGACTGCGGAGTAATGGTCGACATACAATTCGGAATGCGCATCAAGATATCCATAGTCCGCCAAGAGCGAGTAGTATAGCTCCCTCTGCAAGGCGTCCATTGAACCAGCTAAGTCTCTTGTCCATTGAGGAAGTGTTAGCCCCTTGTTTTCGCTCTTCGAAAGTTGAACCGCCGCGATCCAGACGGGGCACATCTCGTCTGCCACGATTTGACTTGGATCTGAAATAAAAATCCGCGGTAACGAATCATTGCACCAAGTCTTAACCTCTATCCTTCGGCTCGGCAGACGAAAATCGTGAAGTTCACCTAGTGGCCCTTTCCAAGAATCGAGACTGGAATCCACTCCCCCGCTTGCCATTAAGCGGCTCAGCACGGACAATTCGCCAATGAGTCCTCGTATCTCCTCATCTGACAATTTCCCGACACGATTCTGAAAAAACCTGCGCCAAAGAGCCAGCCTGCTGAGAATTGTCGCAAGCATTGCGTCGGCGGTTTTATGTTCCACGGCAGTGGATGCAATGTCAGCAGCCAGCTGAGCAAAAATATTACGCGTCTTCAGGTCCGCGAGCATGAGCGGCAGACCATATCCATCTTCGATTTTAACCATTGGATCGAACCTCACTCCAGCGTAATGCTTGACTGGCCATTTTGCAGCATGTGAAGTGTCGGGTATCTGCAGCAGCAAACCTGGCATACCGTCCGCAACACGGACCACAGCGCTCAGTGTCAACGGACCAACGATTAGCACCTTTTGCAGGAAGCTGCGTCCATCGGCTTGTGGAAGTTTGTCTTGAATTTGCAGCCAAGCGGCTTCAAGTGCAGCTGCCGTGATTGGCAGGTGATCTGAAATCATGGTGTTGGGCATAGATCCTCCTCTTCATCGCGATTCAAATCGTCGGCGAGGGTACCAAATATCTCGCGCAGCTTCTGAGGTGTGCAAACGTAGTCAGAGCCATTGTCGTGCTTTGAAGCGGGGAGGCTTACGGCCACGCCTATAACCGGCGGACCATCCCATTCCTGCACAGCTGAGCCGTCACTGTGAAGAGGCATCGTCGGGATGATCGGATAGAGGAGCAGCAGGCCGTGTGAAGACGGTCTCTGGGACCGGAATGCGGACGCAAGGCTCCGATATTTATCCTTTAGGTATTTTGCCTGGTTTATCTGTTCTGTCGTTAGATCGAGACTCTCATCACCACCCATGGCCACTCCTTGGAAGGTCACGCGATTAGAGTGAAGGGGTTGGTTGTGATTTTCTGATTTCATGAGCCGCTGACGTCCAATCAGCGTGAAAGGTTTCCCATCAATGGCCATAACCCCCTTAATCTTGCCTATGACCACGACAGTCCATTTCTTCAAATCGCCATGCCTTTGAACCGAATCAATATAGGTGTAGAGCAAGCTTTTGCCTTGGTCGTTTGCAAGGCACACGTGTGAATTGGCAGTGTATCCTGCTAAGAATCGCGCAATAATCTCCCATTCAATTTCATTCCACTTATGATTACCCTTTCCGTCCGCAGACGGTGCGCCCTTGATCCTTTGCATTGATTCAACAAGCTGTTTGAAGGCCTCCAAGTTAGCCGCCAACGCCGCCTCGGGAATGTCCAATGAAGAAACCAAACTTTCGGCAAAATGGATGCGCACAGTCTCACCACGGCGCATCTTGTTGAGCGCAGTTACGAGGAGATCAGCACGCGGCTCCCGCACTTGAAGGCCATAGTCGATTGGAGTCCGCTTCAGATACGACATTCTGCTGAACTCCCGGCGAAGCTCCTCAGTAGCAAGCGTGATGGTCCTAAAATTGCTAATTATCGTTGAGGGTGCATACACTCTGCACAGATGAGCGTAACCCGGGCGGTATCCGAACCACCGTCCCATCTGCATGAGTGTATCATAGGCGCGAGCACCACGGAGAAAGTAGCTAACAGTTAAACCCTCAAGGGTCAGACCTCGACTTAGCCGATCCCCACCCACGGCCACGACTACCAACCCTTCTTTGCTATTCCCTGCAAAGTCCAGGTTCTCCTTGGTTTCGCTGTTCACACTCGCGAACTTCAGCCTTCCGAGAGAAGGAATCAGATTCTCTTCAACATCAACCCAGCCAGGAAGCACCGGTGGGTCCAATTTTTGTGAAGGGTGGTCGAAAAATACGCCATAGGGTTCAGCAAAAATCCGATCCCAAATTTCCCTGAGTTCATTCCGAAGGGCGTCGCGTCCGGCCCCGCTTTCTAGTTGCGAGTATAAACCATCCAAGTGGGCTTTGACCTGTGCCATTACCTGCGCCTGAACAGCATTAAATCGGGTCACATGAATCAGCATCGAACAATGCGAGGTGTCCTGTCTGATCGCCGTCCGTGCGGCAATCGACAGTACAAAGACTTTAAGCGCCTCGGAGAGTGAGGATGGAATATCCCCACTCACGCGATGGCTGCTTTTGTGCTTAGCGGGGAGCCAAGAGTCAGCGTCGCTAACGTCCTCATGCATCGGTAACGGAGCACGCGGCGGCAAGCCAAGGGACTCATCGCCTTCATGGCCAAAAACTATGTCAGGGCCTATGTAATTTGAAGGCGCTTCAAGTCCGATAATAAATGCCCGTGGGAAGAGGTCCGAACCGGGTTCGTCGACATTGCGGCCTTCGCACTTCTCAACCCATTCGGCATCCATGAAAATATTTGCATAGGGCGTGGCCGTATAACCCACAAAAGCAACCTTATCGCAGGCCCACAGAATCTTGCGAATGAGCATGTTAATGGGTTTTGGATCGGTTTCTGGATCAATCCTGGCGGTGTTCACTGATGAGTGGTCAGCCTCGTCATCGATGACAAGAGTTGGGCACTTGAGTGCGGCATAGGGTGCTTGAGCACCTCGAATTTTTCGCAGAAGGTTCTTCAAAATTGAGACGTTTTTCTTGATGACGAGAACCACTGGCACCTCGCCTAACGCCACGTCAATGGTTCTGTTAACTGCAGCGCCGAAATCGCCAGCGACCGATGTAAGGGAGGAAATGTCAGGAGGATACTGATCGGGGTTATTGGTGCTTTTGAACTTTGCCGCAAACGTGCGAACTCCGAATGACTGAAACTGATCGCGGCTATTTTTACCCGTAATGCACTCCTCGATTCGCTCCTGAGTCTGCTGCCGGAGATTCTCGTGAATGCCAGACAAAATGACCACTAGCTTATAACCGGCATCAATGGCCTTTGCGGCGACAGCGGTGTAGTGCTGGGTCTTTCCCGATTGGACATGGCCCACCACCATTCCCCTTCGGTCCCAAGGTCCCTCCCTTGCAGGGTCTCCGATTAACTCAAGGACACGATCACTGCTTTTATCCAATTCGCCGATTACCGCCGAAGGTCTGCGCAGCTTTTCTTTCAGATAAATTTTCAGCCACGGCCAGGAGCGCCACGCTGACCGGTCGTGCTTTTCAAGCCATTCCCGGTAGTCATTAGGATCGACAATCTCCTGAGCTTCTCCAACACTGGTCACGAGAATTGCGAGGGCTTGGGATATGATCCATTCTCTATCTTGAACAAGATGAGCAAATGCCTTCAGAAGATTGTCTGTCATCGCTTCAACGCCTGCTTTATCCGGAATCATCTCCGTGTGGCGCGAAAGGGAGTGTAATACCACGTCGAGAAGGTCTTCTTTCGTTATGTCAGGCATAAAAACAGCGTTTTGAGGTTGGGTTACTGGCCGAGAATTTTGGTCAAGAAGTCACGGAAAGAGTTAAATGGCTGACACGAGAGGGCCGTGTCGATGGCCTTTTCACGTGTAAAGCCTGTCTTGACCAATACATCCACTGTGAGTTGGCAGGCGGTGGCGATTTGCTCCATCTCGTTATCGTCCGGATCCGAGGCCAGGCCGTGAGTGCTTTTGGCTGGTTGTTGCAGAATGGCGGCTACAGGAAGGAGGCGCTCAAAAGAGTGCAGGAAGGCGTCGGCGATTGTCTTTTTATTAACCGACTGGACCAGTGCTTCCACAAGCGGATGTGCCCGGTTGACTTTGAAGCGGACGTCATGCTTGCCTGAGACCTGCTTCCAGAAAGCTTGATGGTTCGCCGCCGCCTCTTCTTGATCGACTGCTGGTGCGACTTTATATCCATGAAAGCGGTATACCTCCATGCCGCTCTTTCGAGCTGCCGCCGCAATCCGTTCTAGGTCGCCCTTGACTATGGCTGGTGGTGACACCTTAGACTTAATGACATTGAGCGCCCACGTGGCGTCTTGGTCATTTGGAAGGTCAATTGTGATCCTTGCCAATTTGTAATGCTCCTCCGGACGAGTGAACCCGAGCCAGCCTCCATGAACGATCAACCTATCTGCCCTATAAATAAAAAAGCCCTGATGCGCGTTCCATCCATTAGGCCCACCGAGCCTCTCGTGTTGCTCTGCTGTGAGTGCTTTATAATGCGGAAGAATGAACGTCCGGATTTTAACCCGTCCGTTCGACAAGAATTCACTGGACTTTAGCCATCTTGGATCCTCGCCACTGCTGCTCCCGCCGAATAGATTCCATGCTGCGATTGAGGCAGCGCCAAACTGGATTTTAATGACCTTCCTCTCTAAAAAGCGATGGAAAACGAGTCCCAAATGATTCTGAATTGTCCTGATTAGGACCGTGGTATTGGTTTGCCTGCGGCTGTCAGAGTAGCCATCAACAGAGAGTCGGTCGATGTTACTGATCAGCACGGTCGTGCCGTTCATTTTGAGTTCGGGATTCCGGGCATGCCTGTTGACAAAATGGGCTTGATCAGTGGAATCCAAGCCCTCAAGAAGCTCCCATTTTCCCGTATTGTAAATGTGATCGAGATCCCAACGAAAAATTGTGGTAGTCTTGTTCTTTGTCGAAATAACCGTCAAGCGGCGCCCCATGGAGAAAGATGCGGTCTTCAAACCCAAGCCGAACCTGCCCAAATCATTCGGATTTCGTGCAGCGATCGGACCCATCCCTCCCCAGCGCATTGCGTTCCAAAGCTCATCCGCATCCATTCCGCACCCATCATCATCTATGCGGATCCAGCCAGTCTCCTTCCCGGTTGAAGGGCAAAGCTCGATCTGAATGTTTTTGGCTTTTGCCGTGATGCTATTATCCACCAAGTCCGCCAACGCGATTTCCGGCCTGTAGCCGATATTTCGCATGGACTCGATGAGGGCTGATGGATGTGGGTTTAGCAATTCTTTCATTTCATTAACATTCTAGCTATCGAATACCATGCCCGCGACTGGCCTTCGGAAGACCTTTCGGCGAGTGATGCGGCTGTTATGTTAAATCGCACGCTTTCATGTTGGCTAATTCAAGATCATGCTTGCAACTTCACCATAAAATCCTCATCGTTTGCGCCCCGAAGCATTCCGGCTTTTTGCGCGGTCACGCAGTAGAATTCGGCCTCATTTATCTGGTTTTCACTATACCTTCGCCACGCCTCCCGGCCGATTAACTCCAGTGACACAGGCCAGCCGCTGCGGACATATCGTCGACTTAAATCGACCGCCGTATGGTGAGGCGAACTGACGCGTTCTTCGTCTTCGCCGTGATCCAAAGCGCTGTCGGGGTGAAGACCTGGGTAAAGGTACAGAAGCGCATGCCAGCCCTGCAGGAAGTCACCCACATCCAGTTTGCGAAGCTGATGCCGCGTTTTGCTGGCAAGCGCGGCGAGCCATTCGAGGGCTTGTGCATCGTCTGCTGGCAAATGATGGGATTTGCGTGATTTTTCAAATGTCAGCACATTGGGATGGTCGCCATTTTTTAAAGTTGTGGCGATTTCGAGGAAATTGGCGACCGTATGACCCACAGCCTCCCCAACGAGGGGTGGCACCGCGTTTCCGATAACGCGGTATTGATGAGTGCGTGAGACGGGGAACTGAAACCAGTCTGGAAATGTTTGTACGCGGGCAGCTTCGCGAGGCGTCAGGCTCCGCTGTTGCGTTGGGTGGATGAACATGAGCCCATCCTTGCTCAGGTGTGCCACGATGGTGCTACACGGGCGGTTCCGATGCTGGCGCGTGTAGCGGTCTTTAAAGCTGGACTTGTCGTAGGGAAATTCGAACTTGATTTTACGATCCCTCAAGGCCTGACTCGAGTTTTCGCCTTCCCTGATCTTGGCAAAATCGCGGAGATCCCGCTCACTATGTCGACGCGATTCATGGGCGGTGAGTTTTGCTGCTCGTGAAACCTGCAGCACACGGTAGATGAAGTGGTGTTTGTTCCCTGATGTGTGGCGTGCACGCCGCTCAAGATCATAGTCCATCTCCTGTGCGCCACCGGGTGAAGGGAGTGCCGGGAGATCCATAATGGCGTCACCCAGTGTTGCACCGGGGACGGCCCGTGGCGAAGGGTAGAGATCCCCAGCCAAATAGCCCGGCACATCAAGCCGCACTCCGATGAACAGCTGACGCTTGCGGTTCTGTGGCACCCCAAGCTTGCTGGCGTCTTCCTCGCGCGCCACAACACTGTAGCCAAGTGCACGGCCCTCTGCCTGCACACGGGTGAAATACTCGCCACCACTGGCAGAGCGAATGCCGAGCACGTTCTCCATCACAAACACCTTCGGCTTGAAGTGCTCCACGAACGCAAGAAACCGCCGGTAGAGATGACGTCGCGGGTCTTCGACCATGCGTGGACCATGATTTGCACCGTCTCTCTGACGAGCGTTGGAAAAGCCCTGACAGGGCGGACCGCCGACAATGACATCGACTTCGTGCGTCCCGATGAGTTGTTGCAACTCAGATGGCTGGAACTGCACCAGGTCTCTCTGCAACACATGCGGAACTTGTGGGAAGTTGGCTTGGAAGACTTGAATGGCTTCCTTGTTAAAGTCCACAGCGGCAAGGCATTCGAAACCTGCATTCTCCATGCCGAGACTGAACCCTCCGCAGCCGCAGAAAAGATCGATGACGGTAAGATTACTATTTCCCTTCGAATCCATAAATTCGTCTCTGATTGCGGACTAAAAATATAATTTTCTTTGATCGAGCTCTTCGTGCGTCACCCATCTTGCTTCGGGCAAGTCGAGACTGGGGTGGCTATTGGCGATCTCGTCGAGGCTGGTTGCAAGCATGGTGCAGATTGTTATTTAAGCATTTCGGTGCGAAGGAGGCAAGGCTGGGATGGATGAACTCGTCACCTCACGCTGCGGGGTCCATATCAACGCGCGAGGTTCGGGTTTTTCTTCACCGCCGATCCGAACTGCCGGGCAGGCTCAGGGTGTCGCGGTTCGTGGCGGGGTGGAGCACTGGCCGGCGCAGAGTCACGGGGTGTTTGTTCCAACAGGTTAGGTCGTGGTGTCTCATACGGCAGGGGCTTTTTTCATGCATCTTCCAACAGGGGGTCGGACATTGGCGGGGTGAGGGAAGCGGAAAGATCCGATTTTTTGTCGTGCTCACCGGCGATCCGAGTGGGCTGATGCGGATTCGCCAGGTTCATGGCCCGGCCCCTGAACGGCGCTCTGGGACAGAGCGCCCTCCCCTTGCCTCCATGCCCTCAGCCCTCCGCCGTTGTCCCCGGCAGATTCAGCGGGTCGCGGGCGAGGACGCGGGGTGGGCGGGCCCCTCAGACCCGGACGCGCTCCATGAGGGGTTCGAAGCGGTAGGTGGCTGGGCGTTGACCGGCGGCGGGGCGGATGATGTGCAGCAGTCGCTCCTCCTGGAGGACGCGGGTGAAGCGCGCGGCGGTGGCGGAGGGGATGCCGCTTTCCCTGGTGAAGCTGCTGTTGCGAAAGATGGGTCGGGCAAAAATGAAGTCGAGCGCACGCACCGCCCACTTGGAGGAGAGCAGGAAAGCGAAGCGGATTTTCATCTCCTCGTAGAGCGAACGGATGGATTCAGCGACCTGGAGGTTGTGCAGGGCCTGCTGCTCCAGAGCGGTCAGGAAGAAGGCGCACCAGGGTTCCCATGCCTGGGTGCGCGAGGTTTCCCGCATGAGGTGGATGTAGGCGTCCTTGTGCTGCTCAAAATAGCGGCTGATGTAGAAATGCGGGGCCGTGATGAGCCCTGCCCGCCAGAGCATGAGCGTGACGAGCATGCGCCCGACTCGGCCATTGCCATCCTCAAAAGGGTGCAGCGCCTCAAACTCCAGATGAACCAGGGCGGTGCGCAGAAGGGGTGGAAAAGCACCCGCCTCCATGAACTGGAAGAGTGTCTCCATGCCTCCAGGAAGCTGCTCCGGGCTGATCGGAACGAACCGGATGACTCGGGAGTTCCGGTCGCCGATGTAGTTCTGCGCCTGCTTGAATTGGCCGGGGGATTTGTGGGCTCCGCGACCAAACGAAAGCAGTTGCCGGTGCATGCTTTTGACGAGGGAGGCGGTCAACGGGTAGCCGGCTTCGAGTTGCAGCTGAGCCGCATTCAGGGCACGGCGATACAGGATCGTCTCGATGACCTCGGAGCGCACTTCGCTGGAGTTCTCCTCCTCCGGATGCTCCGCCTGATACTGCAAAATCTCATCCATCGTGCTGATGGTGCCCTCCATTCGGGAAGAAATGACCGCCTCCTGGTTGCGCAAGGGAGCGAGCAAGATCTCGCTGTTGTGCATGGCCTTGAGCATTTGGTCAAAGCGCGCCAAGGCGTCCGTCGCCTTGAGAAGGGGCTCCAGCAGCTGGGCATAATCCAAGGTCCCAGGGGGGAAAGCCCCGGTGTGGTAGCTCACGGCTTGGCTGAGATCAAACCCGTTGCCATTCATAGTTGAGCCAAAACAATGCTAAAGCGGATTTGATGTCAATGAATATGTTTTTTTGATAAACAAATGAGATTGCCATGCATCGATTCACCGCACTTGGATTTGTCTCTCAAATTCAGAGAATTATGAGATTCAATTCTTTTTGACGGTCGAAAGTTTACAACAACCGCCTCTGATCGAAGCGTTCCTGTCGTACTTGGTGCAGGCTGGCATGGAACTCCCCGCCGCATTGGATCGGCTTCTCGTGCTTGGCGCCCCGATTGCCCTCACCGCCGATCCCCGTTGCCCGGCAGGTTCAGGGGGGGGGCGCGGGTCGTGATGGGGTGCTGAACTTGTCGGCGGAGAGTCCCTGGGGGGTCTTGATCGAACAGGCGAAGTCGTGGTGTCTCATACGGCAAGGGCTCTTTTCCTGCATCATCCAACAGGGGGTCGGACATTGGTGGGGTGAGGGAAGCGGAAAGATCCGATTTTTTGTCCAGCTCACCGTCGGTCTGGGTGGGCTGATGCGGATTCGCCAGGTTCGTGGCCCGTCCCCTGAACGGCGCTCTGGGACAGAGCGCCCTGCCTCCCTGGTGTCCCCGGCAGGAATCGAACCTGCATTTAAGGTTTAGGAAACCCTCGTTCTATCCATTGAACTACGGGGACGGCTGATAATGAACGCTTTACGCTCTCCAAACTCGGTTTTAAGGCCTGAGAAAGAATAAGAGTAAGAACACGTCCATCCGAATCCATCATGGTCCACCTCGGTCCGGTTGTCCACTCAAAGGGCGCGGCCTGGGCAGGCGGGCGATCAGGCCGGGGGCGTGAGCCACCGGCAGTAGCTGCCGCTGGGGACGGGCAAGACGTCGGGGCCGCCGCGCAGGAGCATCTCGCCGTGCTCGAGGCTGCCGCCGCGGGCGCCGAAGGCCTGCAGCAGGAGGTGGTGCAGGGCGATCGGGGTCAGCTCGGGGGTGTGGCAGGAGAGCAGGACGCCGAGCGGCTGGTCGGAGAGCAGGCGGCCGAGCAGGTCGAGCAGGGGCGGCAGGTCGTTTTCGATCTTGAAGACCTCGCCCTTGGCGCCGCGGCCGTAGCTGGGCGGGTCGAGGATGATCAGATCGTAACGGCGCTCGCGGCGCAGCTCGCGCTCGAGGAACTTGGTGACGTCGTCGACGATCCAGCGGATGGGCCGGTCCTCCAGGCCGTTGAGGGCGGCGTTCTGGCGGGCCCAGTCGACCATGCCCTTGGAGGCGTCGACATGGCAGACTTCCGCTCCGCCGCGGGCGGCGGCCAGGGTGCTGCCCCCGGAGTAGGCGAAGAGGTTGAGCGCGCGCGCCGGCCGGCCCTGGGCCTTGGCGTAGGCGGCGCCGAGCTCGCGCAGGCGCTTCCAGGTCTCGCGCTGCTCGGGGAAGATGCCGAGGTGACCAAAATCGGTGCTGCTGAGGCGGAAGCGGCTGCCATCGACCTCGATCTCCCAGGTGGCCGGCAGGCGCTCGCGTCCGCGCCACTGGTTGCCGCCGTCGCGGAAGAAGGCGGCGGTGGCGCGCTGCCAGTCGCCCTTCGGCAGGCGCGGCTGCCAGACGGCCTGGGCACAGGGTCGCGACAGCACGACAGCGCCAAAACGTTCCAGCTTCTGGAAGCCGCCGCTGTCGAGGAGTTCGTAGCCGTCTTGCATGGGGAGATGCCCGCCGGAGGGGGCGAGCCATTGCTTCACCCCGGGCTGCGGTCAGGTCAAGCAGCAGGTCTTTTCGGTCTGGGCCAAGCCTTCGATCCGGGTTCGCACGGAGGGCGCGGAGAGCACGGAGACGGGGAAGCGTTTGGGGCTGACGGGAACACTGCTCAGCTCCGCGCGAAATACGCCGTCCGTGGTTCTGGATCCGCAAAGACGGGACCACGAATCACACGAAGATCCCGAAAGGGCGGCTCAATGGGTCAAGCCTTCGATCCGGGTTCGCACGGGGACAGAGAAGCGTTCGGGCTGAAGCGACCCCTCCGTGCCCTCCGTGAGCTCCGTGCGAAAGCCGTCTCCGATGCCGGGCCCCGCGGGTGCGGATCAGTCGCCGAGGCCGACGGCGGCGCGGACGCGGTCGAGGGTCTTGCGGGCGATGGCGCGGGCTTTTTCGGCGCCCTCGGCGAGCACGCGGTTGACGTAGGCGGGGTCGGCGACGATTTCGGCGCGGCGTTCGCGGAAGGGGGCGAAGTGGGCGAGCATGGCCTCGAGCAGGCGCTTCTTGAAGTCGCCGTAGCCGATGCCGCCGCGCAGGTGGTCATCGACCATGGTCTGGTAGTCGGCGGGCGAGGCGACCAGCTTGTAGAGGGCGAGCACGCTGTTGTTTTCGATCGGCTTGGGGTCCTCCAGCGGGGTGGAGTCCATGACGATGCGCATGATCTTCTTCTTGAGCGCGCCGGGTTCCTCGAAGAGCTGGATGGTGTTGTCGTAGCTCTTGCTCATCTTGCGGCCGTCGAGGCCGGGCACGACGGCGGTTTCCTCGCGGATGCGCGGTTCCGGCACCTTGAGCAGGCCCTCGCCAAAGGCCAGGTTCATCTTGACGGCGATGTCGCGGGTGACCTCGACGTGCTGCTTCTGGTCCTTGCCGACCGGCACGATGTCGCTGTCGTAGATGAGGATGTCGGCGGCCATGAGGACCGGGTAGGCAAAGAGGCCGTGCGAGGGGCTGAGGCCGTTGGCGATCTTGTCCTTGTAGCTGTGGCAGCGCTCGAGCAGGCCCATGGGGGTGACGGTGCTGAGGATCCAGGCCAGTTCGGTGTGCTCGGGCACGTCGCTCTGGCGGAACAGCACGCACTTGGCCGGATCCAACCCGCAGGCGAGGAAGTCGATGGCGAGGTCGCGCACGTGCGAGCGCAGCAGCTTGCCGTCGTGGATGCTGGTCAGCGAGTGGTAATCGGCGATGAAGTAGAAGGCCTCGCCCTCGTGCTGGAGCTTCAAGGCGGCCTCCATCATGCCGAAGTAGTTGCCGATGTGGAGTCGCCCGCTGGGTTGAAGGCCGGAAAGGATGCGCATGGTGGGAAAGCAGAACCTTGCCCGGCCCGGCTCTTGATTCAAGGCCGGAGCGCAGCCGTTTCGGCATCTTGACGGATGGCCCGGGCCGGTTAGGCTGGGGCTTCCATGCTCGAGAACTACCTTCCCGTCCTTCTGCAGATCCTGATCGCCGCCGGTTTCGCCGGGGGCACCCTGGTGGCGTCCGCGCTGGCGGGCAAGGCGGCCAAGCGCAACGCCATGAAGGACAGCGCCTACGAGTGCGGCATGCTGCCGATCGGCGAGGCCCAGCCGCGCTTCAGCGTGAAGTTTTACATCGTCGCCATGCTCTTCGTGCTGTTCGACATCGAGGTGGTCTTTCTCTACCCGGGCGCGGTGATCTTCCGCGACCAGATCGCGGCCTACGGGGTCGGCATCGCCTGGGCGGCGCTCGGCTTCATCAGCATCCTCGGCGTCGCCTTCCTGTACGCCTGGCGCAAGGGCGCGCTCGACTGGAAGCATTGAGCGACCTCAAGCCTTGGGGGCTAGACTGGCCCAATCGCGGTGCTCTTGGACAGAGCGCCCTGCCGACCCAGGGGCCGAACGGACAATTCGGCCGTTTTAGCCGCCAGAGTGCGCAAGGAACGCCATGCTCGAGTTCAGAACCCAATTCCAAACATTTCTAGGATTGGTGCTCATGAAGTGAGCAGTCTCCATTGAAGGCCGTCTTTTTCGAAGTTCTGGAAATCGCGGTCAAGCGTGACGAACTCTGCGTCGTGGAGGATCGCAAAGGCGGCCAGGTAGGCGTCCATCCAGACCTTGGGTGATGCGGAGGTGAGCCCGGCCAACTCGAGCCAGCGGGATTCGATGCCGGAAGGTTCCTCAAGGATGCTCACGACGGACAACCTGGAGAGGGTTTGGATCAGTTTCGCCGCATCTTGATTGGTGAATCCCTCGGCACCGTAGGCATGGAGAATGACCGGAGTCGTCGCGAGGCGCAAAAAACTCTGCTGGGTGGCCCGGCAGAAGCAGGCGGGATTTTCGACTCTTGCCTCTGCGAAGAGTTCCTTCGCCAAGGCATGATGCGGATGGGCGGAGAAGGTGAGCGCGAGCCAGACGTTGGAATCAAAGAGCATGGCCGAGGCGTTGGAGGTCGTCCTGAGCGAGGCTTGCCTGTTCAAGCGCGAGCAGCTCGCCGGCAGTCATCCGCTTGGCCGGAGCGTTCGCTTTGCAACGGACCACCGGCAGCCCGCTGGCCTGGATCTCGATCTTCGGCTTTGCAGGCCGGGACTTTGCAGCTGTTTCCGGTGCGGCGAGGCCGCGTTTCAGCAGATCTGCCGCCACCTCCTTGAGTTTCCGACCCTCATGCACGGCCCGGAGTTTCAGCTCTCGCACGAGATCGGTGGGAAGATCGAAGGTCGTTTTCATGGAGGAATTTTGCTGGTTTGCTGGCTTCTCGTCAAGGATGGAGTGCGAGGTCGGTTCGGGGCTCCGAGTCGAAGGATCGACGACCCCTCACTCATCTTCATGGACCAGTTCAGTCCAGTGTTCCTCCGCCACCTGTGGCAACCCCATTTTTTTCCCCTTGGGAACCCGCCACTGGCTGGCGGGCTGGCGTCCTGCAGGTCGTGTCGCGCGGGGTCCCCAAGTACCACGGCGAAGGCCCTCTGTGCCTTGGCTGCTCCGTGCCCTCCGCGTCCTCCGTGCGAGACCGGGTTCAAGGTTGCCGATGTCGCCCAGCGCTGGACGGAGGACCCAGAGATTTTGGCCCCCAAGTCTCCAGTGAAGGCGATAGGGAAACCCTGCCGAGATCCTTGTGTTCCTTGCGCCCTTTTGCGGCCAAGCCCGAACGAACCACGGGCCCGCCCTGGCAGAGCGAGCCCGTGGCACAACAATCCGGTGGTCTGGAAGCCGGCCTCAGAGGGCGGCGATGCGGCGGCAGACTTCCTCGACGTTGGCGCGGCTGTTGAAGGCGCTGATGCGGAAGTAGCCTTCGCCGGCGCTGCCGAAGCCGCTGCCGGGGGTGATGACGACGTTGGCCTCGTTCAGCATCCTGTCGAACATCTGCCAGCTGGTCAGGCCGGCGGGGCAGCCAACCCAGACGTAGGGGGCGTTGACGCCGCCGTAAACCGGCAGGCCGGCCTTCCGGCAGGCTTCGACGAGCAGGGCGGCGTTGCCCATGTAGTGCTCGATGAGTTCGGCGACCTGGGCCTTGCCCTCGGGGCTGTAGACGGCCTCGGCACCGCGCTGGACGATGTAGCTGACGCCGTTGAACTTGGTGCTGTGGCGACGGCTCCAGAGCGGGTGAATGGCCTGCTGGCTGCCATCCTTCTTGCGGCCCATGAGGCCCTTGGGGATGACGACGACGGCGCAGCGCACGCCGGTGAAGCCGCCGTTCTTGGAGAAGCTGCGGAACTCGATGGCGCAGTCGCGCGCGCCCTCGATTTCGAAGATCGAGCGCGGCACGTCGGGGTCGCGGATGAAGGCCTCGTAGGCGGCGTCGTAGAGCAGGATCGTGCCGTTGGCGCGGGCGTAGGCGACCCAGGCCTCGAGCTGGGCGCGGGTGGCGGTGGCGCCGGTCGGGTTGTTCGGGTAGCAGAGGTAGGCGAGATCAACCGGCTCATCGGGGATGGCCGGGACAAAGCCGTTTTCCGGGGTGCACTTTAGGTAGTGCAGGCCGGCGTAGGCGCCGTTTTCATCGGCCTCGCCGGTGTTGCCGGCCATGACGTTGGTGTCGACGTAGACCGGGTAGACCGGGTCGGTGATGGCGATCTTGTTGCCGGCGCCGAAGATGTCGAGGATGTTGCCGGTGTCGCACTTGCTGCCGTCGGAGATGAAGATCTCGTCGGCATCGACCTGGATGCCGCGCGCCTGGTAATCGTGCTGGGCGATGGCGTTGCGCAGGAAGTCGTAGCCCTGCTCGGGGCCGTAGCCGCGGAAGCTGGAGCGGTCGCCCATCTCGTCGACGGCCTTGTGCATGGCCTCGCGCACGGCGGCGGGCAGGGCCTCGGTGACATCGCCGATGCCGCAGCGGATCAGGCGCTTGGCGGCCTCCGGGTTGGCCTCGGTGAAGGCTTTGACGCGGCGGGCGATTTCCGGGAACAGGTAGCCGGCTTTGAGCTTGAGGAAGTTTTCGTTGATGTAGGCCATGGCGGGAAAAGAGGTCCGGCAGTCTGGCGAGCCGGCGCCGGGATGCAAGGGGCGGGCGCCGGTTTGGCGGGGTCGAGGCCAAGACCGGGCGCGCTTTTTTCATGGACGCGAGCGCGGAAGCCCGCGACGCTTGGGGCGTGACGACGCGCGTGTTCTGGCGACGGATGCTGCTGGCGGCGGCGGCCCTCGGGCTGTTGATCGCCTGGCGCTGGTGGGGGCAGTCGCACCCGCCCGGCTTCGGCCCCGATTTTGCCAGCGGCAACGGCCGAATTGAGGCGACCGAGATCGACATCGCCACCCAGATCGCCGGCCGGGTGCGCGAGATCCTCGTTGAGGAGGGCGAATTCGTCGCCGCGGGCCAGGTGCTGGCGCGCATGCAGGTGGACGTGCTGGAGGCGCAGCGCCAGGAGGCGCGCGCGCAGCTGCGCCAGGCCGGCCATGCCGTGGCCACCGCGCGCGCCCAGGTGGCGGCGCGGCAGAGCGACCAACTCGCCGCGGAGGCGGTCGTGGTGCAGCGCGAGAGCGAGCTGGAGGCAGCGGAAAAGCGCGCGGCGCGGACGCGCACGCTGGTCGGCCAGCGGGCGGTGTCGACCCAGACACTCGAAGACGACGAGGCGCGGGTGAAGAGCGCCGCGGCCGGCGTGGCGGCCGCCAAGGCCCAGGTGCAGGCGGCGAAGGCGGCGGTCGAGGCGGCGCAGGCGCAGGTGACCGGCGCGGAATCGCAGGGCGAGGCCGTGCAGGCGACCATTGCCCGCATCGAGGCCGACCTTGAGGACAGCGTGCTGAAGGCGCCGCGGGCGGGCCGGGTGCAGTACAAAATTGCCCAGCCGGGCGAGGTGCTCGGGGTCGGCGGCAAGGTGCTCAACTTGGTCGATCTGGGCGACGTCTACCTGACCTTTTTCCTGCCCGAAATCGCTGCCGGCCGGCTTGCTCTGGGCGCCGAGGCGCGGCTGGTGCTCGACGCCGCGCCGCAGTATGTCGTGCCGGCGCGCATCAGCTTTGTGGCGAGTGTCGCGCAGTTCACGCCGAAGACCGTCGAGACCCTGAGCGAGCGGCAGAAGCTGATGTTCCGGGTCAAAGCGCAAATCGACCGCGCGCTGCTGCAGAAGCACCTGCAGAAAGTGAAGACCGGCGTGCCGGGCGTGGCCTGGGTCAAGCTCGACGATGCCCTGCCCTGGCCGGAGGAACTGAGCATCCAACTGCCGGAATGAATGCGCCCGTGGCGAGCCTGAGCGGCGTCCGCCTCTTCCATGGCCGGACCCGGGCGCTCGACGGCATCGACCTCGAGCTGCCGGCCGGTTCCCTGACCGGCCTGATCGGTCCGGACGGGGTCGGCAAATCCAGCCTGCTCGCCCTGCTGGCGGGCGCGCATGCCGTGCAGGCAGGCCGGGTGCACGTGCTCGGGGGCGACATGGCCGACGCCGGTCACCGGCGCGCGGTATGCACGCGCATCGCCTACATGCCGCAGGGCCTGGGACGGAATTTGTACGGCACGCTGTCGATCGAGGAGAACCTGCAGTTTTTCGGTCGCCTGTTCGGCCACGACCGCGCGGAGCGGCGGCGGCGCATCGACGAACTCACCAAGCGCACCGGCCTGCGCGCCTTCCTCGACCGCCCCGTGCAAAAACTGTCGGGCGGCATGAAGCAGAAACTCGGCATCTGCTGCGCGCTCATCCACGATCCCGACCTGCTGCTGCTCGACGAGCCGACCACCGGCGTCGATCCGCTGTCGCGCCGGCAGTTCTGGGAGCTGGTCGACCGCATCCGCGCCGAGCGACCCGGCATGAGCGTCGTCGTGGCGACCGCCTACATGGACGAGGCCGAGCGTTTTGACCGGCTGGTGGCGATGCATGCCGGGCGGGTGCTCGCCGAGGGCGCGCCGGCGGAGCTGCGGGCGCGCACCGGCGCCGCGACCCTGGAACAGGCCTTCATCGCCCTGCTGCCGGAGGGCGGCCAGCACCGCCCGGTGCGGCCGCTGCCGCTGGCCGCCGGCGTGGAGGCGGAGACGGCGATCGAGGCCGAGGACCTGAACTGTCGCTTCGGCGATTTCACCGCGGTCGACCGCGTCAGCTTCCGCATCCGCCGCGGTGAGATCTTCGGCTTCCTCGGCTCCAACGGCTGCGGCAAGACGACGACGATGAAGATGCTCACCGGCCTGCTGCCGGCGAGCAGCGGCCGGGCGCGGCTGTTCGGGCGCGAGCTCGCCGCGGACGACCGCGAGGTGCGCCGGCGCGTCGGGTACATGTCGCAGTCGTTCTCGCTCTACGGCGAGCTGAGCGTACGCCAGAATCTCGAGCTGCACGCGCGGCTGTTCCAGGTGCCGGCAGCCGAGCTGCCGGGGCGGGTGCGCGAACTCGCGGAGCGCTTTGGCCTGACCGGGGTCATGAACACCCTGCCCGAGTCCCTGCCGCTCGGCCTGCGCCAGCGGCTGTCGCTGGCGGTGGCGCTGATCCACCGGCCCGAGCTGCTCATCCTGGATGAACCCACCTCGGGGGTCGACCCGATCGCGCGCGACCAGTTCTGGCAGTACCTGATCGATCTGGCGCGGCGCGACGGCGTGACGATCTTCATCTCAACCCACTTCATGAACGAGGCGGAGCGCTGCGACCGGGTCTCGCTCATGCACGCGGGGCGCGTGCTGGTCAGCGGCGCGCCGGCTGAGCTGGCGCGCGAGGGCGGGGCCGGCTCGCTGGAGGAAGCCTTCATCCGTCGGCTGGAAGCGGTGACGCCTGCGGCCGCGCCCAGGGCGACGGCGCCGACGAAGGCCGTGACGCAAGCCTCACCGACAGCGGCGCCGGGGGGTCGCTTCCGCACGGGCCGGGCGCTCAGTTACAGCTGGCGCGAGGCGCTGGAGCTGCGCCGCGACCCGGGCCGCGCGGCGCTGGCCCTGCTCGGCACCGTCCTGCTGATGTTCATCATGGGCTACGGCATCAGCATGGATGTCGAGGACCTGCGCTTTGCCGTGCTCGACCAGGACGAGACGCAACTGAGCCGGAACTACGCGCTGAACCTGGCCGGCTCGCGCTACTTCATTGAGCGGCCGGCGCTGGCCGATGCCGACGACCTGGACCGGCGCTTGCGCACGGGCGAGCTGGCGCTGGCCCTGGAGATTCCGGCCGGGTTTGCGCGCGACCTGCAGCGCGGCGCGCCGGCGGAGATCGGCGCCTGGGTGGATGGTTCCATGCCGCAGCGGGCCGAGACCGCGCTCGGCTACGTGCGCGGCCTGCACCAGGCCTGGCTGGCGCAGATGGCGGCGCGGCGACCGGAGGCGGTCGGCGCCGCGGCGGCCTGCACGGTCGAGACGCGCTTTCGCTACAATCCCGATGTGCGCAGCCTGCCGGCCATGGTGCCGGCGGTCATCCCCATGCTGCTGCTGATGATCCCGGCCATGCTCACCGCCCTGTCGGTGGTGCGCGAAAAGGAGCTCGGGTCCATCGTCAATTTCCATGTCACCCCGGTGACCCGCGCCGAGTTCCTGCTCGGCAAGCAGCTGCCCTACGTCCTGCTCGGCCTGTTCAATTTCCTGCTCATGAGCCTGCTGGCGGTGACCGTGTTTGCAGTGCCGCTGAAGGGCGACTTCACCGCGCTGGCCGTGGCGGCCGTGCTGTTCATCCTGTTTTCCACCGGTCTCGGCCTGCTCGCCTCGGCCTTCACCCGCAGCCAGATCGCCGCGCTCTTCATCACCATGGTCGGCACCATGATCCCGACCGTGCAGTTCGCCGGCCTGCTCAATCCGGTGTCGTCGCTGGAGGGCGCCGGCGCGGTCATCGGCCAAATTTATCCGGCCACCCACATGCTCATCATCAGCCGCGGTGTCTTCAGCAAGGCGCTCGGCTTCGCCGACCTGCAGGCCTCCTACCTGCCGCTCGTGCTGGCGGTGCCGGTCATCCTGCTGCTGGCGGCCGCCCGACTGAAAAAACAGGCCTCCTGAACCATGCGCCGCGCCGCCGTCATCTTCCGCCTCGGGGTCAAGGAGCTGTGGAGCCTGGCCCGCGACCCGGTCATGCTGACGCTGATTGGCTTCACCTTCACCGTCAGCATCTACGTCGCCGCGACGGCGATGCCCGAGCCCCTGCACCACGCCGCGCTCGCCGTGGTCGACGAGGACCAGTCGCAGCTCTCCGCGCGCCTGATCGACGCCTTTCAGCCGCCGCGCTTTTGGGTCACGTCCGGCCTGACCACGGCGCAGGTCGATCCCGAGCTCGACGCCGGCAACCAGACCTTTGTCATCGACATCCCGCCCCACTTCCAGCGCGACGTCCTGGCCGGCAAGCAGCCGGCGATCCAGCTCAACGTCGATGCCACGCGCATGAGCCAGGCCTTCACCGGCAGCGGCTACATCCAGCAGATCCTGCACGAGGAGGTGTCGGCCTTCGTGCGCCGCCATCGCGGCGAGCCGGCCGAGCCCGTCACGCTGGCCCTGCGCGCCCGCTTCAATCCCAACCTCACCGAGTCCTGGTTTGGCGCGCTCAACGAGCTGATCAACCTGATCACCATGCTGTCGATCATCCTCACCGGCGCCGCCCTGCTGCGCGAGCGTGAGCACGGCACAGTCGAGCACCTCCTGGTGATGCCGGTGACGCCGGGCGAGATCATGTTTGCCAAGGTCTGGTCGATGGCGCTCGTCGTCCTGGTGGCGTCCTTCATCTCGCTGCGCTTCGTGATTCAAGGCGCGCTCGGCGTGCCCGTGCAGGGTTCCGTGCCGTTGTTCTTCGCCGGCGCCGTCCTGCACCTGTTTGCCACCACCTCGATGGGCATTTTCCTGGCCACCCTGGCGCGCGGCATGCCACAGTTTGGCATGCTGCTGGTGCTGGTGCTGATCCCGCTGGAAATGCTCTCGGGCGGGGTCACCCCGCAGGAAAACATGCCGCCGTTCGTGCGCGAGATCATGCAGCTCGCACCGACCAGCCACTTCATCAGCCTGGGCAAGGCCGTCCTCTTCCGCGGCGCCGGCTTCGACGCCGTCTGGCCCTCCTTTCTGGCCCTGACCGGCATCGGCAGCCTGCTCTACCTGCTGTCGCTGCGCCGCTTCCGCCGCACGATCAGCGATCTGGCGTGAGGCAGGCGCGAAACAGGCCGCCTGCTACCGCCACAAAAAACCCCGGCCTTGTGGGCCGGGGTTGGGAGGGGGCTGTCGGCAGCTCAGTCGAGCGGGCGGATCCAGATGTTGCGCAGGCGGACCGGGGGTTCGTTCTTGTGGTCCTGCAGGCGGATGGCGGCCTTGGCGGGGAAGACGCCGTCGTAGTTGGTGATGTTCTTGTGCTTGGTCGGGCCCTGGATGACGGTGTTGTTCTGGACGAGCACGCCGTTGATCAGGGTGGTGATGCGGGCGGGTTCAAGCACCTTGCCGGCGGCGTCGAGCTTGGGCGCGGTGAAGATGATGTCGTAGCTCTGCCATTCCCCGGCCTTGCGCACGGCGTTCACCAGCGGCGGGGTCTGACCGTAGATGGCACCGGCCATGCCGTCGGCATAGGTGGGGTTGTTGTCGCAGTCGAGGATCTGGCTCTCGTAGCGGTCCATGAGGAAGACGCCGCCGTTGCCCTTTTTCTGGGAGTTGCCCTTGGTGTGCGGCTCGCTCTTCCACTCGAGGTGGAGCTGGCAGCTGGCGAACTCCTGCTTGGTCCAGGCGTCGCCGCCGTCGACGAGCAACTCGCCGTTTTCGATCTTCCAGGCGCAGGGCGCCCAGTCATTGGTGAACTTGCCGTCAGGGCCCTTCTTCTTCGACTGGAAGGCCTCGGTGCTGGTGCCGTCGAAGAGCACGATGGCGTCGGCGGGGGCGCCACCGGGTTTGGCGGCGGGGCTGACCACGGCCGGGTGCGGGCGGTCGATGTCATGGACCCGCCACTTGCTGCCGGGAATGACGGGGGTGTCGGTGTAGCCGGTGGGGGTGGGCTTTTCCTGGGCCTGGGAGGCCAGGGCGGCGAGGCAGAGGGCGGGAAGGAGGAACTTCTTCATGAGCGGGGTGCAAACGAGCCGAGGGCGCGGCTTGTTGCAAGTCCCGGCTCAGGTGACCTGGAGGCGGCGCAGGCGGCGGCGACGGAACCAGGCGAGCGCGGCGGGCCGCAGTCGGGCATGCAGGAAAAACACCGCGATGTAGGCGAGCAGGCCGGCGAGCATGATGTTGACCGACATGCCGAGAATGAAGGACTTGCCCCACATGAGGGCGTTCATGCTCTTCTCGTTGAGTTCGGCGACGTCGTGCACCACCACCTCCGGGCGTACCAGCAGGCCGCCCATGCGCAGGTTGAGGAAGAACAGGAAGGGCCAGAAGAAGGTCAGCGAGGCGCCGCCGGCAAGGCCGGCGATGACATTGCCGCCGAACAAGCGGGCGACGAAGCCGGAGATCAGCACGCCGAGGCCGAAGGTGGGGATGAAATTGACGATGATGCCGAGGGCGAAGCCGCGGGCGACGCGCTCGCTGGCGTCCTTGACACGGAAAACACGCAAGGCCAGCGACTTGGTGCCGCGGCGGAAGCGAAACCAGGGTTTGCGCAAAAACTGGAGCATGGACGAGATCAAGACGGGAAACGACATCCTCGCACAGGTTCGCGCCGGGTTCAAATGCCAGCGCGTCCGGGATACGGCCTTCAACCGCGCCAGCCGCCGTTGATCTCGATCGTCTGGCCGGTGATGTAGGACGCCAGCGGCGAGCAGAGGAAGAGCACGACGTGGGCGACCTCCTCGGGCGTGCCAAAGCGGCCGAGCGGGATGTTCTTGAGCATTTCCGCACGCACGCTTTCCGGGATGGTGGCGGCCATGCTGGTGTCGATGACGCCGGGGGCGACCGAATTGGCGCGGATGCCACGGCGGGCGCCCTCGCGGCTGAGCACGCGCATCATCGCCTGCACGCCGGCCTTGGCGGAGGCGTAGTTGACCTGACCGTAGAAGCCCTGGATGGCGGCGATGCTGCCAAAGCTGACGACCGCGCCGTTGTCGCGCAGGACCTCGAGAGCGTATTTGCAACAATGGAAAACGCCGGAGAGGTTGACGTCGATCACCGCATCCCATTCCGCGTGGCTCATCTTGGCGAGGGTGCGGTCGCGCAGGATGGCGGCGTTGTTGATGAGAAAGTCGAGGCCGCCGTGGCGGGCCTGGGCCTCGCCCATCATGGCGCGCACCTGGTCGGGGTTGGCCACGTCGGCGGCGATGACGCTGGCGCTGTCGGTGCGCAGCAGGTTGAGTCCTTCGGCAAGCGCCTCGGCGTCGCGGGCGGTGTTCGCCAGGCCCGGGTGATTGATCACCACCGTGGCACCGGCGCGGTGGAAAGTGCGGGCGATCTGGGCGCCGATGCCCTGGGAGGCGCCGGTGATGAGGACGGTCTGGCCGGTGAGTTGGATCGGGATCATGGCGGAACGGCGCCGTGTGGCGCTCCTTCTAAGACGGTCGTTGCGGGCCGTTTCTCAAGGCGGATCACCGCCGATTCTCGCCGTTGACGGTTCCGGCCGGCGGTGACAGCGTGACCCGGTTTTGCTTGATCCAAAGCGCACTTCACCAACGTTTCCTCCCGACGTGAACCCCTCACCCCCCAAATCCCACATGACCTGGCTTACCTTCGCGCTGCTCACCGTTCTCTCCTGGGGTGTCTACGGCGTCATCCTGCACGCCGCGCGCTCGAAGATGCCCATGGGTGCGGAGACGCCGAATGCCGGCCTGAAGGCCTTCCTCTTCGTTTGCATCGCCTACGCCATCATCGGCGTGGTCGCCGCCCTGGTCCTGAAGGCGCGCGGCACCAACTGGAGCTTCACAGGTGAGACCGGCAGCGGCATCCCGCTCAGTCTGATCGCCGGCATCGCGGGTGCCCTCGGCGCGCTGACCCTGGTGCTGGCGCTCGGTGCCGCGGCCACGCCGGCCATCAAGGGTGGCGGCGGCTTTGGAGTGGCCGCCGCCGCCGCGGTCATGCCCATCGTCTTCGCCGGCGCGCCCATCGTCAACACGATCACCGCCATGATCATCCATCCGCCCGCCGGCGGCTGGTCGAAGCTGCCCCTGCCCTTCATCGCCGGCTGCGTGCTCGCCGCCGGCGGCGCCTTCCTGGTCGCCAAGTTCGCCCCCTCGAACACCGGGACCGCCGCCGCTCACCCCGCCCACGCCGC
>DAIUCN010000041.1:0-38826 GCA_036846165.1 Prosthecobacter sp.
GAACAAGGAACAAGGCGGGCGGGTGAAAATCCTGTTTTCGGCGGCGGGGGTTTCGGATTAACTGGGGGGCATGAATGACCTGCTGCTGCTGGCGCCCCTGCCGGATTTTTTGCTGCAACCGCTGCGTGCGGCCCATGTCTGCCACGACGGCGTGACAGATCTGGAGGGGGTGCTGGCCCGTGAGGCGGGCTCGATCCGCGGCATTGTTCAGGCCGGTGGAACGGTGGTGCCGGAGGCGCTGCTCGAGCGGCTGCCGGCGCTCGAAATCCTGACGGTTTTCGGGGTTGGTTACGACGGTGTGCCGATCGAGTACTGTCGCCGGCGCGGACTGCGGGTGACCAACACCCCGGAGGTCTTGACTGACGACGTTGCCGACCTGGCGGTGGCCCTGGTGCTGATGACCTCGCGGCGGCTGGCGGAGGCGGAGCGTTTTGTCCGGGCCGGTGCGTGGCCGGCCGGGCCGTTTCCGCTGGCGCATGCCCTGCGCGGCAAAACCGCCGGCATCTTCGGCTTGGGCCGGATTGGCGCGGCGATTGCGCGTCGCCTGGCGGCGCACGGGCTGCGCATCGCCTACCACGGCCGCCGGCCGCAGCCGGTGGAGCATGCCTACTGCCCGACCCTGCTGGAGCTGGCGGAGGTGTCGGACTTCCTGATTGTCGCCTGTCCCGGCGGCGCCGAGACCCGGCACGCGGTGAATGCCGGGGTGCTGGCGGCGCTGGGTCCACGCGGCACGCTGATCAACATCGCGCGTGGCAGTGTGGTCGATGAGGCCGCGCTGGTGCGGGCGCTGGCGGCGGGGTCGATCCGGGCGGCGGGTTTGGACGTGTTTGAAAACGAGCCGCAGGTGCCGGCCGAGCTGCGCGCCAGCGAGCGGGTCGTGCTGCTGCCGCATGTCGGCAGCGGCACGCAGGAGACACGGGCGGCGATGGCGGGTTTGGTGCTGGAGAATCTGGCGGCGCACTTCGCCGGCCGGCCCCTGCCGACACCCGTGCTGTGAACGCGCGGTTGCGTGGGGGGAGGCCGCGGTGCATGGATGGCGATCATGAAATTTCTCCTCGCCGCCCTGCTCGCCGCCGTGGTTTCCTTCGGCTGGAGCCTGCTGTCGCGCGAGGTCATGACCTGGCGGCAGGCGGGCGTGCATGGCTTCAGCCACGAGACCGAACTGGCTGCCTTGATCCGCAAGGGGGCGGGCAATGGGCGCGGCATCTACACCCTGCCGCACCCGCGCCAGGCCCTGTCTTATGCCGGTCATGAGCAGGCCAAGCTGGACGCCGAGTATGCCAAGGCACTCGAAGCCGGGCCGTATGTGCGCGCCATCGTGCGTCCTGGTCCGGGCGCGCCGTCGCGGGGGCTGGCCCTGATGCTGGAGTTGGGGCGCTCCTTGATCGGCGCGCTGCTGCTGGGTGCGCTGATGGCGCCGGCGCTGTTGAACTATGCCGGCCGACTCGCCTTTGCCGCGGGTGTGGGCGTGCTGGTCGGTCTGCTCGGGGTGCTGCCGGAGATGATCCATCATGAGTTGCCGCCGCGCGAGGTGCTGGTGGCGACGGCTGCCGCCTTCATTGAGTGGCTGCTGGCCGGCGCGGTGCTCGGCCTGTGGGTCGGGCGTGATCCGACCGCCCGCGACGCGGTTTAGGACGAAATTTTAAGCTCGCCTTGCCGTGAGCGGGCTGGCAGGATGGCGGTTATCCCCCGCCATGTCGTTTTTTTCAAGCTCGCGCCTGCTCCGTTCCACTGCTGTCTGTCTGCCCCTGCTGATCGTTGCCACGGTCTGGTGGCTGGCGGGTGAGTCCGCATCACCACCGGCCGCTGAGGAGGTGGTGTCGAACCAGCCTTCGGGTCGCACCGTGGCGCTATCTTCGCCCGGCCCGGGCACGGCCTCAGTTGCGCCGGGCGAGGAGGACATCTTCACCCGCTTTGAAAGCTGGGCGGCAGCGCGTCGCGGGGCGAATCTGCGCGAGGGCATCGAGCTGGCGCGGGAGCGTCGCCAGGCCTTGCAGGAGCTGATTCAGAGCGACCCGCGTGCGGCCCTGGCGCGGGCGCTGCCGTGGACGCTGCGCCGGCGTCTGCCGGCCGAGGTGACGGCCCTTTTGGAAGAGCGGGTGTCGGCAACCGGCGAATTTTCCGTCATGGTCACCACCCCCGAGCCGGGTTCGGGCGAACGGCCGCAGACCCATCGTGCGCTCAACCTTGAGGGGCGCAGTTACCGTGCCTTTGTGTTTGGACGCCGCGAGTACGTGCAGACCAAGAATCGGATGGCGGTCGACGGCATTGCCGTGGACGATGTGGTGGCGCTGTCGGATCGGCCGGCGCGGGCACCGGAGCCGGACGAACCGGTGCCGGCCGGTCCGCCCGAGGTGGTTGCGCGCGATGGTGATCCAGTGGTCGATGGCACGGCGGTGCCCGTGGTTTCCGGGGGCCGCAGCTACCGGGTCTGCTGTCTGGCCCATGCCGATGCCTTTGAGCGGGAATTGATGGCGGCGGAGGATGCCATCGGGCCCGATGCCGGATTTGACGTTCAGCCCTCGGCCTGGACCGAGGGGCCGAAGAAGGCGCTGGTGATCCGCGTCGATTTCAGTGATGTGCCCGGCACGCCGCGCAACGTCGCCAGTCAGGGCAACACCGAGGTGACGCCTGCCTTTGCCACGAGCGAGATGAACGGCGTGGTGGCCACCTACATGTCGGAGGTGTCCTACCGCAAGAGCAGTCTGTCGCTGGCCACGGCGGATGTGACGCCGGTGCTGCGCCTGCCGCAGACGGCGGCCTTTTATGCGCGTGACGCCAATGGTGCCAATGCCATGCGTGTGGATGCCCTGGCCGCTGCCACCAGCGCCGGGTACGCCACCAACAGTTATGACCGCCAGTTGGTCACCTTCACCAACATCAGTTCCAGCCGCATCTCGGGCTCGCGCTTCAGCTGGGCGGGACTCGGCCAGGTGGGCGGGCCGTTCACCTGGTACAACGGTTACTTCATGGATCTGGTGATCGTCCACGAGCTCGGTCACAACCTTGGACTGCTGCATGCCAACCTGTGGCGTTCGAACAACAACAACAATCCCGTGGCATTGACGGGTTCGGAGCAGGAATACGGAGATCCCTTCGACGCGATGGGTGCCAACTACAACGCGCCAGTGCCGCGGATGAACTACAACCCCTGGTTTCTCAACCGGATCGACTGGCTGCCCACGCAGGCCGTTCAGGTGGTGACCGTGCCTGGCACCTATCGCATTTACCGCTATGATCATGTCGACGCGCCTCTCAGCCGCAAAATGGCCCTGCGGGTGCAGAAGGATGGCACACGCAACTACTGGCTCTGCTACCGGCGCCAGTTCGCCGGCATCAGTGGTGGTTTGGCCGACATCTCGGCGGGCGCCCAGGTGTTGTGGGGCTACAACACCAACCGTGGTAGTACATTGATTGACTGTGACACCCCCTTGACGAACCCCCTGGATGCTTCGCTCAACGTCGGCAACAGCCTGGTGGACGCCGACGCCGGGCTGACCTTCACGGTCAAGGCGGCGGGGGGCACCGGAATTGACGCCTATCTGGACATTGAGGTCAGCCAAAACGGTCGCATTTATCCGTTGCAGACGCAGTATGATGTGGATGAGGCTGCGGGCAAGGTGACGATCCAGTTCGCCCGCTCGGGTTCGCCCACGCAGGGCGCCAGCATTGACATCAGCACGGCGGATGGCACGGCGGTGGCGCCCGGGGACTACACGGCGGTCAGCACCACGCGCAGCTGGTCGGGCTCGGACACCTCGATCCTGGAGGTTGACATCCCCATCCAGTTCACTGCCACTCGCGAGCCTGCGGAGAGTTTCACCGTCAACTTCGCCGCAACGGCGGGCAGCGGCCCCGGCGTCATTGTGGTCGGCAGTCCGGTGACGGTGACGATCCGTGAGCCGGGCATGAACGACAACGGTTTCCTTGCCGGCGACTTTGCCGTCACCGGCAGTGTGCGCTCCATGGCGGTGCAACCGCAGGGCGGTGTCGTTTTCACTGGTGCGGCGACTTTGCTGGATGACGAACCGGTCAACGGCCTGGGGCGTCTGGATGCCAATGGTGCGCCGGATGGAAGCTTCAATCAGGGTCCTGGCATGACGCCCGCGGCGGGTCGGGTCGTCGTGCGTCAGCCCGACGGCAAGTTTTTGTTCGGCGGCAACTTCAGTGCGGTTCGCGGTGAGGCGGCCAATCGGCTGACCCGGCTTTATCCCGAGGGCTTCCTGGATGATGAGTTCGACATCGGCAGCGGACCGAACGGGGAGGTGCGCGCCCTGGCGGTGCTGGCCGATGGGCGCATTCTTGTTGGCGGGCACTTTACCCTGTTCGATGGCCGGGCACGGCGCGGCGTCGCGCGGCTGCACGCGGATGGCAGTCTCGACGAAGCCTTTTTGGCGGCGCCGCTTCCCGGCATCTCGACCATGGAAGTTGAATCGCTGGTGCCGCTGCCGGATGGCAGGGTCCTGGTTGGCGGCCTGATCCGCACCGCCAGCAGCGGCCAGCTTTTTGCCGGCGGTCTGAGCAGCGGTGTGCTGCGCCTGCTCGAAGACGGCACGGTGGACACCTCCTTCGACATCGGGGCCGGCGCTCACGAATTGGGCAACACTGGTGTGCCCATGCGGGTGCACGCACTGGCCTGGCAGAGCGATGGCAAGGTCTTGGTGGGCGGTGAGTTCACCGGGTTCCGGGGCGTCAATGCCCGGCGCTTGGCGCGGTTGGAGGCCAACGGACAGCTCGACGCCGGCTTCCAGGCGGCGATGGGCGCCAACGGGCCGGATGGCACGGTTTTCGGTTTGCTGGTGCAGGCCGATGGCCGCCCGGTGGTGTCCGGACAGTTCACTCAGCTTGGCGGTGCGAGCCGGCCGAATGTGGCGCGGCTGCAGGCGGGCGGCGCGGTCGATCTGGGCTTTGACGCTGCTCAAACTTCCCTTTGCCGACAGACCCTGTTGCAGCCGGACGGACGCCTGTTGATCGCTTCGGAAGCCTCGGGCACGGCAGCAGTGCGTCGCTTGTTCAGCGGCCAAGCGGGCCTGGGTGGCGTGGTGGAATTTGTGGCAACCAGTTACCAAGCCAACGAGGGGGGCGGTGTGCAGCTGCAGGTGCGGCGTGTTGGCGGCAGCCTCGGTGCGGCGACGGTCAACTATGCCCTGCTGGCGGGCACGGCGGGCACGGCGGACTTTGTGGCCGACAGCGGCACCTTGAGCTGGGCGGATGGCGACACCAACAGCAAGCCGATCACGGTGCAGGTGCTGGAGGATGCCGTGTTGGAGGCCACGGAATTTTTCACCGTGCAGCTGGGGGTCGCAACCGGCGGTGTGTCGCTGGGTGAGGCCGCCGTGGCCACGGTGGCGGTGATCGATCCCGGTGCGGCGAGCCTGGGCCGGGTCCGCTTCAGCGCGGACAGCAGCGAAACCTATGAGTTCGCCACCGCGCCGACACAGGTGACCGTCGAACTGTCGTCGGCCCAGAGTCAGACCGTGACGGTGCCCTTCAGCATCGGCGGCAGCGCCACTCCCGGCGTTCTCGGCGACTATCTGATCACCCCCTCCGTTTCGCCGCTGGTGTTTGCGCCTGGGGAGACTGTCAAGACGTTCAGCATCCAGCCGCGCCAGGACGCAATCACGGAAAATGGCGGTGAAACGGTGGTCATCGACCTTGGGTTCCCGCAGGGACCGGCGCTGGGGACGGCGCCTTTCCGGCATGTTCTGACCCTCATTGACGATGACACGCCGCCGACGGTGTCCAGCACGCCCCTGCACCGCATCGTGGAAGTGGGCGAGGCCGCCGGACCTTTTGAGGCGGATGTCTCCGGCAGTGCGCCGCTGCTTCTCGAGTGGCAGCTCAATGGCAAGCGCATCGCCGGGGCCAACCAGTCGTATCACATGATTGCCTCGGCGCGGGTGGCTGATGGAGGCGAGTACCGTCTGGTGGTGAGCAACAAGGTCAGTCGCAGCGTGCGCAGCCAGGCTTCCCAGCTGGTGGTCGTCGACCGGGTGGCACGCACGGTGGTCGCCGCCCGCAACGGCAAGGCCGTACTGGAGGCTCTTGCCGGTGGCAATGACCTCAGTTTCGAGTGGCGCAAAGCGTCGGGCGGACTGCCCTTCGGCCGCAGCAGCAGTGCTTTCGAAAGCAAGCTGACCCTGTCCAAGCTTGAGCTTGCGGATGCCGGCGTGTACTACTGCAAGGTGCGCCACGCCGTGGCGGCGACCGCGGATGGCGACAAGTTCATGGATGCGGGACCTTTCCTGCTCAAGGTCGTCGATACCGCACCGTTCATTGCTCTGGCGGAAAACGCCCTGCTGCCGGCCGCCATTGTCGGCGGAGCCTATGGCAACGATTTTGGCTATTCGGTGCCGGTGGACCCCGATTCGCGCAAGGCGCCGATGAAATGGAGCGCCAAGGGCCTGCCACCAGGACTGGTGATCCACCCGGTGCGCGGCATCATCAGCGGTCGTCCGCTGGCGCCGGACAAAAACGCCCAGCCCTATGCCGTGACCCTGACCGCCGCCAACACCAGCGGTTCGCACAGCGTGCGGGTGCTGCTGTCGGTGGCACCGGCACCCGCCGGATTGGCCGGCCAATACACCGCGCGACTGGAACGGCAGAACGCGCTTAATGGCGGGCTCGGCGGACGTCTGGATTTTACCGTCGCACCCACCGGAGCGGTTTCCGGCCAGTTGGTGCTCGGGGCCTCCGTGCACAAGTTTGCCGGCAGTCTCAACATCGACGTCAATCCATCGCTGCCGCCGCGGGTCGACGGCCTGCTCATTCCGCGCGGTGGCGGCAAAACCGCCCTGGAACCGGCCGCACTGAGCCTGGTCATGACGAACGCGCCAGGCTTCTTCGGACAGATCGCCATCGGCTTCGAAACCCAGGCCTTCACCGGCTGGCGCAATGCCTGGGGCGGCGACACACCCGCCAATGCCCTCGCTGGATTGCACAATGTCGCGCTGGTCATGCCCGACAGCATCCCCGGCGTGCCGCGCGGGCATGGCTTCGCCAGCGTGCGCGTACTTGCCTCCGGCCAGGTCCAGTACACCGGCGTCGCCTCGGATGGCGCCAAGTGGAGCGGCGCCTCCGTCCTCGGTGCGGACGGCCAGTTTGCCATCCATCAGGTGCTCTACGATGCGGTCACGCCGGGTTCGCTGAATGGCACCCTGCAGACGCAAATCGGCGTCGATCCGGAGGCTCCCACCGACAATCGCACGGTGGGTTTCCTGAGTTGGACGCGTCCGCCCTTGGCCAAACCGCGTCTCTATGCCGACGGCTTCGGGCCGGTGGACCTTGAGGTGAAGGGCGGGTTTTATGCGTCGCCCACGCGACCGTTGGGTCTGGAAGGCGAGGGGGGTGTCGACTTGATGTTTGGGGACGGGGGACTGCCTGCAGCGCGCGATCCCAACATCCGGCTGGCGGTGACCAGCGCCGGCAAGCTGGTGCCGCCGCACAAGCTCGACAATCCGGCCGGCACCAGCCTCAAGCTGATCGGCTCAACCGGCCTTTTCGGCGGCAAGTTCGCCCTGGAGGATGCCTCGCCAGTGGCGCCACCGGCAATCATGAAACGCAGCGCGGTCTATCAAGGCCTGGTGGTGCCGGATGACGACGGCAAACTGCGCGGCTACGGAGCCTTCATTCTCCAGCAGCTGCCAACCGAGATTCCGCCAACCACGGTCAAGACCTCGCCCTTCCTCGGCGGTGACGTTCGTTTGGAGCGTGTCGATCCCTGATCAGGGATCCGCCGGTGGGGCGGGGGACATGGCGGCCAGGGGCTCGACGACATGCGTCGCCCATGGGCGGAAGCGCTCGAAAATGCCCGGGGCGAGTTGCTGGCTTGACTCGTAGCCGCGGCGCAGCATTTCCATCTTGGCGTCGAGGTTGTCGACGTAGTGAAGGGCGACTGCCTCCGGGGTTTTGGGCAGCACGGGCGAGCCGTATTGAAGCTCGCCGTGGTGGGAGGCGACCAGGTGCAGGAGATGGAGGCGGACGAGGTCTGAGGCGGGTTCAACCAGGGTCCACCCGGCCGCCTCGGGCAGTTCAAGCAGTTCGCGCCAGAGTTTGTTGACCAGTTCCATGCCGAGCGGGATGTGGCCGATGAGTTCGCCGTGCAGTTGATGGGGCATGGCGAAGCCTACCTCGGGGTAGCTGTTCTCCCAAAGTTTGCCGCAATCGTGGAAAAGCACACCGGCAAGCAGCAGGTCGCGGTTGAGCTGCGGGTAGACGCCGGCAATGGCGGCGGCGCTGCGCATCATCTGGGCCACGTGCTCGACCAAGCCACCACGGCGGGCATGATGGTTTTCGCGTGCGGCACCACTGCGCCGGAAGCGCGCACCGTACCTGTCGAGAAAGAGCCGGCAGAGGCCGCGCAGGCGGGGGTCGGTCAGCGAGCAGGTCATCGCTTCGATGGCCGCAAAATCCTCGCGCTGGCGTGCCGCCAGCTCCGGATCGCCACCGAGCAGTTCCTG
The DNA here is from genome assembly GCA_036846165.1 of Prosthecobacter sp. Taxonomy (GTDB): domain Bacteria; phylum Verrucomicrobiota; class Verrucomicrobiia; order Verrucomicrobiales; family Verrucomicrobiaceae; genus Prosthecobacter. The sequence goes on from DAIUCN010000041.1 coordinate 8,460, forward strand.
CCTTTCCGCGTCGGTCAGCAGGCGCAGGCGCGGATGGCGCGGTTCCAGCCCGTATTTGCCGGCGGCCACCCACTGCGCGGTGACCTCAATGAAGTGGCCGCGCTGGAGCTGGCGCACTTCGGCAAAGACCGGGTTGCCGTCGAACACCCGCCAGGTCTGGGAGGCGCCGGCATCGGCCAGGCGCAGTTCATAGTAAGGAGCGCCTTGGGCGGTCTGCTTCTCCACACACTGATCAACCTGCACATGCACACGGCAGGACACAGGATTGGGCCCGGAGACTTGGCGCAGTTGCGTGAGGCTGAGACGTTCCAGATCGCTTTCGGACTCCATGCCGCCAGTCAAGCGGCCGCGGGCCGGGGCTGCAAGGGGAATGCGTGTACCTTGGGCGGCATCCGTATTGACAATGCGTCGCATCTGCACTAACCGGGCTCTCAACCTTTGACCTGTGACGCGCCTGTCACTTGCGTCCGCTCCCGATCCCCATGGACTCGCTGCCCTCCTATCGCCAGGAACTGCCCCGCTGGCTCAGTTTGCACCTGCCTCTTTTTATCCTGGCCTATCCCTTTCTTTTGCTGGTGCCCGCTCTCAATTGGGAGGAGGGATTGTATCGTGAGTATGGCCTGATTGAAAATTTCACGGTCGCCTTTCTCGCGGTGGCCATGGTCTGCTTTGTCCGGAGTGCACGCTCTGCCGTTGCCGGGCTGCAGCGGCTCTGGCTGGCCGGCCTTGGTTTTGGCTGTTTCATCTTTCTCGGTGAAGAGATCAGCTGGGGACAGCATTACTTCCGCTGGGTCACCCCCGAGGAGTTCAAGGAAATGAACCGTCAGGGCGAGACCAACCTGCACAATCTCAAGGGTGGGATCGAGTTCTTCTTCACCAAGGTGGCGCGCGAGGCCCTTTCGCTCGGCACGATTGTCGGCGGCTTTCTGCTGCCGGTCTGGTTCAAGCGCCGAGGAGTGGTGTTCCGTCGCGACAGCCTGCACTTCTGGCTCTGGCCCTCGACGGCATGTGCGCTTGCCGCGGTGCTTTCCGCCACCGTTCGCCTGCCCAACACCATCGCGCATCAGTTCGGCCTCGATGACCGCCTGCCACCCCTCCTCGGTGAGGACATCGGCGAGATGAAGGAGTGCTACCTGGCACTCTTCCTCCTGCTCTATGCGCTCGGTCAGTGCCGCCTGCTTCGCCAGTCCGCCGCGACCCCATGACCCTGTTCACGGCGTTGATGCTGTTTCTCGCCGGTCTGTCGGCGGGTTTCATCGACGCCATTGCCGGTGGTGGCGGACTGATTTCCGTGCCGGCCCTGCTCTGGGCCGGTCTGCCGCCGCAGATCGCCCTTGGCACGAACAAGATGCAGAGCACGTGGGGCACCCTCATCGCCGTGCTGCGCTACCATCGCGCCGGACTGGTGCATTGGCGCGATCTGCGCCTGGCGGTCGTGGTCACCTTTGTCGCCGCCCTTCTCGGCACCTGGACCGTCACCCGTGTCAGCAACGAGCTGCTTGCCCGGATCGTGCCCTGGCTCTTGCTGGCGGTTGCCGCCTACACCCTGCTGAGTCCGCGCCTGGGTCGCCACCCGGTGCGCGCCCGCCTCGGCCCCGCGCCGTTCGCCCTGCTCTGTGGCAGCGCCATCGGCTTCTATGATGGCTTTTTTGGTCCCGGCACCGGCTCTTTCTGGACCATTGCCTGCCTGTCGCTGCTGGGCCTCGAGCTGACGCGCGCGACGGCCTACACCAAGGTCGTCAACCTGGCCAGCAATCTCGCCTCGCTGCTGGTTTTCACGCTGGCCTTGCGCATCCGCTATGACGTCGCGGCGTTCATGATCGCCGGGCAGTTGCTCGGGGCCCGCCTGGGTTCCGGACTGGTCATTCGCCACGGTGCACCCTTCGTTCGCGTTGTCTTTCTCACGGTCGTGCTGGCTCTGGTCGTCAAACTGCTCTGGGACAGTCGCTTGGGCGGCTGAGGCAGGCTGGCGAGAAAAAGCTGCAACCCGGGGTGTGTTTGATCGTTACAGGCGGTGAATCCCGTCTCGCCATGAAGCCATCCATCCTTCTGCTTGTCCTCGGCTGGGCATTGCTGCAGCCCGTCGCCGCCCAGCAGCCGGCCGCCCTCGACGGCAATGCCCAATACCGCACCTGGAGCGACCGCCAGGGGCGCACCGTGGAAGCCACCTTCCGCGGGGTTGAGGACGGTCAGATTTTCCTGCAGACGCGCAACGGCTATGTGCACCGGCTGCCCCTGGCCAACCTGGCCGAGGAAGATCAGAAGATCGCTGCCACGCTGAAGCCCGAGGGCCTCGGCATTCCCAAGGACCCCAACGTCGCTCAGGCTGCCGCCGTCATTGACCGCGGCGTGCTGCTCGGTCTGGAAAAGGCCGGACAGAAGCCGAACGCCCTCGCCAGCGACGAACAGTTTGTCCGCCGTGTGTACCTCGATCTGGCGGGTCGCATCCCGACCCGCGAAGAGACCCTCGCCTTCGTCACCGATGACAGGTCATCGAAGCGTGCGGAGGTCATCGACCGGCTGGTCGGCGGCACGGGTTTCAATTCGCGGTTGTACAATTATCTGGCCGACATGCTGCGCATTGCCGACGACGCGCAGAAGGCGAAATTTTTCCACTACGAGGAGTGGCTGAAGCAGCAGATCGACGCCAACCGGCCCTGGAACGAGGTGGTGCGCGACATGCTCACCGCCGATGGCCGACTGCTTGACAACGGTGCCGCAGGTTACCTGCTGCGTGACCGCGGCATGCGTCTCGACAATCTCAGCCTGACGCTGTCGACCTTCCTCGGCGCCAATGTGGCCTGCGCCCAGTGCCATGACCATCCGTTTGCCGACTGGACCCAGCGCCAGTTTTACGAGATGGCCGCCTTCTTCGGCGCCACCGAGACCTACGACCGCAGCATGGGTCGCAGCGCCATGCGCGGCCTGCGCACGGAACTGAGCCAGCAGGAGTTTCAGCAGGCGCGCCGGCTCTTTGACGCCAATTCGCTGGCCATCCACGACCGCGAAAAGGGCGATTTGGTCCTGCCTGACGATTACAAATACAAGGATGGCAAGCCAGGTGATCCGGTGGCGCCGGTGCTCATCGCCTGGGGCAGGGATGATCGACGCCTGAAATGCTATCAGACTGCGGAAGCCGCGCTCAAGCGCGCGGATGATGCCAGCGCCCGGCGCGATATTTTTGCCGACTGGCTGACGGCACCGGACAACCCTCGGTTTGCGATGACGATCGCCAACCGGATGTGGAAGATGGTGTTCGGCGTCGGCATAGCCGAGCCGGTCACTGATCTCGATGATCCGGAGGCTTCGGCGAATCCCGCACTGCTCCATCACCTGGGGCGCGAAATGGTGCGCCTGAACTTTGACCTGCGCGCCTTTCTGCGCCTGCTCTGCAACACCCAGACCTACCAGCGCGAGGCCTACACGGCGGAGCTGGCCATGGGTCAGCCCTACCTGTTTCCAGGACCCGTGCTGCGCCGCATGACCGCCGAGCAGGCCTGGGATTCCTGCGTGACCCTGGCCATCGGCGAAAAGATCGACGCCTTCAAGCTACACCGCGCCGAGACCTACAAGCAGGCGGTCAATCTGGAGGGCAGCGAGATCACGGCGGAGGCGGTCAAGGCCAAGCTGGGGCAGATGCAGGCCCTGCGGCGCACGGCCGATGGGCCGCTGGGCGGCGGCAAGCCAGGCAAGGCACGTGCGAAAAATCGTCGCGCGGCGATGATGACTGCCACCGAGGACGACACGGCCGAGTCGCCCGAGACACTGCTCGGGCTGGTGCTTGCCCGCGCTTCCGAACTGCGCCAGCCGGAGCGCGAGGGGCATTTCCTGCGCATGTTCGGCCAGAGCGACCGCCAGTTGGCCGATTGCACCAGCACGGAGGGCAGTGTGCCACAGGTACTGATGCTGATGAACGGCGAGGCCCAGGAGGTGCTCAGCAGTCGCGAGGCGCTGGCGGTTGCCACCGCCGAGGCGTTGGACAGTGCGGAGGCGCAGGTCGACTCGCTCTACCTCAGCTTCTTCTCACGCAAACCCAGCGCCCAAGAGCTGGAGACCGTCTACGCGGAGATTCGCGATGGCCTCACGCCCGGCGAGCTCGCCTGGGTGCTGTTCAACTCGCGCGAGTTCGTTTTTGTCCAGTGATCCCACTTTCACCCCCTTCCATTGCCAGGCCATGAAACCCGTGCCTTTCCTGCTCGATCCGCTGTCCCGCCGCCGCTTTGCGGAAACCGTCGCCAAAGCCGCGTTGGGCGTCACCCTGCTGCCGCGCCTGGGCGCCGCCGCGGACACCGCGCCAGGCCTCGACAACCGCAGCCTGCCTGGCTTCGGCAAGGCGAAGCATGTCATTTGGCTGCAGATGCTCGGTGGCATGTCTCACATCGACACCCTGGATCCCAAGCAGGGCGACGCCAAGGGGCCGGCCGACCCGGTTGGCACCAAGGCGGGCTACCAGCTGGGCGGTTATCTGCCCACCCTGGCGAAGGATCACTCGGAGAAGCTTGCCATCGTGCGCAGCATGACCTCGAAAACCGGCGTCCATGCCGATGGGCAGTACGTCATGCGTTCCGGTTACGAACCTCGCGGCACGATCAAGCATCCCGTGCTCGGCGCCTGGGCCCAGCAGTTGCTAGGCAAGGGCAGCCCGAGCCTGCCGGACTCTGTCTGCATCAACCGTGGCCCGGACCACGGCAACGGCTTCTTCCCTGCCGCCTTCAGTCCACTGCCGATCCACGACCCCGAGGCCGGCCTGCAGTATGCCAGCGCCAACACCGACAGCCTGGGCAAGCGGCTCGGCCTGCTCAACCGGCTCGATGCGGATTTTCGCGCCAAGTTCCAGGACACCAACCTGAAGGCCTACTCCGACTTCTATGACGACACCCTCAAGCTGCTGGCCAGTGAGGATTTGAAGGCCTTCAAGCTGGATGGCGAGGACGAGGCGCTGCGCGAGGCCTATGGCCGCAACAAGTTCGGCCAGGGCTGTCTGCTGGCCCGGCGGTTGATCGAACACGGCGTGCGGTTCGTCGAGGTCGCCTACGGCGGCTGGGACATGCACAACGACATTGATGATGCCATGGCCGACCAGGGAGCCAACCTGGATGCCGGTTTGTCCGCCCTGCTCGGCGATCTGCAGTCGCGCGGCCTGTTGGCCGACACCCTTGTGGTGCTCTGCTCGGAATTTGGCCGCACGCCCAAGATCAACAGCCGCAACGGCCGCGACCACCATCCCAAAGTGTTCAGCACCCTGCTTGCCGGAGGCCCGGTCAGGGGCGGCACGGTCTACGGCGCCAGTGACAAGGAGGGCAATGCGCCTGCCGACAAGCAGGTCAGCATCCAGGATTTCCACAGCACGGTTGGTCATGCTCTGGGCCTTGATGTGAACGAAATCGTCATGTCCCCCAGCAACCGGCCGTTCACCGTGGGCGACAAGGGGCGGGTCATTGCCGAGGTCTTCAGCTGAGGCGGTCGACGAGGAAAAAAGCCTGACCCGCGCAGAATCCTGCATTTGCCGACTGGCAAAAAGGACTGGAACGTGCTAGGGCTTCCAGTTCCCCTGGCGCCGGGGGGATTGATGCCATGCCCGATCTCGCCTCCCAAGTCTCCCGAATCCTCGACAGCGCCGAGGCGCGCCTCCTCCAGGAGGCAGAGCGGCTTGCCGATGACGACGCTGTGCGCGGTCTCGATGTCTTTGAGGACGAGATCCTCGCCGAAGTCATGCTCGACGACCGGCGCGTCAACGTCCGCTGGGCGCCGGTCGAAGGCCGCTGGACGGAGGAGAGTGATTGCGACGATGAGGCCCTGCATCGGCTTGCCAGCCTGGCCGTGCTGGTCGCCACCCGACGCCGCCTGGCCCGCCGGCCGGAAGCGGTCGCCGCGGCGGCGGCGGTCGAGGAGACTTTTCAGGCCCAGCTTGAGCAGCGACTGGCGCGCCGGCTGACGCCGGATGAGGAGAACTACCTGGGCAAGCTCGAGAAGCGCCTGGAGCGCGTGCGCGCCGCCGGCGGGCGCATTTACGACCAGGACATGGTGCGCCTGCACTCGCGCTGGAGCATTCAGAGCACCGAAGCCCTGTCGCTCTGGCCGGAGCCGCCGGCCAGCCTGCGCGAATTCTGGGACTACGTGGCGCTCGCGCTTGATGAAAAGAAGCTGCCGGCCCCGCCCTTCCTGCGGGGATTTGCCGATCTCAACGCGGTGCGCACCCGTCTGGGGGGCTGGCGCCAGGAGCGCACCCTGCCGCTCTGGCGCGAGCGCATTCGTGAGGTTCTGCGCACGCTCGAAAGTACGCCGGTGCTTGGACCCGCCTTGGCGGATTTCCGGCTTATCATCACGCCGGCGGAGGCGCGTCTGCAGGCTCGCTGGGACGATGCCCCGGGGTTCCGGCCGGTCAGTCTCGCGGAGTTATCGACCGCTGTGCGCGAGCAGGAGCGTGGCGCCCTGCGTCTGCCCGCCGAGGCCGAACTGCTATTGCTCGCCTGTCTCGGGCCTGCCAAAACGGCCAGTGGCGACCTCTGCCGCTTCGATCTCGATGTTCACGGGCGATGGCTCGGCGCGCTCTTCCAGCAACCGGCTCTGGCCAGCCGCCTGCTCACCCTTGACGAGGTCCCCTTCCAACGTGCGGAAGCGCCCCTGCACTGGCAGGGGCACGAGGATGCCGAAAGCCGTCAGCTGCGCCTGATCCTGGTGCGCACCGATGGTGCCCCGGCACCGTTGCCCCTGCGGGTGCTCCCGGGCGCGCGCACACTTTACCTCGGCAGCGACACCCTCTTTGAGGGGCCGTTCTGGTTTGCCGGCGACACCCGCTTTGAGGTGCCGGTGGCCATCCCGGTTGGCGCTCTCGCCAGCCAGGACGGCATCGCCTTCCTCGACAAGCTGGGGCTGCCGCTGCCGTCCGAACTCGCCTCGCGCGTGCGCCATGAGGTGCTCGAGGTCGGCATCCGTGCCGGTTGCGTCGCCCGCGGGCCTGTCGGCGGCACCGAACACGCGGTGTTTCAAATCGAGGCGCGCGCGCCCGACGGTCGCGTGCGCGAGATTTTGCGCCACGGCGGCTGGCAGCCGGCGCTCGAGGGGCGTCCCGAGGACGACACCATCCTGTGCAGCGATCGCAGCCCGCTGATCGCTGCCGAGGTCGCCCTGCAGGATCTGCGCGCGGTCTACGACCCCGAGCAGGACGGCTTTCGCGTGCGCCTGACCAAGACCTTTCCCGAGCACTTCATGGCTTGGGCGCAGAGCCTGCCCAACGGGGTGCACCTGCAGGCCGATGACCGGCTGCAGACGATCCTCGCCGATCCGCTCATCGCCCGCGTGCGCCTGGAGGCGGCCCAGACCGCGGACATCGACTGGTTTGACCTGCGCCTCATCTTCGAGGTCGACGGGGCCGATTTGAAGCCGGCCGATATCCGTCGTTTGGTTGCCGCCAAGGGCGGCTTCGTGCAGCTCGCCGACGGCACCTGGCGGAGGGTCAAGCTCGAGCTGTCCGAGGAGCAGCAGAGCCTTCTGGATCAGGCGGGCTTGGATCTGGACGAGTTCACCGGCGAGGCGCACCGCCTGCACTGGCGCCAGCTCGCCGGGCAGAACGTCAAGGAGGTCATTCACCCGCGCGCCTGGCAGATGCTCACCCAGCGCATGGAGCAGGCGCGCCTCGATGAAAAACCCGCCGTGCCCGCGGGACTGACCGTCACCCTGCGTCCCTACCAGGTCGAGGGCTATCATTTCCTCGCCTACCTCAGCCTGAACAAGTTTGGCGGCATCCTCGCCGACGACATGGGCCTGGGCAAAACCATCCAGAGCATCGCCTGGGTGCTCTGGCTGCGCGGTCGCTACCGCAAGGCCTGGCCCTGCCTGGTGATCTGTCCGAAGTCGGTGCTCGACGTCTGGGCCACCGAGTTTGCCAAGGCGGCACCGGAACTGCGCGTCCAGGTGCTGCGCGAGAAGGACGAGCTTGATCTCGAGCGACTGCTCAGCGACCAGCATGTGCTGGTCATCAACTACGCCCAGCTGCGCGGCTGCGCTGAACTGCTGGAGACCGTCAAATGGCTGGCCATCATCCTCGACGAGGGCCAGCACATCAAGAATCCCGACAGCAAGGCGGCGCGCGCCGCGCGCCAGCTCAAGGCCGAGAACCGTCTCGTGCTCAGCGGCACGCCGGTGGAGAACCGCCTGCTCGATCTTTGGAGCCTGATGACCTTTGCCACGCCGGGCGCGCTCGGCGACCGCAAGTACTTCCACCGGCACTTCGACCGCCGCAAGGATGCCGCCGCCTCCGAGCGCCTGCACGCGCGCCTGAAGCCCTTCCTGCTGCGCCGCACCAAGTCGCAGGTGGCCAAGGAACTGCCCTCGCGCAGCGAGGAGACGCTGCTCTGCGAGATGAGCGAGGCCCAGGCGCGGCGCTACCGCGAGGAACTGGCGCGCGCCCAGCAGATGGTCATCTCCGCCTCCGGGTTTGAGGTGCTGACGCGCCGCCGTTTCGCCATCCTCCAGGCGCTCACCCGACTGCGCCAGATCTGCTGCCATCCGGTACTGGCTGATGCCTCCGCCGCCACGGAAGAGAGCGCCAAGCTCGGTGCCACCCTGGAACTCATCGAGGAACTGCACGCCGAAGGGCACAAGGTTCTGCTGTTCAGCCAGTTTGTCTCCATGCTCGAGATCCTGCGCGACCGCCTGCAGGACATGGGCGTGCCGCACTACTGGCTCACCGGCGCCACGCAGAACCGCGCTGAAGTGGTGCGCCGCTTCCAGGAGGACGAGGGTGCCAGCGTCTTCCTGCTCTCGCTCAAGGCCGGCGGCAGCGGCCTCAATCTCACCGCCGCCAGTTACATCATTCTCTACGATCCCTGGTGGAACCCGGCGGTCGAGGCGCAGGCCATCGACCGCGCCCACCGCATCGGCCAGACCCAGCCGGTCATGGCCTACCGCATGATCACCAAGGGCACGATCGAGGAAAAAATCATGCTGCTGCAGCAGAAGAAGAGCCTGCTTTCCTCGAACATTCTCGGCCAGGGCGGCTTCGCCAGCACCCTTGACAAGGGCGACTTCGAATTCCTCTTCGGCCTTGAGGCTGAAGAGGCGCTGCGCCAGGAGGATTGAGGGCCGTCACGCGAACAGCTGCAGCAGCGGCTGGCCCTTGTCGGCGACGGTGAACGGGCGCTTGCTCGGGGAGTAAATCACCTGATTGAGCGGCAGGCCGAGGGCGTAGGCGATGGTGGCGTTGAGGTCGGGCGGGCTGACCTTGTCGGCCGTCACCTGGGCGCCGTCCTTGTCGGTGGCCCCGTACTTGAGACCGCCCTTGATGCCGCCGCCGAACAGCACGCAGGAGAAGACCGGGTAGTGGTCGCGGCCCTGGTTCTGGTTGATCTTGGGGGTGCGACCGAATTCCGAGGCGATGACGATCATGGTCTCCTGCAGCAGGCCGCGCGACTCCAGATCCTGCACCAGCGCGCTGAGCGCGGTGTCGAGCGTTTCGCACAGGCGCGGCGTGGTGATGAAGTTGGCGGTGTGGGTGTCCCAGCTGCCAAGCGAGACCTCGACGAAGCGGACGCCGTGTTCGACGAGCCGACGCGCGAGCAGGCAGCCCTGGCCGAAGCTTTCCTTGCCGTACTTTCGGCGCAGTTCCTCGGGTTCCTTGCTCAGATCGAAGGCCACCAGGTCCTCGCTCTTCATCAGGCGCATGGCGTCGTCGTACATGTCCGCGTAGGCCTTGACGCCCGGCACGTCCCAGGTCTTCTGGAAGTCGCTGTCAAGGACCTGGGCTAGGTCGCGGCGCAGGGCAAAGCGGTCTTCCGTGACCCCGTTCGCCGGGCGCGCGTTCTGCAGTCCGGCCTCAGGGTTGTTGACCATGAGCGGGCCATGTTTCTTCGGCATGTAGCCGGCGCCCGGGTGGCGGCTGTCATTGCCGATGAAGACGTAGGGCGGCAGGGCCGGATTGCCCGGGCCCTGATAAAAGCTCAGCCAGGCACCGAGGCCGGGATGCTTGATCGTGCTGCGCAGGCCGTAGCTGGTGTGCATGAAGTAGTTGGCCTGCTCGTGCGCGGCGGTGTTGGTCGCCATCGAGTGGATGACGCAGGCGTGGTGCATCTGCTTCGCCGTGCGCGGCAGGTACTCGCCGATCTGCACGCCGTCGGCGCGGGTCTTGATCGCCTTGGTCGCACCCATCACCTCGGTGTTGCCGGGTTTCGGATCCCAGGTGTCGAGGTGACTCTGGCCACCGTTCATGTACAGGAAGATGACATTGCGCGCGGTCGGTGCCTGCATCGCCGTCGCCGCGCCTTCACCGGCGGCTAAGGCGCGAGAAGAGAACAGGTGTTCCATCGACGGCAGCAGGCCGACGCCAAGGCAGGACTGCGCCATGCGGGTCATCAGGGTGCGGCGCGACAACTCGCTGCCGGAGGAACGAAGGGGGGAGGAGTTCATGATGAATGCGGATTGCGGATTGACGAACTGCGAACTGAGAACCGAGAACTGCCTTGGCTCATTCGACGAACAGGAAGCGCTGGGTGCTGAGGGCGGCGAGGGTCAGGTCTTCCCAGAGGGTTTTGCTGCCGGCGTAGCTCTCCAGGCGCTGGCGCAGGACGGCGCGTTCGGCTTCGGCGGGCTTGCGGGCGAACAGGCTGAGGAAGAGCACATCGAGCTTTTCATCGGCCGTCTTGGCCTGGCGCAGGTTGAGTGAGAGGGCCGACCAGCCGTTGCTGACCTGACTGCCGATCGGGCCGTTCATCACCAGCAGGGCCTGTGGCACCGAGGCTTCGTCGCTGGCGTTTTCGATGACCTCGCGGTCGCTCTGGCCAAATTCGCGCAGGAAATGACCGCGCGGAGCGGGCGAGGGCAGTTCGGCGGCGCGTACCCAGGTCTGATGCAGGGTCTTCAGGTAGGCTTCATAGGACTTGCGGCTCTTCTCGTCCTTGAGGCCGAGCAGGGCGGCGTCCTTTTCCAGGCGCATCTTCAGGGCGTCGTCGAGCGGCCGGTCGCGCGCCTCGACGCGCGGCGTCTCCATGGCATTCATCATGGCCATCTCCATCTCGCCGCCGCCGCTCATTTCGACCAGCAGGGCCTTCACCTCGGCGTTGCTCGACTTGGCCGCCGCGGCATGGAAGCAGCGCGACACCGTTTCGCGCAGGATGCGCTGGCTCTGGCCGAGGCGGCGCTGGATGTCGTTGATCTTGTCCTTGTCCTCCCTGGCGCGCGCCTCATCGAGTTCCTTGCGCAACTGGTCGAACTCCTTGTTCTGCTCGCGCATGGCGTCGGCGACCTCGCGCGCTGCCTCAAACAGCAGCTCGGGCTCGGTCTTGTCGAGCATTTGGGCCAGCAAGCCGCGCTTTTCGAGCTCGATCCGCTCGCGTTCGCGGCCCGACCAGTTGGGCTGGTCTGGCACCGGGCTGACCAGGGCGATGACGGAGTCCCAGGCCTGTTCGGCGGTCATGCGACGGAAGACCGGACCGGGGAAGTGGTAGGGCTCACCCATGCCGACCTCGCGGGTGCTGGTGCGGCCGAAGGTGTCGGTGTTGAGCAGCACGCGAAGGTAGGCCTTCATGTCGTAGCGCAGTTCGACCATCTGCTGTTCGAGGAACTTCATCAGCTCGGGGTTCGAGGCCGTGCTGGAGTCGGTCAGCTCGTCGAAGGGTTCGATGAGGGCCAGACCGAAGACCTTTTTCCACAGGCGGTTGGCAATGAGGTTCGTGAAGCGCGGGTTGTCGGGCGAGGTCAGCCAGTCGGCGAAAACGGCGCTCGGGTCCGATTCCTTGGTCAGCTGCACCGGCTTGCCGAACATGACGGCGGCGGGCACGATGTCCTTGGGCTTGGCGTCGCTGTACTTGTAGTCGTGCGGCAGGCGGATCGGGTTCTTGTTCTGCACCACCTGGGTGTCGCGCAGCGGTCGCACCACCTCGGTGATCGCCTGGCGCATGAGGTCCTGGGTCTCCTTGTCGAGCGACTTGTCCTCGCGGATCCGTTTGTTCGCCTGGTCGGCGGTCGTGCTGCGGTAGGCGCCCGAGGTCATGTTGTGGGTGAAGGCCGCCATCTCGTAGAACTGCTTCTGCGTCCACTTGTCGAAGGGATGGTCATGGCATTGGGCGCACTCCATGCGCGTGCCGAGGAAGACACGGGTGGTGTTCGACAGGTTGTCGAGCGGCATGCCGCGGTCGCGCATGGAGTAGCCCACCGCGCCGGTGTCGAAGCAGGTGCCCTCGCTGGAGACGAGTTCGCGCACGAGCTGGTCGTAGGGCTTGTTGGTGCGCAGCGACTCGCGCAGGTAGTTGAGGTAGTTCTGTGCCGTTGTGCTGCCGGCCACGCCGACGCTCTGCGCGCGCAGGACATCGGACCAGTAATTGAAGAAGTGGTGCACGTAGCCCTCGGAGGCGAGCAGGGCGTCGATCAGGCGGGCGCGCTTGTCCGGCGCCTCGGAGCTGAGGAAGGCGCGCGCCTCATCGTAGGTCGGGATGCGGCCGATCACCGTCAGGTAGGCGCGGCGCAGGAAAACCTCGTCGCCAGCCGGTGGATTGGGCTGGAGGCCTTGCTTCTGCCAGCCGGCGGCGAGCAGGGCATCAATTTTCGTCGAGGCGGCCGGCACCTCGGCGGCCGGGGTGTTCAGGGCCAGGGCGAGCAGGGCGCAGGCGGAAGGCAGCAGGGCTTTCATGCGGACCACCAACGCCAGTGGCGCGGGCTGCGTGTCAAAGTGGGTCCAGTCCGCCAAATTCCGTCGCATGGATGCCAAGGGAGGCATGGCGCGGTCGCAACGGACGGACCGCAGCGGCGGAAAAATCGGAAAAGTCAGGACCTGTGGCCACCCGGGGTCGGGCGTGCCCGACCATTTGTTCCCTTGCAATTGCCCGGAACTTGCCTAAAACCCACGGTCTTATGGCTTCCACCCCCGTCATCAACCTCCGCAAAGGCCACGCCGTCCGTTACAACAACGAGGTGTGCCTCGTCTCCGACTTCGAGTTGAAGACGCCCCCGCGCATGGCTTCCTACGTCCAGATGTCGGTCCGCGCGCTCAGCACCGGCAAGGTGTACAACCTGCGCATGACCTCCAACGAGTCGCTGGAGTCCGTCAATCTCAACCGCGAGCCGCACGAGTACAGCTACAAGGATGGCGAGGACTACCACTTCATGCACCCGGAGACCTTTGAGGACGTGGTGCTCATGGCCGACCAGGTCAAGGACGCCAAGAACTACCTCATCGAGGGCCAGAAGTACACGATCCAGTTCGCCGACGACGTCGTCATTGGCATCGAACTGCCGCCATCCGTGGTGATGACCGTGGCCGAGGCGCCGGAAGGCGTGAAGGGCGATTCCGCCAACAACGTCTACAAGGCCGCCATCATGGAAACCGGCCTGCAGGTTCAGGTGCCGCTGTTCATCGGCCCCGGCGACAAGATCAGCGTCAAGACCGAGGACAACAGCTACCTGGGCCGCTCAAACTGAGCCGGCAAGGCGGAGAGCCAAGAGTGTCGGGCATGGAGGTCAGGGCTCGTCCTGGCTCTCCGCTCTTCGCTGCATTCTCCATGCCGCGCAGCAGAGGAGGGCAGGAAGATGGAGGGGGAGAAAGGTTTTTGGGTCTTGAATCTTTCTACCTGCAGGTGTCTGAGTGCCCTGCGCTCCGCTAATCCCCGGCCGGCACCAACACTTCGTTGCGGCGCAGCGGACCCGGGGTCCACGGCGGATCGTAGGAGGCGGTGAAGGGTTTGCCGGTTTCCCTGAGGCCCTGCTGCGCCATCCAGGTGCGCAGTTTTGACAGGGCTGCAGCGTCGCTGTCGGCGGAACGCGAGCCGCTGAAGCGATGCACCGCGACGCGGCCGGCGGGCCGCATTTCGAGACGCACGTCTTTGGAGGCGGGTGCAGGGGCTTTGAGTGTCTCGGCCGGCAGGACAAAGGCCATCTGGTTGTCGACCATGAATACCGGTGTCGTCATGGCGATTTTTTCCTGGGTGGCATTGGCGCCGCTGATGTAGCGAAACAGGCGCCTGAAGCTGCCGTCGGCACCGTCGTTGCGCGTTGTGACGAGGGGCAGTTCCGGGTAGGCGCGCAGCTCAAAGGCACCGTCGGCGCGCAGAACCTCGTAGGGCGCGGTTTCATAACCGGCACGGGTCGCAGCGCAGGCGCCGATGCCGAGGGCTGTGGCGAGCAGGAGGGTGAGCAGACAAGCGGGCCGATTCATCATGACCTGTTACGCCGTTGGCGGCGGCATGGATGAAATGGCTGTTCCGACCCCTCGCGGAAGTGGCTTTTCCTGCGGATGAAGTCGGCCGTGGGCTCTCACTGGGCAGACAATTCCGGCTTGGATGAACGCCACAAAAAAGGCCGGCCGCTGGGAGCGGCCGGCCAAAAGGGTGGATGCAGATTTCAGCCTTCGGCGGCCGCTTCCTTCTTGGCCTTCTTCACCTTGGCCCAGCGCTTTTTCTGCGCGGCAATGATGCGGGCGCGGGCTTCTTCGGAAAGCTGGCGCTTCGGCTTGGCGGCCTTCGGGGCTTTGACGGCTTTGGCAGCCTTCGCCGGGCGACCGCGCTTGCCGGGGGTTTTGGCCGGCTTGCCGCCATAAAGCAGGGCGGTCAATTCGGCTTTGAGGCTCTCGATTTTGCCGACGATTTCGACGGCACGCTTCAGATTTTCCGGGGTGGGAAGGCTCATGGGATAAGTTGAACTTATCAGGTTAGGTCGGGAAATGCAACGAAAGTCTAACACTTTGTCACATCGAGAGCGGGAAAGCACCGGGTGGTGGCAAGCCGAGATCGAGATCTTCGGCCGTGGCAATGACGGCTTCCGCCAAAGCCTGCCAGTCCGACTCGGCGGTCTGCCAGCCGCCGCTGAAGCGCAGCACACGGCGCAATTCCTCGGGCTCAGCGCCGAGCGCCTGCAGGACGACCGACGAGCCTTCGCGGCCGGAACTGCAGGCCGAGCCGGTTGAGACGGCGAAGCCCCGGTGGCTCAGGCGGGTGAGCCATTTCAGGCTGGAGTGGCGCGGCAGCACCACCAGGAGGGTGTTCCAGAGTCGCGGTGCATTCGCCGAAATCGGCCGCAGGCCGGGCAGAGCTTGCTGCAGGCGGGTGGCGCAGGCGTCGCGCCAGGCGCTCTGCTGGGCGGCTGTTTCGGCGGCGGCTGTCTCGGCCTCGCGCAGGGCGGCGAGCATGGCGGCGACGGCTGGAACGTTTTCGGTGCCGGCGCGCCTGCCCTCTTCCTGGGGGCCGCCGTGCAGCAGGGGGAAGCGTTCGGCGGCGTTGGCGACGAGCAGGAAGCCGATGCCCTTGGGACCACCGAACTTGTGGGCGCTGCCAGTGAGGTAGTCGCATGCGCCGAGGCCGGCGGTGGGCCGTTTGCCGAGCCATTGGGCGGCGTCGCAATGGAAGCGCACACCGTGGCTGCGGCAGAGTTCTGCCAGTTGCGGCCAAGGCTGCAGGGCGCCGCTTTCGTTGTTGGCCGCCATGACCGAAACGAGGGCGGGCCGGTGTTCACGCAGGCAGGCTTCCAGTGCTTCCGGCTGGACCACGCCCTCGGCGTCGACCGGCAGGAAGCGGATGCGGTGACGCCCCAGCCAGGCACAGGCGGCTTCGCGAACACTGGGATGTTCGATGGCGGAGAGGGCGATGACGGCATCCGGCGCCAGGCAGCGGGACAGGCCGGCGAAGACCGTGTTGTTTGACTCGGTGGCGCCGCCGGTGAAGATCAGTCGCTCGGGTTCGGCGCCGAGGTGATCGGCCAGTTCCTCGCGCGCAGCTTCAAGCGCGTGGGAGGTCAGGCCGGCCTCGCGATACAGGCTGGAAGCGTTGTGCCAGTGGCGGTCACTGGCAGCCAGCCAAGCCGCGCGTGCGGCCGGCGCCAGGGGCGTCGTGGCGTTGTGATCGAAGTAGCGCATCAGGCCGGCGGGCAGGCCGTCAGGACTCGGCGCGCCGGAGTTTCATCTTCAGGCGCTTCCAGGTCGGCACGTCCAGGTTTTCACCACCGGCGGCGAGGGCCGGCTCGGTGCCCTTGAAGCGGCCGAGTTCCTCTTCCTTGCCGAGACCGAGGTCGATCTGGGGTTGAGCCGGCTTTTTCACCGCGACCAGCGGGGGTGCCATCTTCTTAGATTCGATGACGGGCGGCTCGTCGTCGCGCAGGTAATCATCGATGCTGATCTTGCGTTCGGCGGGCTTGGGCTCGCTGGCGACGATGGTTTTGAACTCCGGCAGTGGTGCCGCGTCGCGGGCCGGCAGAAAGTCCTCAATGCTGATCTTGCGTTCGGCAGGCTTGGGCTCGCTGGCGACGAGGGTCTTGAGTTCCGGCAGTGGCGCTGGTTCACGGACCGGGGTTGGCGCGCTGGTTGTGCGGATCGCCGCAGGCGGCTGGAAGTCGCTGAGCAGTTCCATCTCGAGGGCGTCGGCGGCGGGAGTGCTGCGCACGGCAGAAGCGGTACGCGGCGCCGGTTCAACGGCATGGGGAATGGCGGGTTTCGGCGCGGGTGCCAGAATTTCCTCGGCCTGGAACAGCAGGTCGAGGGGCGGCAGGGTCGCTTTGGCAGAGGGCGCCGGCTCGGCTTCCAGCTTTGGCGCCGGTTCGGGGGCGGGTGCCGGCGGTTCGGGGATGAATTCCGCGGCGGGTGCCGGAGCGGGTCCAGCGGCGGTGGGTGCCGGCGCCGGCTCCGGGATGAATTCAACGGCGGCCACGGCTGGCGGCTCCGTGGCGAGTTCGGCCTTGGGTGCGGCGGGGGCAGGTGGGTTGACGATGGCGCGGGTCAGGCCCGAGCCGAGGACGTCGGCCATTTGTGGCATGGGGCGGTCATGCTGGGGCAGCATTTCCGCGGGCGGTGCGGCAGCGGCGACGCTGTTGAGCTGTTCAAGGCCGAGTGAGCTGATCAGGGTGACGGCCAGGCTGTCCTCCAGTTTGGCATCGACGGCGACGCCAAAGAGGATGTGGGTCTGGTCGGGCACGTGGCGGCCGAGCTGCTTCATGACCGCATCGACTTCGACGAGGGTGAGCGATTCGCCGCCGGCGATGTGGACGAGCAGGGTGCGGGTCTGGTGCAGCAGGCGGCCTTGGTCGATGAGCGGGCTCTTGAGGGCGCGCTTGAGGGCTTCGGCGCCGCGGTTCTGGCCGCGTGCCTCGCCGAACCCGAACAGGCAGCGGCCGTTCGAGGTGCTGAGGGCGGCGGTGAGGTCGTCGAGGCCGAGTTTCACCAGGCCGGGCAGGGTGACGATGGTGCAGATGGCGCGCAGGCTCTGGGCGATGAGCTGGTCGGCCTGCAGGAAGGCCTTCTGGATGCCATCCTTGGGCAGGATGAGCTCGCCCATGCGGTTGTTTTCGAACAGCACCAGGGCGTCGGCGCGCTTCTGCAACTGGTCGAGCGCCGCTGCCGCCTGGGCGTTGCGGCGCCTGCCCTCGAAGCTGAAGGGCATGGCGGCGGCGACGATGACGAGGGCGCCGGTCGACTTGGCAATCTCGGCGATCACAGGAGCAGCGCCCGAGCCGGTGCCACCGCCGAGGCCGGTGCAGACGAAGATGATGTCGTGGCCCTCGACTTCATGGCGGATCTCCTCGCGCGAGAACATGGCCGCCTCCCGGCCGAGGTCGGGATCGCCGCCGGCACCGGCGCCGCGCACGAGGTCGGCGCCGAGCTGGACCTTGATCGGTGCCATGGCATGGCTGAGCACGCGCACATCGGTGTGCATGCAGACGAGTTTGGCCTCTACCGTGCGATCGAGTGTGATGCGGTCGAGGACGTTGACGCCCGCGCCGCCGATGCCGACGATGCAGGTGCGAAGGGCGGGCTTGCCGGAGTCATCCCGCTGGGAGTGGCGATCATATTCGACCATGGTGGGCTGGTGGGTGGAGGGTGGACGGACGGGCGGTGTCAGGACGGGGCGAGAAAGCCGGCGACCTTGCGTTTGAAGAGCGGAAAGAAGGACCGTGAGGGCTTTTCCTGGTCCAGGATCTGGGCGTAGCGGATGAGGCCGATGGGGGCCGAGTACTGGGGCTTGTCGAACATGTCGGTGACGCCACTGAACGGCGTCGAGCCGGCCCGCGTGACCTTCATTCCAAACACGTCGCGGGCGACGACGTCAATGCCTTTGAGGAGGCTGGTGCCGCCGGTCAGGAAGACGCCGGCGGCGAGACGGTCGAGGTGGCCTTCGCAGCGCGCCCGCACCTGGTCGAGGATTTCCTGGACGCGCAGTTGGATCACCTCGTTGAGGAAGGCGCGTTCGACCTCGCCGATGGCAAAGCCGTTGTCGTCCTCAATGCGCAGCATCTCTCCCGGCTCAACATCGTCGAGCAGGCAGCTGCCGGCCTGAATCTTCAGGCTGTCGGCGCGGGTGTGCGGGATCTGCACGGCCATGGCAATGTCCTGGCTGATGTGGTCGCCGGCCAGCGGCACGCAGCCGGAGACGCTGATCATGCCGTCGTCATACAGCACGAAATCGGCCGTGCCGCCGCCGATGTCGATCATCAGCGCGCCCTCGCGCTTGGCCTCGCGGCTGAGCACAACCTGTGCGGCGGCGACCGGGTTGAAGACGACGTCCTCGACCTCAAGCGGGATTTCCTTGACGCACTTGATCGAGTTCTGGATGCGCGGCATCAGGCCGTGAATGATGTGGTAGTCGGCCTCGAGCTGGCGCGCCTGGCGGCCGATCGGCTGGCGCACCGCCTCAACCCCGTCGACGATGTACTGGCGCAGCACGCTGTGCAGGAAGACGTTGTCCTCCGGGATCGGCACATTGCGGGCGATGTCCTTGGCCTCCTCGACGTCGTGATCGATGATCTCGGTCTGGCCTTCGGGCAGGCGGTGGCAGCCGCGGTTGTTCTGGCTTTCGATGTGCGCGCCGCTGACGCCGAGGAAGACGGTGCGGATCATCACATCGCTGCGGTCCTCGGCACGCACGAGGGCGTCGTTCAGGCAGGTCTGCACCTTGTCAAAGTCGACGATCTCGCCCTTGCGCACGCCGCGCGAGGCGGCCTGGCCGATGCCGAGAATTTTGATGGAGCCGTCGCGCTTGGCCTCACCGACAACGACGCAGATCTTGCTCGTGCCGATTTCCAGCGCTGCGTAGATGGTGGATTTCGCCATGGGATCAACGAAGCTGGGTGCTGGCGGTGCGCGCCGCCGTCACCGGTCGCGCGGCCGGAACCTGCAGCCCGGCCAGATCGGGCGGACTGCGGAAGGTGACAGGGACGTTCTGTCGGGCCAGAAGGTTGAGGGTGTCGATCTCCCAGCCGCGTCGGCGCGCCTCGTCGCGCACGCGGTCGAGCCGGGCCAGTTGCAGGTCGAGGTCATCGACGCCGAAGATGACCTGGGTCTTGTCGGAAAAACGGCCGAGGATCGAGTAAGGCGTCTGCAGTTGCAGGGCGAGCGCCCGCGGCTGCCCGGCCTCGTAGCGGGCATCGAGTGCCGCCACCAGATCGAGTGCCGCCAGCAGGCTGAAGTCGTCCAGCGGCCGCCCCGGCGTGTTCTGCGCCAGAGCCTCATGCTGGATCACCGGCAGGGCCGCGTAGGCCTCGGTCAGCGCATCGCAGGGGAAGGGCACGCCCTCGGCGTCCAGCAGCCAGCCCTCGCCGGCACGACCGGCGATCAGACCCAGCCGCGGGCAGTCCAGCCAGGCCACGGGCTGGCGCTGCTTGACGCGCAGGGTCAGGATGCCGGCGTCGAAGTCGCGCTCCAGGGTCACCGATGCCACGGCCGGCAGCTGATGCAGGCGGGCGCGAACCTCACGCATGTTGATGAAGAGCAGGTTCTCACCACGGGTCAGCAGGGTCGCGCGGACGATTTTTTCAACGCTCAGGGGTCCGAGGGTTTGCACGGCGACCTGCTGCAGTTCGAATTGCGGGTTCTTCAGAATGGCCTCCTGCACCGTCACCTTCAGCAGGCCGGTGAAACAAATCAGCAGAATGAGGCGCAGTGCCCAAGTGTAGCCGCGGCGCGTTGCCTCCTGCTTGGCCATGGCACGAATTTTCGGCGAATCGACCGGCAGCTTGGCCGCCGTCGGGCTCCGGCCCGGCAACGGGCGCTTGTGGCCCGGCACGGCCTCAGGACCGCGTCGCGTCGAAGCCTGGATTCGGGAGAGAGGCATACCGGATGCGAGTGTTAATTGTCAACGTTCATTAATTAACGGACTTTGGTCGGCAATGCCATTTTTTTCTGGAAAAAAGGTGGCTTCGGCAGCCGGTCGGCGGTCGACCTGCCAGAACCAGCTTGCCAAAGGGTGAAGTTCCCGCATAGTGCACCCCCGCTTATGGCTATTTTCATCGGCATTCTTACATTCATCGAGGTTCTCGTCTGCCTGCTCCTGATCCTCATCGTTCTCATGCAGCGTCCGCGCCAGGAGGGCCTGGGAGCCTCGTTCGGGGACGGCATGATGTCGCAGATTGCCGGTGCTCAGACCACCAATGTGCTGCAGAAATTCACCGTCTATCTGGCGGTTCTGCTCTTCGTTCTGACGCTTAGCCTGGCCGTGTTGACCGCGCGTCAGCAGACGGCCAAGGCCGGCGTCAAGGTTTTCGATGTGCCGCCGCCGCCCGCGGCGCCGGCCGCCCAGGAAGAGCCGAAGCCGGCCGTTCCGGAAGCTGCCGAGAAGGAAGAGGCGCCCGCTGCCAAGCCGGAGCCTGCCCCGGCTGCGAAAAAGGATGAGGCGCCGGCCACCCCGTCGGAAGCTGCTCCGAAGGACAAGGCCCCCGCTGCCGAGCCGAAGGCCTCCGCCGAGCCGTCCCAGCCTGCTGCGCCGGCACCTGCCAGGGAAGCCGCCCCGAAAGCCAACCCCTGATCCTGCCCGGCCGAGCTGCGGGTGTTCAACCTCCGTTCCTGATGATGACCGGCGGCATGGCCTCCCTCCGCACCGACTTCGGCCGGCGCGCAGGTGTTTTGGCCCTGGTCCTCTCCGGACTGCTGGCCACCCTGTCTGCCGCTGCGGATCACGTGCGCTGCCAGCTTGCCGACGGTTTTGATTTTCCGGTCGGCAAACCCAACGGCGAGGGCTACTACAAGTCCCGCGGCTACTGGCCCAACGGCCACCTCGGCGAAGACTGGAACGGTCGCGGTGGCGGCAACAGCGACCTCGGCGACCCGATTTATTCCTGCGCGCGCGGGGTGGTGGTCATTTCGGAAAACGTCCGGGGTGGCTGGGGCAACTGCGTGCTGGTGCGCCACGCCTACCGTGATGCGACCGGCAAGATTGCCATGGTCGACAGTCTCTATGCACACCTGCACCAGCGGGCGGTACGCGTCGGTCAGGTGGTGGAAAAGGGCCAGCAGGTTGGCACCATGGGCGGTAACAACGGCATGTATTACGTCCACCTGCACTTTGAGATGCGCAAGAACCTGCGCATCGGCATGAACCGACCACTGTTTGCCCGCGACAACAGCAACTACTACAGTCCGACTGACTTCATCAACAAGCATCGCAGCCTGCCGGTGAGCTTTCAGAAGTACCCGATCCCGCTCGGCCTGTTCGCCCCTTACGGTCGTGCCCTGGACAACTTGGATGGGCCCGCAGCCGGCCAGGGCATTCGTGTGCCGCCCGCGCCGGGCAAAATCCTGCCCGAGGCCGGGCCCTCCGCCGATGACGAGGATTTCTGGTCGAAACTGCGCGACCGGCTCAAGCAGGGCAAGGTGACGCCGGGTCTGGAGAACGGGCGCTGAGCCTTCAGGGTTTGGGCGGTGTGTCACCGAGTGCCTGGACGCGTTCCCCAAAGCGCAGCAGGTAGCCGAGCGCGGCTTTCATGCGGCCGCTCTGGGTGAAGCGGCTTGTCAACCGCCAATGGCGGCTCAGGTCATAGGCGGCCTGCATGCTGTCCTGACTGCGATCCGCGCCCGACGGTGTGAAGCTGAGCTGCAGGCGGGGCGGTTCCTCCCTGACAACCTTCTTGCGGTGGAAAAGCTTGCGGGTCAGTTCGCTGACAAAGAGAAAGGCGGCGCGGCTGGCTGCTTCGGAGGCGAGTTCGGCGGCCGAACCGCTGAGCAGCGTGCCGGTGGCCAACAGGGTGGCAATATCCGGCTCGCTCAGTGGCGGCGAGCTGGTGAAGCGGGTCTTCGGCGCGGTCGAGGCGCCGTACACAAACAGGCTGATGTCGTGACTGCCGATGCGTGACTCGCCACGCAGGTCGAGATCCGGATCGAAGGGGCGTTCCGGGCGAAGGGTGACCGCACCGTGGGTCATGCGCACGACGCTGAACGGCAGCTGCAACTGCAGGCGGTCGATGTGGGCGCCGCCGCCGAGCTGCGGATTCGCGCCGGTGCCGGCCAGCTTGACATCGGCCGAGATGGCACCGTTGGCGAGGTTGCCGGAGAGCAGCACGGGATCGCGGGTGCGCACCCGCAGGTCGAAAGTCCAGGGATGGACGATGGCCGGCAGCTCCAGCTTTGCCTCGCGCCGGCGGGTGTCCGCTGGCACCGCCGGAACGTCGGCCGGCAGCTTCAACAGCGGCAAAAGGTCGATTTCACGAAACACCCGGCCACGCACAAGCCCGATCTCGCCGCTCACCCGCCCGCGCTCCGGCGTGCCGCTGGCGACGAGGTCGGCATTGGCGCGCAGCGAGGCGCCGGCATCGCGGTACACGAGGGCTTCGTCGGCGCGCAGGCGCAGATCGAGGCGGGGTTGCCGCAGGTCGGCGGCGTCAAGACTGCCGGTAAGACGGACACGGCCGCCGGCGAGCAGCAGCGAGGCATCTTCCAGCGTCAACTGTCGGTCCCGGCCGCGCAGGCGCAGGCGCAGGTCGCGGACCGACGGCAGATCCGGCCGCTGCCAGAGGATTTCCGCGGCGTCGAGATCCACGGCGGCCTGCAGGCGCGGTTCGGCCAGGCTGCCGGTGAGGCTGGCCTCGACCCGGCCGCGCAGCGGCAGGCTGCGGACAAGATCCGGCGCCAGTTCGCGCAGGAAACCGAGATCGGAGGCCGGCAGCTTCAATTGGGCCTCGACTGGCAACTGCAGGAAGGACTCGGCCGGGCTCTTCAGCGCAGCGGCAGCCAGGGGCATTGCGGCCGTCAGGCTGAGCGGCTGCAGCGGCGGCTGGGTCAATTCCAGGCGAATCTCCAGCCGGCCATTCTGCCAGCGGCCCTCAAGGTTGAGGGCGGCAGGCGCAAAACGCTTCGGAGCTTGTGGCAGAACGATCTTGGATCCACGCACCTGCAGGCTGCCCGTGGCCTTGGCCGGAGGGCCTTGCAGACGCCACTCCAGATCGAATACGCCGCTCGGCAGGTTGCTGATACCCGCAGTGGTGAGTACCTCGTTCAACGGCAGGCCCTGGCCGCGCAGCTCAATATCCAGAGGCGGTGAATCCTCGCGGTCCCAGGCGAGTGGTGCACGCGCCTGTCCCGCCAGCAGCAGGCGCTGATCCTGCCAGAGCTGCAGTTCGTCAAGACCCGCCTGCACCTCGTCCAAGGTCCCGCGCGCGGTCAGTCGCCACGGGCCCGCCCCCGCCTCCAGCCCAAGCAGGCGCAACCGGCGCTCGGCAAACTCGGTCTGCACCTCCAGGCGCAGGATTTCAGGCCGGTTTGCCAGTCGCAGATCGGTGATTCGCAGGGCCGCGCTGCCCGTGCCGGACCAAGGTTGCAGTTGGCCGGTGGCCATCAGCCTGCCGTCGGCGCGGCCGGCCAGGATCTCCGGCACACCCAGGCCTTGGAGCAGGGCGTTGAACAGCGGCAGCTCGGCCAGGTCGGCCTCGGCCTCAGCGCGGAAGGCGTGAGGCGCACCCAAGGCCAGCTCCGCGGTGGCATTGAGCCGGTTGCGCTCATCCGCCTCCAGGCGCAGGCTTGCCAGGCGCAGCTGTCCGTCGCTGGCCCGAACCTGCAGCCGCAGCGGTCCGAGCGCCACCCCATCCCAGGCAGTGTCGGTGACATCGACCTGCAGTTCGGCCTGCAGGCGATCCAGCGCGCCTTCCTGCACATCGGCCAGCGCCAGTGTGGCCCGGCCCTCGACGCGCACCACGGCGCGTGCACGTTCGGCCGGAAAGCTCAGGCCGAACGATGCCATCCAGGCCTCGGCCTCGGGAAGGTCGGCGTTCAGGGTCACTTCCAGCGGCAGGCGCTCCTGCAGCCGCAGTTTCGTCGACAGGCTCACGCGGTTCGCGCCGCCCAGGCGCAGCTCCGGGATCTCCAGGCTGGCATTTTGGCCATCGAGGCGGAACCGACTGTCGATCTCCGGCAGACGTCGGCCCGCCAGCGCCAGCTGGGCGCCGCGCAGCTGGCCTGCGACTTCGGTCGGTAAAGTGCCGAGGCCCTTGGCACGCGCTTCCAGATCGACTCGCCCCTGCAGCGGTGGCGCCTGCACCAGCCAGGTTGCCGGTTCGGGCAGTTCGGCCCGCAGTGAGGCCTGCCAGCGTGTCTGCGGCCAGTCTGCCAGCTGCACGGGCAGCTCGGCCTCGCCCTCAAGGCGGATTTCGTTGCTGCCGCGGCTGAGCCGGCCCTCGGTCAGGCGCGCGCGACCGTCGGCGACCTCAAGTCCGGTGGCAAAATGATCGGCCTGCAGTCCGCCGGCCTGCAGGCCGTGCGCACTCAGCCGCGCCGTGATCGCCAGCTCCCGCGGCGCGGTCGGATCACCGCTGATCCTCACCTCGGCTTCAGCCTCGCGGAACTGCACATCCTCGGGCAGGCCGAGGCCGGCGAGGGCGGCGGCATCGAGTCCGTGCATGCGCAGCTCGGCCTGCAATTGCCGCGGCGGGGCGAACAACCCGTGCAGCGCCGCTTCCAGATGGATGCCGGCCGCGCCGCGGGCGCCGCGAGCCTGCACGCGCAACCCGGTCTCCGGCTGCCAGAGGCGGCTGGCGTCGACCGACAGGGTTTCGACGTTCAGGCCGCCCGGCAGGGCGAGTTGTTCAAGCACCACCTGCAGGGGTTCCCAGCGCAGCAGGGCCTGCAGGTTTTCGAGTTTCAAAGCCCCGGGCTCATGCTGCAGCAGGCGACAGGTGAAGCGGCCCGGTTGTCCGGCGCCGGCGCGCAGGCTCAGGCCTCGCACAAGCAGGCGCGAACCGTCGGCCAAGGTCAGGTCGAGATCGAGATCCTCAAGCTCGAGCTCGCGTGGCCAGACGGGCGGCGGGGGTTGGCCGGGCCCGGCCTTTTTTCCTGCGGCCGGTGGCCGTTGGCGCAAGTCCGCCACGACCCGCAGGCCGCGTACGCGCACCCGCTGGAGCAGGGCGGGGAAATCGCCGCGCCAGAGCGCACGCCAGTCATACTCGGCGTGGATTTCGGCACTCTCGGCCTGGGTCAACCAGGGCTCGCCGCGGACACTCAGTTGGCGCAGGCTCAGGTCTCGCCACAGGCTGCCGTGGACCTGCCAATTGAGCTCGAGACCTGCGGCGGCCGCCAGGGCCGGGCCACCGCGCTGCAGGGCGAAGCGCAGCAGCGGCTGATGCAGCAGGACCAGCAGCGCCCCAAGCAGGCCAAGGACCGCCAGCAGGCCGAGGCAACCCGGGCGGAGGCGGCGGCGCGGAACCTGGGGTGGCGGCGTCACGCGCGCAGCTTAACTCAGCGAAACGCTGTCGCAAGCCTTCGCACTTCAGCGTGCGGCGGCGGCACGCGCCTGAGCCTGGCTTTCCGCGGACAAGCGCGCCAGTGGAAAGCTGTGCACCACGCCGGTGGCGATCACCCGCAACCGCACGGTGTCACCCTCCAAGCTGACAAAGCTGGCTTCCACCGTGCGGCCGTCGCTGCTGGTCCAGGTCTGTGCCGCCGCCGCCGGCAGTGCGGCGGGCGCGGACGCAGGAGTTGCGCTGGTGCCGGCGGTCAGGGAGGCGCCCTCCTTGATCCAACCTTCAAGCAGGGCAAGTTCGGCCGGCGTCAGGCGGTTTTTCCCCTTCGGTGGCATGACGTCCTCATCGTTGTCGGGCAACTGGCAAAAGATCAGCATGGTGCTCTTGGCCGGCTCGCCCGGGATGACATGCCGGCCGGGGCCGATGTGTTCGGCCAGGCGGGCATCCGGTTCCATGGCGAGATCCCCCTTGACCTTGCCCTTCGTCTCGCTGTGGCATTCGTAGCACTTGGCACGAAAGATCGGTACGATTTGGGACTTGTAGTCGACAGCCTGGGCGGTCGCGCCAAACAGGAGCAGGGCAAGCAGTGGTTTCATGGGGATGTTGTGGCAGAGGGGGGTGCGGAGGGTTGCTTGAAATGATCGTTCCAGACGAGCCAGCCCAGCGCGGCGAGCACGAGCAGGGTGATCACGGCCCAGACAACCTGTTCGGTCCAGTCGCGTCGGTGCAGATCGCGCGCGGTCATGGCGGCCGGTGCTTGGGGCGGTCGCACGACGGGTGTCCGAGGTGCCGGAGGCGCGGGCGGCGCGGCGCGGACGGCATCAAGCAGGGCGCGGCGCACCTCGGCAGCGGAGCCGTAGCGACGCGCTGGATCGTGCATCAGGCATTTCGACAACACACCGGCAAAGCCGGGCGGCAGACCCAGGCCGGCGCGGCTGCCCGCCGCCGCCGGAGTCTTGCCGGTGAGCAGTTCGTGGATCACCACGCCGAGTGAATAGAGGTCGGCACGGTGATCGACGGCGGCGCCGGCGATGCAGCGTTCCGGGGCGACATAGTCCGGCGTGCCATACTCGGCTTCGTCCGGCGCGCTGCCGGCATGCAGGTCGCGGGCCAGGCCGAAGTCGGCCACCTTGACCTGCCAATCGGAGGTGATCAGAATGTTGGCGGGCTTGATGTCGCGATGGATGACCCCGTGACCGTGCGCAAACTGCAGCGCCTCGCAGACCTGGGCGATGACCGTGCGTGCGCGCTCGGCGGTCACTTCACCAGCGAGCGTGCGGCGGTGCAGATCGCCACCGTCGACATATTCCATCGCCAGGAAAAAATGCCCATCGGCGGTCTGGCCGAAATCGTAGACGGCGACGATGTGCGGGTGCACCAGCCGTGCCATGGCGCGCGCCTCACGGATGAAGTGTCCGGCTGCCTCAGCGTCGTCTTGTGCCGGCAGCAGTTTGAGCGCCACCCAGCGGTCGAGCGAACGCTGCCGGGCCAGGTAAACCGCGCCCATGCCGCCGAAACCGATCACGCGCTCGACCTCGTACTGCGGCAACAGCCCGGTCAAAGCCTCGGGCGACAGCCATGTCGGGTCACGCTCGGTGGCAGGCGAGGTGCGGTCCGGAACATCGGTGGAGTCAACCATGGGTGATCGTTTGGCAGCTATCCACGGCGACGCCGGACTTGGCCAGCGAAATCGGCGCACGCGGATTTCTCCACCGGAGCCTGTGGAAATCCGCCGGCTTGGCGCGTTAGCCTTCCATGCTCCGCCTTCTCCCCCTGCTCGTCGCCGGCAGCCTCGCCGCCCAATCTGCCGACGTGGTTTTCCTGCATGGCCGTGTGCTGACCCTCGACGTCGGCGAACGCGTGGCGGAGGCGCTCGCCGTGCGCGAAGGTCGCCTGCTCGCAGTTGGCCGCGATGCCGAGATCGAAAAACTCGCCGGTCCGCAGACTGAGGTGGTCGACCTGCGGGGCCGCATGGTCTTGCCCGGCCTGATTGAGACCCACTGCCACAGCATCGGCGCGGCACGCGCGGCGTTGGCGGCCGACTACCAGGAACTGCACAGCATCGCCGAGATCCAGGACTGGGTGCGCAAGCGCGCGGCCGAACTGCCGGAGGGCCGCTGGATCGAGGTGCCGCGCAACGAGATCACCCGCCTGCGCGAGCGCCGCTTTCCGACCCCGGAGGAACTCGATGCCGCCACGACACGCCATCCGGTGCTGTTCGTCTCGGTCACCAAGTCGGTGCTCAACAGCGCCGGCTGGCGCGCGCTTGGTGTCGCACGCGAGGGCGATGCCGTCAGCGGCGGCGAGGTCGTTTTTGAGAACGGTCGCCCCGTGCTCATGCGCGGCGGTCAGGCCGCCCTGCGCACGCTCATGCCGCAGCCTCCCGCCCCTTCGCCCGCAGCCCTGCGCGCCAAGCTGCGCGAACTGCACGGCGTGTACAACTCGGTCGGCCTCACCAGCATCTTCGAGCGCGCCACCGACCGTGCGGGCTTCGATCTCTTCCGCGACCTCGCCGCCCAGGGCGAGCTCACCACGCGCGTGCGCGGCACCTTCCGCTTTTCGGCGAAGGACGCGGCCGGGGTGGAGAAGTACCTGCAGTCGCTCGGCCTGCAATCCGGCGAGGGCGACGACTGGGTGCGCGCCACCTGTCTGAAGATCACTGTCGATGGCGGCATTCACTGGGGCACCACCTGGTTGAGCGAGCCGCATGGCGAGAAGCGCACCGCCTTCTACCGCAACACCGATCCCGCCTACACCGGCACCCAGTCCTACAGCGAGGTGCAGATGCGCGAGATCTTTGGCGCCGCCAACCGCCTCGGTTGGCCGATCAGCGCCCACGTCACCGGCGATGGCGGTGCCATGGCCGTGCTGCGCGCGGTGCAGGCGGTCGCCACCGAGCAGCCGTCGATGCGCGACCGCCGCTTCAACCTCATCCATTGCTACTTCCCCGACGCCGCCATGGTGGCACTGGCGAAGCAGGTCAATGCCGGTGTCGACACCCAGGGTTATCTCTATTACCGCGACGCCGATTTCATCGCCAAGATCTACGGTCCCGCCTGGGCGGAACGCTTCATCGGGCTGGGCGACTGGGTGCGCGGCGGCGTGCCGGTCGGGCTCAACAGCGACCACATGATCGGCTTCGATCCCGATCACGCGATGAATTCCTTCAACCCCTTCCTCATGCTCTGGTTGGCCGTGGCGCGCAAGGACGATCAGGGCCGGGTGCACGGCGCCCATCAGAAGCTCGGCCGGCTGGATGCCCTGCGCACGCTGACCATCTGGGCGGCCTGGCTGAGCTTTGATGAGGACCGCCTCGGCAGCCTGGAAGCCGGCAAGCTCGCCGACTTTGTGGTCATCGACCGCGACTACCTCGCCTGCCCCGAGGCGGAGATCCGCGACATCCGCGCCCTGCGCACCGTTGTCGGCGGCCGCACGGTCTGGCAACGCTGACTCAGAGCAGGCTGCTGTCGTCGCGCTTCTCCAGGCGACCGATCTTCTTTTTGATCGTCTCCAGATGCACGGTCATCTCGTGCAGGGCCTTCAGGCAGTCCGCCTGGGTTTCGGCATCCTGCAAGCCCGGCAGCGCCGGATGGATCTTCATGAACTGCAGGGCCACCGTCTTGCAAGCCTCACGGATGTGCTGGATCGATTCAGGTCGGGTCATCCCAGAAAATGAAGCTGACAACGCCCCAGGCAAGCTTGGAAATGCGTTGCTTCCTTGCCTCAAACCGGAGGCACCTGCGAAACGTTGGATGTGTTGTCCCCTTGCCCGGCATCCGACGGTTCCTGTGCCGCAAAAGAGGGCAAGGAACCCAAGGATTCGGCAAGGTGGACGTTCTCGGCGTTCGCTGCTAAACGAAAGTTTTCAGGCTCCGGAGCGTTTGGGCTTGGAACGGGTCACGCACGGAGGGGCAGTTCCCCAGCTCAGCGGTCGAAAAAGCTCTGCTCCTCGCGGTCGCCGACCTTGAGGTAGCGGTAGTAGACTTCGAGCTGGAGGGTGCAGAGCGTCTGGCGGTAGACCTCGTGGGCGGCGTCGCCGGCGGGCCAGTTGGGGCGTCCGCGCTTGAAGCTGCCATCGGGCTGCTGGGCGGCGAGGATCTGCGGCAGGAACTGCTCGTTGTAGAACTTCCAGTCGTCGCCCCCGGCCTGGAAAAAGGTCTGGGTGTAATAGTACCAGCAGTAGAGGTTGCAGTTCTTTTCCCAGTCGAGCGGTTCGGCGCTGAGGAACTCGCGCAGGAAGCCGAGGCTCTTTTTGACGGCGGCGGTCTTGCCCTTGGCCATGGTCTGCAGGGCCAGCGAACCGGCGCCGGTGAGGCTCCACTGGTTGTAGTGGGCGTCGCGGTTGGGATTGCCGAAGCCGCCGTCCTTGGTCTGCTTGCTGACGACGTAATCGACGCACTTGGCGATGGCGGCGTCGAGGCCGGGGATCTTCAGGCTGGTATTCTTGGCGGCCTTGAGGGCCTGGAACTGCCAGCCGGCGACCGACAGGTCTTCGCCGCCGCTGTCGGGGTTGTAGGCGGTGGGTTTGCCGGCGTCCTTGCCGCCGTAGGTCCAGGAGCCGCGCTTGTTCTGGTTGTCGATGATGAGTTTGACGCCCTTCTCAAAGGCGTCGCGCATGCCCGGCAGTTCCTTGCTGCCCATGCGCGCCAGCGTGTACATCTCGCCCAGCGCGTAAGTGGCGATGCCGTGGGCGTAGGTGGAGCCGTTGCTGTAGATGTCCTCGGCGATCAGGCCATGCGGGTTCTTTTTCGACAGCTCGATGAGGTACATGATGCCGCGCATGACGGTATCGCCGTAGAAGGGCGAGTCCGGCGTTTCGCAGCGGCCGAGGTAGCAGAGCAGGGCCAGGCCGGTCATCGCCGACTTGCTGGGGCCGGGCCAGGAGCCGTCGGCGTTCTGCTTGGACTTCAGCCATTCGAGCGAGGCCGACACCGCGCGTTCGCACTCCGGCGAACCGCCG
>DAIUCN010000042.1:0-37506 GCA_036846165.1 Prosthecobacter sp.
CGCCCGTGCCGGTCGCTGCCACCCAGCCCGCCCCCGTTCCGACCGCGGAGCCCGCGCTGCACATGGAGCGTTTCATGGGTGCCAAGCTCTTTGCCTGGATTGGCGGATTGGCGCTCTTCCTGGGCATTCTGTTCTTCGTCAAACTCAGCCTGGAACGCGGCTGGATCTCGCCGGCGCTGCGCACCTGGACCGGGCTGGTGGTCGGTGTCGGCCTGGTCGGCGCCGGCCTGCGTCTGCAGCGCAACCCGCGCCAGACGCCGCTCGCGCAAACCCTCTGCGCCACGGGCGTCGTCGCCCTCTATGGCGTCGCCTTCGCCGCCCATGCACTGTGGCGCATCCCGCCCTTCCACCTGCAGGCCGTCACCTTCGCCTTTCTGTCGGCCGTGACCGCCGCGGCCTTCACGATCGCCGTGCGTCATCACGCCCAGGTGGTGGCGGTGCTGGGCATGCTCGGAGGTTTCCTGACACCCGTGCTCTGTTCGACCGGCGAGGACCGGCCGTTCGCCTTGTTCAGCTACATCGCCCTGCTCGACCTCGGCGTGCTTGCCGTGGCGCAGCGGCGGCGCTGGGCGCATTTGGTGCCGCTGGCGGCCACCGGCACCCTGATCCTGCTGATCGGCTGGCTGATGCAATTCTTCCGCGCCTCGGAGTACGGCATCGGCGCGGCGACCTGGCTGCCGGTGGGACTGCTACTCGGCTTTCCGCTGCTCTTCGCCCTGGCTGCCGAGTGGATGCGCCGGCGCGGGGAAACCGGTCTCGCTGCCGCCTGGGCCGCGCTCGGTCTGGTCGCCGGCGGCGGCCTGATCGCCTTCACCTGGCTGGAAGTCACCAGCATCACCACGCGGCCGTGGATCCTCTACACTTTGGTGCTCGGTTTGAATGCCATCGCCCTCGGCCTGGTCGCCTGGCAGCCGCAGCTGCGCAAGGTGCAAACCGCCACTGCCACCCTGACCTTCCTGCACCTGCTGATCTGGACGCAAAACAGCCTGACCTCCGAGCTGCTGCTGCCGGCCCTCGCGGTTTATCTCGGCTTCGGCGTGTTGCACAGCGCCTTCGCCGCCTGGCTGCAGCGCCGTCAACCTATGCCCCTGACCGGCTGGCTGCCACTGCTGGCCGTGGCCCTGCTGCTGCTGCCGGTGTTGCACCTGCCGAACCCGGGGCTGGCGCTGTGGCCGGCCCTGCTGCTGGCCGACCTCTTGGTGATCGGTCTGGCCTGGTTGACCGGTGCCTTGCTGCCGGTGCTGGCGGCCCTGGCGCTGACCCTGCTGGCGATCGCTCTCTGGCTGTTCGGCGCGCCATCAACCACCGAACTGCCGCTTGGTCTCTTCCTGACGCTGGTTGGCGCCAGTGCCACCGTTTTCGCCTTCGCCGGTCAGCGTCTGGCACGGCGTTTTCCAGACGCCCCGACCGCCTCGCTGCTGCCGGCCAGTTCGGCGCTGCTGCCCTTCCTGCTGCTGGTGGTGGCGACCTGTGAACTGCGGCTGGCCCAGCCGACGCCGGTCTTCGCGCTCGCCTTGACCTTGGTCGTCTTCCTGCTCGGTTTGGTGCGTGCCGGCGGTGCGGCCGTGCTGGCACCGGCGGCCCTCGCTGGCGTGATCGCCCTGCAGGCCGCCTGGCTGCAGCGCGGGTTCGCAGTGGAGCAAGCCGGCTTGGCCGTCGCCTGGCAGCTTGGCTTCCTCGCGGTCTTCAGCGCCTTCCCCTGGGTGTTTCGTCGCCGCTTCGCGACCCAGACCCTGCCCTGGATCACCACCGCCGCCGCCAGCCTCGGCAGTTTCGGCCTGATGCATCAGGTGATCGTGCGCGCCTGGCCGAACGAGGTCATGGGCCTGCTGCCGGCCGCCTTTGCGCTGCTGCCCGCCGCCGGCTTCAGGTATGTGCAGCGCCAGCACAGCCCGGAGAATCCGGCGCGCTTGAGCCAACTCGCCTGGTTTGGCGGCACCGTCCTGTTCTTCGTGACGCTGATCTTCCCGCTGCAGTTCGACAAGCAGTGGCTGACGCTCGGCTGGGCCTGCGAGGGCGCCGCCCTGTGCTGGCTGTTCGGGCGCGTGCCGCACCCCGGTCTGCGCGCCACCGGCGCGGCCCTGCTGGTGATCGCCTTCGCCCGTCTGGCGGTGCTGCCGGCCGTGTCTGCCGATCTGGTGCGCGGGGCGCTGCCAATCCTCAACTGGCCGCTCTACACTTACAGCCTGGCCGCGCTCGCCCTCTTCGCCGCGGCAGCCTGGCTGAAACCGCCGCACCATCTCTGGGGCGAGGCCAACCTGGGCGCGGTCTTCCGCAGCCTGGCCGGTGTGCTGCTCTTCCTGCTGCTCAACCTCGAGATCGCCGACGCCTTCACCGCCCCCGGCAAGCGTGTCTTCGTCTTCGACTTCGGCGGTCACCTCGCCCGCGACATGACTTACAGCCTGGCCTGGGCGCTGTTTGCCTTTGGCCTGCTCGTGCTCGGCCTGTGGCGTCGCCATGCCGGCACGCGCTACGCCGGCATCGGCCTGCTCGGCGCGACGGTGCTGAAACTGTTCCTGCACGACCTCGCCCGCATCGACAGCGGCTGGCGCGTCGGCGCCCTGGTCGGCGTCGCCCTGGTCGCGCTCGCCGTCTCCTACCTCTACCAGCGCTGGCTGAGCGACGACGCCTGACCTTGCATTCGCCGCTGCGCGCGCCACAGAAACCGGGTGAGCTTTGATCCCGGCCAGGTCTTCGACATCGAACTGCGCGACGGCACGCCGCTGCGCCTGCGCACGATCACCCCGGCCGACCGCGACCGCATCGCCGAAGCCCTCCGTCAGCTGTCGCCCGAGTCCGCCTACTTCCGCTTTTGGACGCGGGCGCGCGCCGTCAATCCGCGCCTGATCGAAGCGTTGTGCTCGCCCGACCAGCAGGATCACGTCGCCTGGGCGGCGCTGCACCGCGCGCGCGCCGACCTGCCCGGGGTTGGCGGCGCCTCGTTCTGGCGCCTAACCGACGATGCCGAGGCGGCGGAAATGTCGATCACGGTCGCCGACGAATTCCAGGGGCGCGGCGTTGCCACTTGGCTGCAGGCGGTTCTGTGGGAACACGCATGTGCGCTGGGCATCCGTCGCCTGGTCGGCCACGTGCTCAACGACAACCTGGCCATGCGCGCCTGGTGGGATGCGCTCGGTGCCACTGCCGAGGAACGCCAGCGGCATTGGCGGATGACGCTGCCGCTCGACGAATCCCTTCTGCCCGACACCCGTGCCGCCGCCAGCCTGCGTGCCGCGCTGGCGCGGGTGCGCGGCGCTGAGGTTGCAGCCTGATCAGGGAGCGGCCGCACGCGCGGGCCGGCGGCGTTCGGCCTTGAGCTGGCCGCAACCGGCAGCGACATCGATGCCGCGCTTCTGGCGGATCGTGCAGGGGATGCCGGCCTCCTGGATGAGCCCGTGAAACACCTGGGCCGCCACCTCGGCGCTCTCGCGGCCGGCATAACCGGAGGTTTCGTTGAGCGGGATGAGGTTGACGTGGGCGTCGAGTCCCTGCAGCAGGGCGGCGACGCGGCGGGCGTGCGCGGGCGTGTCGTTGACACCGGCGATGAGCGTCCAGGCAAAGAAGATTTTGCGGCCGGTGCGCTCGCCATAAAAGCGGCAGGCCCCGATCAGCTCGGCCAGCGGCCAGCGCTGGTTGGCGGGGATGAGGGCGGCGCGTTCCGCGTCGTCGCTGCCGTGCAGGCTGACGGCGAGGTTGTAGGGCCGGTCTTCCTCGGCCAGCCGGCGGATGGCGGGCACGACGCCGACGGTGCTGATGCTGATCTTGGCCGGACCGAGGTTGCTGCCGCGGGTGTCGCTGACGATGGCCAGCGCCTTCATGACATTGTCGTAGTTGTGCAGCGGCTCGCCCATGCCCATGAGCACGAGGTTGCGCAGGCGCGCGCCCTCGGCCGCCAGCACGCGGCGGGCGTGCAGGACCTGGGCGACGATTTCGCCCGGTCGCAGGTGCCGGACGAAACCCATCTGGCCGGTGGCGCAAAAGACGCAGCCCATGGCGCAGCCGGCCTGGGTGCTGATGCAGGCGGTGTGGCGGCCGGTGTACCCCATGACCACGGTTTCGATCTCCTGGCCGTCGGTCAGGCGCAGCAGGTACTTGCGGGTCAGGCCGTCGCCACTCGGCACCAGGCTGGCAATCGCGGGCAGGTCGAGTGTGAATTCACCGCCGAGCCCGGCCTGCAGCCAGCGCAGCAGCGGCGGCGGCAGATCCGGCCGCGCGGCGGGATCGGTCTCGGCGCGGAACTGCAGGGCATTCCACAGCGTCGCCGCGTGCGCCGGACGCAGGCCGTCGGCGACGAGCCGCGCGCGCAGCTCGTCAAAGTCCAGGTCATGCAGGGAAATCGGCACCCGCCACCCTGCCCCAAAACGGCGCGCGCGCCAGTGGTTCAGTCGATCCGCCCGAGCCGGACGGTCGGCTCGTTGTCGTCGCTGAGCGGCGGCTGGCTGGCGCGGCCATTCGACGACAGGCAGTCGGCGCCGGCCGAGTAGATGAGGCCGCGCACGGGATCGAAAACGAAGGGTTCGCCGGTGAAGGGATCGACCGGCACGGCAGCGAGATAGGCGGGCACCAGGTCGCCGAGCGAGGCGGGCAGGCGGCGGTGTTCGGCGGCGTGGCGACGCGCGGCGAAGAGCACGCGCACCAGGCCGTGGCGGGCACGGGCGAGGGCGTGACGTTCGGCGAGCTGGCGCAGGCCGCCGAGGCGGTCGTTGAACCAGGCAACACCGTCGCGGTTGGGATCGTAGAACGGCGCCGGCCGGCCATGGGGCAGGGAGGTGAGAAAGCCCCCGGCGGCGGCATAGGCGGGGCGGGAAAACTCGTCGCGCAGGTCGCGGCAGGCGCGGGCCACGAGGGCGAGGGTCGTGTTGACCTTGAAGCGGAGGCGACCCGTACGCGGCAGGGGCACGCCAGGGGGCAGGGTTTCCGGCGGTTCACCGCTCTGATCGCCAAGCAGGCATTTTTTCTCGTGCAGGTAGAAGGCGGCGCAGTACTGGCGCATCAGCTCGGTGCCGGGCTCGCAGCGGGCGAACTGCTCCTGGAATCCGGCGAGGGTGGCGGCGTCAAGACGGGTCTGGCGCAGCAGCTCGGCGAAGGTCTGCGCGGCGCCGGCCCCCAGGTCCTGGGCGCGCCAGACGTAGCCGGGCCAGGCGGTCAGTTCGAGCACCCGCCGCGACAGCTCGGCGAGGTCGGTGGCGGCGGTGAAGGCCTCCGCCTCCTCGCCGCGCCGGGCCAGATAGGCCGCCTGCGCCTGCAGCAGGAAGATGACGTGCGGCCAGCCCTCGTGCCCGCTCAGGTCGACGCTGAACCAGGCGGCGTGACGCGGATGCCAGTCGGCGTCCTCCAGAAGGTCGCGCAGGTTGTCGAGGGCCGTACCGTTGGCACGCACGTGCGCCGACAGCGCGGGTGTGTCCCAGTCGGCCGGCGGCAGGGCGCGCAGGGACAGCTGCTGTACGGAGCGCACGGCGTCGAGGAAGGCGCGCAGTTTCAGCGGCGCGGCATTGACCTCGGGCAGCGGCGAAGCCGGCGGCGGCAGGCGCAGGTCCTCATCGGACTCGGGCGGCATGTCGTGCCAGAAATGCCAGGCGAGCAGGCAGAGGACGAGCAGGACAATGCCGAAGGGCACCAGCAGGGCGCAGGAACCGCGGCCGCGCGGAAAGAGGCGGCGGGCGGCGGAGCGGACCGGCGGGAACATCGGGAAAAAGCGCGCGCAAGGCGCCGGGATCAGGCCGGCGGGTTTTCCAGCGCCAGACCGAAGAAATCGAGGAAGACCTGGCGGTAGACACCGCGCTTGAAGGGCGGCACCCACTGCATGCGGAACTCATCGGGACGAATCCAGCGCCAACGCGCAAACTCGCGGTGGGTGGCATCCAGGTTGACATCCTCGTCGCCGCCCAGAAAACGCAGGCGGAAGTAGGTCTGCTCCTGACCGCCATAGATGCCGTACTTGAGCCGCGGCTTCGGGAAGGCGTAGCGATAGCCACCGCGCTGCTCGATGACCTCCACCTGCTCACGGCGGACGCCGATCTCCTCGGCGAGTTCCCGAAACATCGCCGTCTCGGCGTCCTCACCGTCGTCAATGCCCCCCTGAGGAAACTGCCAGGCACCCGGAATGTTCACCCGTTCGGCAATGAAGATGCGATCCTGCGCATCCGTGAGGATGGCGGCGACATTGGGGCGGTAAACGATGGGCAGCGAAGGCGGCAAGGCGGGGGTCATGGGAATTAGACCGGGTTGGGGCATTTTGCATGCCTTTCTGCGAAAAGTTAAGAAAAATTAACTAATTTTCCAAGCCACCCCTGCCTTTGCCAGGCAACAGTGCCCTCGCGAAGGCTGTATAAAGTTGATGCGCCTGCTGTCCCGACTCCTGCTCGCCGTCGTTCTCCCACTCGCCGCTCTTCCCGCCGCCGAGGCCCCCAAGACCCCGCTGCTCGCCGGCGCCGCCACCAGCAACATCACGCCTGAGTTGGGCGGCGACGTCGTCGGCGGTTTCCTGCCCTTCCCGGCCACGCACATCCACGATGAGTTGCACGCCCGCTGCCTGGTGCTTGACGATGGCAAGACCCGCCTCGCCCTGGTGGTCTGCGACCTGCTCGGCCTGCACCGCAGCCTGTCGCTGGAGGCGCGCCGGCTGATTGAGGCGGAGACCGGCATCCCGGGGGCGAACGTGCTCATTTCCGGCACGCACACCCATTCGGCGACCAATGCTGTCAGCACCTGGCCGCGCAGCTACGTCTCCGACATGGAGCTGAATCCCTACCAGCGTTTTGTCGCCCGGCGCGTGGCCGACGGCGTCCGCCGCGCGCTCCAGCTGCTGCGCCCCGCCGAGATCGCCTTTGGCCGGGTCAACGCACCCGAACACGTGCACAACCGCCGCTGGCACATGAAGGATGGCACCGCGCCGCCCAACCCTTTTGGCCAGATCGACCGCGTCAAGATGAACCCACCGGGCGGCAGTCCGAACCTCATCGAACCGGCCGGCCCCATCGATCCCGAGGTCTGCTTCTTCGCCCTGCGCGAGCCCGGCGGCCGCCTCATCGCGCTGTACTCGGCCTACTCCCTGCACTACGTCGGCGGCGTCGGCTCCGGCCATGTCTCGGCCGATTACTACGGCTACTACTGCGAGGCGCTGAAACGACGGATCGGCGGGGAGAATGACGACCCGGCCTTTGTCGCGATGATGGCCAACGGCACCAGTGGCGACATCAACAACGTCAACTTCCGCGAACCGCGCCCGGCACGCCCGCCCTATGAGCAGATGCGCCACGTCGCCGAAGACCTGGCCGGCAAGGTGCACGGCGCGCTCGCCGGCCTGGAATGGAGCGCGCGGGCACCGCTCGCCGCGCGCTATCGCGAACTCGACGTCCAGTGGCGCACGCTTGAACCCGAGCGCATCGCCTGGGCCGAAAAAACGGCAGCAAACACCCCGCGCATCCAGGGCAAGGCCGACCTGCCCTACGCCTACGCCACCCGCATCCTCAAGCTGGCCCAGCCGAGCCCGAAAACCAAGTTCCCGGTGCAGGTGCTGCGTCTGGGCGAGATCTGCATCGCCAGTTCGCCCTGTGAGACCTTCGCCGAGACCGGCCTGGAATTCAAAAAGCGCAGCCCCTTCGCCAAGTCGTTCATGGTCGAACTGGCCCACGGTTACTACGGCTACATGCCGACCCCGCGTCACTTCGAGCTGGGCGGCTATGAAACCTGGCCCGGCACCAACAACGTCGAACCGCAGGCCTCGGTGAAGCTCATGGATGCCGTGCTCGACCTGGCCGCCGAGGTGAAGTCGGCCGACTGACCGGCCCGTTCACCGCTTCGCAGGCGCCAGGGGTGCCGTCTGTTCCGGCGTCGCGCGGCCATCTGGCAGTTCGAGCAGGCGGATGTTGCGGAAGTGGATCTCGGCGCCCTCCGATTCGAGGCAGAGGTAGCCCTTGCGTACGGTCGCCTGGCTGACGCCGTTGACGAACTTGCCGTTGATCGCCAGCTTCACCACGCCGTCGACGGCCACCACATCGTAGCTGTTCCACTCGCCCGCGCCCTTGCAGCGCATCTCCCAGGACATGCTGCGACGGCCGCGCGGGTTGTCGGGCACCGCCTCCAGGCCGTTGGCACCGAACAGCTCGCCGGAGACGTAGCCGGGATGGCGCGGTGAACCATCCTTTTCGCGGTTGAGCAACGGGTACTGCAGTTCCAGCATCTGCACCTCCATGCCCTTCGGCAGCGTCTTGCCCGGCGCCGGCACGCCTTCGCTCCAAATGAAGACGCCGGAGTTGCCGCCGGGTTCCATGTGCCGCCACTCGATGTGCAGCAGGAAGTTTTCATACATCTTCTCGCTGCGCATGACGCCGATCGGCTGGCCGCTGCAGATGAGCAGGCCGTCGCGCACCTTCCAGGTCTCCGGGCTCGTGTTAACATCGACCCAGCCAGTGAGGTCGCGACCATTGAACAGGTCGACCCAGCCCGCCGCGGGTTCGGCTTTGACGGCGGCGACCGGAATCCAGACGGAGAACAGTGAAAGCAGGAAAAAACGCGCGGGCATATGGGAACCAACGCGGGCCAGCGCACGGCTCTCGCCCCCATTCAACGAAACTGCCGGCGGTACTTCAGCGGCGTCAGGCCAAGGTGCTTCTGGAAGTGCTGGCTGAAGGAGCTTTGGTCGGCAAAACCGACCTCGCGGGCGATCTCGCCAACCGAGCGGTCGGGATCGGCGAGCAACTCGCAGGCGGCCTGGATGCGCACCTTCAGGATCACCGCCTGCGGGCTCATGCCAAAGGCCTCGACAAACTTGCGGTGCAGTTGACGCGGCGACAGGCAGGCGAGCGCGGCCAGTTCGGGCACGGTGATGCGGCCGCGGAAGTGCGTGCGGATGTGGTCGATTGCGCGCTCGATCTGCCGGTGCGTGTGCACCTCCTCGGGGGCGCCGCCGTGGGCGCGCACCACGCCCATGAGTCCGATCACCGCGCCGCGGCGGTCAAACACCGGCAGCTTGTGGGTGACGAACCAGTCGGGGATGCCCTGGCGGTTGAAGAACAGTTCGACGATGCCCAGCTTGGGCTGGCCGCTGCGCAGCACCTCCTCGTCGTCGCGACGGAAGTTCTCGGCCAGGCGCGCCGGGAAGAGTTCAAAGTCATCGCGCCCGAGAATCTCCGCCTCGCTGGCAAAACCGAGTCGCTCGACAAAGTGACGGTTCGCCGCCACCAACCGGAACTTCGCGTCCTTGGCGAAGAAGGAGACGCGCGGCAGGTGGTTGAACAAATGATAAAACTGGCTCTCCGGCGCCATGCGGCGCAGGAAGCGGGTGCGGAGGGTGGCGGGCGAATCCACGTCCCAGCCTGCCTCAGGGCTCACGGGCAGGCAAGACCCTTGTCCGCCGTTCAACGCAGGCGATCGGTCCAATCCCGCCCTCTCAGGCCGTCGACGATGGCCACGATGCCGAGTGCCATGCAGCCGCCGGTTTCCAGGGTGAAGGCGATCGACAACGGCACCGAACTGAGGATCGTTTGCTGGATCTCGACGTACTCGCCGGCGACCCCACCCGCGCGTCCGCGCGGGGGCGGGCGCTGGCGCTGCATGCGCTTCAGGTTGCGGTCCATGATTTCAAAGTAGTCGGCGGTGTCGGAGCAGAGGTACTTGAGGTAGCTGGCATCGAGTTGGACCACGCCGTTGCCGTAGCTGGCGACGCCGTGCAGCTTGTAGATCTTGCGCATGCCGCCGAGCCCCGGCTCCAGCATGGCGCGGGCATGGCCGTCGGTCGGGCGGATTTCCCAGAACTGTTCCGGCCCTGCCTCACCACCGGCGGCAACCAGCGCGCCGGCGGCCAACGCGCTGCGCAGGGCGATGCCGGCCTGCGGCGGAAGGGCATCGTCGCGCAGCAGCCGCAACTCGCGCAGTCGGGTGGCGCTGTCGTCGCTGTCGCTCCATTTCGCCAGGAAATCGCGGGTGAAAAGCACGCCGAGTTCGGCCTCAAGCGCACCACTGAGGGCCGCGCGCCAGAGCTGGCGCTCGGCCACCGCCGCCGCCGCGACGCCCTCGGCCGGCACAACACGCAGTTCATCCTGCAGCAGGTCCACGGCAAGGCCGAAGCCGGGCACATCGGCAGGCAGGAAGGTGGAAACAACGGCCAGGCGCGGGCGCGCCGGATAGAAGCGCAGGCCGTCGAGGTCATTGACCGCGGGTGTGACAAACAGATCAGCGAGGATGGCCAGACTGCGCCAGACACTGGCCTGCAGGTCCTGGAACGAGGCGACGGCCACCGCTTCGTCGCCCCCCTTCTCCTGGCGCTCGGCCAGCAGCTCAATGAGCAGGTTCTCGGTCATTGCCGCCCAGGCGCCCGGATCATGGGCGCCGTGGTAGGTGTGGATGAGGTGGCTGGCGCCGAGGGCGGCGGCGAGTTCACCCGCCTGCGCAGGACGCAGCTTGACTTTCGTCTCCTC
Source organism: Prosthecobacter sp. (assembly GCA_036846165.1). Classification (GTDB taxonomy): domain Bacteria; phylum Verrucomicrobiota; class Verrucomicrobiia; order Verrucomicrobiales; family Verrucomicrobiaceae; genus Prosthecobacter. Next base: position 10,419 of record DAIUCN010000042.1, read on the forward strand.
GGGATGGCCGGCAGTCTCCCAGGCCAGACGCGCGGCAGCCGGCAGGCGATCGAAAAGCAGCCGGCGCTGGCGCAGGGGCTCGGCGCCGGGCGCCTCACACTCAATCTCCAGGACCAGGCCCGCCAGTTGACGCTGGGCGCCGTCCGCAGCGGGCTTGTCATCGCCAAACGACAGCGCATTGAGCGCGCCACCCAGGCCTCCACCTCCGGCGGGTTTCGCGGCAGCCTCGCCAAACACGATGGCGGAACCGGCAAGCGTTTGCCCGCCAAAGCGCAGGGCCGGCGTGTAGCTGTCGACCCCGAGGGCGCTGCCAAGCACACCCGCAAGTCCGGCGCCCTGGCCTTCGGCGCTGCGGCCGAGCACGACGACCGAACTGGCCGCCTCCAATGCGCTGACGCGGTGCTCGAGCGCGACCTCGCGACGCAGCAAGTCGCCCTCAGCGATTTCGGCCACCACGCGAAACACCAGCATCTGCAGGCGATCTTCCGGGATTTCGTCGAAGGTCTCCTCCGCCTCGCCGACCCCCTCGCCGGCACGCGCCCCGCGCCGGCTGGGATCCAAGGCCTGCCAACCGTTCTCGCCCTCAAGCTCGATCCACCAGTGATCGAGCAGATCGGTCACGGCTGCCGCGCGCAGGGCCCCGGTGTCGAGTGTCTCGCTCAACGGTGCGAGGGCGGCGGCACGCAGGGGCGCGTGGGCGGCGGCGGCACGGCGGCCGATGGCTTCGACCAGCGGACTGGTCGCCGGCAGCAGCACCGGCTCGACCGTGAGACGCCCGAGCCAGGCCATCGCCTGTTCCTCGGTCACCGTCGCCCGGGCCAGTCTTGCCGACCGTTCCTGGCGGCGGAGCAATTCGAGCAGCAGGGCGGCGCGATCCAGGCTGTTGCCGGCAGCCGCACGCAGGCAGCCCTCGGCGCCGCGCAGGGAACCGGGGTAGGCCTGCAGGGCGATCTTGTCGCGCACGAAGGCAAAGGCGGCCTCGGCCGTGCCCAGGCGCTTGGCCAAGGCATCCAGGCTTTCGATGGCCGGCAGGGCCTCGCCCAGCTGACCGAAGCGCGCTTCCAGGGTGGGTGCGACGGCCAGCGCTTCCGTTGCCAGGGCGACGGGAGCCGCGTCGGGTGCAGGCAAGGCCAGCGGATGAGCGGCCAGGCAGGGCAGCGCGGCAACAAAGGGGAGGAACCAGGGTTTCATGGGAATCAGGGTTGGCCGAGGGTGAGGGTGACCGCGTCGTCGTTGGGCACGGTGACGCGCTGGCTGAGACCGCCGGCATGCGGCGTGTGAACCATGTACTCGCCGGACGGCAGCTCGATCTCGTCGCCACCGACCGTGCCGCGGGCGACCACCGCGCCGCTCGCATCCTTGACTTCAAACGGCACGGCCAGGGCCTGGCGCAGGGCCGGCGCGAGGTCCTCGGCCCCCGCGGCAAAAAAGGCGCCGCCACCGAGTTCGGCCAGGCGCTCAAACGAGGCCTTCAAGCCGGCCTGATCGAGGGCAAAACCGACGATGTTGACGCGCACATCAAGCCCCTTGGCGCGCAGGTCGACCACCGCCTGTTCAGGATTGCCGCCACAGGTCTCCTCTCCGTCAGTCAACAGCAGCACCAGCTTGGGGCCCCCGATGCCGTCAAGGTCCTTGGCCGCCGCTTCCAACGAAGCGCCAATCGGGGTCTTCGACAGGTTGACTGGCTGAATGGCGGCAATGGCCGACTCCAAAGCCGCGCGGTCGAGCGGACCCACCGGAATGCGCAGCACGCTTTCACAACTGCCCGGCCCGCCCTCACCAAAGACGCGCAGGCCGACCTTCAGGTTGTCGGGCAGCGCCTCGTCCAGCACGGCGGTCAGGGTCTCGCGCGCCACCTCAATGCGGCGCCTGCCCTGGAGTCGCTGCAGCATCGAGCCGGAAGCGTCGAAGATGATCAAAGCCGCGCCCGGCTCCGCCACCGGCGTGCCCTCGGCCAATTCCACGCGCAGGCGGCCCGGCTTGATGGCTTCCATCTCCAGGACGACCTCGCCGCGAAGGTCGGCCGCTGCGATGTCCGTGGTGGCGGCGGCAGGCCGATAGCCCGGCTTGACCGCCTCGACATACACCAGGCCCGCCGGCACCCTTTTCAGCAGCACCTGCCCGGCCACATCGGTGATTCCTTCGGAGAGCGCCGAGGTCACCTGCACACCCGGCACCGGCTCCTGGCTGATGCGGTCGACCGTCTTCACCAGGACTTCCACCGGATGCAGGATCTTCGGGTTCACCAGCACGCGCACAAAATCGAGCGCGTAACCGTCCGGCACGCCGCTGTCCGGGTCATCGATTTTCAGCGTCACCTTGCCATCGGCCAGGTCACCGTGATGCTCGGGGTCGAGCCGGAAGCTGATCAGCTTGCCGACCGGCCCCGTCTGATCCACCACCTTCAGCAGGCGCTCAAAGCGGCGCACCGGACGACCGTCGACGGTCACTTGAAATTGGGACTCGAAACGCGGCGACTGAAAATCATCGATGAACACCTGCACCAGCACCTCGCGAACCTGGTCCGGCACGGCCCCCAGTTCGATTTCGACCGGTCGCACGACGTTGTGCGGCCGAGCGGTCTGTGAGTAGCCGTCGCCCATGGTGTCTTCCTTCATGGGATAGGCCACGCCCGTGCCGACCATGATGCGGTCGGTGCCGGGGTGATCCTCCGCCTTGGCCTCCCACGGAAAGGGATGCGGTTCCGTCTGCGCGCCGGTGAAAGGATCCAGCTTTTCCTCACCCCAGCCAAAGCCAAGGTTGTCGACGTCACCGACCCTGACGACGAGGTCGCCCTCCGGGCCGTTTTCCACCCTCTCATAGGGGAGATTCCAGGACGGATCCGCCGCCCGCAGCATGAGCACCGGCAAACCCACCATTGCCACCCAGCCGACTTTTTTGAGAAAATTCGTCATGCAGGCTTCATCAATGCAATTCGAAAACGTCTGTCAAGGCTGACCGGCTCACGAAATCGGCAAAAATCAGCACTCACAAGACCACGGAATATGTCCGATTTCTTACAATCCTTGTCCGCGCGCCCAAACGATGCCCGACGTTTCATGAACATCCCTCCGCCATGATGCCCCTGCGTTCTCTTTTTCTTGCCCTTGCCCTCGCTGCCACCGCCCAGGCCGGCCCCTTGCGCGTGCTCTACCTCGACGCCACCGGCGCCGAGCAAACCGCGCCCGGTCCGCTGCATGCCGCCATGCGCGACCTTGGCCGCGATGCCATCTGGTTCGACTACGCGACCGAAGAAGTCACCGCAGACTATGATCTGACTTTGACCCCGTCCGACCTGTCGGACAAGTCCGACCCGTCGGAACTCAAAGCCCATCTTCTAGGAAAACTCTCCCCCGAACGCCGCGCCGCCTACGAGGCCTTCCTTGCTCAGCGCGAACCCGAGCGGCGCGAAAAGCATCCGCAGGTGGCCAACTACGAGAAGCGGCCCGAGCCGCTCAGCTTCCAGCATCCGTTCACATCCAAGGGCAGCATGGAGCGCACCCAAGTGCCGGCCGACCTGGAACTGAAGCTGTTCGCCGCCGAACCCGACATCGCCAAACCGATCGCCTTCGCCTGGGACGCACGCGACCGCTGCTGGGTGGTCGAGACGCGCGACTACCCGCACGGTGTCAGCGACAGCGGCGAGGGCCAGGACAGCATCAAGATCTGCGAGGACACCGACGGCGACGGCAGGGCCGACAAATTCATCGTCTTTGCGGACAAGCTGAACCTGCCCACGGGCATCGTCTTTGCCCGCAAGGGGGTCATCGTCGCCGCGCCGCCGAAGTTCCTCTACCTGGAGGACCGCGATGGCGATGACGTCGCCGATGTGCGTGAAACCGTCATCGACGGCTGGGGCATCAAGGACACCCATGCCCAGGCCAGCAACCTGCACTACGGTTTCGACAACTGGATCTATGGCTGCGTCGGTTACTCCGGCGTGCAGGCCGAGGTGGCTGGCCGGATGCACGAGTTCGCCATGGGCGTGTATCGTTTCAAGCCCGACGGCAGCGCCCTCGAGTTCCTGCACCAGTTCACCAACAATGCCTGGGCGCAGAGTTTCAACCGCGCCGGCGATGTCTTTGGCGGCACCGCCAATGGTGCCCCGCTGTTCTTCGGCGGCATCCCGGCCACCGCCTACCCCGCCGGCAGCCGGGGGCTGACCGCCAAGAAGATCAACGTCGTCGACACCTGCCACACCATCACCCCGAACTTCCGCCAGGTCGATGTCTTTGGCGGCTACACCGCCGCCTGCGGCAGCGCCTTCATCGACAGCCCCGCCCTGCCCAAGCGCTTCCAGGGCATGGCCATGGTCTGCGAGCCAACCATGAAGGTCGTCGCCCTCATGGACGTGCGCCCCGATGGCGCCGGCTGGAAGGCGCTCGACGCCTACAACCTCTATGCCAGCACCGACGAATGGAACTCGCCGGTCTATGCCGAGGTCGGCCCCGACGGCGCGGTCTGGGTGGCCGATTTCCAGAATTTCATCATCCAGCACAACCCAACCCCCAGCCTGGAACGCGGCGGCTTCGTCGCCACCACCGGCGTCGGCGGCGCCCATGAAAACGACCTGCGCGACCACCACCGCGGCCGCATCTACCGCATCGTCGCCAAGGGTGGCAAGCCGGTGGCGGTCAAACCCACGGACACGCTTTATGGCCGACTCTTGCAGCAGCAGCGCCTCGTCGCCGGCTCGGAAAAGTCCGATCTATCCGAGCTGCCGGACCTCCATGCCCTCTGGGTCCACCAGGCCCGGGGGACACTGGACGCCGCCACGCACCAGGCCGCCCTCATCGCCAAGGACGCCGACCTCCGCCGCAACGCCATCCGCGCCCTCGGCCACGACAAGCCGTCGCAGGACCTCTTTTTCGGCTCCGGTGTCATCAGCGATCCGGACTTGCAGACGCGTCTCGCCGCCTTCGTCAAGTTGGCCGAATTCCCCACCACCCCGGAGATCCAGACCCTGGTGAAAAAGCTTGCCGGTGATCCGGTGGTCAAAGGTGACGAGTGGCTGGCTGAGGCCGCCAAGCTGCTTGGCAGGAAGCACCAGGCGTTGAACTACCGCGAGGGCCCGAACCTGCTGCCCAATCCCGGCTTTGAAGAACTGGCCGCCGACGGCAAAACCCCCGCCGGCTGGACGCGCCGCGATTACGGCCAAAAGCCCGGCAATGCCGGTGCCCAATGGGGCATCGTCATCGACCCGAAGATGGTGCGCAGCGGCCGGCACGGCTTCCGTGTCATCACCCGCGACGAAGGTGACACCAGCTTCTTTGCCGATGTGCCGCTGAAACCGAACACCGAGTACAAACTCAGCGCCTGGATCAAGACCCATGCCTTCCGCGGCAAGGCCAGCCTCAACGACCACATCGGCCGCGCCGAAACTTCGCCGAAACTCTCCCGCAGCCAGGATTGGACCGAGGTCGAGGTCATCTTCCACAGCAAGGACCGCCCGAAGGCCAGCATCAACCTGCTGCACGTCGGCAAGGGCGACACCTACTTCGACGACGTCAAACTCTGCGAACTGATCGTCGAAACCGACGAGGACGCCGGCCAGCTCGCGGGCGACGCCTCACGCGGTCAAAAAATCTTCTGGGATCATCCGGTTGCCGCCTGCAAAAACTGCCACGTGCTCGGCGGTCAGGGCAGCGCTGTCGGTCCGGCCCTCGACGGCATTGCCGCGCGCAAGGACGCCGCCTACCTGATGGAGTCGCTGGTCAATCCCAACGCCCGCCTCGCCGAAGGCTACACCGCCACGCCGATCAGCCCGATGCCGCCGATGAACCTCATCCTCAAGCCCCAAGAACTGGCTGACATTCTGGCCTTTCTGGAATCGCTGCGCGAGTGAGGCCGGCACCGGTTCCGGCGCGGCGATTGATGGCCACCCCACGCACGGCGTGCGAAATCCCCACCTCGGGTGGCGTATGACTGCCACTCATGAGACTGGTCCTCCGCGCCGCCGCCCTGCTGTCCCTCGCCGCCTCCGCCGCGGCGGCGGAGCAGCGACCGCCGCCGCACTTCGTCAACGACATCGTCCCCATCCTCACCAAGGCCGACTGCAATTCCGGCGCCTGCCACGCCAAGGCCGACGTCGGCCAGCGTGGCTTCCGACTGTCGCTGCTCGGTTTTGAACCCCAGGAGGACTACGAGCACATCGTCAAGGAAGCCAAGGGCCGGCGCGTCTTTCCGCCGGCGCCCGAACAGAGCCTGCTGGTGCTCAAGGCCGCCAACCTGGTGCCGCACGGTGGCGGCAAAAAGCTCGACCCGGACTCGGAAGAATACCAGACACTTGTGCGCTGGATCAGCGCCGGCATGCCCTATGGCAAGCCCGAGGATCCCGTACTCGCCCAACTGGAAGTCGAACCCGCCGAGGCGGTGCTGAAGCCCGGCCAGAGCCACCAGCTCAAGGTCACCGCCAAGTTCAGCGACGGCAGCACGCGTGATGTCACCCGCATGGCGCTGTACGAAGCCAATGACAAGGCCATGGCCGAGACCGATGAGCACGGCCTGGTACGCACCCTCGATCTGCCGGGCAACGTCGCCGTCATGGTGCGCTACTCCGGCAAGGTGGCCGTTTTCCGCGCCGCCATTCCGCTCGGCGCCCCGGTCGATTCCCTGCCGCCGGAGAAAAACTTCATCGACCGCCACGTCTTCGCCAACCTGCAGCGCCTCGGCATCCCGCCTTCGGCGCTCTGCGACGACTCCACCTTCCTGCGCCGGGTCAACCTCGATCTCGCCGGCCGGCTGCCGACCGTCGAGGAAACCCAGGCCTTCCTCGCCAGCCGCGAGCCCGACAAGCGCGACCGCGCCATCGAAACCCTGCTAGCCAGCCCGGAGTACGCGGACTGGTTTGCCAACAAGTGGACCGCGCTGCTGAAAAACAAGCGTGATGCCGCCGCCGACATCACCGCCAACTTCGCCTTCCATGCCTGGATGCGCGACAGCCTGCTCGCCAACACGCCCTACGACCAGATCGTCCGCCAGATCCTCGCCTCCACCGGCACCGTCGTCGCCAATCCGCCGGTGGCCTGGTACAAACGCGTCAAGGAACCCGTCCAGCAGCTGGAGGACGTCGCCCAGCTCTTCCTTGGCGTGCGCATGAACTGCGCCCAGTGCCATCACCATCCCTTCGAGCGCTGGAGCCAGCACGACTACTACAGCTTTGCCGCCTTCTTCAGCCAGATCGGCCGCAAGCCGACTGCCGTCGCTGACGAAGACCTCATCTTCCACAAGCGCGGCATCGCCCAGATCGAGAACAAGAAAACGCGCGAGCCCGTGCGTCCCGCCGCCCTTGGCCAAACCGCCCTCGACATCCCGCCTGACGAGGATCCGCGCCTGCGCCTGGCCGACTGGATGAGCGAGCCGGCAAACCCCTTCTTTGCCCGTGCCCTGGTGAATCGCTACTGGAAGCACTTCTTCAAGCGCGGCCTCATTGAGCCCGAGGACGACATCCGCGACAGCAATCCGGCCAGCAATCCCGAACTGCTCGACGCCCTGGCCGGGCATTTCGTGCGCAGCGGCTTCGACCTCAAGGAGCTGGCCCGCACGCTTGTGCAGAGCCGCGCCTACCAGCTCAGCTCCGAGCCCAACCAGTACAACACCGCCGACACCCAGAACTTCTCGCGCTACTACCCGCGCCGCCTCACCGCCGAGGTCCTGCTTGACAGCCTCGACGGCGTCGCCGGCTCAAAGTCCGACTTCGCCGACCTGCCGCCCGGCACGCGCGCGGTGTCGCTGCCCGACAACAGCTACAACCGCGCCTCGCCCTTCCTCAAGGTCTTCGGCCGGCCCGAGGGTGCCAGCGTCTGCGAGTGCGAGCGCGTGCAGACCGCCAGCCTGGCGCAGAGCCTGCACCTCATGAATGCCGCCGACGTCAAGACCAAGCTGACCGCCGCCGGCGGTCGCGCTGAGAAACTCAGCAAGGCCGAGCTGTCCGAGCCGAAGCGCATCCGCGAGCTCTACCTCGCCGCCTTCGCCCGTGAGCCCGATGCCGAGGAGGTGCGCCTCGCCGAGGCCCACCTGGTCAAACCGCGCACCGACGCCGCCGGCAAGCCGCTCGACTCCCAGCAGGCGCGTCGCCAGGGTTACGAGGACCTCATCTGGGCCCTGGTCAACACCAAGGAATTCCTGTTCAACCATTGAGTCATGCGCACCGCCCTTTTCTGCCTCGCTCTCGCCACCTCGCTGCCCGCCGATGAGGCCCTGACCTCGGCCCTGGTCTTCCACGCCGGCTTTGATCAGGGACCCGACGCCGACTTCGCCGCCGGCGACAAGCGGCTGTTCACCGCACCCGGACGCAAGCGCACCGAACCGAAGCCGGGCCTGGCCGAGGCCGATGGCATTGAGCTGGCCGCTGGTGAAGGCAAGTTTGGCGGCGCGCTCGCCTTCCGCCGCAAATCGAAGGATCTGGTCTTTTTCAAGGGCGGCCCCAACCTTGGCTACCGCGACAAAAACTGGAGTGGCAGCGCCTCGTTTTGGCTGCGCCTGGATCCCGACCGCGATCTGGAACCGGGCTACTGCGACCCGTTGCAGTTCGTCGCCCAGGCCTGGGGCGAGGGCAACATGTTCGTCGAGTTCAGCAAGGACCACACGCCGCGTCACTTCCGCTACGCCATCATGGCGGTGACGAAGCTGTGGAATCCAAACAACGAAAAATGGGAGGAGATGACGCACCGGCCGATGGCGGCCGTGGAGAAGCCGCCCTTCTCACGCGAGCGCTGGACCCACGTCTGTTTCACCTTCGGCAATGCCAACACCGGCGCCAAGGACGGCTGGGGCCGGCTCTACCTCGACGGCGAACCAGCCGGTGAATTCCGCGGCTGGGAAAACAGCTTTCACTGGGACGTCGAACAAAGCGCGCTGACGCTCGGCTACAGCTACACCGGCCTGATGGATGACATCGCCGTGTTCAACCGCGCGCTCACCGACGCCGAGGTGAAAAGTGTCTTCTCCCTGCCGAATGGCATCGCCGGCCTGCATCGCTGACCGACGCGAATCGGCGCCGCTTTGAACGGATCGGCCCGCCGACCGCGTAGGTTTGCGACATGATCTCCCGTCTCCTCTGCCTCCTCCTGTTCGCCGCACCCGCGCTCGCCCAGCAGGTCACGCTGCCTCTGCCCCGGCTGCTCACCCTGCAACCCATGGGCGGTCAGGCCGGCACGTCCGTCGAAGTGAAGGTCACCGGTGAGCACCTCGAAGACATCGAATCCCTGCTGTTTTCCAGCCCGCACCTGCAGGCCAAGCCGGTGCCCGGCAAGACGGACACGTTTCTTGTCACCCTCGCCGCCGAGGCCCCCGCCGGCGTGCACGACGCACGCGTGCTCTGCCGCCTCGGTGTCTCCTCGGCGCGCGCCTTCAGCGTCGGCCGCCTGACCGAACTCACCCGCAGCAAGCCCAACGCCAGCATCGAAACCGCCCTCGAACTGCCGGTCGGCTCGGTCTGCAATGCGACTATGACCCGACGCGCGGTCGATTTCTACCGCTTCCAAGCCGTCAAAGACCAGCGTGTCGTCATCGATTGCGCCGCGGTCGGTCTCGACTCCCGTCTCACTCCCGTGCTCGCGCTCGCAGATGCCGAGGGCCGCGACCTCAAGGTCAACCGCACCGGCGGCCCGCTCGACTTCACGCCGCCGGCCGACGGCAGCTATGTCATCAAGGTCCACGACCTCACCTACCAGGGCGGTGAACGCCACTTCTACCGGCTCGCCCTGCAGGAGGCAGCCGCTGAGGGGCCGCCGCCGGTGCAAGCGCGCACGCAGACCGTCAGCGCCATGTCCTGGCCACCCGCAGGCCTGCCGGCCACCGCCGCACTGAGCGAGACCGAACCCAACAACCAAGCCAGCGAAGCCCAAAAGATCACCCTGCCCTGCGACCTCGCCGGCCGCTTCTTCCCGGCCGCCGATGTCGACACCTACGAATTCACCGCCAAGAAGGGCGAGGTCTGGTGGGTCGAGGTCGCCTCCGAACGCCTCGGCCTCAACACCGACCCCTTCGTGCTCGTCCAGCGCGTCGAAAAAACCGCCGACGGCGAAAAACTGACCGACCTCGCCGAGCTGTACGACATCGCCCCGCCGATGAAGGTGTCGAGCAACGGCTACTCCTACGACGGCCCGCCCTACAATGCCGGCTCGCCGGATGTGAACGGCCAGTTCGAGGTCAAGGAGGACGGCACCTACCGCCTGCAGGTGCGCGATCTCTTTGGCGGCACGCGCAACGAGCCCGGCAACGTCTACCGCCTCATCGTCCGGCGCGCCGCGCCCGACTTCTCGCTCGCCGCCTGGGCCGTGCACATGACCCTGCGCAACGGCGACCGCGCCGCGCTGTCGAAACCGGCCGCCCTGCGCCGCGGCGATGCCCGGCTGTTCGAGGTCGTCGTGCAGCGCCGCGACGGCTTTGACGGCCCGATTGAGATCGAGGCGGAAAACCTGCCGGCTGGCGTGCAGGCCACCGGTTTGCGCATCGGCAAGGGCAAATCGGTCGGCCACCTTGTGCTCACGGCCGCGGCCGACGCCCCGCGCGGCTTCTCGGTCGCCCAGCTGCGCGGCCGCGCGTTGATCGACGGTGCCGAGGTTGTCCGGCCCTGCCGCGTCGCCAGCATGGAATGGCCGGTCAAGGATGCCAAGCAGGAGATCCCCGCGCCGCGTCTGCTCGCCGACTTCCCGGTCTCAGTCACCGATTCCGAGCAGGCACCGCTGTCGGTGACGCTGGCGGAGGACAAGGTGTTCGAGGCCGAGGCCGGTGCGACCCTGAAAATCCCGCTGCGCCTGACCTGGCGCAACGACTTCACCGGAGCGACGATCAAACTCAAGGCCCAGGGCGACGGCTTCACGACGCTCAAGGAACTCGAGATCCCGATCCAGGCGGAGAGCGCCGAACTGGTGCTCGATCTCGCCGCCCTGAAGACCCCACTGGGCGAACACACGCTGGCCCTCTACGGCAGCGCCGTCAGCAAGTACCGCTACAATCCCGCCGCCCTGCCGCTCGCCGAGGCCGAGCAGAAAAAGGCCGAGGAACGCCTGGCCGCGGCCGCCGCCGCGGCGCAGCAACTCGCCGCCACCGATGCCGCCGCCGCCAAAACCGCGGCGGAAAAGCAGAAGCAGGCCGAGGCCGCCATGGCCGCCGCCACCAGCCGCATGAAGGCCGTGTCGAGCGCCGCCGAACCCAAGGACACGGTCGACATCCTCGTCTCCCAGCCGATCCGTCTGCACGTCCGCGCCGCCACGCCGGCGACCGCGGCGAAGTAGGGCATTTTCCGGCTTGCGCCGACCGGCAAAGAAACCCATGACCATGGCCCGCGCCGGTGCCGGTGCGTCCAACCGCCATGTCCCGCCCCAACCTGCGTCAGTGGCTCGGCTTTGAGGTCATCGAAGTCAGCCTGAAGGAACGCCTCGTCGCCGCGCTCGGCGGCGGGGTTGCCATGTACCTGCTCTGGCAGCTTTGCACCGCCTGCCTGCACGGTCCACAGGCCATCGCCCTGGTCGCCTCCATGGGCGCCAGCACCGTGCTGATCTTCGCCGTGCCGCACGGCCCGCTCTCCCAGCCCTGGCCGGTGCTCGCCGGCCACGTGCTGCCCGCCCTGATCGGTGTCGCCTGCGACCGGCATCTGGCCGATCCGGCTCTGGCTGCCAGCGCCGCCATTGCCCTCACGATTCTGGTCATGCACCTGGGCCGCTGCATCCATCCGCCCGGCGGCGGCACCGCCCTCATCGCCGTTCTGGGCGGCGACAGCGTGCACGAACTCGGCTACCGCTTTGCCCTCACCCCGGTGCTCGCCAACGCCGCCATGCTGGTCGGCCTGGCGCTGGTCATCAACTTCGCCTTCCCCTGGCGGCGCTACCCGGCCATCCTCAGCCGCCCGGCCGCGCGCGCCGCCCCGCGCGCCTTCGAGCCGCCGAGCCACGAGGCCGTGCTGGCCGCGGTGCGCGACCTCGACTCCTTCGTCGACATCAGCGAGGAGGACCTGATCCGCCTCGCCAAGCGCCTGTCGCCGCCGAAAGCCTGAACAGCGCGGCCGCGCCGGCGCGTAGTTGTCGCCTGCCCATGTTCCGCCCCGCGCTCCTCGCCCTTTCGCTCGCCGCGCCCGCCGCCGCGGCCGAACTCGAATTCTACCGCGACGTCTTCCCCTTCCTGAAGGCAAACTGCATCGTCTGTCACAACAAGACCACGACCAAGGCCGACCTCAACATGGAGACGCCAGAACTGATGCGCCAGGGCGGCGAATCCGGCACGGCCCTCATCCCGGGCAAGGGCGCCGACAGTCTGGTCGTCATCGCCTCCCGTCACGAGCAGGACTACGAGATGCCACCGGTCAACAACAAGTCCGGCGCGGTGAAGCTGAGCGATGAGGAAATCAGCCTGCTGTCGCGCTGGATCGACCAGGGCGCCAAGGCCGCCAAGCGCGAGGAACGCCAGGTCGCCTGGCAGGCGCCGGCCGCTGGCGTGCAGCCGATCTACGCGGTCGCCCTCACCCGCGATGGCCGCTTCGCCGCCTGCGGCCGCGGCAACCGCCTGTTTGTCTACGACCTTGCCACCCGCGAGCTGGCCGCCGAACTCACCGATCCCGCGCTTGCCGGCGCCGGCGCCCATCGCGCGCTGGTGCAATCGCTCGCCTTCAGCCCCGACGGCAGCCGCCTGGCCAGCGGCAGCTTTCGCGAGGTGAAACTCTGGCGCCTCGACCGCGCCGCCCCGGCGGCCGCCCAGGCCGTGGCTCCGGCGGATCCGAAACTCGTGCAGCCGCTGGCCGCCGCGGCCAAGGTCACACCCGCCGGCCAGGCGGCGCTGTCGCCCGACGGCAAGCAGCTCGCCAGCGGCTGCAGCGATGGCGTCGTGCGTGTCTGGGACCGCGCCACGGGCAAGGTCGTGCTGGAACTGCGCGGCAGTCTGGAAGCGCAGCAACGCGCCGCCGAGCTCGACTGGACCGCCGGCCGGCAGAGCCTGGAGGAAGCCTTTCAGAAAGCCGAGATCACCCGCATTGAGGCCCAGGACAAGGCGCTCGCCGAACTGCTCAAGAAGGCGCAGGAAGCCATCACCGCGATGACCCGCGCGGTGCCGGAAAAGCAGAAGGCCGTGCCGCCCGCCGTGGCCGCGCTGGAAGCCGCGACAAAGGCGCTGGCCGAAGCCGAGGCCAAGCTCGCCGCCGAACCGCCCGCCGTGCGTGCCGATCCGGCGCGTCTCAAGGCGGTCAAGGACCTGGAGGACAAGCGCCTCACCGCCGAGACCCACGCCACTTCCGCCCGCGCCGCGGTCGAGGCGGCCGAAAGCAACAAGCGCGATGCCGAAGAGGAAGTGCAGCGCATCACCGCGACCCAGGCCGACAACGCCAAGCGTCTCACCGCCGCGCGCGCCGCCGCCGAGGCCGCCAAAAAGGCGCAGACCGACGCCACCACCGCGCTCGCCGCCCTCACCAAGGCGCCGGCCGGCGCGGCGCCGGCGGCGGTCGCCTTTTCGCCCGATGGCCGGCGCATCGCCGCGCTGATGGCTGACGGTCGCCTGCGCGTCTGGGCCGCGGCCAGTGGCCGCCTGCTTGAGGAGGCCGGCGCCAGCGGGGGCCTGGAGTTGCAGGCGGGCGCCGACGGCTCTTTCCAGGCCGTGCGCCGGCTGCACACGGGCGGCACGCCGCGCGGGGTGCTGGAACGCACGCTTGGCGGCGCGGCGGCACCCGACCTCTTCCCCGACCGCGTCAACGCCCTTGCCTTCAGCCCCGATGGCAAACAGCTCGCCTGCGGCGGTGGCGAACTCTCGCGCGGCGGCGACGTCCACCTGTTTGACACCGCCACCGGCAAGCTGCAGCAGACCTGGAAGGACTGCCATGACGACGCCGTGCTCAGCCTCGCCTTTTCGCCCGATGGCAGCCAGCTTGCCACCGGCGCGGCCGACAAGATCGCCAAGGTCAGCCAGCTCGCGGACGGCAAGATCCTGCGCGTTTTTGAAGGCCACACCCATTACGTCGCCGGTCTCGGCTTCCGCGCCGACGGCCGGGTGCTCGCCAGTGCCGGAGCCGACGGCGTGGTGCTGGTCTGGGACCTGCTCGCCGGCGAGCGCAAAAAGAAGATCGAAGGGTGGACCAAGGAACTGACCTCGCTGCAGTTCCTCGGCGCCGGCAACCGCATCCTCACTTCGGCGGGCGACAACCGCGTGCGCATCGTCACCGACGAAGGCGCGGAGGTGCGCGCCCTGGCCGGCCTTCCCGACTTCCAGCAGGCCGCCGCCGGCAGCGCCGATGCTGCCGTGCTGGTGGCCGGCGGCGAGGACAGCCAACTGCGCGTCTGGGACGGTCGCGACGGCAGGGAACTCGCCGTCTTTGCACCGGCCGATAAAGCCGCCTCCGCGCGACCGTAGGTTTGCCCGCATGTCCAAGCCCTCTGCCTCCCCGCTCGTCCGCTGCGCCGGCCCGCTCGCCTCGCGCCGCGCCTTCATGCAGATCGGGCTCACCGGCTTCGCCTCGCTCGGCCTGCCCGGCCTCATGCGCCTGCGCGCGGAAAACGCCCTGAAGCCGGCCAGCGAACGCACCGCGATCATCATGGTCTGGCTGCCCGGCGGCCTCTCCCACATCGATTCCTACGATCCCAAGCCCGACATCGGCAGCGAGTACCGCGGCCCGTTCAAGACCATCCCCACCAAGGTGCCGGGCCTGCACTTCACCGAGCTCATGCCGCTGCAGGCGCGCATCGCCGACAAGTTCACGGTCCTGCGCTCGATGCATCAGACCGCCGGCGGCCATCCGGCCGGCACCATGCAGATGTTCTCCGGCGACCCCGACACGCGCGACAAGCCGAAGCCGCGCCTGCCCGACTGGATGTCGGTGGCGCACTACCTGCGCGAACGCGCCGGTGGCCGCGCCAATCCGCTGCCGAACTACATCGGCGTGCCGCCCGCCTCACCGGAGTATTCCAGCCCGGCCTACCTGGGCGATGCCTACGCGCCGTTCGCCGTCAGCGATGACCCCAGCCGACCGAACTTTCAGGTGCCCAACATCGGCCTCGCCGATGAGGCCGAGACACGCCGCCTGAGCGAGCGCCTGGCGCTGCGCAAGAGCCTCGACCGCATGGAGCGCGCCTTCGACCGCGAGGGCGAGCTCGGCGCGCTCGACAGCTTTGAGGCGCAGGCCGCCACCCTGCTGACAAATCCGCGCACCCGCGACGCCTTCGATCTCGGCAAGGAGGACGCCGCCACCCGCGACCGCTACGGCCGCAACCGCTGGGGCCAGCAGTTGCTGCTCGCCCGCCGCCTCGTCGAGGCCGGCGTCGAAATCGTCACCAGCAGCCTGAACGGCCCGCTCTGCGGCCGCGTCAACAACTGGGACGATCACGCGGTCAACCATCACCAGTTCGAAGCCCTGCGCTTCCGCATGCCCAACTATGACCGCGCCGTTGCCGCCCTCATCGAGGACATTTACGCGCGCGGCCTCTCCAAGCGCGTGCTCGTGGTTGTCACCGGCGAGTTCGGCCGCACGCCGAAGATCAGCTTTGACCGCAGCACCGGCGCCGGCAACGCCAGCGCGGCCGCCGGCACCCTGCAACCGGGCCGCGACCACTGGCCGCGCGCCTTCTCCAACCTCTGGGCCGGCGGCGGCATCCAGACCGGCCGTGTCATCGGCGCCACCGACAAGCGCGGCGAGGACGTCACCGAACGCCCCTGCGGGCCCGGCGATTTCCTGTCGACGATCTACCACCACCTCGGCATCGATGCGGCGAAGATCACCATCAAGGACTTCAATGGCCGACCGACACCGATTGTCGATCACGGCCGCCCCATCCCCGAACTGATCGCCTGAGACCGTGCGGCTTGACCCCGCGGCCGCGCGGGCCAAGGTCGTCGCCATGCCCCGCGTCTCCCACCCCCAGTTGCCCGACACGCCGACCTCGCACCTGCCGTTCAGCCCGTGCGTGGTGGTCGGCGACCTCGTCTTCGTTTCCGGCCAGGCCTCGGTGGATGCCCAGGGACAAATCGTTCAGGACAGCTTCGAGAGCGAATTCCGGCGCAGCCTCGACAACATCCGCAAGGTGCTGGCCGCCGCCGGCTGCGGCTTGGAACACGTCGTGCAGACGCGCAACTACGTGCGCGACGCCGCCGACCTGGCGGAATTCAACCGCCTCTACCGCGAAACCTTCTCGGCCCCCTATCCGGCGCGCACGACGATCACGAACTGCCTGCCACCGAGCCTGAAGTACGAGATCGAGGTCGTCGCCGTGCGCCCAGACAACTGAGCCCGCGCCACCTCAACCGGCGCGACCCCAGCGCTGGAAGCACTCGATCGCCTCGTACTCGGCCAGGCCGAGGGCGTCGTAGGCGCGGGCGTTCTCGCGGTTCGTCTCCGGCGCGGCAAGTTCGAGCGTCGACAGCGAACCGTAGCGCGACAGGGCGCGCGCCTTGCGCTCGAGCTGCATCGGGCTGAGCGGCACGGCCATGTCGATCTCATGCGGCTCCAGCGCCTTCTCCTTGCCGCGGTACAGCCACAGGCTGCAGGTGCCGGCCCATTCCTCGCCGGCACAGGCCTTGAGCGCGGCCTGCAGAACCCGGAATCCAATGCCGGCGACGCTGCTCGGGTCGGCGGCATCGCCGGTGGCATAGATCTGGTGCGGGCGCACCTCGCGCAGCAGGGCAGCAACGAGGTCGGTGTCGGCCTGCGTGCTGCGGAAGCGGCGGTAGCGGCCCTGCTCGTAGAAGGGCAGGTCGAGGAAGGTCAGCTGCTCGTTGGGCAGGTTGCAGGCGTGCGCGGCGTCGCGCAGTTCCCCGCGCAGGACGAGCGACTTCAACTGCCGGATCAGCGGCGGATCCTCGCCGAACTCGCCCTTCTCCTCCAGCAGGCGCAGGATCTCGCGGGCGTAGGCAGTCTGGCGCGCCCAAGCGGCACCGTCCTCAACGACACCGGCCAGCTCCTGCAGGGTGCTGGCGAACTTGTCGACCTCGCTGTCCGGCACCCGCAGGTTGCCGCTGGTCAACGCCACGAGGCGGACGTCGTGGCCCTGTTCGACCAGGCGCTCAAGCGTCGATCCCATGGCGACCACCGCGTCCTGCGGCTCGGGGCTGAAGACCAGCACGCGCTTCGGATAGGGGCTGGCGCGCTCGGGACGGTAGGTGTCGTCCTCGTTCGGCTTGCCGCCCGGCCAGCCGGTGATGGTGTGCTGGAGCTGGTTGAAGATGCGGATGTTGAGCTGGTAGGCGGGCCCCTGCTCGGAGAGCAGGTCGCTGAGGCCGTGCTCGTTGTAATGCTCGTCGGTCAGCTTCAGGACCGGTCGCGTGGTCTGGAAGGCCTGCCAGCAGACCGCGCGCCGCGTCTCGCGCGGCGTCCAGGCCACCGGACCGACCAGCCAGGGCAACTTGACCCGGGTCAGCTCGCGCGAGGCCCCGCTGTCGATGAAAAAACGCGCGTCCGGATGATCCTGCAGGAAGGAGGCGGAGATCGCCTCGGTGACCGGGCCCTCGACGGCCTTGGCGACCATGCCGGCCTTGTTCTCGCCCCAGGCCATGAGCACGAGCTTCTTGCCGCGCAGGATGGTGCCGACGCCCATGGTGATGGCGAAGTGCGGCACATTTTCCTCACCGCGGAAGTCGGCGGCGGCGTCCTGGCGGGTGACGCGGTCGAGGGTGATGCGGCGCGTCAGCGAGTCGCGGCTGGAGCCGGGTTCGTTGAAACCGATGTGGCCGGTGCGGCCGATGCCGAGGATCTGCAGGTCGATGCCGCCGGCGGCCTCCATGTGCTCCTCATACTCGCGGCAGTGGGCAAACACCTGGTCGCCCGGCACCGTGCCGCTCGGGATGTGGATGTTCGCCTTCGGGATGTCGATGTGATCAAAGAGCTGCTCGCGCATGAAGCAGGCGTAGCTCTCCGGATGATCCGGGCCGAGGCCGTAGTACTCGTCGAGGTTGAAGGTGATGACGTTCTTGAAGCTGAGCCCCTCCTCCTTGTGCAGGCGGATCAGCTCGCGGTAAAACGGCACCGGCGTCGAACCCGTGGCCATGCCGAGCACGGCGTTTTTGCCCTGGGCGGCGCGCGCCTCGATCAGCGTCCGCACCTCGGCCGCGAGCGCCTTGGCGGCGGCGGCGGAATCAGGAAAAATCTGGGTCGGAATCTTCTCGAAGGCTTCGGAGGGCGGGCGGCGTGACATGGCGGTTGGGTGAGACTACAACGGACCGCATGCCGGGATTCCGTCAAGGACGGACCACGGTTTCACCAAGCCGTCGACTCCCGGGAAATGTGCCGCCCTTCCCGGTCGTTTCCATCGGTCATGCTTCTGCGCCTCCTGACCGGTCTGCTCGCCGCCGCCGCGCTGACGGCTGCGCCGCCCAACATCGTGCTCTTCATCAGCGATGACCAGGGCTGGCCCGACCTCGGTTGCCTGGGGCTGAAGCCAATCGAAACGCCGAACCTCGACAAGCTTGCCGCGGCCGGGGTGCGGGCGACGCATTTTTACGTCACCTGGCCGGCCTGCACGCCCTCGCGCGGCAGCCTGCTGACGGGGCGCTACCCGCAGCGCAATGGCCTCTACGAAATGGTGCGCAACGACCTGGTCAACTATGGCCACCGCTACTCGGCCGAGGAGTATGCGGTGTCGCCGGAGATGACCCTGGGCCTGGATCCACGCGAGCGCACGCTCGGCGACCTGCTGAAGCCGGCCGGCTACGTCAACGGCGTCGTCGGCAAGTGGGACATGGGCCAGGCCAAGCGCTACCTGCCGCTGCAGCGCGGCTTCGATTTCTTCTACGGCCACGGCAACAACGGCATCGATTATTACACCCACGAGCGCTATGGCGTGCCCTCGCTGTTCCGCGGCAACGCCCGCACCGAGGAGGACAAGGGCACCTACATCACCGACGTCTTCCGGCGCGAGGCGCTGTATTTCATCAACGAGCACGCCGGCAGGCAGCCCTTCTTCCTCTACCTGCCCTTCAACGCCCCGCACGGCGCCTCAACCTTGGCCGAGGACAACGGCGGCCAGAAACCCGGCGTGCAGGCCCCGGAAGAATACAAGGCGCGCTTCCGCGACCGGCTGAAGGACGAAAAGCTGGCGGGCTATTATGGTGCCGTGGCCTGCATGGATGACGCCATCGGCGCGGTCATGGACGCGGTCGACAAGGCCGGTCAAACCCCGAACACGATCTTCCTCTTCCTCTCCGACAACGGCGGCAGCGGCAACGGCGGCAACGCCCCGTTGCGCGGGGCGAAATCGACGCTGTGGGAGGGCGGCCTGCGCGTGCCCTTCATCCTTACCTGGCCCGGCAGGGTGCCGGCCGGCCGCGTCACCGACGCATTCCTCACCTCGCTGGAAATCCTGCCCACCCTGCTCGCCGCCGCCGGGGTCAAGGCCCCCAAGGATCTGACGCTCGACGGTTTCGACATGCTGCCCGTGCTGCGCGGCGACACCCCCTCGCCGCGCTCCGAAATGTTCTGGCAGCGCCGCGCCGACAAGGCCGCGCGGGTCGGCCCCTGGAAATGGCTCGATTCCGCCAAGGGCAAGGGACTCTATGACCTGAGCAGCGACCCCGGCGAAAGCCGCGATCTGTCGAAGGCAAAGCCCGAGGTGCTGCAGATGCTGCGGGAAAAATTCGCCGCTTGGCGCGCCGCCATGGACGCCGCGGAACCGCGTGGTCCGTTCCTTGACTATTGATGCCCATGTCCTCCCTGCTTGTTCTCACCGGCGGCCGCGCCGTCCTGCCCGACCGCACCCTCGACGAGGCTGCCCTGATCTGCCGCGACGGCCGCATCGAGTGGCTCGGCCAACCGCGCCGGCGCTGGCCGAAGGAGGCGACCGTCATCGACGTCCGCGGCGGTTGGATCGCGCCGGGCTTTGTCGATCTGCACGTCCATGGCGGCGACGGCGCCGACTTCATGGATGGCACGGCAGAGGCGGTGCGCACCGCCTGTCGCGCCCATGCCCGCCATGGCACAACGACGCTGTTTCCGACCACCACGACCGGTTCGCCGGCGCAGATCCGCGCCATGCTCAAGGCCTGTGCCGCGGTGCAGAAGGCGTGGTCGCCCGCCGCCGGCGCGCGCATCGCCGGCGTGCATCTGTACGGACCGTTCTTCGCCGCCGACAAGGTCGGCTGCCACAGCGTCGAAGGCCGACGCGAACCGCTGGCGAAGGAGTATGCCCGCTACTTTGCCGACGACCTGGTGCGCATCGCCACCTGCGCCGCCGAGCTGCCGGGCGCGCTCGATTTTTACCGGGCCGCCCGGCGCAAGCGCTGCCTGATCACCTGCGGCCATTCGAACGCCAGCTGGCCGGAGATGCAGGCCGCCTTCAAGGCCGGCATGCGCCATGTCGATCATTTCTGGTGCGCCATGAGTTCCGTGGCCTCCGTGCGTGCCCGCCTCGGCGTGCCGATGCGCGGCAGCATGGCCGAGTTCGTGCTCGCCGAGTCGGAGATGAGCACGGAAGTCATTGCCGACGGCTGCCATCTGGCGCCCGAGCTGCTGCGCTTCGCCTGGCGGATGAAGGGGGCCCACCGGCTCTGCCTGGTGACCGATGCCAACCGCGCCCTCGATCTGCCGCCCGGCCGCTACCGCTTCGGAGCAGAGGACGATGGCTCCTGGTTTGACAGCGACGGCAAGGTTGGCTGGGCGCCGAACGGCAGCCTGGCGAGTTCGATCATGGGCATGGACCACATGGTGCGGGTCATGCACCGGGCCAGCGGCGCGCCCCTGCACGAGGTGGTGCGCATGGCCTCGCTGACCCCGGCCGAACGCGCCGGCATCGCCGGCGAAACCGGCAGCCTGGAGGTGGGCAAACGCGCCGACGTGCTGCTGCTCGACCGCCGGCTGCGGGTGCAGCGGGTCTGGCTGGGCGGGCGCGAGACGGCGGTGTAAGGTTAGTCACCCTGTCCTACAGACAAAACCCTGGCAAAAGCCGTCTTTTTTGAACCCATGAGCCGTCGCCACTGACCAAGAACCGCCCATCTGCCGCCAAAACCGACGCATTTGACAAATTGTGCGCTGCGTAAAAGCCGTGTAGAATGATGTTTTAGCGTCGCCCAGTCCCACCATGTCCAGCGCCCCGTCCCAACCTGAAGTGAAGTCCCAGCCCGGCATTTCCGAATGGAAGGCCATCATCGCCCAGTATGCCGTGCCGTCCCTGCCGAAGTCGCTCTGGCAGGTCTTCAACACCCTCGTGCCCTACTTCCTCGTCTGGTACCTCATGTGGCGCAGCCTGGAGGTCTCCTACGCCCTCACCCTGGGCCTGTCCGTGATCGCCGGTCTGCTGGTCGTGCGACTCTTCATCATCTTCCACGACTGCGGCCACGGCTCCTTCTTCCGCTCGAAGCGCGCCAACGATTTCCTCGGTTTCATCACCGGCATGCTCACCTTCACGCCCTACGGCCACTGGCGCTGGCAGCACTCGGTGCACCATGCCACCTCGGGCGACCTCGACCGCCGCGGCGAGGGTGACATCTGGACGCTGACCGTGCAGGAGTATCTTGAAGCCTCGCCCTGGAAAAAATTCGCCTACCGGCTGGCGCGCAATCCCTTCGTGCTGTTTGTGCTCGCCCCGCTCGGCATCTTCCTGATCTACCAGCGCTTCCCCTCACCCGCCGCCAAGGGCAAGGATCGCCTGTCGGTGCTGTGGATGAACCTCGCGCTCGCCGCCATGGTGGGAGGCGCCTGCTGGCTGATCGGCTGGAAGGCCTACCTGATGATTCAACTGCCGGTGACCCTGGTGGCTGGTGCCGCGGGCATCTGGATGTTCTACGTCCAGCACCAGTACGAGGACACCTACTGGGAGAAGCGCGACCACTGGGACTACACGACGGCGGCACTTGAGGGCAGTTCCTTCTACAAGCTGCCGAAGATCCTGCAGTGGTTCACCGGCAACATCGGCTACCACCACGTCCACCACCTCAGCTCGCGCATCCCGAACTACAACCTGGAGCGCTGCCACCACTCGCACCCGATGTTCCAGCAGGTGAAACCCATCACCCTGCTGAGCAGCCTGAAATGCCTGTCGCTGCGCCTCTGGGACGAACAGTCGCGCAAGCTGGTCGGCTACAGCCACCTCAAGAACCTGCGGCAGCAGGATCGTGCGGCGGCCTGAGCTCGCCGCGTGCGCACGGCGCCTCGCCACCAAGGCTGAGCACGGCGGGCTCGCCTGCCTTTCTCAAGCGTCGAGCAGGTAGCCAAGGGCCAAATGGTGAAACAGGCGCACCTGATGCGCCTGCCAGGTGGCGTCGCGACCGAACTCCGCCGCCAGCAGGGCCGCCACCCGCGGCGCGGCTTCCAGCGCCGCCTGGGCATCAAGCAGCAGGGCTCGCGTGCGGCGCGCCAGCACATCCTCGACCGTGCGCGCCATCTCATGGCGCGCATGCCAGACCACTTCGGCCTCCAAAAACTCCAGTTGCGGGTGCAGGCGACTGCCCAGGGCTGGCGCGGCGGCGATGAGGTCGCGAATGCCGGCGGCGTCGGCACCATAGACGCGCAGGTGCGAACTCTCGGCCGCCGGTGCGCCGGACGCGCCGTGCACCGGCAGGTCGCGGGTCCGGCAGGCGTACTGATCGAGTCCGCCCACCATCTCCGCATGGTCGATGACATCCTCGGCCATCTTGCGGTAGGTGGTCCACTTGCCGCCGCCGAGGGTGATCAGGCCGGATTCCGACACCGTGATCAGGTGATCGCGCGACAATGCCGCGGTCGATTCCGCCTCCGCCTTGATGAGGGGTCGCAGCCCGGCAAAGACACTGAGCACATCGCGGCGCGAGGGATCGCGCGCGAGGTAACGGGTGATCTGGCCGAAGACGAAATCGATCTCCTCGGGCAGGGCTCGCGGTTCCAGCGTGGCTTGCGCCACCGGTGTGTCCGTGGTGCCGACGACCAAGCGACCGTGCCAGGGCACGGCAAAGAGCACGCGGCCATCATCGGTTTTGGGAATCATGACGGCGGTGTTCCCGGGGAGAAAGTCGGCCGGCAGGACGAGGTGGATGCCCTGGCTCGGACTGAGCAGCGGCGGCGCGGCCGGTTCATCAAAGGCGCGCACGCTGTCGGCAAACACCCCGGTCGCATTGATGACAGCGCGCGCGCGCACTTCGAATTCGCGGCCGCCCTCCTCGTCGACCAGGCGCAGGCCGGCGACATGGCCGTGCTCCTTGAGCAGGCCGGCACAGCGGCAGTGATTGAGCACCACCGCGCCCTGCTCGGCGGCGGTCTGCGCCAGGTTGACCGCGAGGCGGGCGTCGTCGAACTGGCCGTCGTGATAGAGGATGCCGCCGTTGAGTCCCTCGCGCTCGAGGTTGGGCAGCAGATCGAGCACATCGCCGCGGGTCAGCCAGCGCGAGGGTTCGAGACCGAGGCGGCCTGCGAGGCCGTCGTAGACTTTCAGGCCGATGCCGTAAAACGGTCCCTCCCACCAGTGGTAGTTGGGGATCACGAAGGGCAGGCTGTGGACGAGGTGGGGCGCGTTGCGGCAGAGCAGGCCGCGCTCGCGCAACGCTTCGAGCACAAGGGCGATGTTGCCCTGCTTCAGGTACCGCACGCCGCCGTGGACCAGCTTGGTGCTGCGGCTGGAAGTACCCTTGGCGAAGTCGGACTGCTCGACAAGCAGGACCGAGTGGCCGCGTGCGGCGGCATCGACCGCCGCACCCAAACCGGAGGCGCCGCCGCCGATGATGGCGATGTCGAAACCCATCTCAGAAGCGAGGCGGTCGAGGTGGGACTCGCGGCGGAAGGGAGTGGCGTCCATGGTGATTTCCACAGCTTACGGCAGTCGCCGGGCCGGAGGCGAGCCGGGATTTGCGCGGCGGCGCTGGCGGGCGCCCGAATCGCGATTAAATTGACCCATGCCCGAACCATCCGACCCGCAGGCGGCCGAAGAGCGAGCCGCCGTGGCGCGCTACCTCGCCCGCTGGCTCGACGACTGGCTGCGCATCCCGGGCACGAATTTCAAGATCGGCCTCGACCCGCTGCTGGCCCTCTTCCCCGGCCTGGGCAGTGCCCTCGCCTCCGGTGGCGGCCTGCTCATCCTCGCCGAGGCGGTACGCTGCGGGGTTGGTCTGCCGGTGCTGCTGCGCATGGGCGGCAACCTGCTGATCAACGCCCTGCTCGACTTCCTGCCGGCTGGCGGCCCGGTGCTCAGCGCCTTTTTCAAATCGAACCGGCGCAACCTCCACCTGCTGCAGGCCTGGCAGGCCGGCCGGCGCGAGGAGGTGCGCCGTGGCACACGCCTGCGCTTCCTCGTCCTGGCGCTGGTGTTCGCCGCGCTCATCGCCCTGCTGCTCGGCCTGTGGCTGGCCAGTGCCTGGCTGATGAGCCGCCTGTTCCAAGCCTGGACCGCCTGAACCGTCTGCCCACAAAAAACCCGCGGGGCGAACCCCGCGGGTGGAAGGCCTTCACGGTCGGGCGGTTCAGCCCGCCTCGCTGACTTTCTGTTCGGCCAGCTTGGCGGCGCGCTCGGCGAGTTCGATGTGGAACTGCTCGGGGGTCGGCGCCTCACCCAGGGTGCGGGTGCGCGCAAACCAGTCGGCAAAGATTTCGCCGGGCTGGCGCTCAGCCTTGAAGGCCTCGAGGAAGGCACGCACCTTGCCGGGAATTTCCTCGCCGAGGACCGACTTGAATTCAAGGCCGGCCAGACGGTCGCCGCGGATGCTGCCGCCGACGAACATCGCCCACTTGTTGGGGGCGCGACCGACAAAGCCGAAGTCGGCGTTGTAGGGGCGGCCGCAGCCGTTCGGGCAACCGGTCATGCGGAAGAGGATGGGCTCATCCTGCAGGCCGAGTTCGCGCAGGCTGGCGTCGATCGAATCCATGAAGCCGGGCAGGGCGCGCTCCGACTCGCTGAGCGCCAGGCCGCAGGTCGGCAGGGCGACGCAGGCGTGGGCGACCTTGCGGGCGCGGGTGAAGCCGGCGGCGTCGGCGTGCACCACGCCGTGCTTGGCGAGGATGGCGTCCACCTGCGCCTTCTGTTCCGGGGCCACCTCGGCGATGATGAGGTTGGTGTTCGGCGTGACGATGAATGGCAGGTCGAGCTCGCGGGCGATCTCGGCGAAGGCGGCGCGGTAGTGGATGCCGTCCTCGCGGTCGACGATACGGCCCATGTTGACGTAGACGCCGCAGTAAAGCTTGCCGTCGCCCTGCTCGTGCCAGCCGAGGTCGTCCTCAACGCTGTCAAAATGCAGGGGCTTGGGCGGGAAGGTCTCGATGCCCGGCAGGCGGCGCACGACCTCGGCGCGGAAGCCGTCCAGGCCCATGCTCTGCACGGTGTACTTCAGACGGGCATTCTTGCGCTCGGTGCGGTTGCCGTGGTCGCGCTGGGTGGTGACGATGGCCTCGCAGGCATCGACGACATGGGCGCGCTTCACATACAGCAGCGGCTGGGCCAGGAAGGGGCGGGTGGTGAGCTGACCGTGGCTCATGCCAAAGCCGCCGCCAACCGTGATGGTGTAACCTTCCACCTGACCGTCGACCACATGCGGCACGAAACCGACATCCTGGGAGTAGAGATCGACGTCGTTGCAGGGCTGGATGGCGACGCCAATCTTGAATTTGCGCGGCAGATAGACCTTGCCGTAGATCGGGTCTTCGCCCTCGGCGGCGCGGGTGGCGGCACGCACGGCCGGGTCCGGCTCCGGATCCTGGGTCCAGTTCGGCTCAATCTTTTCGCCGTCGAGCCAGATGTCGGCGTAGGCGGAAGATCGCCACAGGAAGCGCTGGCTGATCTCCTCGGTCAAACGCTGGGTGTCGGCACGCACGGCGTCCTTGATCGGTGCCGCCGGACCCATCGTGTTGCGGACGACGTCGCCGCAGGCGCCCATCGTGGAAAGACCGCTGTGGCAGACATGGTGGATGACCTCCTTGAGGCCGCCCTTGAGCACGCCGTGCAGCTGGATGCCCTGGCGGTTGGTCAGGCGCATGTTGCCCATGGCCTTGGTGCAAAGGTCGTCATGGATCAGCCACTGCTGGGCGGTGATGCGCCCCCCCGGCATCTTGCTGCGGATCATGAAGCTCCAGGCCTTGTCCTTCTTTTCCTTGACCAGCTGGGCGCGACGGTCGCGGTCGTCCTGCATGTAGGAACCGTGATGCTTGAGCAGGATGTTCGCGTCCTCCGGAATGTTCGGGGTGCTGGTGTCGGCGAAATGCTCGGCCAACTGGCCGCGCAGACCGGCAGAGGCGAGCTTGAGTTCTT
Organism: Prosthecobacter sp.; assembly: GCA_036846165.1. Classification (GTDB taxonomy): domain Bacteria; phylum Verrucomicrobiota; class Verrucomicrobiia; order Verrucomicrobiales; family Verrucomicrobiaceae; genus Prosthecobacter. The sequence continues at coordinate 36,524 of DAIUCN010000042.1, forward strand.
CAACGGAGATTTTGCTCATGCAAGAAGGGGCGAGGGGGTGAAAAAGCGGGGGTGAATGCATTGCAACGTATCACGCCCCCGTGCAAAGGTAAAGAACAAAATTGATATTGTCTATATGATTAATAGACAATAGCGCAATGCCTTGCGACCCGGACTTGAACGCGCCGGGGTTTGCGCGACACATGGCACGGCTGCCGCTCTCCAGTTCCGGCGTTTTGGCAGTCCTGCATGTCCGCCCTCTCTCCAGCCTACCCCTCCCTCCGCGATCTGGCGGCACGACTGCCGTCGTTTGACGTGCTGCGTCGGCTCAGTTCAGGAGAGGACAGCGCGGTTTATCTGGCGCGACAAAAAACGCTGGAGCGCCTGGTGCGGATCCGTGTTCTGCGCGAGCCGGAAACGGAGGCTGGCGTTCTGGAGCACCTGCGCCACAGGGCGCGACTGCAGCATCCGCTGGTGACCGCCGTGTATGACTGCGGTCGCATGGCCGGTGGCCCGCTCTACCTGGTCAGCGAGCATGTCGAGGGCGTGCCGCTGGCGGAGGTGGTGGCAGCCGGGCGTTTGAAGCCCAAGCAGGCCTACGCGCCAGCCCTCCAGATCTGCGAAGCCCTGCAGGCGGTGCACGCCCACGGGCTCGTGCACGGCTGCCTGAGTGCGCGCAGCGTGCTGCTGGTCGCGGGCAGTCAGATCAAAATGACTGGCACCGGCATGGCGCTGACCACCAGCGGCGAACGCACCTGGTTGCAGGCGCCAACGGGCGGGATCGCAGGTGATCTGCACGATCTTGGCCGCACCCTGCACGTGCTGTTCACCGGCGAGGAGCCGGGCCCGGATGGCCGGGTCGCCCGCGACCTGCCTCCGTCCTTCGCCCAAGTGCTGCGCCGCTGCCTGGATCCGCGCTCGTCGCGGCCTTTCAAGACTGCCGACGAGGTGCGCACCGCCCTCGTCGAGGCACTTCAGAGCGGTCGAACCACCCCGCCCCCCAC
>DAIUCN010000043.1:0-36836 GCA_036846165.1 Prosthecobacter sp.
CCCCCCGCCGCTCCGTGAAATCCCGTGCCGCCGCCCTGGAGGCGCCGCCCCTGCAAGCGCAGGTGCGCACCCTTGGCAATGGTCTGGAGGTGCTCATCCGTGAGGATCGCGAGCACCCGCTGGTGAGCGTTCAGCTCTGGGTCAAGGCCGGCAGCCTGCACGAGGGCGAATGGACCGGCGCCGGCCTGGCGCACTGCCTGGAGCACATGCTGTTCAAGGGCACCTGGAAACGCTCCGCCCAGGAGATCTCCCAGCAGATCCAGCAGCTCGGCGGATCCGTCAACGCCTACACGACCTTCAACCGCACGGTGTACTACATCGACGGCCTCGCCGCCCACGCCGAGGCGTACCTGGAAATCCTCGCCGACATGGCGCGCAACTCCAAGCTCGACGCCGCCGAGTTGGAGAAGGAGCAGGAGGTCATCCGCCGCGAGATGGCGATGTACGACGATGATCCCGGCTCGGTCGTCCAGGAACTGCTGCAGGCCACCGCCTTCCGCCAGCACCCGCTGCGCGAGCCGGTCATCGGCCACCGCGCCGTCTTCGACCAGGTGCGCCAGCCCGATCTCGCCGGCTTTTACCGCCGTCAGTACGTGCCGAACAACTGCTTCGTCGTGCTCACCGGCGCCATCGATCCCGAGGCGGCCTTTGCCGCCGTCGAACGCCTGCTGGGCGACTGGCCGCGCGCGCCGCGCGAGGAGCCGCGGCTGCCGGCCGAGCCCGTGCAGCGCGGCCGCCGCGAAACCCGCCGCAACTTCGCCACCGAACTGACTCGCGTCATGCTCGGCTGGCCGGTGCCTGGCGAGGGCCACGAGGACAAGCCCGCCCTCGACGTGCTCGCCTTCCTGCTCGGCTCGGGCCGCAGTTCGCGCTTTTACCAGGAACTGCGCGAGAAGCGCAGCATCGCCCACTGGGTCTGGGCCGGTGCCTGGGGCGCCCAGGAGTGCGGCCTCTTCGCCGCCGAGGCCGAGTGTGATCCCAAGGACGAGGCCGCCTGCCGCGACGCCCTGCTGGAGGTGGTCGAACAATTGCGCCAGCGCGGCCCGGCCGCCGCCGAACTCGCCAAGGCCGTGCGCGCCACCATCGGTGGCCAGTTGCGCAGCCTGAGCACCACCAAGGGCCAAGCCGCCTCGCTCGGCCACGGCTGGCTCGCCGCCGGCAGCCTTGAGTACGCCCGCCACTACCTGGACGCCGTGCGGGCGCTCACCCCTGGCCGCATCCGCGAGGTCGCCCAGTGCTACCTGAAGCCCTCCGTCCTGACCACGGCCGTCGTCGGTCCCGATGTCGAAGCCGCCACCGCCAGTGCAGCGAAGACCACCGGCAGCGGCGACATCGAACGCCACATTCTGCCCAATGGCCTGACCCTGCTCGTGCGCGAAAATCCGCGCCTGCCGCTCGTCTCGATCCGCGCCGGCTTCCTCGCCGGCGTGCCGGCCGAAACCGAGGCCGATGCCGGTGTGACGATGCTCTCCGCCGGCCTGCTGCTCAAAGGCACTCGGAAGCGCCCGGCCGCACGCATCGCCGCCGAACTGGAAAACCTCGGCGGCAGCCTGCACTGCAGCGCCGACGCCCACCGCTACGTGCTCGGCGCCGACGTTCTGCGCGGCGATGAGGCGCTCGCCGTCGAACTGCTCGCCGATCTCACCCGCCAGGCCACCCTGCCGGCCGCCGGTCTCGCCGAGGTGAAGAAACGCCAGCTGGCCGGCCTGCAGGAGGAATTGGAGGATCCGCTCACCGTCGCCCTGCGCCGCGCCCGCCGCGAGATCTTCGCCGGCCTGCCCTTCGCGCGCACCGCCCTCGGCAGTGAAAAATCCATCCGCGCCATCCAGGTCGCCGACTGCCGCGCCATGCTCAAGAACTCGCTGACCGGCGCCAATGGCGTCATCAGCATCGATGGCGACATCCGCGCCGCCGACATCCGCCGTCTCGTGCAGGCCCATTTTGGCAAGCTGCCGCGCGGCGAGCGCCGGCCGGTCACGCTGCCCGCCGCGGAGGTGAAGAAGGCGGTCGCCAAACCCGGCCGCTGGCGCCAGACGCTCGACAAGGAGCAGGCCGTGCTCGTGGTCGGTTTCCGCACACCCGGCCTGCACGATCCCGTGACCCAGGCACTGACCCTGATCGACGAGGCCTGCAGCGACATGGGCAGCCGCCTGTTCAACCGCCTGCGCGAGGAACTCGGCCTGGCGTATTATGTCGGCGCCCAGCACTTCGCCGCGCTCGGCGCCGGCGCCTTCTACTTCTACATCGGCACCGATGCCGCCAAGCTCGACCTCGCCCGCACGGAGATGCTGCGCCAGATTGCCGACCTCGCCCGCCGCGGCCTGAGCGCCGCCGAGATCGACCGCGCCAAGACCGCCTGGAAATCGTCCTGGCTGCGCTCGCAGCAGGGCACGGCCGCGCGCGCCGACGCCCTCGGCTGGAACGAACTCAACGGCCTCGGCCACGACCACTTCCAGAAGCTGCCGGGCCTGATCGACGCCGTCAGCGCCGCCGACATCCGGCAGGCCGCGAAAACCTGGTTCGGCAAGGACAAGGCCTTCATCGTCGAGGTGGTGCCGGAGCCGACCGCCTGACCGCACCGGCCCACCCGTCGCCCTTACGGTGCCGCCTTGAGCGGTGAATCCGCCGATAGGGTCACGGCCGCGCCCTTCTCGTGGTGGCTGAGCAGGAAGGCGGTGACTTCAACCACGCGCTGGATGCCGAGCTGCGGCTCCCAGGGCGGCATGCCCTTGGTGAGGTCGGGCGCGCCCTTGCGGATGATGTTGAGGATCTGGGTCGGGCTGCCGCCGTGCTTCCACTCAGCGTCATTGAGCGGCAGGCCGGGCAGCTTGGCACCGGCGAGGTGGGCGCTCAGGTCGGGCGCATGGCAGGCCACGCAGGTGGTGCTGTAGGTCGCCTTGCCGGCTTCAACGACCTTGGCATCCTTGGACATCTCCCAGAGCTTGTCGTCGTCCAGCGACGCCAACTCCTGGTTGCGGTGCTCCTCAACGGCGGCAATGGCCTTGTCGATTTTTTCGACGTCGGAATCGCCGCGGCCAAGCTGGTAGTAGGCGACCCAGGCAATGACGAACCAGACCATGGTGATGTACCAGGTGAACAGCCACCAGTTCGGCAGCTTCTGATCGTACTCCTGAATGCCGTCATAGACGTGCTCGCGCAGGACGGGACCGTTGTCGGGATTGGAATTGGCGGACATAACTTCAAATGGCTTGGACTCTCTTCACTCTAGGCTCTCGGCTCTTCGCTTTCCTCCTCCAGCGGCAGGCGCGCCATCTGGTCGGCACGCTCCCGGCGCAGGGTCAGGGCGCGCACGACAAAGGACAGGAAGACCAGGGCCGTGATACCGAAGGCAAGGTAGGGCACCCATTCGGCCCAGTTTTCATAGAGGACGCGCTTGTACATGGACGGAAAAGATCAGGGGTTCTGGCTGACGGTCTTGCGATGGCTGTCGGGCAGGGCTGGCTGCAGCGGGAAGGGCACGCCCTGCGGGCTGAGCTTCTGCTCGACCTCGGGGGTGTCGTGCTTGCCGAGCTTCTGCAGGTAGGCGATGAGGGCGACAATCTGGGTGTCGGGCGCGGCAACCTTGCCCTGGGCCTTGAGTTCCTCGGCGATCTTCACCGCCTGCTCGAGCGCCTGCATCTTGATCTCGTCGGCGGTCATCGCCGGATAAGGCACGCCAAGACGGGTCATGACGGCGACCTTTTTCGGCAGGCTCTTCTGGTCGAACTTGTCGGTGAACAGATGCGGGTAGGCGGGCATGTTCGAGCCGACCGAAGTCGAGCGCGGCTCCATCATGTGGTCGTAGTGCCAGCTGTGCGGGTACTTGTCGCCGAGGCGGGCGAGGTCGGGTCCGGTGCGCTTGGAGCCCCACTGGAAGGGGTGGTCGTAAATGCTTTCGCCCAGGCGCGAGTAGTCGCCGTAGCGCAGCACATCGGGCAGCATCGTGCGGATCATCTGACTGTGGCAGTTGTAGCAGCCCTCGGCGACGTAGAGGTCGCGACCGGCGAGCTCGAGGGGAGTGTACAGCTGCTGGATGCGGTCCTCGACGTTCTTCGCGCGGTTGACCGTCACCGTCGGGATGATCTGGATCAGGCCGCCGAGGGCGACGGCGACGAAGGTCAGCACGGTGAAGGGCAGCCAGTTGTTGAGCAGGCTGTCGTACCAGCCCGACCAGCGGCTGTGCGACTCGCGGAATTTCTTCACGGCGATGACGCTGAAGACACCCGCGCAGAGCAGCGCGGCGATGTCGGCGCCGGGCGGCAGGAAGAGCCAGGCAAGCACCAGGAACATGCCGGCGCACAGGTAAGCCACCGGGTCATTGAGGAAGGTGTCCTTCATGCCCATCGTGTCCTTGGCACCGCGCTCAATGACGGCGACCTCGCGCGTTTCCACGACGGGTTTGCCCTTGCGCATGGTCAGCCAGAGGTTGACCGCCATGAGCAGGAAACCGGCGAGGTAGAGCACGCCGCCGATGATGCGGAAGCCCATCATGGCGCGGATCGAGGTGAGCGTCTCGATGAAGTTCGGATACACCAGCGCCGTGCCCTGGGCATTGGTGGCGTTGAGCATCAGGCCCTGCATGATGCCGGACACCCACATGGCGGCGACATAGATCAGGATGCCGATGGTGGCGATCCAGAAGTGGAAGTTCGCCCAGGCCACCGAGTGCAGGCGCGCACCATACAGCTTCGGTGTCAGCCAGTAGAAGAGGCCCGCAGCCATCAGGCCGTTCCAGCCGAGCGCGCCGGCATGCACGTGACCAATGGTCCAGTCGGAGTAGTGCGACAGGGCGTTGACCGCACGGATGGAAAGCAGGGGTCCCTCGAAGGTCGCCATGCCGTAGAAGGTGACGGCGGCAATGTAGAACTTCACCACCGGATCGGTGCGCAGCTTGTCCCAGGCACCGCGCAGGGTGAGCAAACCGTTGAGCATGCCGCCCCAGCTCGGCGCCCAAAGCATCAGGCTGAAAAACATGCCGAGCATCTGCAGCCACTTCGGCAGCGCCGTGTTGAGCAGGTGGTGCGGGCCGGCCCAGATGTAGATGAACACCAGCGACCAGAAGTGGACGATGGACAGCCGGTAGGAATAGACCGGGCGCTCGACCGCCTTCGGCAGGAAGTAGTACATGATGCCGAGGATCGGCGTGGTCAGGAAGAAGGCGACGGCGTTGTGGCCATACCACCACTGCACCAGGGCGTTCTGCACGCCGGCGAAGACCGTGTAGCTGTGCGTCCAGGAGGTCGGGATCGACAGGTGATTGACGATGTACAGCATCGCCACGGTGATGATGGTGGCGATGTAGAACCACAGGGCCACGTAAAGTGAGGGTTCGTTGCGCTTCGCCAGGGTCCAGAAAAAGTTCACCGCGAACACCACCCAGATCAGGGCGACGGCGACATTGATCGGCCAGATCAGCTCGGCGTACTCCTGGCCGCGGGTCAGGCCAAGCGGCAGGGTCACGGCGGCGGCGACGATGATGAGTTGCCAGCCCCAGAAGTGGACGTTGCTGAGAAAGTCCGAGGCCATGCGCGCCTTGCACAGGCGCTGGGTGGAGTAGTAGATGCCGGCGAACATCATGTTGCCGACGAAGGCGAAGATGACCGCGTTCGTGTGCAGCGGGCGCAGGCGGCCAAAGGTCAGCCAGGAAGCGAGGTTGAGCTCGTGGAAGTTGAGCTGCAGGGCGATGAACACGCCCGCCAGCATGCCGACCGCCCCCCAAATGATGGAGGCGATCATGAAGCGGCGGACGGAACGGTCGTCGAAGGTGACGGTGGTCTTGGCGGCGGAGGCGGAGGTCATGACAGAGTGGGAGAGGGGCAGCTCAGCGGCGGGGGGCATCCGCGCCAGGATCGGTGTCGAGGGGAAGCAGGGCCATCTGTTCAACGGATCGCCGCTGGCGCTGCGAGCGCTCGGCAAAAAACAGCACCGCAAAGAGCACGGCAAAGGCCAGGCTCATGAAAATGGTGACGGCAAAAACTTCCATGGTGCCCCAACCATGCCCCGGCCTGCCCTCCGCGCCATCCACCCCTTGCTTTAGGCTGCCCGAATCTTGCTTTCGCCCTCAAAAAACGCTGCACATCGCCCGTGTCACCGCGTTATCCTTCCCTTCCCATGATTCGCCCGCTCGCGCTCCTGCTCGCCACCGCCTCCGTCGTCCTGGCCGACGGCCCCAAGGACAACCTCGCCGACAATGTCCGGCCGATCCCGCCGCCCGGGATCGAGGTGCCGGCCGCCGAGGCCGAAGCCCTGCAGGCGGACCTCGCCAAGCTGCGCGCCGCCATCGACGCCGCCGCCAAGGCCCAGGAAAAGAACCCGCGCCTCGCCGACCTGCTGCCCGATCTCGAAATCCATCATAAGGCGGTCGACTGGGCCCTGCGCTACGGCGAGGTCCACAAGCCCGCGGAACTGAAGGCCGCACGCGAAGTGCTCGCCGAGGGCCTCGAACGCGCCGCCCAGCTCAAGGAAGGCCGCGCGCCCTGGACCACCCAGAAGGGCCTCGTCGTGCGCGGCTACCGCTCGAAGATCGACGGCTCGGTGCAGCCCTACGGCATGGTCATTCCGGAGAACTACAGCGGCGCGCCCACCCGCCTCGATGTCTGGTGCCACGGCCGCGGCGAAACCCTCAGCGAGCTGGCCTTCCTCGACCAGCGCCGCAAGCAGGCCGGCCAAATCGCCCCCGCTGGCGCCCTCGTCCTGCACCCCTATGGCCGCTACTGCTGCGCCAACAAGCTCGCCGGCGAGATCGACCTGCTCGAAGCCCTGGATCATGCCGGCAAGTTTTATGCGGTCGACGAGGACCGCGTCGTGATGCGCGGCTTCAGCATGGGCGGCGCCGCCGCCTGGCAGTTCGCCGTGCACTACGCCGACCGCTGGTGCGCCGCCAACCCCGGCGCCGGCTTCTCGGAGACGCCGGAGTTTTTGAATGTCTTCCAGACCGAGGATGTGTCGTCCGTGCCCTGGTACCAGCAAACTTTGTGGAAGTGGTACAACGCCACCGACAGCGCGCTCAACCTCTTCCACTGCCCGACGGTCGCCTACAGCGGCGAACTCGACCGCCAGAAGCAGGCCGCTGACATCATGGAAAAGCACCTGCGCGCGGAAGGCATCGACCTGGTCCACCTCATCGGCCCGCAGACCGCCCACAAGATCCATCCGGATTCGCTCGTCGAGATCGAGCGCCGCCTCGCCGCCATCACCGCGGTCGGCCGCGAGCGCACACCGCGCGAGGTCCACTTCGCCACCTGGTTCCTGCGCTACCACCGCATGCACTGGGTGCAGCTCGACGCCCTTGAGCAGCAGTGGCAGCGCACCCGCGTGCACGCCGAGATCACCGGCCCGGCCGAGGTGACGGTGAAAACCCAGAACGTCGCCGCCCTCACCCTCGACATGGCACCCGGCCACTGCCCGCTGAGCGTGCGCACGGCGCCGGTGGTGGTCATCGACGGCAGCCGCCTCGAAGTCACCCGGCCAAAGTCCGACCGCTCCTGGCGCGTGCACCTGCGCCGCAGCAACGGCAAGTGGCAGCAGGCCCTGCACGCCCACGAAGCCGGCGTACTGGCGAAAAAGCACGGCCTGTCCGGCCCGATCGACGACGCCTTCCTCGACCGCTTCCTTTTTGTCCGTCCGACCGGCCAGCCGCTCCATGAAAAAACCGGCGCCTGGGCCAGGGCCGAACTCGAGCGCGCGGTCTTCGAATGGCGCCGCCAGTTCCGCGGCGACGCGCCGGTGAAGGCCGACACCGAGATCGACGACGCCGACCTCGCCGCCAGCCATCTCGTGCTCTGGGGCGATCCGCAGAGCAATGCCGTGCTGAAGAAGATCCTCGCCAAACTGCCCATCGAGTGGACCGCGGAAAAGCTGGTCGCCAACGGCAAGACCTACGAGGCCGCCAGTCACGCGCCCGTGCTGGTCTTCCCGAACCCGCTCAACCCGGAGAAGTACATCGTGATCAACAGCGGCTTCACCTACCGCGAGTACGACTACCTCAACAACGCCCGGCAGGTGCCCAAGCTGCCCGACTGGGCGGTGATCGATGTGTCGAAACCGAAAACCAGCCAGGTGCCCGGCGGCATCGCCGACGCCGGCTTCTTCGATGAAGCCTGGCAGTGGCGGAAGGGCGACGGACGCTAACCGCGTCATCCAGGCGCGGCCGCGCCGCGTAACCCGGGAAATGCGCCGCTTCATGCCCCTGCTCGCCGCCTTCTTCTCCAGCCTCTTCGGCGCCGCCCAGGCCGGTTCCGGCGAGCGGGTCGACCGCCCCGCCCCCGAGGTCACCGGCCTCAATCAGGACGGCAGGGAGGTGCGTTTCGCCGAGGTTTATGCCAAGGGGCCGACCGTGGTGTTTTTTTATCCCAAGGCCAACACCCCGGGCTGCACCGCCCAGGCCTGCTCGCTGCGCGACGCCTTCGCCGAACTCCAGCAGCAGGGCGTGCAGGTGCTCGGCGTCTCCACCGACGGCGCCGCAGCCCAGCAAAAATTCAAGACCCAGCATCGCCTGCCCTACGACCTCATCGCCGATCCCGAAGGCAAGATCCTCGCCGCCTTCGGCGTCGGCAAGGTGCTCGGCCTGCTGCCCTTCGCCTCGCGCCAGTGCTTCCTGATTCAGAACGGCCGCATCGTCTGGCACGACGCCAGCGCCTCGACCGCCACCCAGGCGGATGACATTCGGCGGGTGCTGAAAGAGGGCCGGTGAGCTGTGGACGCGGGCAGTGACCGCGTGGTTCCCTGCGGGTCAATGCCCCGCACTACAGCCAATCCCGGCAGGTCGATGCTCGATGCCCAGGCCCCACAAAAAGGCTGTTCAGAATCCGCGCCACCTGCTAAGCGTGGTCGTTTCAGCACGTATTCTTCCCTCCATGAACCGCCGCCACTTTCTTGCCAGCAGCCTCGGCTTCGCCGCCGCCTCCCCCCTCGCCGCCATCGGTCCCATCCAGCGCGCCGGCCAAAGCCGCATGCAACTCGGCGTCGCCGCCTACAGCTTTCGTGAAGCCTTCCAATGGAGCCGCGGCAAGGAACAGAAGGTCGAGGGCCGCAAGCCCTGGAGCATCCTCGACTTCATTGACTGGTGCGCCGATCACAACGTGCCGGGCGCCGAAGTGACCAGCTACTTCTTCCCGCCCGATGTCGATGACGCCTTCCTGCTGGAGGTGCGCCGCCATGCCTACCTGCGCGGCGTGCAGCTCGCCGGCACCGCCGTCGGCAACAACTTCGCCCTGCCCAAGGGTCCCAAGCTCGACGAACAGATCGCCGATGTGAAAAAGTGGATCGATCACGCCGCGGTGATGGGCGCGCCGCACATCCGCGTCTTCGCCGGCCCGGTCCCCAAGGACATCTCCATTGAGGAAGCGGTTGCCAACTGCACCGCCGCCTACCAGGAATGCCTCGATCACGCCGGCAAAAAGGGCGTCTTCCTCGGCCTGGAAAACCATGGTGGCATCGTCGCTGAACCCGACAACCTGATCAAGATGGTGCGCGACGTCAACAGCCCCTGGGCCGGCATCAACTTCGACAGCGGCAACTTCCACACCGAGGATCCCTACGGCGACCTGGCCAAAATCGCTCCCTACGCAATCAACGTCCAGCTCAAGATGGAGATGCGCGCCAAGGGCATCGAACGCAACCAGCCGGGGGAACCGACCGACATCCCGCGCCTGCTGAAGATCCTGCGCGACGCCAACTATCAGGGCTGGTTCACCATCGAGTTCGAGGAGAAAAAGGATCCCTTCGTCGAGGTTCCCAAGATCGTCGAGCGCCTGCGCACACTGCTGGCCTGAGCCTCGCCTGCCATGAAAGCCTGGCTGCTGCTGCCGCTCTGCCTGCTCGCCTCCGTCCATGCCGAACTGACGGAGGAGCAGCAGCGCGTGCCACTGGAAACAACACCCGCCGATCCCGCCGCGGCGAAGATCGTGCTGGTGGCGGGCGCGCCCAGCAACCGGCCTGGCCAGCACGAGTACTTCGCCGGCTGCGCCCTGCTCATGGACTGGCTCAAGACGGTGCCGGGCGTCGCACCGGTGCTGGTCGCCGACGGCTGGCCGCGCGACGCATCCGTGTTCGATGGTGCGCGTTCGGTCCTGTTTTTCCTCGACGGCGGCGCCAAGCTGTCCTTCCTCGAACCCGCCAGGCTGGAGCGCCTGCGCGCCCTCGCTGGCGCGGCAACGGGATTCGCCGTCCTGCACCAGGCGGCCGAATGCCCGCCGGAGTTGGCCGACGACTTCAAAAACTGGTTCGGCGCGGTCTTCCAGAGCGACATCGGCTGCCGCGGCCACTGGGACGTGCGTTTTACCGGCCTGCCCGCGCACGACATCACCCGTGGTCTTACCCCGTTCGAACTGCTCAAGGACGGCTGGCTGTACAACCTGCACTTTGCCCAAACCGGCGTCACGCCCCTGCTCGCCTGTGCCATGCCGGACAGCAGCCGCAAGACCGCCGACGCCAAGGCCCATGCCGGCCGCGAGGAAGTGGTCGCCTGGGCCTATGAACGCCCCGGGGGCGGTCGCAGCTTCGGCTTCACCGGCTGCGACCTGCATGCCAACTGGGCCGAACCCAATCAGCGCCGCCTGCTGCTCAACGCCCTGCTCTGGACCGCCAACCTGCCCGTACCGGCAGAGGGGGTCGCCTCGACGGTGAGCGAAGATGACTTGCGCAAAAACTGGGACCGCAAGGTCTTCCTCAAGAAAGCCGCCGGCCAACAATAGTCTCGACCCGCGGGACTTCAGGCGTAACATTCATGGGGCTGCTGCGTCTGCCCTATTGAACCGATGTTTCGCCTGCTTGCCATCCTCCTTGTCCTGACCGCCCAGGCCCTGCCTGCGCCGGTTCTGGCGGCTTGGTGCGCGGAACCCGACGCCTGTGCCTGCTGCGCGGGTGCCTGCCCCTGCCTGGAGCCGGTCAAGGAATCCCCGGCTCCTCTGGCGCCACCGCCCCTGCGCGAACCTGAACCCCGCTGGCAGGCCTCGGTGCCGCCGGCGTGGCAACCCCACCCGACCGTTCGTTCGCGATCGTTCGCCACCCGGGCGCCCCCGCGGGGCACGGATCCGCCGGGACGCGTCGCCGCGGGTGTCCGCCTGCAGGCGCTGCTCGGCGTGTTTCTGCATTGAGAAGGGCTCCCGCCCTGCGCCCGCCGCCCGCATCCGCGGGGCTCTCGGCCGCACCGTTCCGTCAACCCCGGACGCTCCATGCCCATGCACCGCCTGTTTCTTCCCCTGCTCTTCCTGCCCCTGCACGCCGCCCTGGCCTGCGACACCTGCCAGACGTCGACCGCCCGGCGCGGCCGCGTCGTCGAATACGACCTCCACATCGCCGAACAAACCGTCCGTCCCGCCGGTCGCGCCGTGCGCGGCCTGACCATCAACGGCGGCATCCCCGGCCCCGTGCTGCGCTTCCGCGAGGGCGACTTCGCCCGGATCCGCGTCCACAACCACCTCAAGAACGAGGAGACCTCGACGCACTGGCACGGCCTGCTGCTGCCCAACGTCCAGGACGGCGTGCCGCATGTCACCACGCCGCCGATCCTGCCCGGAAAGACCCACACCTTCGAGTTCGACCTGCGTCACAGCGGCACCTACTGGTACCATTCCCACACGCACTTTCAGGAGCAGAGCGGGGTGTACGGTGCCATCGTCGTCGAGCCGCGTGGCGGCGAACCGGTGAAGGCCGATCGCGAGCACGTGATCGTTTTGTCCGACTGGACCAACATCGACCCGCACGAGGTCATGCGCCTGCTCATGCGCGGCAGCGATTATTTTGGCCTGATGCGCCGCAATGCCCAGTCGATCCTGGGCGCCTGGCGCGCCGGTCGCCTCAAGGACTACTTCCAGCGCGAATGGGATCGCATGCCGCCGATGGACATCTCCGATGTCGGCTACCATACTTTTCTGATCAACGGCCAGCGTCAAGTCCGGCTGCAGGGGCGGCCTGGAGAACGCCTGCGCCTGCGCCTCGTCAATGCCTCGGCGGCCAGCTACTTTTACCCGCACGCCTCCTCCGGCCCGATGACCCTCGTCGCCGCCGACGGCCCGCCCGTCGAACCGGTCGCCGTCGACCGCTTCCTCATGGCCATCGCCGAGACTTACGATGTCCTCGTCACCGTGCCGCCCTCCGGCCAGTATGAACTGCGCTTCACCGCCCAGGACGGCAGCGGCCATGCCTCGGCCTTTTATGGCGAGGGCGCTCTGACACCGGCCAGCGATCCGCCGCGGCCGAACCTGTACCAGATGAACGACATGCTGCGACTGGCGCTCGACGAGCAGAAGGACGACCCGCGCGCCTCGCTGGAACTGCCGCGGCCCGGGTCGCCGTACCGACTGCTGCGCGCGCCCGCCGACACCACCCTGCCGGCTCAGCTGCCACGCCGGCGCATCACCCTGCATCTCACCGGCGACATGAACCGCTACATCTGGGGATTCAACGGCAAGACCATCGCCCAGGATCCCTACATCCCCATCCGCAAGGGCGAGATCATCGAGCTGGAGCTCATCAACGACTCGATGATGCATCATCCGATCCATCTGCACGGCCACTTCTTCCGCCTGCTCATGGGCCAGGGCGCGCGCTCACCGCTCAAGCACACCGTCGACGTGCCGCCGATGAGTCGCCGCCTGATTGAGTTCGAGGCGAACGAGGACAAGGACTGGATGTTCCACTGCCACATCCTCTACCACATGATGAGCGGCATGGCGCGGGTGTTCCGCTATGAAACGCCCATGGGCACAACGCCAGCCGCACCACAGGTTGCCGGCGGCCACGCATCCACCGGCGCGCCCGCGATGGATCCGGCCGACCACAGCCTTGGCCACGCCGCCGGCCTCGGCGAGCACGCCCACGACATGGCCTACATTTGGGGCGCCGCCTCGATTCAAAGCCACCTGAGCGAGGGCCTGCTCACCTGGATGAATCCGAAGAACGACCTGCAGCTTGCCTGGGAGGTCGGCTGGGAGGGCGTGGACAAGCCCGAGTATGAGGTGGACGCTTTGTACCAGCGCTACTTCAACCTCAACTTCCAGGCCTTCGCCGGCGCGCGTTTCACCAACCAGGAAGAAGCGGAAAATCGCGCCCTGGCCGGGATCAACTACCGGCTGCCGCTCTCGGTCTGGGTGAATGCCACGGTCGACAGCGAGGGCGACGGCCGTTTCACGTTGTCGAAGTCCTTCCGCCTCACCTCCCGGCTGTCGGTCTGGGGGGAGGTGTTTTACGACACCGGCAGCGAGTGGGAGTGGACCGCCGGGGCCGACTGGACCCTCAACCGCCACGCCTCGCTCATCGCCCAGTTCCATTCCGACTACGGCCTCGGTGCCGGCGTCCTGCTGCGCTTCTAACCCGCCTTCTCATTCGTCAGTCCGCAAACCGTAATTCGCAATCCCACATCCCCATGAAAACCGCACTCCACACCACCCTGCTCGTACTCGCCACCGCCGGCCTGTTCGGCCTCACCTCCTGCTCCAGCACCGCGGGTGCCAAACCCTACCCGCTCGACGTCTGCCTCGTCAGCGGCAACAAGCTCGGCAGCATGGGCAAGCCCGTCACCTTCGTCCACGAAGGCCAGGAGGTGAAGCTCTGCTGCCGCCCCTGCCTCGACGATTTCCAGGCCGACCCCGACAAGTATCTGGCCAAGCTGCGCTGAGCCTGCGCCGGGCAGTCCCTGGCGGACACAGGCCGGGAAAGGTTGCCCCAGGGGAAGCGTTTCCCTGCATGCCCGCCAGGGCCTGATGAAACGCTTCCTCACCCTCCTGCTGCTGCCCCTGGCCGTGCACGCCCAGGTGCGCGTCGAATCGCTGCCCGAACCCGGTCTGCAGCCGCAGATCGCCGTGTCATCGGCCGGCGTGGTTCATCTGGTCTACCTGCTCGGCGACCCGAAAGCCTGCGACGTGCGCTACACAACCCGCCGCTTGGACGGAGGCGACTGGACGCCGCCCGTCACGGTCAACAGCGAGCCGCGCTCGGCGATTGCCATCGGCACGATCCGCGGTGCCCAGATCGCCTTGGGCCGGAAGGGCAGCGTGCAGGTGCTGTGGAACGGCAGCACCGCAGGCCAGGCCGAACGAAGGGGTCAGGCGCCGTTGCTGCACGCCCGGCTCGCCCCCGGCGCCAAGGCCTTCTCGGCACAACAAAACCTGATGGGCGACACCACGGCCCTCGATGGCGGCGCCTCGATCGCCGCCAATGGACGCGGCCGAGTCAGTGTCGTCTGGCATGCGGCGCCCGCCGGGGCGAACGGGGAAGCCGATCGCCTCGTCCTGGTGCGGGACTCCACCGATGACGGACTCACCTTTGCTCCGCCAACCCCGCTGAATGAGGCGAACACGGGGGTCTGCGCCTGCTGCTCCCTGCGCGCGCATCTGACCGAGGACGACAGGCTCACCGTGCTCTACCGCGGTGCGCCCGAACCGGCGAGCCGCGGCATGCTGCTGCTCACCCGCACGGCCGGACGCACCCGACTGAACCGGCTCGATGACTGGCGGGTCGCCCTGTGCCCCATGAGCAGCGCCAGCCTGCTGCCGACGGGAGAGTGGCTGCAGGCCGCCTGGGAAAAGGACGGTCGGATTGTCATCGGACGCCTGGACGCAGCCGTGGGTTCGTCGCGGCAGGTCGGGCCGAAAAACGCCAAGCATCCCGTGCTGGCCCGCAACAGCCGGGGCCAAACCCTCGTGGCCTGCGTCATCGGCTCCGGCTGGAACAAGGCCGGCACCCTGCACTGGGACCTGCTGGATAAGCAGGGCCTTTCCACCGCCTCCGGGGGCGGCGACCCGCTGCCACTGTGGAGTCACACCGCTGTTTACACCCATCCGGACGGCAGCTTCGTCCTGCTGCACTGACCCAGCCCCCGTTTCCCGGGAGTTTCTCAAGGGTTTGCGCTGCCGGCGGTGTTTATCTGATGACCCGCTGTGCGATTGGCTGTACTTTATCGCAAGCCTGACCCGCTTCGCCATGAATGACGCTCAACTCCACCGTTGGCTGCGCGCCCATCCGTCGCGCCCCGCCCTGAGCCATGGCTTCAACCGCGCGGTTTGGGCACGGATCGAAGCCGGGGATGCCAGCACGTGCAGCGCCTGCATCCGCCGATGCGGCATCCGGTTTTTCACCTGGCTGGGGCGACCCCTGCCCGCGATGACGACCCTGGCCGCCGCGGCCGTGCTCGGCGCTTGGCTGGGGCATCCGGAGGTTTCTGGAAAGGAGCCCCACCCGGGCGAAATCCGCTACCTTGAATCCATCAACCCGCTGGGATTCAAGTCCCCCGGCCTCCCTCCGTGAAACGCGGACAATTCATCCTGCTCACCGCCCTCCTGCTGGGCGCCTGCATGTTCTACGGCAGTCGCTTCCTGCTCGAACCTGCGTCCGCGCCGGCCGCGCGGGACATGGCCCATGAAAACGGCAGCATGCTGCCCGAACTGCAAGGGTTGCGGCAGTGGCTCAACCTGAACGAGTCTCAATTCGAGGAAGTGAAGGCACTGCACCTTGCCTACCTGCCAAAATGCCGGCTCAACTGCGCACGCATCGGGGAGGCGGAGGCGGCGCTGCTCGAGGCTGCCGGTCGTCCGATGGATGAATTGGGTGAACGGCTCCAGGAACTGGCGACCGCACAAATGGCCTGCCGGCTCGCCATGATCGGACACGTCCGCCAAACCGCCTCTTGTCTGAACGACGCACAGGCCCGGCAGTACCTGGACGTGCTTCTGCCCCACGTGCTGGGCTTGAGCCGGCACTGCGGCGCCTGCCCAGAACATCCACCCTGACCCCGGGATGACTGACACGCCACCCGATGCAGACATCCTCGCCATGCAGCGACTCGCTGCCGGCGATGATCTCGCACTGAACGAGATCATGGAGCGCTGGCGGGACAAGGTGGCCGCCTTCCTGCTGCGCATGACCGGCAACACGTCCGCCGCGGAGGATCTCGCTCTGGAAACCTTTGTCCGGCTGTATCAGCACTGTGCCAGTTATACCCCCAGCGCCGCTTTTGCGAGTTACCTCTTCCGCATCGCCGCCAATCTGGCACGCAATCATCAGCGCTGGCTCCAACGCCACCCCACCGTGGCACTGGAGGATGCGCCCGAAGCCGCGCGGGACTGCAGCGGCAACGGGACATCGCCCGATGACAGCGCCGAAACTACGGAAAGCCTGCACTCGCTGGAGACCGCCATCGCCACCCTGCCAGCCGATCTGCGCGAGGCCATCCTGCTCTTCACGTACGAGGAGATGAGCTACAGCCAGATCGCCCACACCGTGAAATGCAGCGAAAAGGCCGTGGAAACCCGGATTTACCGGGCACGCCAGATGCTCAGGAGCCTGCTCAAGGATCTGGAAGCGTGAGCGGATTTTGCGCCACCCTGGCCGGATCTTGCCGACTTCAAGGGTTTGCCGAACGGGCGGGGTTTTTCGCAGTGAAGGCAGAAAAGCTGCCGGCCGTCGATCTCACCCACACACCTCATGAAAACGCAACTGCTTCGAACCGCACTTTCGGGCCTCGCCGCCCTCATCACATTGGTTCTGGCCTCCTGCCAGGCGCCCTCCTCCGCGCCCAGCAGCGCCCTGACCTGCGACAAGTGCACGACCATCTACTTCAAGGCGCCCACGCGCTCCGGTCCAGGCGGCAAGGATGGAATCATCACCCTGCGCCGGGCAGGCACCATGAGCTGCCCGGATTGCGACAACGTCGCCCTCTCCTGGATCAAGGGCGGCAGCCTGCTCAAGCACACCTGCAAGCGCTGCGGCGGCACGATGAATCATTGCCTGCGGCACTGATCTCGGCAACGCCCGCTGCCGGCATCACCGGCGGCGGACCGCCGATTTTTCTCGATCTGGCACAGCGTCTTCTGTTAGGCTGGCTGTCATGTCCACTCCCGGCTCCGGCTCGTCTCCAGGGATGTGGCAGCCCCCAGCCTTGACAGAGATGCAGGCCTGGCTGCCTCAGTATCAGTTCTTGGAACTGATCGGCCGCGGTGGCATGGGGGTGGTGTACAAGGCCGTGCAGGTTTCGCTCGATCGCCCGGTTGCCGTCAAGGTGCTGCCGGCCGCCCTGCTCGGCAGCGAGGACTCCAGCTACCCGGAGCGCTTCAAAAACGAGGCGCGCATGATGGCGCGCATGAACCATCCCGCCATCGTCAACGTCTACGATTTCGGCGAGACCCCCTCCGGGTTGCTGTACTTCGTCATGGAGTTCATCGACGGTACCGACGTCGCGCAGATGATCGCCGCCCAAGGCCGTCTGCCAGAACCCTACGCCCTGTCGATCACCGCCCATGTCTGCGCGGCCCTCCACTACGCCCACACTCACGGTGTCATCCATCGCGACATCAAACCTGCCAACATCCTCATCAACGTCGAGGGCGCGGTCAAGGTCGCCGATTTTGGCCTCGCCAAGCAGGACGACGCCACCCAGAGCGGCCTGACCCAGACCCACATGGCCATGGGCACGCCGGACTTTGTCGCCCCCGAGGCCCTCATCCCCGGCATTCCGCTCGATGGCCGCGCCGATCTGTACGCGGTCGGCGTCATGCTCTACCAGATGCTCACCGGCGAAATCCCGCGTGGCATCTGGACCATGCCCGGCCTCAAGCTCGGTACCGACCCGCGCTTCGACGCCATCATCGCCAAGGCCATGCAGACCGACCGCGAGGCGCGCTACCAAAGCGCGGCGGAACTGCGCCGGGATCTCGATTCCATCCTGACCACTCCGCGCGCGCGCTGGCAGAAACAGCAGGCCGCCCGCGCAGCCACCACGCCACCCGCCACTGAGCCCCCTGCCGCCGAGCCAGCGGCCCCGGCCAAGGCGCCCAACCTGGGCCTGTGGCTCGGCCTCGGCTCCGCCGCCGTGCTGGCCGTGGCCGTGTATTTTCTCTTCACCCCCGGGCCACCGCCCCATCCCAAGCCGGCCTCCCCAGCCACCACCGCGAGCACGCGGGTCGCACCTGCCGCCCCCACTCCACCTGCCTCCGCAGTTGCCGAAGCGCCTGCGGCCCTGCCGGCCATCAAACCGGAAGCCGCACAAGCTGCGGCCGCCGCGCCCGAACCGAAGCCGCCGGTGCTGGCGACGCACGACCTGCTTGCCCTGGCCACCGCACCCACTGGCTGGGCGCGCGAAGGTCCGGTTCTGACCCATACCGGCGTTGGCAAGCCGGCCGTGCTGACCTCAGCCCTGCAAGTCGCGAGCGAGGATTACAGCCTTGAACTCCACGCCCGCCGGCTCCCTGGCGGCGCGGCCCTGCACCTGCAACTGCCGGTCGCCCCGGACCGCCACTTGACGCTGGTTCTCAATGCCCCCGGTCAACCCCTGCTGGCGGCAGCCGCAAGCTCAACCTGGCAAGCGCTGGAGGATGCCCTGCATCTGGGTGTGCGCGTCACCCGCCACAAGGACGGCAGCAACCGCGTGCAGGTCCATCGCCTGGACCCAACCGGCCCGCCGCTGCTCGACTGGAGCGGGTCGCTGCACGAATCCCCTCCGGCCGACCCAGCCGGCCTGGTGCTGCGGGCCCCCGAGGGCGGCTGCGCCATCGAACTCTGGCAACTGCGCCTGCACCAGGGCAGCGCGCGGCCCTTGCCCCAGGCGACGCCGCCACCTGCCGCGCCGGCTCCCGCTGCCATGGCCACCGCCGCGCCGCCCCCTCCGGCACCCACGGCATCGCCGGAACCCGCAGACCCGCGTCTGGCGCAACTTGCCGCCGGATTCCAAGCCCGCTACGACCACGAGGCCGGCAACCCCCACCGCGCGGCGGTCGCCGCCCTCGATCAGAGTTACATCGCCAACGGGCTTGCCCGGGCACGTGCGACCGCCCAGCAACGCGGCCTGCTCGACGAAGTCACCCGGCTGGAAGAGGAAAAACAGCGCGTTCAGGACGGCGTGCCGCTGCCGCCAGCCGACCTCGATTCGCTGCCGGAATCCCTGCGCCAACTGCGCGCCACCTACCGCACAGCCCGAGCCCGGATCGACGCCGAGCATGCCCGCAAGGCAGCGCCGTTGTATGATCTCTACCTCGGCGCTCTCGACGCCTACATCGTCGAACTGACCAAGGCCGACCAGATCACGCAGGCGCAGCAGGTGAAGACGCAGCGCGAGGCCATCGCCCGGCGCCGCGCCGTCCTGACCGGTACCGAAGTTCCGGTCGCGACGGCCGCCGCCGCTGAAGCGCCCACTGCCCCGCCAGCGAACATCCCGGTCGCGCCCGAAGCTCTCGCCCCGGTGCCCAAGGCCGCGTTCACTCGTGAATTGATCGAATGGCTGCAGAAGCGCACCAACTTTCGCATCGGCTATCTGGATGGCGGCACCCGTCGCCAGGTCAACCGCGACAGCCTCGCCGAGTTGCCCAAGTCCCCCGACCTCTGGCTCATCGACACTGGCAACGAGGGCGGCGAGCCCTTCAATCCAGCCTGGCTGGAAGGTCAGACCGACCTCGAGCAGCTCCACCTCTGGCAGCTGCAGGAACTGCCCTCGCCGGCCGTGCTGCGCGGCATGAAAAAACTCAGCCTGCTGCGTCTCACCGGCCAGCTGGCCAAACTGGACGATGCCGTCATGCGTCTGTTTCCGCCGTTGCCCGCCCTTCGGCAGTTGGACATTCAGGGGGCTTTCGGCCAACTCGGCCTGCAGATCCTGTGCGAGCGCTGCCCGGAACTGGAGCGCCTTGCCCTCAACACCTGCCAGTTCGAGGCCGGCGGCTTGGCCGCCCTGAAGCGACTGAAAACCCTGCGGCATCTCACCTGCGACGGCGTTCGCGCACCCGTGGCTGAATTCACCGTCCTCACAACGCTGCCCAAGCTCGAAAGCCTTGTCATCGCCAACCAGCCGCTCACCGGCCTGCGACTCGCCGGCAGCCCCTCCCTCGCCCATCTCGACCTGAGCAACGCGCGACTGAGCGACGCCGAAGCCGCCAGCCTCACCGGATTCAGCAGGCTGACCCAACTGCGGCTGGCCGGCAACAGCCTGACCGACGCCACCCTGCCCGCCCTGCGCGGCCTGACCCGGCTGGAAACGCTCGATCTGGGCGGCAATCCGATCACCGGCGCGACGCTGGGCGAACTCGCCGCTTTGAAAAATCTGGCCGACCTGCGCCTGGCGGGCGCCCAACTGCGCAGTGAGGCTCTGCGACAACTGCCGCCGCTGCCGGCCCTGCGCCGGGCCATGTTCGACAACAATGCCGGCTTTGACGACGCGGCCGCCGCCGCCCTGGCCAGCTCAAAAAACCTCGACGGCCTCAACCTCAGTGTCACCGGCATCGGCGACATCGGCCTGCAGGCCCTGTGCAACGAACTGCGCGCGCTGACTCATCTCAACCTCGCCGCCACGCGCGTCACCGACGCCGGCCTGCCGGCCCTGCGCCGCCTTGGTGTGCTCGATTCGCTGGTGCTCGATCAAACAGCACTGACCGATGCCGCCGTCGAGCCCCTGAAGAAACTCGTCACCCTGCGTTCCCTGTCCGTGCGCGATACCCGCCTGACACCGGCGGGCCTAGAAGCGCTGCGCAAAGCCCTGCCACAGTGCGCCATCCAGGCCGACTGACCGGCTCAAGCGCAGTCGCAGTCGAGACAGCCATGGGTCGCGCAGGCGCGGCAGGTGCGCTCCACCTGCTCACGCAACCTTCGACGCGCGCGCAGCAGGCGCACGTTGACCGTGTTGACGCGCTCGCCGGCCGCGCGCGCCAGTTCGCTGGCCGACTCGCCTCCGAGATCCACCCGGCGCAGCAGCTCGGCATCGGCCTCCGGCAGGGCGGGCAGCAGCTTCAGCACGCACTGGCAGACGTCCCCGGCCTGCTCCGGCACGAGGGTCTCCGGCAGTTCCACGGCAAGTTTGGCCAGCGCCTGATCGCGCGTCGTGCGCCGGCGGTGGGCGTCGATGATCGCGTGGCGCAGCACGCGGTAAAACCAGGTCACCGCGCCCTCGGCATCATCGGGCACCTGCTCGGCCTTGAGCGCCTTGAGCAGGCAGTCCTGAACGAGATCGGCGGCCAATTCCGGATCGCCGGTGCGCGAACGCACAAAACCGACAAAGGCCTCCAGATGCTCCAGCAGCGGCGAGGTGGACATGTTGGCAAGTCTGCCACAGATTTGCCCAAAGTCCCGCGGTAACACTTTTGCGACTGCCGCGTGGACAGGGATGCGGCGACCGCCGCCCACATCGCCATGAAGCCCGAATCCCACGACACCTCCTCCTGCTGCCACGCACCCCCGCCGGAGCCTGCCCCATCCTGCTGTCACACGCCGGACCCCAAGCCCACCTGCTGCCACGAAGCCCCGCCGCCGCCCTGCTGCCAGGGCGGCCACGGCGCCCATCATCACGATCCCGCCATCCAACCCTCCGCCTCAGCGAAGTACTTCTGCCCGATGTGCCCCGGCGTTGAGTCGGACAAACCCGGCACCTGCCCGAAGTGCGGCATGGCCTTGGAACGCAACCCGGCCTTCGGACCCGCCGAGGACGGTGAGGACGATGCCGAGCTGCACGACATGCAGCGCCGCTTGGTCTGGAGTTCCCTCCTGACCCTGCCGGTCTTCGCCCTCGCCATGGCCCACCTGGTGCCGGCTTGGCGCCATGCCGAGTGGGCCGACGGCACCGTGGCGCGCTGGCTGCAGTTCGTCCTCAGCACGCCGGTCGTGCTGTGGGCGGGCGCGCCCTTCTTCGCCCGCGCCTGGCTGTCGCTGCGCCACCGCAGCGCCAACATGTTCACCCTCATCGCCCTCGGCGTCGGCTCGGCCTGGGCCTTCAGCGCGGCGGTCATGCTCGCCCCCCAGCTGTTCCCGGCCAGCCTCGCCGGCGCCCACGGTCGCCTGCCGCTCTACTTCGAGGCGGCGGCGGTCATCCTGGTACTGGTCCTGCTCGGCCAGGTGCTGGAATTGCGGGCGCGCGCCCGCACCGGCAGCGCCATCCGCGAACTGCTCGGCCTGCAACCCAAGACCGCGCGGCTCGTGACGGCGGCGGGCGACCGCGAGGTGCCGCTCGACGAGGTCCAGCCCGGCGACCACCTGCGCGTGCGTCCCGGCGAAAAGGTGCCGGTCGACGGCCGCGTGCTCGAGGGCGTCAGCCATGTCGATGAGGCCATGCTCACCGGCGAACCCGAGCCCGTGCGCAAGGAGCCGGGCGCCCACGTCACCGGCGGCACCCTCAATCAGCAGGGCAGTCTGGTCATGGTGGCGGAGCGCGTCGGCGGCGAAACCACCCTAGCCCAGATTGTACGCCTGGTCGGCGAGGCCCAGCGCAGCCGCGCGCCGGTGCAGGCCCTGGCCGACAAGGTGGCCTCCTGGTTCGTGCCGGCCGTGGTCGCCACCGCGGTGCTGACCTTCGTCCTCTGGCTCTGGCTCGGTCCGGGACTGGCTCACGCGATCGCAAGCGCGGTCTCAGTGCTCATCATCGCCTGCCCCTGCGCCCTCGGTCTCGCCACGCCGATGAGCGTGATGGTCGGTGTCGGCCGCGGCGCCCAGATGGGCGTGCTCATCCGCGAAGCCGCTGCCATCGAAAAGCTGGCCGCACTCAACACCCTGGCCGTCGACAAAACCGGCACCCTCACCGCCGGCCGACCGGAACTGGTCGACCTGCTGCCTGTCTCGGCAGGCGGGCCCGACGAGACGACCCTGCTGCGGCTGGCTGCCGCCTTGGAACGCGGCAGTGAGCACCCGCTTGCCCAGGCCCTGCTGCGTGCCGCCGAATCCCGCCAACTGGCCCTGCCCGAGGCCGAGGACTTCCACAGCACCCCGGGCGGCGGGGTCACCGGCCGCGTTGAGGGACGGGCCGTCGCCATCGGCAAGGCGGACTTCCTGCGCGCGATCGGCGTTCGCGAGGTGGAGGCGCTGGAAGTCCTCGCCGCCCCGCGCCAGGCCGAAGGCAAGACCGCTGTCCTGCTCGCCGTCGACGGCACCGCCGCCGCGGTGTTTGGGGTCGCCGATCCCATCAAGCCGACCACACCCGCCGCGCTCGACGACCTGCGCGCGCTCGGGGTGGAACTGGTCCTGCTCACTGGCGACAACGAGCGCACCGCCGCCCATGTCGCCGACTGGCTCGGCCTGACCCGCTGGCACGCCGGGGTCAGCCCGCAGGAAAAGCACGCCGTCATCGCCTCGCTCAAGGCGCCGGATCGCGTCGTCGGCATGGCCGGCGACGGCGTCAATGACGCGCCGGCCCTGGCGGCGGCCGATGTCGGCATCGCCATGGGCACGGGCACCGACATCGCCATGGAAAGCGCCCCGGTCACCCTGGTCGGCGGCGACCTGCGCGGCCTCGTCCACGCGGTTCGCCTCGGTCGCGCCATGCGCCGCAACATCCATCAGAACCTGCTCTTCGCCTTCCTCTACAACGCCCTCGGCATCCCGGTCGCCGCCGGCCTGCTCTACCCCTGGACCGGCCTGCTGCTCAGTCCCATGCTGGCCGGCGCGGCGATGAGCCTCAGCTCAGTCTCGGTGATCGGCAACGCCCTGCGCCTGCGGCGGGTGCGGTTGTGAGCCCCTTTGCCGGGGATTCCCACGGCAAGCCACCCGATGAAACGCTGCCAAAACCCAGCGCGAGTGTCCGCAAGGACACTCGCACTTCGCAGCGGGGCAATCCCGTTCAGTCGTGATCGAGGAAGCCCGGCAGCATGACGTTCATCGGGAAGGCGCCGCCCGAGTGCGGACCGAAGAAGAAGCGCAGGGCCGTGCTCGCCGTCCAGACATCCTTGCCGCCGAGGCGGGAGTACTCGATGCCGGTCATCAGCTTGAGCCGGTGCTTGGCGATGTAGAAATTGAAGCCGAGGTAGCCGGACTGATAGAACTTGCCGTCGGGCAGGCCGGCGGGTTGCTCATAACGCTTCTGCGCCTCCAGCCCGTCCTCGTGGGTGGCGGCGGCGATCTGGTAACGCAGGACCATCTGCAGGTTGTCGGTGAGGAAATAGCCCGGCTGCAGGTTGAGGCCAATCGCATCGCCCCGGTCCTTGCTGGTGCCGTAAGTGGTTTCGGCGACAAAGGAGGCACAGCCTTCGGTGAGGATCAGCGCCGACGACACGCCATGGCGGAAGTAATCCAGGTTGGTGGCCGGCTCATTGGCGTCGCTCTGCAGGTAAGTCACATGCACGTGGGCCGTGTCGGTGCCAAACGACTTGCCGAGGTCGTAGTAGGCGGCGGCGAGGTAGGACCAGCCCGAGTTGAACTCGGTGAAGGCGCGGCCCATGTCCCAGCCGGTGGCGTTGGAGAACAGGCCGGTGTAATAGGTCAGCCCGCCGACCTTGCCCTGCAGGGTCACCGCCGGGGTGTAGTCGAGGCCGAACATGTTGGTCAGCTGCGCGCGCTCCAGGTAGTTGATGTAGCGGCTGGAGACGTTGCGGTCATGGGTGAAGCGATGCTTCTGCTGACCGATCGTCAGGGCGATCTCGGGACTGAAGGCCCACTGCACCCAGAGCTCGGTGAAACCGTTGTAGAACGGATCGATGTCGCTGCCGCTGACCATCTGCGCGTGTACGGTCATCTTCTCGAACAGCTTGGCCTGCCCCCCCATGCGCAGGCGGCGGGTCTCGAAACCAACATCATCACCGGCACTGCCCTCCGACCAATGATATTGACCGTGGTAACGGCCGAGCAGCCAGAGTTCCTGTAGCCAGGCGTGATCCTCGTCCTTGTGGAGCAGACCGAGGTTTTCCAGCTTGTCGCCAAGCCAGTGCGAGCTCAGGGCGCTCGAAATCAGTTCAGAAGCCTTGCCTCCCGGCTCAGCGGCGGGAGCGGTCGCGAGCCCCCCGAGCAGGGCCAGGGTGCTGGCAGTCAGGGAGCGCCAAAGGTGACGAAAACGAGGAAGAGCAGGTTGGGAGCGCATGGTTTGTGTCGGGAGATTCACAGAACAACCGCAAATATCGTCACTAGCGAGCGTGCTTGTGTGACACTTTTGTTACAGAACACTCGGTTATGTGACGATATCGCCAGATTCCAAGGTGGTGAAGGGTTTCTTCTGTGCAAAGCCCACCTTCCGTGGCGTTTTCCTCGCCCATGTCCCAGCCTGCCAGCCTCCGCCGCGTGGTCGCCGCCAGTTTCATCGGCACGACGATCGAATGGTACGACTTTTTCCTCTACGGCACCGCGGCGGCCCTTGTGTTCGACCGGTTGTTCTTCCCGAACTTCGATCCCTTTGCCGCGAAGATGGCCGCCTTCGCCACCTTCGCGGTCGGCTTCTTCGCGCGCCCGCTCGGCGGCATCGTCTTCGGCCACTACGGCGACAAGGTCGGTCGCAAGGCCATGCTGGTCACCACCCTCATGCTCATGGGCGTGGCCACCGTGCTCATCGGCCTGCTGCCGACCTATGAACAGATCGGTGTGGCGGCACCCGTGCTGCTGGTGCTGCTGCGCTTCACCCAGGGCTTCGGTGTTGGCGGCGAATGGGGTGGTGCCGTACTCATGGCGGTCGAGCACGGCCACGAGGGGCGGCGCGGTTTCCACGCCAGTTGGGTGCAGGCCGGCGTGCCGGTCGGCCTGCTGCTCGCCAACGGCGTTTTCCACCTCGCCTCGTCGATGGAAGAGGCCGCCTTCCTGAGCTGGGGCTGGCGCATCCCCTTCCTGCTCGGCGTCCTGCTGCTCGGCGTCGGTTTGTTCATCCGCCTCGCCATCCTCGAAAGCCCGATTTTCGAACAGGCCAAGCAGCAGGAACCTCCGCCCAAGATCCCCATCCTCACTGTCCTGCGCGAACACCCGCGCAACGTCGTCCTGGCGATGGGCGCACGCTTCGCCGAAAACGCCTTTTTCTACATCTTCACCGTGCTCGTGCTCAGCTACGGCTCCCAGCAGCTCGGCCTCGCCAAACCCGCTCTGCTCAACGCTGTCCTGCTCGGTTCGGCCGCCCAACTCGTCTTCATCCCCTGGTTCGGCGCCCTCTCCGACCGCCTGGGCCGACGCCCGGTCTACCTCGGCGGCGCCCTCTTCCTCCTGCTCTTCGCCTTCCCCTTCTTCCAGCTCCTGGAAACCCGCCAACCCGGCCTCGTCCTGCTGGCGGTGGTCATCGGCCTGATCGGTCACGCGGCCATGTACGGCCCGCAGGCCGCCTTCTTCTCCGAACTCTTCGGCACCCGCGTCCGCTACAGCGGCGCCTCGCTCGGTTACCAACTCGCCTCCCCCCTCGCCGGTGGCCTCGCCCCCCTCATTGCCACTGCCCTGCTCGAATGGAGCGGCGGCCGCCCCTGGCCGGTCGCCCTCTACCTCTGCGTCATGGCCGTGATCACGCTGGTCTGCGTCTGGCTGGCCGAGGAAACCCATCGCAAGGACCTGCGCTGAATCTTTTTGGCTTGCCGCCTTTGGGATTACGCCTGTAATCTTGGATTACACTTGTAATTCCGAAAAATGTCCGCCGCCCCCCGCATCTCCGACGCCGAATGGACCGTGATGAATGTCCTCTGGACCCGCGGCCCGAGTTCCCTCGCCGAGGTCGTGCGTGAACTTGAAGGCCGGCTGCACTGGAAACCCCGCACCGTGCAGTCGCTGATCCGTCGCTTGGTCGACAAGGGCGCCCTCGCCGTCGACAGCTGCGGCCGTGAATTCCGCTACCGCCCCGCCGTCGAGCAGTCACGCTGTCAGCTCGCGGAAAGCCGCAGCTTCCTCGACCGCGTCTTCAGCGGCCGACTGACGCCCTTCGTCGCCCACCTCATGGAGCGCGAGGCCATCTCCAAGGACGATCTCGCCGCCCTGCGCGCGATGCTCGACCAGGCCGAGAAGAAGCTGAAAAAATAAGCCGTCATGAACGCCGACGCCCTGCTCCACTGGCTCCAGCGCACCACCCTCGAGGCGAGCCTGCTCATCCTCGCCGTGCTCGGCCTGCGCCTGATGCTCGGCGCCCGCCTCAGCCCCGCCTGGCGCCTCGCCCTGTGGATGCTGGTGGGTCTAAAGCTGTTGCTGCCGGCCTGCATCCCGGCGGGCTTTGGCCTGGGATCGCTTTGGAAGGATGCAAAGGACCTCAACGGCCGAAGTGACATCGCGATCACCGCACCCGCTGCCGTCCCGCAGGCAGCCTTCGTCCCTGCCGTCCTTTCCACCACGCCGCCCTCCGCCATTCCCCATTCTGCATTCGACCTTCGTCATTCCGCACTCGCGGCCTGGCTCACCGGTGCTCTCGCCATTCTCGGCATTGCCTTTTTCCAACAGGTCCGCTTCAACCGTTATATGCGCCGTCGTCCGTGTGCCAGCGACGCAGCGCTAACGAACCTGGTCGCTCATCTCTCATCCCGGACCGGCATCCGGCGCGCAGTGACCGTCGTTCTCATGCCCGCGGGCACCACGCCCGCCGTGGTCGGCATCCGCCAGCCGAAACTGCTGTTGCCGGAGGATTGGAGCACACGCTTCGATGCGCAAAGCCTCAGACACGTCCTGCTGCATGAGCTGCTGCATGTGAAACAGCACGACCTCCTCTGGAACTGGGCCGCCACAGCCATGCAGGCGCTGCATTGGTTCAATCCGCTCGTGTGGTTCGTCGTGTCTCGCTTTCAGGCCGATCGCGAGCTGCGCTGCGATGCCGGAGCGCTCGCTATGCTCGCGCCGTCCGAGCGGCTCGACTACGGCCGCACCCTGCTGCGCATCCAGGAAACATTTTTCGCACCGCCGAGCCTGGCAGGGCTGGCTCCCTTTGTACGCCACCACCCCACCCTGCGCCAACGCCTGCTCATGATCACCACCCCAACCCACCGCCAGCCCGCGCTTCAGGCCCTGCTTGTTCTTACGCTCAGCGTGCTGGCCGGCTACGCCTTCACCACCGCCCACGCCGCCGAAAAAGCCGTGCCACCGAAGATCCGCGAAGGCACTGCCACCCCACCGTCGGACCGGTCTGACACGTCCGAAAAGTCCGACAAAAAGCCCGCCATGAAGGACGGCGAACGCGAAGGCGGAAAACCCTCCGCAGAGCGTGAAGGCGGAAAACCCAGCGCCGAACGCGACGGCACCCGCAAACCCGGCACCCGCGATGGCGAAGCCGAAAAGAAACCCGGCATGCGTGATGGCGATAAGCCCCGCACCGGCTCCCGCGACGGCGAAGGCATGAAAAAAGGCGGTGAACGTGATGGCGAAGGCCGCAAGCCCTCCGCCGAATCCGGCCAAAAGCCCCGCAAAGGCTCCGAAGGGAGCGCGGACACTCCTGTCCACAGTTCCAGCGAACTCATCACCCTCAAAGTCATCGACGGCGGCGACACTGTCCTCATCGGCAACGAAAAAATCCCCATGAACCGCCTGCGCGGCTTCCTCAGCACCTTTCTTCCCCACCATCCCGGCGCCCGCGTCGAGGTCAGTGGCGATGGCGACATCCCGCTGAAGGCCCTGCACAACGTCGTCGATGCCGTCCGCGACAACGGCAACCGCAATGTCGGCGTCAAGGCGGAATAGAGCCGCCTTCAGCGCTGTCGGACACACAGTTTTTACACGAAGCACCAAGCTTCCACCGACTCATCCCCTTGGCGTCTTAGCGCCTTGGCGTGAGACCCCATGCCTCCCATCATGCGCTCCTCCGCTCTTCTGCTTGCCACCCTCGGCCTGCCCTCGCTCGCACCAGCGGCCACCCCCGCCGAAGTCACCGCCGCCGTGGTCAAGGCCGTCCGCTTCTACCACTCGACCGCGGCCACCCACGGCGGCTATGTCTATCGCTACAGCGCCGACTTCACGCTGCGTGAAGCCGAGGGCATCCCCGGTCCCGACACGGTCTGGATCCAACCGCCGGGCACACCGGCCGTCGGCATGGCCATGCTTGATGCCTACGAGGCCACGAAGGACGCAGCCTGCCTGCAGGCCGCCGTCGAAGCGGCCCGCTGCCTGGCGCGCACCCAACTCGCCTCGGGCGGCTGGGATTACTCGGGACACTTCGATGCCGCGGGCCGCGCCTCGAAACTCTATCGGCGCGAGGCGGATGGAAAACTCATCCCCCGCCCCCAGACCTCCACGCGCGAGGCCGGCTGGCACCACTGGCGGCGCCAGGACAAGAAGAACTACTCCACCTATGACGACGACGTCTCGCAGGCCGCCACCCGCCTGCTGGTGCGCGTCGATCACGCCCTCGGTGGCAAGGACGCCGAAATCAAAGACGCCGCCGATTTCGCGCTGATGACCATCCTGCTCACGCAATACCCCGCTGGTGGTTGGAGCGCGAATTTTGATGATCATCCAACGTCGCCACCGCCAGCGGAAAAGTATCCGATCAAGCCCGGCAACTATCCCGCCGACTGGCCGCGCCAGTGGCCCAAGGACTTTTCCGGTTGCTACGTGCTCAATGACAACACCCACGCCACGCTCATGGAAACCCTGCTGCTCGCCTGGCAGCTGCGCGGCGATGCCCAATACCTCGAGGCGGCCAAACGCGCCGGCGATTTCCTGCTGCTCGCGCAGATGCCCGCCCCGCAGCCCGCCTGGGCTCAGCAGTACAACGCCGACATGCAACCCGTGTGGAGCCGGCAGTTTGAGCCCACCGCCATCAGCGGTCGCGAAAGCCAATCGGCCATGTGGGCACTGCTGAAACTTTCCGCCGCCACCGGCGACAAAAAATACCTGCCGCCAGTCGCCAAGGCCATCACCTACCTGCGCAGCGTGCTCCTGCCCGGCAACAAGCTCGCCCGCTTCTATGAGTTGCACACGAACAAGCCGCTCTACTTCGAACGCGGCCCCGGCGGCAAAGGTTTCGAACTCACCTACTCCGATAAACGCGCTTCCTCGAACTACGGCTGGGTCTGGGACAGCGAACTCGACGCCCTGCAAGCCACTGGCAGCCAGATCGCCCGTGGCGAGAAGCCTGTCTTCCCCAGCACCGAAAAAGAACGCTGGTCCTCCCCGCCTACCGACGCCGACGTCGCCACGATTCTCAAAGAACAGGCCGCCAACGGCTCCTGGCCGGTCACCGACGCCGAGCGCGGCATCATGCGTGACACGAGCGGCAAAAAAACCAAACCCGCCGCCGGCGTCCTCTACAGCCTCGACTTCGTCCAAAACGTGAAGGCGCTCAGCGCCTGGCTGAAGGCACGGAACTGAACGCTCGACACCAGGCAACACCGGCCATGATGCATCTCCGGCACCCCCTCTGCAAACTGGTCGGGATCAGCCTGCTGGCAGCCGCCGTTCTGCAGGCTGACGATGAGGCCAATCCGACGCCGTGGTCCTACCAGCGGCTCCAGCGCCCGGCCATTCCGACCACCAAAGACGCCGCGTGGCCGAAAGATGACCTCGACCGCTTCATCCTCGCCCGACTCGAGAAAGAAAACCTCCGGCCCATCGGCGATGCTTCGCGGGCGACGCTCATTCGCCGTGCATCCTTCGATCTGCGTGGCCTTCCGCCGTCTCAAACCGAGATCGAGGCCTTCCTGCGAGATCCCGCCCCCGATGACATCGCCTTCGCGAAGGTCGTGGACGCGTTCCTGCAATCCGAACGCTTCGGCGAGCGCTGGGCACGGCACTGGCTCGATGTCGTGCGCTACGCGGACAGCGTCGGCCGGGTCTGGAATGCACCGTTTCTGTACGCCGCCCGCTACCGCGACTGGGTGATCGACTCCCTCAACGAAGACAAACCCTACCACCGCTTCGTCGCCGAGCAGATCGCCGGTGATCTGCTGCCGGCCACAAGCGTGCTGCAGCGCCGCGATCAAATCGTCGGCACCGGCCTGCTGGCGCTCGGCAGCATGAACCTCCAGGAGGGCGACTACGAGCAGCACCGCCTCGATCAGGTTGATGACCAGATCGACGTCGTCTCGCGCGCCTTCCTTGGCCTCACCCTCGCCTGCGCACGCTGCCACGATCACAAAACCGAACCGGTCACCCAGCGCGATTATTATGCGCTCGCCGGCATCTTTTACAGCAGCCGCACACTCAGCGGCACGCCGAACCGCAACGACGGCGTCTCCGGTGGTTACGTCAGCCCCGAGGCCCTCGTCGATCTGCCCACCGAGCTCGATGAAGCTGTCGGCCCGCCGCAAAAACTGCCCGCAGGCATTCACTCGATGGATGACATCCGCGAGCTCGGCAATCCGAAGCAAACCATCCGCTACGACCACGATCCGCACTTCTGCATGGGCGTCATCGAAGGTGAAATCAAAGACTGCGAGATCGCCATCGGCGGCGATCCGCACGACCGCGACACCGCGCCGAATCGCGGCGAATTGAAGCTCCCCGCTTTGCCTCCGATGCCGAAAGTGCCCGCGCAGAGCTCCGGCCGCCTCGAATTCGCCCGGTGGCTTACGCAGCCCACGCATCCGCTCACTTCACGCGTCATGGTGAACCGCCTCTGGCAGCATCTTTTTGGCGAAGGCCTCGTCCGCACACCCGATGACTTCGGCCACACCGGTGCCGATCCAAGCCATCCCGAGCTGCTCGACCACCTCGCCATCCGGTTCGTCACGAAGGGCTGGAGCGTGAAGCAAATGATCCGCGAAATGATGCTCAGCCGGACCTACCGACTCGCCACGACCGGCAATCCCGAGCATCCCGATGCGGGCAACCAACTCCGCTGGCGTCAAAACCCCAAGCGCCTCGAACTCGAGCCGCTGCGCGACACGCTCCTGCAACTCGCCGGTCAACTCCGCTTCGACCGCCCCGCAGGCATCCAGGTCGCCGGCACCGGCGGCAAAGGTCGTCACGGCATCACCCGCAGCCTGCTCGGCATCGGGGAGCCGTATCGTACCATCTACCTGCCCGTCGTGCGCGACAACATTCCTGAACTCTTCAGCACCTTCGACTTCCCCG
The DNA here is from genome assembly GCA_036846165.1 of Prosthecobacter sp. Classification (GTDB taxonomy): domain Bacteria; phylum Verrucomicrobiota; class Verrucomicrobiia; order Verrucomicrobiales; family Verrucomicrobiaceae; genus Prosthecobacter. Next base: position 31,621 of record DAIUCN010000043.1, read on the forward strand.
GCCCCACGCAAATCAAAGGCCAGCGCGACGTCACCACCGTCGCCCCGCAAGCCTTGTTCTTCATGAACAACCCCTTCGTCGAACAACTCGCCGCCCAAATCGCCGACAAAGCCGGAAACGACACGAACGCCATCTACAGGCTCATTCTCGGCCGCGAGCCCACCCCTGAGGAAAGCGCAGACGCGAGAGAACTGGATCCCCAAACGCTGACGCAGGCTCTCCTGGGCACGGCGGAGTTTCGCTATGTCTTTTGAACTTGCTTGGAATTAAGCCCCATGACCACCCGCCGCACACTTCTCCAATCCACCGGCGCAGGCTTCGGCTGGCTGGCCTTCAACGCCCTGCACTCGCAGTGGGCGCAGGCGGCGGCACCCGCCAAGACGATCCATCCCCTCGCCCCCAAACCGCCGCATTTCGCGCCGCGCGCCAAGCGCGTGATCTTCCTGTTCATGCAGGGCGGCCCCAGCCACCTCGACACCTTCGATTGGAAACCGGAACTGCGGAAGGCCCAGGAGCAGGGGCTCGCCAAGTACACCGGCAGCGTCTTCGACTTCCGACCGCGCGGCCAGAGTGGCCTGATGATTTCCGAGGCGTTTCCCGAACTCTCCAAACACGCCGATGACCTGTGCATCCTCAACGGCATGCAGACACGCACGAACGCTCATCAAATGGCCACCGTAGCGCTGCACATCGGCAGCGAGACGTTTGTGCGGCCTTCGATGGGCGCGTGGATCGTTTACGGCCTCGGCACCGAGGCGGAGGACCTGCCGGGCTTTGTCACCATCAATCCCGTGGCCGATACCGGCGGCGCGATGAACTACGGCTCCGCGTTTTTGCCCGCCAGCTACCAGGGCACGCGCCTCAGCAGCGGCGGCGGCGGCGTGCCCGATCTCTCGAACGGCCGGCTCAGCGACGCGCAACAGCGCAAGCAGATCGAATTCATCCAAAAAGCCAATCGCAGGCTCCTCGCGGGCGATCCCGGCAATCCCGAGCTCGAAGGCATCCTCCAGAGCTACGAACTCGCCTACAAAATGCAAACCAGCGTGCCTGATGTGCTCGATCTCGATCAAGAACCCGCGCACATCCGCGAGCTCTACGGCCTCGACAACGGCGACACCGAGCGCTTTGGCACACAGTGCCTCATGGCGCGTCGTCTCGCGGAAAAAGGCGTGCGCTTCATCCAGCTCACCAGCACCGGCTGGGACCATCATCAGCAACTCCGCGAAGGCATCACCCGCCAGGCCACATCCATCGACAAACCCATCGCCGGCCTCATCGCCGACCTGAAGCAGCGCGACATGCTCAAGGACACCCTCCTCCTCTGGGGCGGCGAATTCGGCCGTGGATCGAGCTACGACAACGAACCCTACAACGGCCGCGGACACAACGGCCGCGGCTACACCATGTGGATGGCCGGCGGCGGCGTGAAAGGCGGCTTCACCTACGGCAGCACGAATGCGATGGGCGACACCGCCGAAACCGGCATCATCACCACGCACGACTTGCACGCGACGGTGCTTCACCTCATGGGCATCCATCACGAACGCCTCACCTACCGCTACTCCGGCCGTAACTTCCGCCTCACCGACGTCCACGGCGAGGTGGCCAGGGACATTTTGGCCTGACCGCCTGTTGCCAGGCGAGTCAGTCCAGACCGGAGCGTCGGATCAGACGTTGAAGCGCCACTCGACGACGTCGCCGTCGCGCATGACGTATTCCTTGCCCTCGATGCGCAGCTTGCCGGCCTCGCGCGCCTTGGCTTCCGAGCCGCAGGCGACGAGGTCCTCGAAGCTGACCACCTGGGCCGCAATGAAGCCGCGCTCGAAGTCGCCATGGATGACGCCGGCGGCCTGCGGGGCCTTCATGCCCTGGGTGATCGTCCAGGCGCGCGTCTCCTTCTCGCCAGTGGTCAGGTAGGTCTGCAGACCGAGCAGCGAATAGACATTCTTGATGAGCTGGTTGACGCCGCTGTCCTCAACCCCGAGGTCGGCCAGGTAGGCGCGGGCATCCTCCTCGGGCAGATCAACGAGTTCGTTCTCGATCGCCGCGCTGACCACGCAGGCGCTGGCCGCGTGGGCCTGGCGGGCGTACTCGCGCACCTTGGCGACCATCGGGTGCTGGTCGGGTGCCTTCGAGGCGGAAGCGAGATCGGCCTCGGCGACGTTGCAGGCGTAGATGCAGGGCTTTGAGCTGAGCAGGAAAAACGACTTCAGCAGCTTGCGCTCGTCGTCGCTCAGGTCGGCGGTGACGGCCGGCTTCATGGCATCGAGGTGCGGCAGCAGCTTCTCACACAGGGCCATCTCGGCCTTCGCTTCCTTGTCGCCACTGCGCGCCTTTTTCTCGCAGCGCTCCTTGCGGCGCTGAATCGCCTCGAGGTCGGCGAGGATGAGCTCGGTGTTGATGACCTCGATGTCACGGATCGGATCGACGCTGCCGTCGACGTGGGTGATGTCGCCGCTCTCAAAGCAGCGCACGACGTGCACGATGGCGTCGACTTCGCGGATGTGGCTGAGGAACTTGTTGCCCAGGCCCTCGCCCTGGCTGGCGCCCTTCACCAGACCGGCGATGTCGACGAACTCGATCGCCGCCGGCACCAGCTTCTGCGAACCGCTCAGCTTGGACAGCACGGCCAGGCGCTCATCGGGCACAACGACGACCCCCTGGTTGGGCTCGATGGTGCAGAAGGGGTAGTTGGCCGCCTCCGCCTTGCGGGTGCGGGTGACGGCGTTGAAGAGGGTGGACTTGCCCACGTTGGGCAAACCGACGATTCCGGCTTGGAGCATAGGGGAGGCGAGGATAGCGGGCGAAAGCGCGCATGCGAATGGTTTTTGCCGGGGCGACCGCCGGGGCGCGACGATTTGACAGCGGGTCGCCGGGTGGCAAAGATGTCACATGAGCGACGCTCCCGTGCCGGCTGTCTCCCTGCGCCATGACAACTGGCGGCAGGTGCTGGGCGAGGTGTGCGACCGCATTGGCAGCGTCAGCCGTCCGGCCCTGCTGTGCATCTGCGGCAAGCCGGGCGCCGGCAAAAGCACGCTGGCGAAACTCATCCGCAAGCAGGGCCTGCCCGGCATCCCGCCCAGGCGCATCTGCGTCATCGACGACGGCGTGCTGTCGGTGCCGGTCCTGTGGTTCTTCCGCAAGCGCGTGAAATTTCACTCGCGCGACCGCGACAACCTGAAGCCCTTCCAGCCCTGGCTGCGCGGCCGCCAGCTCGTCATCTACGTGGGCGCCACCCCGCAGCGCCGGCTCGACCGCTGCGATGTGGTGCTGCGCCTGCGCTGCCCCGACGAGGAGCGCCTGCGCCGGCTGGTCCAGCGCAACAGCGACGGCGAAAAGCGCTTCCGCAAAACCGAGCACGTCTCGGACGAGATCGGCATCGCCGCCAGCCACGTTTTCGACATGACCGCCCCCGGCGTCGAGCCCGAGACCGCCGCCCTGCAGCCATCTCAGGCACCGGAGTGACCAAGGCCGGCCAAAGGTGCGGCGAAGGAAAAGTGCCGGCGGCGGCGTTTGGGACTTTTCACCACCGCCCATCCGGCCCATTCTCCGACTCGCATGAAATCGCTCCTCCCCCTTGCCGCCGCAATGCTCCTGGGCTCCGCCCTGCAGGCCGCCGACACGATCCAGCTCCACCGCATCCACGAAACTTTGGAGACCCCCTTCCCGGTGGCCCTGGTGGTGCCCGACGACGGCAGCAACCGCGAGTTCCTGGCCCTGCAGCGCGGCCCGATCCTCATCCTGCCAAAACAGGCGGGCGGCACGGCCAAGACCTTTCTCGACCTCAGCGGCCGGGAAATGGAGGCGGCCAACGGCAAATTCGAAGAGGGCCTCAACGGCCTTGCCTTCCACCCGAAATTCAAGAGCAACGGCCTGTTCTACCTGGCCTACACCCAGCAGAAGCCGAAGCGCCTGGTGATCAGCGAAATGAAGGTCCGTGCCGGCGACCCCGACAAGGCCGACGAAGCCAGCGAGCGCGTGCTGCTGGAAATCCCGCTGGTCAACTGGAACCACCACGGCGGCAACATCCTCTTTGGTCCGGACGGCTACCTGTACATCGGCGTCGGCGACACCTCCCGGCGCAATGACGAGCTGAAGATGGCCCAGCTCAACGCGGTGCTGGTCGGCAAGATCCTGCGCATTGACGTTGACGGCCGCGACCACGGCCGCTACGGCATCCCCGCCGACAACCCGTTCGCCGACGGCGTCAACGCCCTGCCACAGATCTACGCCTACGGCCTGCGCAACCCTTGGGGCATGCACTTCGACAGCAAGGGCCGACTGTGGGTCGCCGACGTCGGCCAGGACCTCTGGGAGGAAATCAACTGGATCACCAAGGGCGGCAACTACGGCTGGAGCTTCCGCGAGGGCGCCCGCGCCTTCCCCCTGCGCACCGACGCCTCCCCCGAGGGCACCGAGCTGATCGATCCGATCCATGAATACCATCATGGCGACGGCCTGAGCATCACCGGCGGCATCACCTACACCGGCAAGGCCGTGCCGGAACTCGCCGGCGCCTATGTGTACGGCGACTTCGTCCTCGGCAAGATCTGGGGCCTGCGCGTCGGCGACGATGGCAAGGTGCAGAAGAACGACCTGCTTTACACCAGCCCGCAAACCCCGGCCACCGACCCGAAAAAGAAACCCATGGTCCACGTCAAGCCCACCGCCTTCTGCGCCGATGCTCAGGGCGACCTGATCGTGCTCGACTGGAACGGTGGCCTGTATCGCGTCGGCAAGTAAGCCTGCCCATCGTGACCGCCGCCCTCCTCCTCACCAGCCTCGCCATTGGCGTGCTCAGCGGGGTCGTCGCCGCCCTCTGCGGCGTCGGCGGCGGCGTCGTCATGGTGCCCGCCTTCGTCACCCTGCTCGGCCTGCCACAGAAGACCGCGGTCGCCACCAGCCTCGCCATCATCATCCCCACCGCCCTGATGGCCACCACCCAGAACGCCCGCCACGGCCTGGTCGACTGGCGCGTCATGGCCGTCACCGCCGTCTCCGCCTCGATCTTCGCCTACTTCGGCGCCGGCTGGATGCGCGCCCTCGGCAACGAAACCCTCACCCGCATCTTCGGCGCCGTCCTGCTCATCTTCGGCCTGCGCATGCTCTGGCTCGGCAAGGCGTAGAACGTGGAGCGTAGAGAATTCAGAGCCTCTCCACTCTTCACTCTTCACTCTCCATACCTTGCCCCGGCCCTGCCACGGGCCAAAAGAGCA
>DAIUCN010000044.1:0-36381 GCA_036846165.1 Prosthecobacter sp.
GAGCGGGCGGGGCCACAGGGGGCGGCGCGGTCGCAGTCGGTGCGGTCGCAGTCGGCGCGGCGGCAGGCGCGGGAGTCGGAGGCGTGCCACCGCCGCCGGCAGGGGCGTCAGTGGCGGGGGCGAGGAGCGGAGTGCGGATTTTCATGGCGGGATTGTCGGGTTCGCTGGGCGTCGCTGGCGCGGTGGTGTCAAATGCAGCGCGCACCGCCTCGGGCACGCGGTCGAGGTTCACCGGCAGTCGCGCGGCCAGATCGAGCGGCGTCAGGCACGCGCTCAGCGCGACCTCATTCGTCACCTCATCGACCAACCCGAGCGCGTGCGCCTCGCTCCCGCTCAGCCAGGTTTCCGCGTCCATCATGGCGCGTAGGTCGGTGAGCGTCTTCTTGGTCGCGCTCCCCTTGATGGCGCGGATCTTGCCGGCATACAGCTTAGCGATGTCGGCGCTGTATTTCTCGAGGTCCTGCGCCATCTTCACCAGCGCTCGGTGGTCGCCGCATTCGCAGCCCTGCGCATTGTGGATCATCAGGTAGGCGTTGCTCGGCATGCTCACCCGATCCGCTGCCATCAGCACGATGGTCGCCGCCGAAGCAGCCAGGCCGTCGATCACTGCAATGATGCGCGCGGGATGGTTGGCCAGGATGTCGTGGATGGCCAGCGCATCGAAGACGTAGCCGCCTGGCGAGTAAATGCGCAGCGTGATCTCATCGACCTGGCCGAGGGCCTTGAGCTCCTTCTCGAAGTCACGCGCGGTGCCGGCTGCGTTGACCCCATACTGCTCCCACATCTTAGGCACTCCGATCACCCCACGCAGGGCGATCTCGGCTTTGCGTTCGGCGAGGGCGGTGACTTGGAACCAGGGACGCGGCATGCCTGCGCGCGCATGTCAAAGCACCGCCGGATATTCCGTGCCGGAATATCGCCGCGCGAACACTTGTTCACCGACCCAGCTTGGACGCGCGCATCATGTTGACGACCGCCTCGGCAATGGCTTCCGCGTCGTTCTCCTTGCCCGGTTGGCTCACGAGCTGGCCGGGATGCGTGCCGAAGTAGAGCTCCAGTGGAATCTGCTTCGACTGGCAGTAGGCGATGTCCTCGGCGATCTCATCCATGATCCGGAAGCGTTGGCGCCGGCCGTGCTTGCCGCTCATCTCGTGCCACTCGGCGCGGCTCAGCATGCCGCTCTTGACCAGCGTCTCGAAGAGCTTGCCGTCGCGGCCCTTGTCGATGCTCATCGCCTGTGGCCCCTGCCACTGCACGGTTCGCCAGTTCGCGCCGGGCTTGGGCAGCGGCAGCCGGCCGCGGTTGAGCGCGTCCTCGATCACGCCTTCCCACACCGGTTGGCAGAAGGTCGCGATCAGGATCTCCTGCATGTGCCGGAAAAACCAGTCCGCCTGCTGCAGGATCATGCGTGCGTTCGGGCCGCTCATGCCGACCACTGTCCACACGAACTGCGGCGGCACTCCAAGGCCCCAGGCGATATCGTTGATCAGCCAGTCGATGAAGCCGCTGAAGGTCACGCTCGGTCGGGTGTTGTTGAAGGCCTCGAACTTTTCGCCCTCCTCCAGCACCGGGATGGCGGCGCCGTCGACAAAGTCGGCATACACGCGCGAGCTGCTTTTCTTCACCTTCTCGCCATCAGGCTTCTCCGTTGTGATCTCGTCACGCTCCTCATAGAGCGCATCTTCAAAGCCCACTGGTGCCTCCCCGGTCGGCGTTGTGATCACCGCCGCAAAGTAGCTGTTGAGCTTCGCCGCCTTCTTCTCTAGGGCAGTCAGGTCGAGGATGTCGAGACACGACTCCTTGCCGTGCGAAAGCCAGGGGAACGGCCGGTTGATGTTGATACGGTCGAAGCGCGCCACGTGCATGAAGCTGCTGGCCGGGTAATCGAAGAAGCGGCTGGCATACTGCCCCGGCAGCGGCTCCTTGAGAATGCGGTAGGCGATCGGCCGACCGACCGCTGAGCGCAGGATGCCTTCCTTCCAGCCCTCCTGATTCGGCCCACCAGCATTGCCGATGGACTCCGATGGGAAGAGTTGCACGCGCGGCTCGAAGCGCTCATCGCGGATCTTCGCTGCTCCGGCATCGCCATCGCACATCATGTCGGGCAGCAGCAACGGCTGCATCGAGTAGAAGGTCTGCTCCTCGCGCACGTCGAAGGTTCGCCGGCTGGCGATCGCCTCGAAGTAGTCATCGGTCCGCGCGTCCCACTCCTTGTCGCCGCTGGCGGCTGAGGGCGACAATCCGGCCGCCACGGCATGGCGTGCGGAATTCTCGAAGAGCGCTTTCACCAGGCCGAGGCGGTTGCGCAGGAAGCGGCTGTTCTTGATCGCCTCCTGTCGGTCGATTGGCCGACCTTCGCGGAGCTGCCGCATCGGCAGGTAGGTCGCGTTGCTGCGCGAGGCGCTGTAGCCGCCGTGAGTCGTCGGCCTGGCGCTGTTGGTCACCTGCGCGGGTTTCTCCGTTGTCGCCTCCGTGGTCGCCAGAGCTCGAAGAAAGGCCGTCGAAGCGGCGCGCATGGCAGGGAAGATTCGCATGGCGGGATCAGTGGGGGAAGCCGCGGAAGCGCGGCAGGATCATCGTTCCGCCGCCGCCGGTGCCGAGGCCCTTGAGGCGATCGATGGCAGCGTTGACGGCGCGCAGGCGGTCGCGCACGGGCACACCGGAATCGAAACTGGAAGCCTGGCCGCTGAAGGACGTCGACAGCACGGCCTGGCCGCCGGCATCGAGCTCCTTGGTCAGCTCCACGCGCCGCTCTTCGAGCCAAGCGAGTTGGTCGGCCTGTTCCGTTCGGCCGTCGCTCTGCGCGGTGCGCAGGTAGTTCTTGATGAGATCACGGACCGCCATGTGTCTGGCGCCGCGTGTCAATCCTCACCAGCCTCACGCTTGCGCTTCCGCGCTTCCACGCTTTTGCGCTGCGCTGCACGCATCTTCTCCGAGTCCCTCGCCTTGCTCGGCCCCGTCACCTCGCCGCCCTTCTTCCCGATCGTCCGCATCACTTCGCGGAAGATCTCCATCTTCTCCTCCTCGCTGAGCTTCTTCTTCCTCGGCATGACTGGCGGCGGCTTTGTTGGCGGGCAAGCCTACCACGGCCAAATCCGGCGCGCACCAGCGGATTTTGAAGCCGAGGACCTTCAGCTCAGCGAGGGTCTCCGCCAGTTTTTTGCGCATTGCTTCAGGGGTCATTTGCTCAAGCGTCCGGGGCTGCATCCTCGTCTGTGTCAATGTCTGCCGCGCTCGTTTCCTGCGGGCGCCCTGCGCCGGCTAGCTTTTTCAACAGCAGCGGCCGCGCCATATACCACAGGGCCATGCCTTCCTTCAGGCAGTCCGAGTAGTCGTTGTGCATGCCGCTCGGCGGTTTTGGCTGCCAGCCAAACACCAGCGCTCCGGCTTCGACGTGCCAGTCTTTTGTCTCCGCGCAGAACTCCTGACAGAGCGCTGAGTCGGGCTCCGCAAACAGCCAGAGTCGCGGCACCGGCGGCTGTTCGCCGCGTGCCTCGGCCGTGGCGATCTCGTCGAATCGGCCGATCCGGTCTTCGTAGATCTCGTCGAGAAAATACTCGTGATCCATCAGGTAGCGAGCCAGCGGCAGACCACGATGAGTCCGGTTTTTCTGCACCGTGACTCGGTCCTTCATGTGCTCGGTCTGGCGGCCGCCGCGCCCCTTGCAGGGGAACAGCCGCTTGTAGAAGCCGCGCGTCGTGCACAGGTCGAGGATGCGCTTCGTGCTCTTGCCGTCACCTTCATCGATCAGGCCCACCTTGCACACGGGGTCCACTCGCAGGTGCTCTGGTGTGTCTACCCAATCGAGGACCTTCACTGGCTTGTTCAGCTCGCCGAGCAGATCGCGCTCGTCTTCCGTCGCGCCGAAGTCCACCACGTAGCAGGTGCCGTCGAGCAAGAAGCCCACCTTCAACCATTTCACCACGCTCTGCTGCACGTCGGCGAGTAGCGCCAGCAAGACCGGCCGCCTCGGGATCTGGCCGCGCAAATACTTGCCCTGCAGCTTGAGGATGGTCGCCAGCCTGGCCGCCGCGATCACCTTCTCCTCGACCGGCAGGCCCAGACGGCTCCGGCGGAACTTGCGCTTTTGGCTCGTGCTCCGCGCGCTCACATACTCGACCGCTAGGTCGCCCCAGCCCGATCCGGCAAACAGGGAGTAGAGGTCGGAGGCGTGACAGCTGAATTTGCGCGGGATCGGCTTGTAGTCGTCCTGGCCGAGGTTCGTTTGTCGCCACTCGCGCCTGGCCAGCATCTCTCGCTTGTGATGCTCCAGGATGTGCCCTCGGCACTTCACGCATTCGTAGTAGGTCTCGCTGAGCATGCGCCGGTAATCCCAGCTCTTGCCATCGTCGTTTCGGCAGTGGCCGAAGCGCACCTGCTCCCACACCAGCTCCTGATAGTGGTCGCAAAAGGGGCACGGCACAAAGCAGTGGTGTCGGCTGCCGGTCAGATACTCCTGCCAGATGATGCCCTGATCTTTCTTCCTCCGCTTGGCTCGCGCGTTCTTCTCGCTGTCCGGCGCTGGCGCGTTGCGCGGTTTGCTGAAGACGGCCATCTTGAAGCCCTCGATCAGCTTGCCGCGATCGCGCAGCAGGTCGAGCGCGTTGGACTCACCACCGCGCAGCTCCTCCTCCCATTCGTCGACCTCGTCGCCAAAGATGTTCGGGATCGTGCGGCTCGCCAGCTGGCCGGCCGATTTCGCGCCAGCCAGCCAGACCTTCAGGCCTTTGAGCAGCAGCACCATGTTCTGCAGCTTGTCCTCGCTCTCCGGCACGAAGCGGCCGATGCTCTTGCACCCATCCGTGATCATCGGCTTCAGGCGCTCGTTGTTGAGGTCTTTCGCGCGGCCGGCCGCATCCATGGCAAACAGCACATGCCCGAGCTGGTGCTCGATGATGTAGCAGATCAGCACCAGGGCCGCCTGCGTGAAGCCGGCCTGGCTGCTTTTCACGCCGATGAACTCGCGCCACTGCGGGTCGAGATACCAGTCGAAGAGCACCGTGCTCAGCGGTGCCACCTCCGGATCGAAGGGGCCAGGATGCGCCGGGCTGATCTCCTTACTCAGCACGATGTTGTCGCGGGCCCAGGGCGCCACGGGCAGCAGCTCGCGCAGCTCGAAGTAGAGCGAGAACAACCCATCCATCCAGGGCTTGACCGGCGCGGAGATCATGCGGCGTCGAGGTTGAAGGGTGGCGCAAACTTCGACGTCACCATGCTCTTGAAGCAGGCCGCCAGTTCCTGTCGCCAGATCCGGCGGCGTTCGGCGCGGTCGCTCACGTTGACCAGGGCGCCGTCGACGCGATCGACCAGATACTCGAGCGAGGCCACGATCGCCGGCAGTCGCTCAGCCAGGTCCTTTTCGACTTCGCTTTTGCGCACCAGCTCGCCGCTCGCCGTGGCGATCTGCTCCTTGTCCTTCTCGTATTTGCGCAGCGTCTCGAGTAGTCCCAGGTATTCCGCCTTGAGCACGGCTGCACGGTCGTTGTTGCGGGCCAGCAGCTCGCGCTCGTAGTCCTCGCGCAGCATCGCCACCTGCTCCTGCAGGGCCTCGAGCTCCGCCAAAAATCCACGCTTGCCCACAGGCTGACGTGGCCCTGGAGGACCTGGAGAACCCGGGTCATCTTGCGGTGCCGCCGGCTCGTCAGCGGGCCGCGCAGCTTTCGCGACCGCGCATCCCTGGGGCGCTTTCGCGGCTGCTAGCAGGGCTTTCGGGCAACGGTGCTTGAACAAGCCCCGCGCGCGCATCCGTTCATACCAGCCCACCAGCGCTGTCGCGTCGTCCCAGGGCGGCGTGTCTGGTCCTTCCGGCAGGGTGTCGCCCATGTTCTTCCATCGATAGTAGGTTGCGCGCGAGACCTGGTAGGCCTCGCACGCTTCGCGCTCCGTCAGCGGCCGCCGCTGCTCTGTGCACGGCTCGTCCTTTGCGGAAGCCTCGACCGGCGGCTGGTTGCCCTCGACGATGTAGCGCGCCTCCGGCAGCACATGGCTGATCTCTTCCCGCTCCTCTTTGCTGAGGCGCGCGCCGTCTAACCATTTGCGCAGCAGCGCCGTCACCCGCTTCTTGAGCAGCTCGCTAGCGTCGGCGTGCTCGTCGAGCACGCCCAGGAACATCTGGCGTTCGGTCGTCGTCAGGGCTCCACCGTCGCCCACCTTTTTGATCAGGTTGCGCGTCTCCGCCTGGAGGACCTTGCCGGCCAGCTCTGGTGTCAGCTCAGCCATCGGCGGTCAGTTGGTTCATCCAGCCAACGTGGAAGGCCAGCGTCTCTGGATCGTTCGTCATCACGATCTGCTCGATGTTGTCGGAGCTGCGCAAGTTCGCGCTCCCCTCGATCACCAGGTGGTCGCCGCGCTCGGTGGGCAGGCAGATGACCTTGCAGTGGTTCCGGGTCACCTTCACCTGCGCCACGCCGTCGAGCCGTGCTGCCACCTCGCGGAACGTGGTAGCTTTGTCCACCGTCGCGAAGTAGTGCGACACCACCAGCGTGATCTGTCCGATCATGCCGCGCGCCACCAGGCGCGCGAGCTGGTCGGCGTTGCCGGCCGAAAGGCCCAGGGTTGCCACATGCAGGTGTGGGCAGCGGCCGCGCGCCTCGAGCACGGCCGGGATCACATCGCACAGCACGAAGTCTCCGCGCAGCACCGCGTGCGTCCTGTCGTCGGGGTGCTCAGGCAGGTGCTGCAGCAGCACCTGCGCGTTCTCCGGCCGGATCAGCGCCTTGATGCCGCGCCGCGCGGCGCGGTCTTCGGCCTTTGCTCTGTGGAAGTGCTGCAAGTTCGCCGGCAGTCCGAAGGCAGGGCCGGGCCGGCCTCCCTCGAGCAGCTGCTCCAGGTCGCCCAGATCGGTGCGCAGGTGGATCTCGTCACTGGCCTTCATGCAGCTTCTCAATCTCCAGGCCGAGGGCCTTCATCCGATGGAGGATCACCGCGCAGTATTTGGGATCGAGCTCGGTGGCCACGCACCGCCGGCCGGTCTGCTCGGCCGCCACCAGCGTGGTGCCCGATCCGCCGAACAACTCCATCACCGTCTCTCCTCGGCGGCTGCTGTTCCAGATCTGCCGGGCCACCAAGCGTGTTGGCTTGATCGTCGGGTGCAGATCGCTGATCGTGTTGCGAGGCTCCCGGATCACCGTCGTGTCCAGCGCATTGCGCAGGTGGTTGACCAGGCTGATCAGCTCGCTCTTGCTCAGCTTCTTCAGGTCGCGGTCATCGTCGATCACAGTGGCCTGGCTGTAGCCGCCCTGCCAGTGGTGCGCCGCGCCTGGCTTCCAGCCGTAGAGGATCGGCTCGTGCTGCCACTGGTAGTCCTGTCGCGTCAGCGTCCAGGCCTGCTTGACCCAGATCAGGCACTGCGCGAATCGCAGCCCGGCCGCCAGGGCGGCGTGCCGCGTCTCGTAGCCGTAGGCCTCCGCGTGCGCGACGTAGAAGGCACCGCCCGGCTTCAGCCTGGCCGAGGCCATGCCGAGCCAGGACGAAAGCACCTGCAGGTATACGTCGCGCGGCAGGTCGTCGTTGAGCAGCACGTCGCCGCTCGGCTCCGCCGGCACTTCTTTGCCGGCCTTGATCGCCTTCCTCTCCTCGCGGTCGTAGGCCACGTTGTAGGGCGGGTCGCACCAGAGCATGTCCGCGTGCTGATCACCCAGCAGCCGTTGCCAGTTGTCCGGAGATTCGGAGCGCCCGCAGAGCAGTCGGTGGGCGCCGATCTGGTAGAGGTCGCCCAGTTGCACCTGCCATTCCTGCTGCAGTTGCTCCGCCCTCGACACCAGCTCCTCGACCTCCTCCGTGTCGTCGCCGGTGACCGGGCACTGCACCAGGGCGAGCAGTGCCTTGTCATCGTAAAGCGCCAGCGCCGCGTCGAGGCCGGCCTGATCGATCTCGCCAGCCAAGGCCGCCAGCACCGTCTGCTCCCACTCGCCGATCTGCCGGTTCGCCGCGATCATCAGCGCGTAGTGCCGCGGCTCGTCCAGGTCGACGACCGACACGTCGACCAGCTCGACGCCCATCTCGACGAGGACCTTCAGTCGCAGATGTCCGGAGACCAGGTAGCCGTTGCTGCGGTTCCACACCAGCGGCTCGAAGTAGGCATGCTCCAGCGACCGCTTCAAAATCTCCCACGTCGGTGACCCCGGCTCCGGGTGCACGCGCGGGTTCCTCGGGTGACGTTTCAACTGCTCGACGGGCAGACGCTGGATCTCGATGGCGGCGGTTTTCTCAGTCACGCCCCGCGCCCGTGTCAAAGTCTCACAAACATTTCACCACCACCCGTCCAAAAAGCCTGCGCGAGCTTTCACCCGCATGCTGCAGATGGTCCGGCGGGAGCCTCCTACCCGTGGGGGGAGGTCTCAGAGGTGCTCGTCGCCCTTTGCCGGGTGTCTTTGCATTTTGTGAGTCTCTCTTACACGTCCAAAAACCTCTAAAACCTCCCCAACCTCCGGAACTACCTTTGAATTTGAGAGAGTTACGCAAGTTGAGGTTTGTCCAAATTGCCGGGGAGGTCGGGGAGGTCACCCCATTAAATCGGCCTCCAGGCCGCTCGATCACTTCCACCTTGAGCGTTTTGCGGGGGAGGTCGGGGAGGTTTTGGGAGGTTTTATCAAATCTTATTGAAGGGGTCCGGGGAAACGTCGCCCCGTCCAAGCCAGGACAGTGCGCGCTACGCGCGACGCTTCGCGCCGGCGACGTCTTAGCGGCAGAGGCTGCGCGCGGCCGCTCCTGGGCGCGATCACGCGCTGGGATCTTCATGGCCATCACTCTGCAGCAGCCACGCCCCTCGCCGCGCTTCTCTCCAGGACTGCGGTGCGCGAGACCTAACGCTTCGCCTTGCGCAGCACGTAGGAGGCCACGTCGTTGCTGTTGCGGTCGCCGAAGGCCCACACGTCGCCGTGGTCATCGAGGAAGTAGCGGCCGTCGCCGAAGTCTCGCTTGAGGCGCTTGCCCCATCCAGATCGGATCGAGGCGTTGAGCCATTCGCTCGCCTGCAGGATCTTCTCTGCCTCGTCGGGCTCTCTCTCGATCCCGCCCTCCTGGATGTCCTGATACTTGATACCGCCACGCTCGCCGGCGGTCTGCTGCACATCCTCGATCGTGCCGAGGCCCTTGGGCCAGAGATCGCTGAACATGTTGTTGCGTCTGGCCACGCCGACGATCTGCGCCAGCGTCACCGGCACCGCTTTCTCCGGATCTCCGAAGCGGCGGATCACCAGCTTCATCAACTGCTCGAACTGGCGGCCGGCCGTGTTGCCGACATCTGGGGCCTCAAACTTCGTCAGCGGGCTCGGCATCATGCAACGGTCGACCAGGGCGGGGATCACTCTGGACCAGCCCTCAAAGCTCGCCAGCGGCCGCTCCTTCACCTCTGGCCGGCCGGCATCGTCCCAGGCCTTGATCACGGCCCACATGCCAGCCAGGTTGATCTCCCGGTTCTCAGCGCTTCGGAAGTAGTTGTCATCGAGGAGGATGGTGTCTGGTGGCAGCACCCGGTCCTCCGCCTTGAGATGGCTGAAAATGTCGCAGATCAGCGTGCGGCGCTGCAGGTCCTCGCTCAGCTTGATGCGGTTCCCCGTCATGAAGGTCAGCGCATAAATCGGCCCCCTCCACCAATCCTTACCGCCGAGGACTCGGCACTCCCAGGTATCGTTTGTCAGCCAGCGGTTCAGGTCCGAACTCCGGAAGATCCGGCCGCCCAGGTCGACGTCATCAAAGTAAACGTAGGGCGCGTAGCCCTGAGCGCGGCTGTTCAACTCCTCGCGGAATTTGTCGCGCTGCTCGATGTCGCTCATCGCCGCGGCCGCGTCCCCGTAGACCGTCCAGAGCGCCAGCTTGCCCAGCCGGCTCTTGCCCGATCCAGGCATGTTCGCATTCCACAGGATCATCGGGGCCTTGCCCACGAAGAGCAGCCTGGCAAAAACCGAAAACTGCCCGGCCATGTGCACGCCGGCGCCGCCACCCGCACCCCACTCGAAATTCTTCAACAAGCGATGGAAGTAGGTCACCGCATCATCCTCCGGCATCTTCTCATCGAAGTTCAGGCCGCCTCGCACCGTGAAGGTCCTGCTCGCCGCATCGTAGCCCTGGCTCAGCAGCTCGATCTTCCGGAAGCCCTTTCGGCGCGGGTCGTCGCGTTCGTCGAGCTCTTCGCGCAGCACCGGCATCTTGACCATGTGGATGCGCTCCACCACCGGCAGCAGCGTGCGCATCGAATCGCTGCGCAGGATCGTCTCTGCCTGGCGCAGGTCCAGCTCTCCCTCGCGCGCATTGCCAGACTTCTCCCATCGCTCGATCAGCTGCACGCAGGCCTGCTGCGGCAGCCAGGTGCGGAAACGGTGAGCGTCCATCACTCGCCATTCTCCAGTGCCCTCGTCGATCGTCCCGATCTCCGTGCCGCGCCGATACAGGTGAAACCTCCCAGACCTCAGCCAGTCCGCGACCCTCGGTGCCATGTGTTGCACCGGCTCTTGGAGCCAGAGCGTGAGGCAATCGCCCGCCACCGCATCAGGCACTGGCGCGCCACCGGCGGCCGCCACATCTCGCATGCCGGCCGCAAAAGCCTTGAGCTTCTCGTCGTTGGGATCGCCTTCAGCCATGCTGGTAGAGCATCCCCTCCCCGATGGCTCTCGCCTGGCCGAGCGGCGCCGGGCGCGGGTTGAAATACAGCAGCCGCTGCTTCCTGCGGCCGTCTGGGAAAGGCACGAATCTTGAGACCCTCTTGCCGGTGCCGTCGTCCACCTGCTTCATCTTGCCCTCGCGGAAAGCCCCCGGCAGACGCATGTAGACCAGTCCCTTGAGCGCATCCGGATCTGTGCCAAGACAGGCCAGCGTCGGCAGCACCGCCTTGCGCATCGCGTCCCACTCCGCCTTGCTCGCCGCGTCCACCTGGACCAGCACATGCGCACCCTGGTTGCCGCTCGTCACGATCGCCACGATCGGCAGGTGCATCTGGCAAATCGCGTTGAGCCACTGCCACTGCGGAGCCTTGTCGCTCTCTAGAAGCATGTAGCGCCAACTCAGCACGCTCCGCTGCGATCGTCGGCTCAGCGTCGTCTTGCCTGGCACTGGATACCAGCGGCCGTCGTGCGGCTGGATCAGGAACCACATCCCCTGGGGCGCTCCATCTGGCAGCCGCGCCGGCCGCCCCTTCACATCTGGTGTCTTGCCCAGCGCAAAGCTGCCCTTGCCCACCCAATGGATGAAATTGCCCTGGCTGCGCAGGTCGGTGAAGACCATCACCTTGTCGCCTGGCTCGTAGACCGCCTCCAGGAAATCCGTGGCGCTCACATCGCGAGGGTCTCGTGGCGATCGCGCGCGCAGCCAGTCCACGTCGACACGCCAGTCAGGTCTTTGTGCTCGCTTCAGGGCCTCGGCGTCATACTTCGCCGGCGGCTCCGGATCTCGCTCTACCGGCCTGTAGTCCGGCACCTGGCCACGCTCCTCTCCCTCGGTCACCAGGTGCCCGCGCGGCTGCTGGTGATTGCCGTGCAGCGAGGACGTCAGCTTGTGCATCAGATCGCGATCCGACCACTTGTGCGTGCCCCGCTCTGCCCACTCCCGCAGCAGGCCCATGCCTTCCTCGGGCGCCAGGCCGAATCCCCACACCAGGGCAGAGGCCGCGCGGAAGGTCTGGTTGTGGCAGCTCTGCGTGCCGCACTGCGTGGGCGGAATGCACTTCTCCAGGAGCGTCCTGGCGCGGTCGATCACGGTCATGGAGGGGCAGCTTCACGCTCCGGGTGTGGGGGATTCCAGCGGCAGTTCCGCTTGCCGCGGATCAGGCTCGGTCGAAGGCAGCGGCAGGCGCAGTGTCCAGCCCTCCGGTGACTGGCAGGCCAGCATCAGGCCGTTGCGCACCAGCTCCGGGATGTCTTCGCCAAAGCCGCGCCGGGTCGCCTCCGCCTCCAGGGCCGTTGCGATGCGCGCCGGGATCGTGATCGTGAATTTCTGCTTCATGGTTGTGTTTCCTCTCCCTTGGTTGTTGGTGTCGTTCACGCGGCTGCCTTCGCCTTGTCCACGGCGCGCTTGAGCCGGATGCGCTGCTTGTTCCAGGCCTTCAGCTCCTCCGCGTCCTTCGGTTTCTTGCCGATGAAATCCGTCAGCTTCGCCGTGCCCTCCACGATCCGGCTCACCCAGTTCTCGAACTCGGCATTGTCATCGTCGTCGCGCGCCTTCTTCCTGGCATCGTAGGCCTCATCGATCAGGCGATCCACGAGCCGGAAGGCCACATCTGGTTTCAAGTTCAGATCATCAGCCAATGCGGCCGCGCCGCCTCCAGGATTCCGTGCCCTCCAGTCGCGAGCACGGTCGAGCAGCTCGGCGTCGACATCCCCTTCACTCTCCTCGGCTGGCTCCTGAGCCTTTGCCTTCTTCGGCTGCTTCTCAGCCGCCTTCTTCTTCTCCTTGGGTGCCTCGCTCTTGCGGGCCTTCGCGCGCGCTTCACGCTCGGCCGTTTTGCGCCGCTCCTGGATCTCCTCGCGCCATTTCTCGCCGTCGAAATCCGCCCAGGTGCAGTAGGTCTGCATCGAGGTGCGCACATGGCCAAAGCCGTTGTAGCGGATGTGCCGGATGTGCTTCGTCAGCACGATCATCGCCAGCAGCTGCTCGTCGGTGCGCAGCGTCGCCTCTACCAGCTCGTGGAAGAGCTTGTTTTCCGAGCCGCTGCTGCGCTTCGCGTCCGGCTTCATCACCTGGCACAACAGCCAGACATCGTCGGAGTGGAAATTGCCATTCTTCACATCGTCGAGGATCTGCAGCAGGACCTCGCGCGTCGCCTTCTGTCCGCTCATCGCCTGTAGCAGCTCCGCGCAGGCCTCCACCATGGCCGCTTCGTGTGCCTTGTTGCCGGCGCGCGTCACCTGCTGTTGCAGCCGCTTCTCGTCGCTCGTCTTCAGGTCGCTGCCAGCGTCCTGGCGGAAGATGTCAGCGTGCTTCGATCGTTTCGCCGCCTCCACCGCCACCTTGCTCTCCACGAGGTGCCGCACGCGGCTCTCGCCGTCGAAGGCCACCACCACCGGCACGCCGGCATCCTTCACGATCTGCTCCCACTTCGGAGCCTTCGCCTTCACATCGCGCAGCAGGTGGGCGCTGGGCGTGTCCTTCAGGTCCACGTAGCCGCTGGACGGGTCCACCTCGTTGTTCCAGGACTGGAAAACCCGGCTGGCCTGGCCGAGCACCTTCGTTCCCTGGCCCTGCGCCAGACGCTCCACCATGCGCACATGCGCCTGCTGCTTCGCGTCGTAGCAGCTCGGGTTGAGGCAGGTGTAGCCGCGCGCCTTGCCCTCCACGTCTTCCCTGTTCGAGCCGAAAAACGGGCAGGCCGCACAAGCTCCAGCCTCCGGCACCAGGTCGAGGGCCGTCTTGTCGAACTGCGCACGGCGAAGGTCTCGGCGGTAGTGATCCGCCACATGCTTGCGCGCCTCGTCCTGCGTCATCGGGCCGCCCCAATTCCGAAAAATCATTTCCCTGGCCGCCTTCTCTCGGCAAGGCGCCGGCAGCGCACCGACGAGTGCCGCCACCTCCATGTCCACCTCTCCCTGGTTGACCGCCTTCTGCACCTTCTCAGGCGCTTCCAGCAGGCACTCGTAGCGGCGGATGTGCGCCGGCGAGATGCCGAGCTCCTCAGCCAGGCTCGCACGGTTGTAGACAGGCAGCTGCGTGCTCTCATCGACCAGGGCCAGCATCTCGCGAATGCGCAGCGCCTTCTCCATCGGCCGCAGGTCCTCGCGTTGCAGGTTCTCCACCAGGTTCCACTTCAGCCAGTCCTTCGGCTGCGGCCGGTCCACCAGCTTCACCTCCAGTTCCTCGAGCTCGGCCAGCGAGGCCGCCCTCAGCCGTCGCTCGCCGGCGATCAGGTCCACCTCCCCGTCGCTTCTCAGCACCCCGAGGAGCGGCTGCAGCGTCCCGCGCGTATCGCGCAGGCTCGTCGCCAGCTCCTGGAGCTTCGCTTCGTCGAACACAGTTCGGGCGTTCGAGGCTGGATGGATTTGCGCCAGCGCGAAGCGGCGCACAACAGGTTGGTGCGTATCATTCATGGTCGTTGTCTTGTGGGTGACTCGTGGCGGCCTTCGATCGGCCGATGATGCGCTGCAGCTCCGCCGCATCCTGCTCGATCGCTCTCTGCTCCGCCGCAGCTCGAGCCGCCGCCACACGGGCCTGCGCCTCCACCTGCGTGCGTGAGGCCAGGCTCGCCTCCTCCTCGGGGCTCAGTCCGCTCGAGGTCAGTTGCCGCTTCGGGCAGTGCTTGCGCGCGTTCGCCGCATAGACCGCTGAGGACGCGGCCGACTTCTGCCCCGCTACCTTGACCCTCACTCCCAGCCGCGCCTCGCCAGGCTTGCCGAAAAGCTCGCGCATGGTCGCGCTGAAGGCCGCACGGCCCTGCCCGAGCATCTGCGCCAGCGCGGCACCGTTGAGCGGCCCTGTCAGATCACCGTAGCGTGCGAAGCACAGCGCGAAGAATCTTTGCACGATCCGGAAGGGGTGCATGCCGTCGCCGGCAATCCAGCGCACCAGCTGCTCTCTCGCCCAGGCTGCCACAGCTGCCGCTTCCTCTCGCTTGAGGGCCTGCAGCTCCAGGTCGGGCTGCTGCTCAGAAGGCCAGGAGAAAGCCCCGGCCGGCCCATCGGGCTCCACGTCCCATTCCGGCTCCGACGCCATCAGCTCGTCGAGCGGCGTGTGATCCTCCACCGGCTGCCAGCCCGCATGCCGATCATAGGCCCTCCGCAGCACATCGCGGATGCGGCCGTCGTGGCGTTCGATGTCGCCTTCCGTCAAGCCGCCACCCCCTCTCCATGCTCCACCTCATCGAGGCTGTGGTCGCCGGCGCGGTGCAGGCTCTCCCTCATCCGCTCCAGGTCAGCCTGCTGCAGCGGCCGACCGACCGGCAGCGAAAAAAGCGGCGTCGCCTCCACCGGTTTCTGCTCGGGCAGCGGCGGGGCCTGGCCAGTCATCCGCAGTGCGGCCAGGGTGACGTCCAGCGCGTTGATCTTCGCCGCTAATCCGGCCAGCGTCACACGCCCCGAGGCACAGAGCTCCATCATCGCCGGGCAGGCCTGCTCGATCTCGCCGAAAACCAGGCGCACCGACGCCACCTCCGCGCGGATCTCCGCGCACTCACGGCCGACACGCGCTTCCAAGCTCATGCTGCACCTCCTTCCACGCGCTTGAACTCGATCACCCACACCCAGGGATTCGCATCCCACGAGCCGGCACCGTTGATCGATTCCCAGAGGATGTCGTAAAGCTGGCGCGCACTGAGGGTTTCATCCGCGTCAGGATAATCGCGCATGAAAGCCACGCCTTCCGCTTCGGCATCCGCCTCGCTGATCTCCTGCAGCCGCTCGACCCGCACCGCCACCACCTCCAGCGTGATTCGGCTGGCCCAGCGCGGCATGTGAATAGAGGGTTTCCACCACCCCACTGGCTCCTCCTCATCCGAAGCATAAAGGATCAAAGCGCGGTCTCCACCACGCGGGCACTCATCCTTCAATGCCTCTTGAGGTGGTCCATAGAATTCCTCATCCCACTGGAAATAATCGTACTCCTCGACTTCGTAGCTGCAGGTCTCTCGAACCACTTCGAATTTTTCCCGTACCCACAGCCGATCCCCCGGCTTTCCGTAGGGCAGCGGGCGCTGATTCCACCTACCATCCAAGAACCCGCCGAGCAGATTTCCCAAAAACGGCAAATGCTTAGCCTTCACCACCCGCCGCGTCTGCGTCTTCCGCCCCTCAAGGATCGCGCGCACCATCGGCCCGTTGAAAAGAATGGGTCGTTCCTTCATTGGGCACCTCCCACGTCGAAAATCCCCGCTGGGGGATTCGTTTGCACCTGGCTCTCGTCGACACATCCTGTTGCGTCGCCAGGCCCCCCCAGCGGCCCCAGGACCGCCCTGGGAAAGTCTCTTTTGCGCGAGCAGCAGCTCCGCATCGATGGCGCCGGCGCAGACGCTCGTCACCACGAGCAGCTCCTGCAGGGCCTCATCGTCGATCGCCAGCCGCTCGAATTTGCGGCCGCTCAATCCGACCAGGGCTTCAAAGACCACGCCGCGCGGGCCGCTGATGGCCACCGTGTAGTCACCCATCCTCATGCGATCGCCCTCCCGCGCATGTCGGTTTCGCCAGCCATCTTGGATTCGGCGCGGTGCACGTCGGCAGGCCGGAAGCGCTTGGTTCGGTGCCCGAGGTCCATCGGCTGCAGGCGCCAGCGCTTGCAGAGCCGGCGCACCTGCCTGGGGCTGACTTCCCAACGCGCGGCCAGATCTTCGTAGGTCATCAGTGCGTCGTTCACGCAGCGCTCCTTTCCCCTTCGCCCTGTCGCACATCGGCGTAGATCCCGTGGATCAGCGGCCGCACGTTGATGTTGAGGGCGGAAAATTTCAGGTCGCCCAGGTGCGCCGCCACATCGGGCCGGGCCAGCACCGTGCCGATCGCCTCGCACGAGCGCTCCACCTGCACCTGGGTCTCGATCAGAAGCCCCAGAGGCGTCCGGATCACCACTTCACAGCGGAACATCGGCAGCCTCCTTTCCGGTGGTGATTTCCGCGCTGCGCAGATCCGTCAGCGCCTTCTGGGCCTGCTGCAATCTCCGCAGGACCAGCGCCAGCGCGTCTTCCGCGTCCACCTGGTCGAGCGTCGTGCCGGCTGCCGCCACCATCGTGGCTAGCTCGCCCAGCTCCCGTTCCAGGGCATCGTGGATGCAGGCCAGATCCTCGCGGCTGATCCGCCGAGGTGCCACACGCGCGCCGGCCTCATCCTTCTGACTGGCCTGCCAGCGCCTGCAGAACTCCAGGTATCGCTCCCACTGCTCACGGGACATCGCGAAGGTGTAGTCAAGACCCTCCACACGGACCCGCACCGGATCGGTGTCGTCCGCCAAACCGACCCCGACCAGGTAGGCCCTCGCGCCCGCTGCCGCGAAAAGGGCAGCACCCCTAGGCATCGAGGCTTTCCTGAGTGCCTCCACCAGCTCTTTGTTGATCGTGTAGCTCATGCGTGTGTCCTCCGTTGAGTGTCAGTCCAGCTCGATCCCCAGGCGATCCGCTGCCCAGCCGATCCACTCCTCCACCTGCGCCGAGACCGGCTGCATCAGCGCCCACTCCAGGCACTCGTTGAGGAAGTCCTCCTTGTCGGGAGTCAGGTCAGTTGCGCGCTTCTTCATGGGTCGTCAGGGGTGAGTGTTTCGGCGCAGTCGCGCGCGCCGCGCAGTGCCAAGCCAGGGCCACCAGCGGCGGTGCCACCGCCAGAAGCAGCAGCCAGGTCGTCAAGGCTCG
Organism: Prosthecobacter sp.; assembly: GCA_036846165.1. Classification (GTDB taxonomy): domain Bacteria; phylum Verrucomicrobiota; class Verrucomicrobiia; order Verrucomicrobiales; family Verrucomicrobiaceae; genus Prosthecobacter. Next base: position 17,252 of record DAIUCN010000044.1, read on the forward strand.
CCGGCGGGCACGCTTGCGGCTCGGTGCCGTGCGCATCACCGGGCAGACGGCGGAAAAGAGGCGGTTGCTCATCGCTGCGTCGCCCCTCCCAGCACCGGATCGTCTTCGAGCGGGATCAGCACCTTGCTCCCTGGGCTGAGCCACAGCTTGCGGCTGCCGATCCGCACGCAGGCGTATCCGCTCATGCCCGTTTCGCAGCTCTCCACGCATTGCCACAAGCGCTTCGTGTGGCGCAGCTTCACGCGCTGTCCTGGCTGCAGGCGCGCGGCGGTCGTGTGGATCATGATCACGCTGCACCCCCTTCCCAGAGCACCAGGGCGGTGCAGAAGGGGTTGCCCGGCCGCGTGCTCTCCGCGCGTTGGATCATCCGGATCTGGGCGCGCAGGCGGGTCTGGCGGCGCTTGACCGCCTCAGCCAGGTGCACCGTAAATTCCTGCTGCATCGGCATGTATTCCGTGCAGCAGGCCAGCAGCGCGTGCCGGTGGATCAGCAGGCACTCCTCGTCGGCATCGTGGCAGATCGTGTCATTCATCGCCACATGGCGCAGCTCGCGGCGGCTGTAGCAGATCTCGCGGCGCTCTCCCCAAGAGCCGAGCAACACCACCAACACCAGGCCATCACCCGTGTCGCCGCACTGCACCCTCGCGTAGCAGCCCTGCAGGCCGTCATAAGCGCTGAGGATTTCCACCGTGTGTCCCACCATCACCGCCCGGCGCTCCGTCGTCGCCGGCGCGGTGCTCAGCCGCCCACTCGTGCGCGGCGCCTTGCGAGGCCGTGCTCCGTTTGCCGCGCTCCCCATCGGCTGCCTTTGCGCGGCCCCTGCCTGTCTTCTGGCGGTCCCCACCGCCGGTTGCATCGTCGTCATATTGGTGTCCTCCTGGTTGGTTGTCCGGCCTTGCCCCGGCCGGAGGGGCTGTGATTCGTCAGGCAGCGCGCTTGGGCTCCGGTTTCGGTTGTGCACGCCTTCTGGCGGCGAGATCGCGGGCCGCTTCGAACAGCACCCGCTCCAGAGGTTTTCTCTGCTCCTGCGCTTGAGCAGTCAGCTCTTGGAGCTCTTCGACTGTCAGCGCGTTGCCGAGGTTGAGTTGGATCGTTGTCATTGTCCTATTAGGATTTAACAACGCCATTATCCGTCCGAAAAGGACAACGTCAAGAAAATATTTGTCCTGAAAGGATAAAAGGCGTATGATCTCCTGTCATGACAGGAGATCAGCTCAAAGAATTGCGCACAGGCCGCGGCCTCACACGCGCTCAAATGGCCGCCGAACTTGGCGACTGCTCACCCTCGACCATCAACAAATGGGAACGCGGCATCAACCCGGTGCCGAATTGGGTCGAGGAGAAGCTGCTGCGCGCCACCAAGTTCGAATTGCCCGTCGAGGATCTCCACCTGCTGCTCGACTACGCACGCGAGCAAGGCATCACTTTCGAGGAAGTCATGGCGATCGCTGTTCGCGAATACCTAGCCGCTCGCAGGAAACCTGCGCCGGGGAAGGTCGTCCAACTCCCCACAGCGGAGCCGGCCCGCGCGGCCGAAGCCACCACCCCATACCACACCGGCGGCGGCGGCAATGATGACAGCCCGCCGCCCAGCCCCGCGCTCACGCGCAAACACGGCTGACGACGTGGCCGGACAACATTATCCCTGGGCCGTGGGAGTTGGCCTGTGGGTCAGTTCTGGAATTGAGCCCTGCAGGTGCTGCACTCCCTCGCTGTCTTGACCGTAATATTCCCGCACCTCGTGCAGATCAGCTTCACGCTCAGGTGATCGATGACGATTGCCGCTGCGATCAACAGCACGCCGACCGGCCAGAAAAACAGCAGCATGATGAGGCCAAGAACTAGGACAGCGCAGCCACTGCTTCCGACAGCCTTTCGCTTCTTCTTGGCGTAAGAAGCAGCAGGCGCGGGCATGGCTTCACGCGCTGCTGCCCTCTCCTCCAACTCCTCGACGACCATCTCGGCTGGCATCCAGCCATCTTCGACATCGGTCGGGCAGAGCTGATCATCGACCGTGATCTGGCCGTTGCTCCACATGGTCTTGATCTGCCGGGGCGTATACGGCCCCTCCGCCTGAGTCGCTCCCGCGCGTGAAAGCCAGTAGGTCATGCTCTTATTTGAGCAGCCAAAGCCGCCGCAGTCAACCCAACCAGCCCTGGAGTCTCAAGCCTTGCGCCGCATCAGCGCCGCCGCCATCGCGCACTCGAATCCGGCCAACCACACGCGGTCCACTGGCGCGAGCTGCAGCAGTCCCGGATACTCCACGACCGCCAACCAGTGCGCCTCTTTCGGCGGGCTTGGCCTGGCCGCCTCGCCTTGCAGCTCTTGCAGGCCAGTCATCACGGACCAGAGCGCGTCTCGCCCTTTCCCCACTCCGCAGGTCACCAAGTGCTCGCGCCCCCGAAAAACTGCGAACATCGAAGGGAAAACATCGACCCTGAAGGGTGCCCTTCCTGGGATCGGTCCGAAACCCTGGAGCGTCTCATCGGCCTGCTCCGTGTAGCGCGGGTCGAGCGCATCAATACGGTGCACGCGCACGACTCCAGTCTGCAGGCTCACTCGGTAGAGGATCATGGCATTCCTCAGTCGCTGTTTTCTGAGTCAAAGGTCTTCGTCCCTGGTCATATGAAATGGATCGTCGCTCTCCACTTCTATTCCTTTTGCGAGTTTTTCGGCTCGGTCAGCTGCTTCAGCCAACTTTGGGTGATGAAACATGTAGTACTGACTGAGTTCTCCTATCAGCGCATCAATGATCGTCGGCGATCCATCCGGGAGCCTCATCACATTCTTTTCGTGCAGGTCACTCAACATCCAGTGTTTACCTGCAGAATAAAAGACCCACAATTCACGCCCTCTGACTGAACACTTGGGCGCCACAGCCTTCATCTGCTGCACGGCAATTCTTCGATCCTCTTCGAAACAACCGAGCGGCAAGCACCGCGGTTGTTTAGCGATCAAGTAGGTGCCGTCTTCGGATAGCCCCACGATCTCCGTCGGACACGCGCCTGCATCGTGCATGGCGCAAATTTTATCCAGCATGTCCTCAACGGTTGCTGGTAGTTCGACCACCTCAATGTCGTCAGGTGGCCTCCCTCTCATCTCCAACTTCAAGCCTACCGAGCCCTTAAAAGTCGAATCGACTCGGACATCGAAGAGTTTATAAACAACGCCATGCCGGCTGTCATTGAAGGCTGTCGCTTCACGCCCGCAGTCGATGTAGTCGAACAGTTCGGAACGCGGCTCCTGAGAAACCTCAGCTGTGAAGCCGAGCTTTTGCAGGTCAATCAGAGGGACCTCGTAGATGGCAGCTCGATTGGCGACACGCGTTCGCCAAACATCGCGCGGAAGCGATCGGCTGGATGAATCTGGGCGAGCCGCTTCCTTGATTCCGTGCGATCGGGCATGATTGAGCTCTGAGCAGGTGCGGAACTCATCAAGTGAGAGGCATCCGTCACGGATGACACTCGGTCTGCCTGTCCGGAAATCAATTTGAAGCTGAGCTGTTGATTCATGGTTCACTCACAGAATTTGTCAATTCAGCGACACGGGGACATTCTGAGGTTTGTGAAAAAAATCACAAGCAAAAAAAGTTGCCATTATGGCTCTGGCTGCAGTCTCCAGAACTTCGCCGCGGCCGCGGGCGTCGTCATGCCGCGGTAGTGCTTGTAGATCAGCTCCGCGCTCTCGTGCCCCATCAGCAGTTGCAGACGCTTCTCGTCGCCGTGGTGCGCCAGCCACATGGTCGCGAATGTGTGACGCAACGCGTCGTGCGGCCAGTCCTTGTCATACAGCTTGCACTCCTTGCGGAGGATTCGCCATTTCTTCTGAAAATTCGACGGCAGGATCTCCCCTTCCCTGCTCGGGCAGAGCTTCAGCCAGGCTCGCGCATTCGGCGGAAGATCGACCACGCGGCGCGCTCGTGACTTCGCCCGCTGCCCCTGGACGATGACCACATCCTCTCGCACGTCGGCCCAGGTCATCTCACCCAGCTCGCGCTCTGGACGCAGGCCGCAGAACAGGCCCAGCACCACGAAGGCCAGGCAATCGCGGAAATCGATGTCCTGCGGCTCATAGGGAATCCAGACGCCACGCTCATCTCGTCGGACCGCCCCAGGTCGCTTTGCGGCGGCTCGCTGCAGCAGCCGCGTAGCTTGGTCGACGCTCAAGAAGTGGATCTCCCCGTCTTCGAGCTTCTTCGTTTTCACCTGCTCGACCACGTTCATGGTGAGGTAGCCCTCTTGGACTGCCCACTGGAAAATCGTTCGCAGGTCTCCCCGGTAGACGTTCCAGGTCTTGGGCGCCCACTCGTTTGCCCTCAGCCAGGCGTTCACATCCTCGCTGGTGATCTCGTCCGCCAGCCGCTCTCCGTGCCCGGCGGCCGTGAACGACTTTGCCGCGCACTTGAGCTGTGAGATGTAGCGCGGCCGCGCGCCGTGCTCCTCCTTGGCAGCCAGGCACAACTCCACCAGATCCGCGACCTTCACCTTCCCCTTGACCGGCTTCGCATGGGCCAACCAGAACTCGACCGCATCCTCGATCTTGCCTCCGGCGGCCTCGACCTTGTCTCGTAGTGCCAGGTATCGGATGCGCTCGTCATCGGTCAGATCGTAGACTTGGTGACCAGCTCGCCGGATCTCGGCCTTGTGTTTCACCAGCTCCGCTTGGGCCTCCTCTTTGGTAGTGAAGGTGCGCCGAACGCGACGCCCATTGACCATGCCCAGGTCGAGCATCCAGCCAATGTTGCCGGAGGGTTGGTATTTGAAGCGGCGGATCTTCACATTTCGAGCCTACCTTAATTGCCGTTCAATTGCCGCATTTTTCGTCATGAATGGGCAAAAATGGGGGTTTTTCGGTCACCCCGCCCCGTTCGGGAATCCGGCCACAAAAAATCCCTGAGCTGTTGAGGCTCAGGGATTTAAAATTGGTAGCGGGGACAGGATTTGAACCTGTGACCTTCAGGTTATGAGCCTGACGAGCTACCGGGCTGCTCCACCCCGCGGTCTAGATTTGGAATATTGCGCCTGTGCTGGGGAATGCAAGGGGAAAGGCAACAAAAAGCCCTGTGAAGAGTGATCTTCACAGGGCTTTTGTTGGCGAATCACTTCACCGTGGCGAAGGTCCCGGAGGGGACCGCCCGCTTACTTCTTCTTGGCGGCCTTCTTGGCCGGGGCCTTCTTCGCAGGAGCGGCCTTCTTGGCCGGAGCCTTCTTGGCCGGAGCGGCCTTCTTCGCAGGAGCGGCCTTCTTGGCCGGAGCCTTCTTGGCCGGAGCGGCCTTCTTCGCAGGAGCGGCCTTCTTGGCCGGGGCCTTCTTGGCAGGCGCTTTCTTTGCAGCTTTCTTAGCCATGTTGTTGTTCCTCTTGTTGTTGGTTGCGTTGTTTGTTGGTTTGGCCGCGGCGGCGTTGGCGCCACCACGGACATTCTTTCCGGCGGCCGCCTTGGCGGCGGCGCGCTGCTCCTCAATCGCGGCCTGGGCGGCTGCCAGGCGGGCGACGGGGACGCGGAAGGGGCTGCAGCTGACGTAAGTCAGGCCCACCTGATGGCAGAACTTGACGCTGTCGGGATCGCCGCCGTGCTCGCCGCAGATGCCCAGCTTGATGCCAGGGTTGGTCTTGCGGCCCTTTTCGATGGCGATCTTGATGAGCTGGCCGACACCGGTGGTGTCGAGAGTCGCGAAGGGGTTCTTCTTGAAGATCTCGGCCTCGGTGTAGGGCATGAGGAAGCTGCCCATGTCGTCACGGCTGATGCCGAGCGCGGTCTGGGTGAGGTCGTTCGTGCCGAAGGAAAAGAACTCCGCGGTCTGGGCGATCTCGTCGGCGGTGAGGGCACCGCGCGGCACTTCGATCATGGTGCCGACCATGTAGTCGATCTTGACCTTCTTCTCGGCCATGACCTCGGCGGCGACGCGATGGACGATCTCGGTCTGCAGGTCGAGCTCCTTCTTGAAGCCGACCAGCGGGATCATCACCTCGGGCTTGACCTTGATCTTCTTCTTGGCGACGTCGGCCGCGGCTTCGAAGATGGCGCGCGCCTGCATCTCGGTGATTTCCGGATAGGCGATGCCGAGGCGGCAGCCGCGGTGGCCGAGCATGGGGTTGAACTCATGCAGCTGTTCGACGCGCTGGGCGATCTTCTCGGCGCTGATGCCGAGCTTGGCGGCCAGTTCCTTCTGCTGCTTGACGGTGTGCGGCAGGAACTCGTGCAGGGGCGGGTCGAGCAGGCGGATCGTCGCCGGCAAGCCCTTGAGGCTTTCAAAGATGCCGGTGAAGTCCTCGCGCTGGTAGGGCAGCAGCTTGGCGAGCGCCGCGCGGCGGTCCGCCTCGTTGTCGGCGAGGATCATCTCGCGCATGGCGTCGATGCGGTCGCCCTCGAAGAACATGTGCTCGGTGCGGGTCAGGCCGATGCCCTGGGCGCCGAACGCGATGGCGTTCTGGGTCTGCTCGGGGTTGTCGGCGTTGGTGCGCACCTGCAGGCGGGTGACCTTGGAGCACCACTTCATCAGCTGATTGAAGTGCTGGAACTTCTCGGTCGCCTGGGCGGCGGTGTCGCCGTGGATCATGCCGGTGATGATCTCGGACGGGGCGGTCTTGAGCTGGCCGGCGTACACCGTGCCGCTGGTGCCGTCAATGCTCAGGAAGTCGCCTTCCTTGAAGGTCTTGCCGGCGACGCTGACCGTCTTCTTGTCGTAATCGATCTCCAGGGCGGCGGCGCCGCAGATGCAGACCTTGCCCATCTGGCGGGCGACCAGCGCGGCGTGCGAGGAGACGCCGCCCTTGGCGGTGAGGATGCCTTCGGCGGCGATCATGCCGCGCAGATCCTCGGGGGAGGTCTCGTTGCGGACGAGCAGCACCTTTTCACCGCGCTGTTCGGCGGCGGCGGCGCGGTCGGCATTGAGGTAGATCTTGCCGGAGGCGGCGCCGGGACCGGCGGGCAGGCCGGTGGCGATGGCCTTGGCGTTGCGCACGTCGGCGTGGTCGAAGATCGGGGCGAGAAGCTGGTCAAGCTGCTCGGCCGGGTTGCGCAGGATGGCGGTTTCCCAGTCGATGAGCTTTTCCTTCACCATGTCCATCGAGAACTTCAGCGCGGCAGCGGCGGTGCGCTTGCCGTTGCGGGTCTGCAGCATGAACAGCTTGCCCTGCTGGATGGTGAACTCGACGTCCTGAACGTCCTTGAAGTGCTTCTCAAGGATGGCGCGAACCTTCATGAGTTCGGCGTAGGCCTTGGGCATCTCCTGCTGGAGCTGCTTGACCGGCTCCGGGGTGCGCACGCCGGCGACGACGTCCTCGCCCTGGGCATTGATCAGGAACTCGCCGTAGAACTCGTTGACGCCATTGGCCGGGTTGCGGGTGAAGGCGACGCCGGAACCGGAGTCGTTGCCGGTGTTGCCGTAGACCATCGCCTGGACGTTGACGGCGGTGCCCCACTCGGCCGGGATGTTGTACTTGCGGCGGTAGACGATCGCGCGGTCGTTCATCCAGGAGCCGAAGACAGCGCCGGCGGCGCCGCGCAGCTGGTCCCAGGGATTTTCCGGGAAGCCCTTGCCGGTGCGCTCCTTGACGAGCGCCTTGAAGCGCTTGACGAGCTCCTTCTGGTCGTCGGCGGTCAGGTCGCTGTCGATGATGTCCTTGTGGTACTTCTCATGCTTGAAGCCTTCGATGACGGTCTCGAAGGGCTCGTGGTCCTCGCCCTCGCGCTTCTGCACGCCGAGCACGACGTCGCCATACATCTGCACGAAGCGGCGGTAGCAGTCCCAGGCGAAGCGCTCGTTCTTCGTCGTCGCGGCCAGCGACTGCACGGTCTGGTCGTTGAGGCCGAGGTTGAGGATGGTGTCCATCATGCCCGGCATCGAGTCGCGGGCGCCGGAGCGGACGGCGACGAGCAGCGGCATGCCCTTGGCATCGCCGAACTTGCAGCCCATGATCTTCTCCATCTTGGCGACGCCATCCTCCATCTGCTTCTGCAGATCGGCCGGGTAGCTGCGCTTGTTGGCGTAGTAGTACGTGCAGACTTCGGTCGTGATCGTGAACCCGGGAGGCACAGGCAGGCCAATGCGGCTCATCTCGGCGAGGTTCGCGCCCTTGCCGCCAAGCAGCGACTTCATGGAGCCATCACCATCTGCTTTTCCTGCTCCAAAGGAATAGACGTACTTCACTGCCTTGCCGCTTTTGCTCGCTGTTTTTGCCATAGGGGGGTGTTCGTGATCGGGCTTGTTGTTATGTTGTCGTCGGGAGACAGCACCGATAATTGTCTTTGGATTATAGGATGCAAGCGTTTGTTGACAATGAAAAGTTGCGCGCGCTGACACGGACGCTCGGCGCCGCAACGCGGGCCTGACCACAAGCGTGGCATGCGTCGCGATGGCGACCGCCGCTGAATCACACGCGCCGCGCAACAAGTGTTGACGGCTCCGCCGGATTTTGATTTAACATGGAAATGCGAGCGGTCGCCCGCCTGTCGGGCACCGACGCAATCCACCCCCCATCCGCTGTCATGAAATCCCCCCTCCGCCCCGCTCCGCGCGGCTTCACCCTGATCGAGCTGCTTGTGGTCATCGTCATCATCGCGATCCTTGCCTCGCTCGCCGTCCCGGTCGCCAACCTCGTCATGCGCAAGGCCGATCAGGTGCGCACGCAGAAGACGATGAAGGACATCGTCGTCGCCATCAACCACTACCGCACCGAGTACAACCGCTTCCCGATCAATCCCGAGGACGCCACCGGCGGCGACACCGACATGGAACCCTTCCTGACCGACGGCAACAGCACGCCGATCATCAACATCCTCATGGCGAACACGACGACGGGTGCCGACGACATGAACCCGCGCAAGATCAAGTTCGTCGACATCCCCTTCGCCAAGAACAACAACCAGTTCGGCATCATTGATCCGAGCGGCGGCTCCGGCGACGGCACGCCCGTTCGCCTCGTCGACATCTGGGGCCTGCCCTACGTGGTCGCGCTCGACACCAACTACGACAACCGCATCGAGAATCCGGACAAGCAGAACAACGACATGCTGATCTCCAGCCGCGCGCCGGAATTCCTGTCGGCCAGCGCCATCATCTTCAGCTACGGACCGGACAAGCAGCGCACGACCAAGGACGACATCGTCTCCTGGCGCTCGTCGCGCTGAGGTCGTGACCCGCATCCCGGCGGAGGGGCAACCCTCCGCCTTTTTGTGCCCGGATGCGGCGGCCGGATGGCGCGGCGCCACGCTCAACAGGCGCACGAGCCAGGGTCAGCCAGGCGGGGTGATGCAGGGACGGGCGCAGGGTCTGTTGGAAATTCACGCCGTGCCGTCGCAAATGGCCGCTGGCGCCCGCGCGCGATCGGCCGGCGCGCATTTCTCAGGCGTAGCGGGCGAGCAGTTCAGTCGCCTTGGCCGGATCAACCTTCTCGTGGAAGTCGTCCTCGACCATGCACACCGGTCCGAAGCCGCAGCTCGCCAGGCATTCGGCGAACTCGATGCTGAACTTGCCATCCTCACCGACGGCGATGGGGTGATGGTGGTCGCAGTGGCTGCGGTCGATCTTCGCCGCCTGGCAGAGGGCATCCATCAGCTCGTAGGAACCGGCCATGGCGCAGGAGAGGGTGCGGCAGACGCGGATGTGGTACTTGCCGGGAGCACTCTGCCGAAAGCCGGGGTAGAAGGTGACCACTTCCAGCACCTGGATCGGTTCGAGACCGAGCTTGGCGGCCACCCAGTGGACGATGTCGTCGCTGATGTGGCGGAAGTGCTCCTGCATGAGGTGGAGCAGCGGCAGCACCGCACTGCGCTTGGAGACGGGGTAATGCGTGATCACCTCATCCATCTTGCGCTCAAGCTCGGCGGGAACTGCAAAGGCCATCGGTCTCGGGGGTGGGGGTAAAATTCGGGGACTCAGCGATCGCATTCGCCCATGACGAAGTCGAGGCTGCCGAGCACGGCGGCGATGTCGCTGAGCATGTGGCCGGGCAGCATCTTCGGCAGGATGCTGAGGTTGACGAAGGAGGGGCTGCGGATCTTCAGGCGGTAGGGGACGCCGCCGCCCTTGCTGTGGATGTAGAAGCCGAGTTCGCCCTTGGGGTTTTCGGCGCCAAAGTAGATTTCGCCAGCCGGAGCGTCGATGCCCTGGGTGGCGAGGATGAAGTGATGGATGAGCTCCTCCATCTTCATGAGCACACGATCCTTCTGCGGCAGCAGGTTCTTGGCGTCGGCGACATTGATCGGGCCGCCGGGAAGATTGGCCAGCACCTGGCGCAGGATGCGCACGCTCTGGCGCATCTCCTCCATGCGCACCAGGTAGCGGTCGTAGCAGTCGCCGGTGGTGCCAATGGGGATGTCGAACTCGTATCGGTCGTAGTTCAGGTAGGGATGCACCTTGCGCAGGTCATGGTCGACCCCGGAGCCGCGCAGGTTCGGGCCGGTGAGACCGAAGGCGACGGCATCCTGCTTCGAAATCACCCCCAGACCCTGGGTGCGGGAAATGAAGATGGCGTTGCGGCTGAGCAACTGGTCGATCTCGTCGATCACCGGCATCACCTCATCCAGGAACTTCGACACCGCTCCGGTGAAGCCGTCCGGCAGGTCGCGGATCTGACCACCGACGCGGGTGTAGCTGGTCGTGAAGCGGGCGCCGGTCAGCTGCTCGCAGAGGTTGTAGATCTTTTCGCGCTCCGTGAAGGTGTACAGGAAGGCGGTCATGGCACCGACATCCATGGCGAAGACGCCGACCCCGAGCAGGTGGGCGGAGATGCGCGCCAGCTCGCAGCAGATCACCCGGATGGCCTGGCCACGCTCGGGCACTTCCCAACCCATCAGCTTCTCGACCGCCAGGGCGTAGGCCACGTTGTTCGCCAGCGGCGCCAGGTAGTCAAGCCGGTCCGTGTAGGGCACGAACTGGTTGTAATGCATGTTCTCGGCGATTTTTTCGTCACCGCGGTGCAGGTAACCGATGTCGGGATCGGCCTTGGTGATGATCTCGCCATCCAGCTCCAGCAGCAGACGCAGCACGCCGTGCGTGGCCGGGTGCGAGGGGCCCATGTTGAGCACCAGCTTCTCGCCGACGATGTCGGCCGCGGTCTCGTCCAGCGCCTCAAGCTGCCGCGCAGCTTTCGCGGCGGTGTCCGGGGCTTCGTGTTCTCGGGTGACCGTGGGCATGTCTCTTCAGGGGCGACTGTCAGTATTCTACGCCGGGAAAACCCGGGCAAGGCGAATTTGTGAAAAATTTCACAAGCTCGGCGTCTCGGCCGGAGGCCGCGCTTTCGCCCATTCCCGGCCCCGCCGGTCCATCCCCCCGTCCAAGGCCGCTGCAGGGTTCCCGCAAGCCGTTGTGGACAGGGATGAGAAACGCGGGCTAGGGTCGCCGGGTCCGATGTCCGATTCCTTTGTCCATCTCCACGTCCACTCCGAGTTCTCCCTGCTCGACGGCGCCGTGCGCCTCGACGACCTGGTGAAGCGGGCGGGCAAGCTGGGCATGCCGGCGGTGGGGCTGACCGACCACGGCAATTTGTACGGGGCGATCGACTTCTACATGGCGGCCAAGAAGGCCAAGATGAAGTCGATCCTCGGCTGTGAGGTCTACCTGGCGCCGGGGTCGATGTTTGAGCAGAAGGATGTGGCCGGCCGCCAGCGCGCCTCGCACCTGACCCTGCTGGCGGAGAGCAATGCCGGCTATGAAAACCTCTCGCGCCTGGTCACGCTCGCCCATCTCGACGGCCAGTGGCAGGGCGTGCCGCGGATCGACAAGGAGGCCCTGCGCGAGCATCGCGAGGGGCTGATCTGCCTGAGCGGCTGCCTGAATGGCGAGATCAACGAGCTGCTGCACAGCGACCGGCCGGACGAGGCCGAGCGCAGCCTGTGCGAGTTCCGCGACATCTTCGGTCCCGACCACTTTTTCCTTGAGCTCATGGATCACGGCCTCGAGCAGCAGCAGCGCAGCACGCGCCAGCTGGTCGAGTGGGGCAAAAAGTACGGCCTGAAAACGGTCGCCACCAACGACGTCCACTTCCTCAACCGCGCGGACCACGAGAGCCACGACATCCTCGTGCGCATCGGCGTCGGCGCCAGCGTGCACGACACCAACCTGCGCACCTACTCGCCCGAGGTCTACTTCAAGACGGCCGAGGAGATGCGCGCGCTCTTCCACGAGCTGCCTGAGGCCTGCGACACGACCCTGGCGATCGCCGAGCGCTGCGACCTCAGCCTGCGCCTGGATTCGACCAGCATCGACCGCTACCCGCTGTTCAACCCGCCGGACGGCAGCGACCGCAACGACTACCTGCGCCGGCTGTGCGAGGAGGGCATGATCCGCCGCTACGGCCGCGACCGCGCGCTCAACGACGAGTCCCTGCGCGCCCGCCTCGACAAGGAGCTGGCCCTGCTCAGCGAGAAGAACTTCACCAGCTACTTCCTCATCGTCTGGGACTTCATCAACTGGGCGCGCGAGCAGGGCATTCCGGTCGGTCCGGGCCGCGGTTCGGCGGCCGGCTCGGTGGTCGCCTACGCGCTCGGCATCACCGACATCGACCCGATCCGCTTCCAGCTGGTGTTCGAGCGCTTCCTCAACCCCGAGCGCGTCAGCCCGCCCGACATCGACATCGACTTCTGCCAGACCCGGCGGCCGGAGGTGATCGAGTACGTGCGCCAGAAGTACGGCGAGCGCAGCGTCAGCCACATCATCACCTTCGGCACCATGGGCGCGAAGAGCGTCGTGCGCGACGTCGGCCGCGTGCTCGGCTGGAGCTATGGCGACGCCGACCGGCTGTCGAAGATGATTCCGACCGAGCTGAACATCACCCTGGCCGGCGAGGACAAGGTGGACAAGGCGAGTGGCAAGACGGTGCACACCGACGGCGCCATCGACAAGAATCCGGAACTGAAGGCCTATATCGAGAACGACGGTTCCGCGCAGGAGCTGTGGCGGCACGCGCTGTTCCTGGAGGGCCTGACACGCGGCACCGGCATCCACGCCGCCGGTGTCGTCATTGGCGACAAGCCACTGTCGGAGTTCATCGCCCTGACCCGCGGCAACGAGGGGGAAATCGTCTCCCAGTTCGCCATGAAGCCGCTCACCGAGCTGGGCATGCTGAAGATGGACTTCCTCGGCCTGAAGACGCTCACCGTCATTCATGAGGCCGAGCAATGGGTGCGCCGGCGCGTGCCTGACTTCGACACCGGCGCGGTGCCGCTCGACGACCCCGCCACCTTCGACCTGCTCAAGCGCGGCGAAACGGTCGCGGTGTTCCAGATGGAATCCGGCGGGATGATCAACACCTGCAAGCAGCTCGGGCCGGACCGAATCGAGGAAATCATCGCCATCCTGGCCCTGTACCGACCGGGGCCGATGCAGTTCATTCCCGACTACATCAAGCGCAAGAAGGGCGAGGAGCAGGTCGAGTACCCGCACCCGCTGCTGGAGACGATCGCCAAGGAAACCTACGGCATTCTGGTCTACCAGGAGCAGGTGCAGCAGGCCGCCAACGTGCTCGCCGGCTTCACCCTCGGCCAAGCCGACCTGCTGCGCCGCGCCATGGGCAAGAAGGATGCCGAGGAGATGGCGCGCCAGCGCAAGATCTTCGTCGCCGGCTGCGAGACGACCAACGGCATCCCGCCCAAGCAGGCGAACGCGGTCTTCGACCTTCTGGAAAAGTTCGCCCAGTACGGCTTCAACAAGTCGCACTCGGCCGCCTACGGGGTGGTGACCTACCGCACCGCCTACCTGAAGGCGAACTTCCCGGTCGAGTTCATGGCCGCGGTGCTCAGCTACGAAATCAGCAACACCGACAAGATCGCCTTCTTCGTCAGTGAGTGCCAGCGCATGGGCATCACCATCCTGCCGCCGGACATCAACCGCTCGTCGCTGAAGTTCGCCCCCGAGCACCACGACGGCGCCGCGCCGGACGGCCCGCCGAACGCCATCCGCTTCGGCCTGAGCGCCATCAAAAACGTCGGCGAGGCCGCCATGGCCGCGGCGATCGAGGAGCGCGAGCGCAACGGGCCCTTCACCGGCGTCGACGACTTCGCCGCGCGCATGGACAGCCGCGCGGTGAACAAGAAAATGCTGGAGGCGCTGGTGAAATGCGGTGCCTTCGACTTCTCCGGCGAGGATCGCGCCGCGCTGTTTGCCCGCCTCGACCAGTCGCTCGCCGCCGCCTCCTCCATGCAGAAGGACCGCAAGGCCGGCCAGGGCGGCCTGTTCGACGACTTCGACCTGGCGCCGAAAAAATCACCGGCCAGGGGCGGCGCGCCGGCGGTGACGCCATGGACGATCGACGAGGTGCTCGGCTTCGAGAAGGAACTGCTCGGCTTCTACGTCAGCGGCCACCCGCTCGACAGCTACCGCGGCCATTACGACTCGCCGCGCATCACCCGCATCGGCGCGCTCGACGATGTCGACACCTCCGCCAAACCGGTCAGCGCCTTTGTCGTCGGCATCGTCAAGACCCTCGACGTGCGCTACTCGAAGAAGGACAACCGCCCCTTTGCCATCTTCACCCTTGAGGACTTCAGCGGCGCCGCCGAGATCATGGCCTGGAGCGACGAGTTTGAGAAGTTCAAGGACCTGCTCAAGGAGGGCAACGTCATCGGCCTGCGCTGCCGCTGCGCCAAGGATCAGCGCGGCGAGGGCAACCGCGTCACCCTCGGCGGCGACGTCAAGGAACTGAAGCCGAAGAAGGCGCGCGATCCCAACGCCGCGCCGCCGGTCGCCGCCGAACCCAAGCCGCCGGCACCGCCGAAGCCCCTGCTGCTGCGCCTCGACTGCCGCCGCCACAGCGACATCGATCTCGACCGCATCCACGAGGTGCTGATCCGCCACCCTGGCGATCTGCCGGTCATCTTCGAGTTCAACCGCCCCGGCGGCGGCCGCATCCGGCTGGAGGCGGGAGATGAATTCCGCGTCAGCCAGACCCGCGAGCTGGTGCAGGCGCTGATGATCTGGCTGTGACCGTCAGCCCGCGTTTTCGCCCTCGGAACGGGCGATGACCACCGCGCCGACCGTGTCGCTGAAGACGTTCACCGTCGTGCGCGCCATGTCGAGCGGACGGTCGATCGTCAGGATCAGGCCGAGGCTGGCCTTGATCATGTCCTCGCTGAAGCCGGCGTTTTGCATGATGATGATGATGGCCACCAGGCTGGCGGCGGGAATGCCGGCGACACCGATGCTGGACATGAGCGCCAGCAGGACAACGATGAACTGCTGCGACAGACTCAGATCGACTCCAAGCACCTGGGCGGCGAAAACGACAACGACACACTCATAAAGGGCGGTGCCGTTCATGTTCACCGTCGCCCCGAGCGGGATGACGAAGCTGGCGACCTTTTCGCTCACCCGCGAATTTTCGGTCAGGCAGCGCATCGTCACCGGGATGGTGGCGGTCGACGAGGCGGTGGAGAACGACATCAGAAGGGAGTCCTGCATGTTGCGGAAATGGGCCGCCGGACTCGCCCCGGAAAGCAGCTTGAGTGCCAGCGGCATGATGACCAGCAGGTGGAACAGCAGAGCGCAGGCCACCGTGAGCACGTAGGGCACGAGGTTCTGCAGCACACCGAGTCCGACACTGGCGATGGCCGGCACGACCAGGCAGAAGACCGCGTAGGGCGTGAACTTCATGATCCAGGTGGTGATCAGCGTCATCACGTCGGTGAGCTGGTTGAAGACGTCGCGCAGGGCGGAGGGCGGCCCACCCGGCACCAGCACCATGGCGACCGCGAACAGGATGCTGAAAACGATGATGGCCAGCAGGTCGCCGTTCGCGCAGGCCTCAATGACATTGGTCGGGATGGCGCGGCGGATGATGTCGAGCAGCGAGGCCGTGCCGCCGCTGGCGTTCTTCATGATCTCGCCCACCTCTCCCGCCTCCTTGGTTTCGAGTGCCGCCTCCATCGCCGCCCTCAGGGTCGGGTTGGGCGCACCGTCGCTCAGGCCCGGCTGCACGAGGTTGACGAAGGCCAGGCCGACACAGACGGCGACCAGGCTGCCGCACAGATAGTAGGCCCAGGTTTTCAGGCCCATGCGTGCGAAACCCTCCAGCGACTTCAGGCCGGCAATGCCGCTGATGATGCTGGCGACGACCAGTGGCACGATGACCATCTTCAAGGCCCGCAGGAAAAGATCGGCAAAAAAGCGGCAGCCGGCCAGCACGCTGCCGGTCCAGGCGGCGGGTTCACCCTCGGCCGGGCTGGCGAAGGGTTGCAGGGCCGCGCCGGCAGCGACACCAGCGATCAAGGCGATGACGATGGGCCAGTGGTGACCTCGGGAGGAGCTCGACATGCCCGCGTTTATGCCGCGTTTCGCCGCCAGCGGCAAGACCGAATCAGCCGTCCAGGCCGGCTGCGCTGCCCAGCCTGGCAAATCCTCGCGCCGCCAGCGTCGCACGAAAGGCGCGGCCGCCACGGGCGTTGTCAGGGGGCCAACCCGAATTCCTCATGCGCGCCCTGCTCTGCCTTGCCCTTCTGCTGTCCGCCTCGCTCCTGCACGCGCAGGAGCGCCGGAACGTGCTGTTCATCATCTCCGACGACCTCAACAACTACCTCGGCTGCTACGGCGATCCGCGCGCGAAGACGCCGAACCTCGACAAGCTGGCCGCGCGTGGGGTGCGCTTCGACCGCGCCTACTGCACCTTCCCGCTCTGCGGTCCGAGCCGCAACTCGATGCTGACCGGCCTGTACCCGAACAGCAACGGCATCCTCAGCAATGCCCAGATCTTCCGCCAGACGATCCCCTCGCAGGTCAGCCTGCCGCAGGCCTTTCGCCAGCAGGGCTACTTCGCCGGCCGCATCGGCAAACTCTACCACTACAACGTGCCGAAATCGATCGGCACCGACGGCCACGACGACCCGGGCTCCTGGGAGCTGGAACTCAATCCGGCGGGGGTGGATCGCCTCGAGGAGGAGGACGAGATCTTCACGCTGACGCCCGGTCAGTTTGGCGGCACGCTGAGCTGGTATGCCTCGCCGAAGAGCGATGCCCATCACACCGATGGCAAGATCGCCGCGGACGCCGAGTGGGTGCTCGAGCGCTGCGCGCGCCAGCCGGAGCGGCCCTTCTTCCTGGCGGTCGGCTTCTTCCGCCCGCACACCCCCTACGTGGCGCCGCAAACGCCCTACTACGAGTGGTACCCGCCGGGCCAGATGCCCGTGCATCCGCCGATCGAGCAGAACCCGCCCGAGGTGCCGGCCGCGGCCCTGGGCAGCTACAAGAAGGAGCAGGACCAGCTCACCGACGACCTGCGCCGCCAGTGCCTGCAGGCCTACTATGCCAGCATCAGTTTCATGGATGCCCAGGTCGGCCGGGTGATCGACGCGCTCGACCGCCACGGCCTGGCGGAGAAGACGGTCATCGTCTTCACCAGCGATCACGGCTACCACATGGGTGAGCACGGGCTGTGGCAGAAGATGAGCCTGTTTGAAGGCAGCGCGCGCGTGCCGCTGTTCGTCGTGGCACCGGGCACGGCGCAGGCGGGCGGGGTCGCCAAGACCCCGGTCAGCCACCTCGATCTGTACCCGACCCTGGCCGAACTCTGCGGGGTGAAGGCGCCGGCGAACCTGCAGGGCCAGAGCCTGGTGCCGATCCTGAAGAACCCGGAGGCGAAGGGCCGCGGCTGGGCAATCACCCAGGTCTCACGCGGCGGCGGCCCGAACCGCGCGACGGTGAGTCGCGACAAAGGTTCCGAGGGCAAGCGCTTCTTTGGCTACAGCCTGCGCACGCCGCGCTGGCGCTACACCGAGTGGGATGAGGGGCGAGAGGGCCGCGAGTTGTACGATCACGAGGCCGATCCCGGCGAGTTGAGGAACCTGGCCGGCGATCCGGCGCAGGCGGCGACGGTGGCCGCGCTGAGCGAACAGCTGCGCGCCGCGGCCAAGGGCACCTTCCCGGCCGATGGCATCACGCCACCGCTGAAAAAGGAGGGTGCCCTGTGGGCGCCGAACCTCACCGAACCCTGATCAGGCCGGGCTGTGCCAGTCGCGCCGTACGCGCTCGATGAGCAGCGCGCGGCCGCTGGCGGGGTCGATCGTGACCAGCACGCCGTTGAGGCGGACGACGCCGCGGCCCACGCCGAAGCGGGCGGGCAACTGGGTGTGGAAGCGTTCGAGCACCGGCTCGATCTGGCTGCCGATGATGGAATCGAGCGGACCGCACATGCCGGCGTCACTCTGAAAGGCCGTGCCCTGCGGCAGGATGCGTTCATCGGCGGTTGGCACGTGGGTGTGGGTGCCGACGACGGCCGAGACCTTGCCGTCGAGGTGCCAGCCCATGGCGACCTTTTCGCTGGTGGCCTCGGCATGGAAATCGACGAAGAGGATCGGCGTCTCCTGGCGCAGGCGTTCGACGCATTCGCTGGCGACCGTGAACGGATTTTCCAGTTGGTCGCGCATGAAGGTGCGGCCCTGGAGGTTGAGGACGCCGATTTTGCCCTTCTTCGTCTCCAGCACGATGCTGCCCTGGCCGGGCGCGCCGGCAGGGTAATTGAGCGGGCGCAGCAGGCGCGGTTCCTCGGCGAGGAAGGGCAGGATCTCCTTCTGGTCCCAGATGTGGTCGCCGGTGGTGATGACGGCTGCGCCGGCGCGCATGAGGCCGATGGCGATCTTGGGCGTGATGCCGCGACCGCCGGCGGCGTTCTCGCCGTTGACGATGATGAAGTCGGCCTGCAGCTCCTGCTTCCAGTCGGGCAGCAGGGCGGCGACCGCGCGCCGGCCGGGGTCGCCGACGACGTCGCCCAGGAAAAGGAGGCGGAGGAGGTCGGGGGTTGCGGCGGCGGCATCGGTCATGGCCGCACTTAGTAGGTGATGGATGCGCGCATCAAGTCTAGGATGGCGCATGCATCGGCTTTTCCCATTCACGCTCCGGCTGCTGGCCGGCGCCTGCGGCGCCCTGGCGGCGCTGCACGCGCAGACCCCGGCGCCCCCGGGTCTGGAGCCCGCAGCCGTCGCGGAACAAATCGAGCGACTGGCCAAGCTCAGCCCGCTTGGGCAAAAACCCGACTGGCAGGCCCTGCAGGCCTACCAGCTGGTCTTCACCCGCGAGGAGTTCGACACGGCCTGGCACGGTTTGTACTCGGCCGAAAGTGGGTTGCCGGCGCCGCTGCGCATCCTGCCGGAGGCAGTCGAAATTCCCACCGGCCGACCGACCGATCCCGTGCTGCGCATCGCC
>DAIUCN010000045.1:0-34171 GCA_036846165.1 Prosthecobacter sp.
GAGGGGGCGGGAGTTCCAAGTTTCAGGTTGGATCCCTTCGTGATCTTCGTGCCATTCGTGGTTCCCTCTGCGTCTGTGACCTGTGCGAGCCCACAGAGGTTTCGCACGGAGGACACGGAACCCACGGAGCAGCAGGAACGAACGGAAGCTCGGGACTCCGTGGCCTCTGCGCTCTCCGTGCGAGCCATGGATCGCGCGCCAGCAGGGCTGGCTGGAGGAAAGCGGCAGGAGCCTGCCGCAGTCCAAAGGCGCTGGCGCGCCGTCCAAGCGCCCATCTTCAATCTTCCATCTCCGATCTTCCGCGGCGCAGCTGCGCCGCCAACTCCTCCGCGAGCCGTTCCATGGGCAGGCCCATGACGTTCGTCCAGGAGCCTTCGTGGCCGGCGATGATGCGGTCGCCGTGTTCCTGGATGCCGTAGGCGCCGGCCTTGTCGAGCGGATCGACGCGGGCGTGGTAGGCGGCGATGTCGGCGTCGCTGAGGGTCTTGAAGATCACCTCGGTGACGACATGGAAGCCGCGGCCGGCGCGGCCGGCGTCCCAGGCGAGGAAGACCCCGGTGCAGACCTCGTGGGCGCGACCCGACAACCGGCGCAGCATGGCGGCGGCCTCCTCAAGGTCGGCGGGCTTGCCGAGCGGCAGGCCATCGACATAGACGAGGGTGTCAGCGCCGAGCACGAGGGCCTCGGGTCGTTGGGCGGCGATGGCGACCGCCTTGCGGCGGGCGTTTTCGACGGTGAGCGCCTCCGGGGTCAGGTCGGGGTCATGGGCTTCCTCGACCCCGTGCGGGGCGAGCACTTCAAAAGCGTGACCGGCCTCGCGCAGAAGCTGGACGCGGCGGGGGGAGGCGGAGGCGAGAACGAGCGGTCGCTTCATGAACCCTGCTCCTGGATGGCGAGCACTTCGTCGGCGCGCAGCATGGCGTCGCGATCCTGCAGGGTGCGGTAGCGGTAGTAGCCGGTCTTTTTCTGGTAGCTCGGCGCGCCGAGGCAGAGGTATTCACGGCCGTCCTTGAGGGTGATCTTGTAGGTCGAGGGCGCCTGGCAGGCGGCGAGCAGCAGCAGGGGCAGCAGGAGGACCAAACGACGGGGTGGGGGCATGGGAACTTGGACGGTGGCAGAGGAAAAACGTTCGCGCGCGGCGGCAACTCGCGTAGCTTTTGCTTTCATGCCCGCCGACACCTTTTTTCAAGAAGTTTTCCGCAACTGGAAGACGGTGGGCGCGGTGGCGCCGTCGAGCCCGGCCCTGGCGCAGCGCATGATGGAGAGCGCCCAGGTCGGCCGTGCCGCCCACGTGCTCGAGCTTGGGCCCGGCACGGGGGCGTTCACGGGCGCCATCCTCGACAGCATGCCGCACGGCTGCGAGTACCTGGGCATCGAATTGAACCAGGCCTTTGTCGACTCGCTGCGCGGCCGCTTCCCCGGCCTGCGCTTCGAGGCGGGCGGCGCCCAGGAGTTCGATTTCAGCGCCTACCTGGCGGAGCGCGAGCCCTTCGACGTCATTGTCAGCGGCCTGCCCTGGACGGCCTTCCCGCCGGGCCTGCAGCAGGCGATCCTCGGCAACGTCCTGCCGCACCTGAAGCCCGGCGGCCGTTTCGCCACCTTCGCCTACTACGGCTTCCACCTGATGTCCGGCGGCCGCCGCTTCCGCGCGCTGCTGCACGATCTCCTGCCGGGGGTGGAAACCAGTCGCGTGGTCTGGGGCAACCTGCCACCGGCCTTTGTGTACGTCGGCCGCAGGTAAGCTCAGCGCGCCAATGAGGCGGGGGCATCGGCGGCGACCGCCGCGCGGTGGTTGGCGAGCGCGCGCAGGAATTCCGCGTGCGCCTCGACCTCGAGCTGGCGGGCGTCAAAGGTCGCCTGCTCGCGAATCTGCAGGGCGAAGAGATCGGCGGCGCCCTGCTCAAACTTGACCGCCTCGGCCTGCTCGAGCTGGACGGCGAGCTCGACGTTGCGCTGGGCGCGGCCAATCTGCCGGTGCGCGGCCTCGACCGCGGACAGGGCGTCGCGTACGTCGGCGCGGATGCGGTCGCGGGCGAAGTCGCGCTCGGTCTGCAGCCGGCTCATCATCGCCTCGATCATCTCCAGCCGGCCCTTGGCCTCATTGCGCTGGAGCGGCACGCTGAACTGCAGCTTCGCCTCCATCTCGAGACGCTCCATGTCCTTCTGGGTGCGCGCGCCGACGGCCTGGTTGGCCTGCAGGGTGACGTCGAGATTGGGCAGCAGGTTGTTCTTGGCGAGCCGGCGGTCGATGTCGGCCTTCTGCAGGTTGAGATCGATGCGGCGGATCTCCGGGCGGAAGATCAGGGCCTTGGCGACATCGGCCTCAAGGCGTTCGCTGGAGGGCGCGGCCGGTTCCGGGAAGACGGCGGGCAGGCGCTGGCGACCGTTCAGGATGGGTTCGTCGTTGGCAGTGCGGTGGAAGAGCGAGAGCTCGATGGCGGCGGCCTCGAAGCGGCGCTGGGCCTGGACGACGCCGATCTCGCGGCTGACGACGAGGCGCTCGTTGTCGAGGCGCACAATGGGTGCCACGGCGCCGCGCTCCGCCTGCTCGGCGATGGCGATGTCGCGGTCCTTGGCGACCCGCAGCAGTTCCTCGGCGAGGCGCCAGCGGTGGCCGGCGGCGAGCCAGTTCCAGTAGGAGATTGAGGCGGCGCGCAGGAAGTCGAGGTACTGGCGCAGGATGATCGGGTCGGCGAGTTCCTGATCGACGCGGGCCTGGTAGAGCTGGGCGCGGCGGCGGTCGAGGGTGCCATCGCGCAGCAGGTTGAGCTTGAAGCCGAGGATGGCCTCGCCATCGCGCTGGGTGCGGTCCTTGTTGTAGTTGGGCAGGAAGCCGCTGCTCAGGCGGTAGCCGCCGAAGACGCTGCCGCCCCAGAACGGCAGGGCCTGCTCAAGCACGGCATCGCCGGTGCGACCGTCGTAGTAGCCGGAGGGCACGCCCCCGGCGCTGGCGCCGAAGGTGAGATCGAAGGCGCCGGAGGCCTGGCGGACACGGCCGTTGGCGATGTCCATCTCGATGAGCGCGGCGAGGTAGGGCGGGTAGGAGCCGCGCACGGAATCGAGCACCTCGTCGAGGACGAGCGGCTTGTCGGCCGCCGGCAGGCGCACAAGGCACAGAAGGAACAGCAGCAGCGCGCGCATCTCAGGTTTTGGATTCCTTGGGTTCCGCATCGGCCACCACTGGCGGGAAGCCATTCAGCTGTCGCCAAATCTCCTTCCACAGTGGCACCTGCTGGAGCAGCACCCAACCGTTGGCGCGCACGCCCTGGCGCAGCCAGCGGTTGCCGGGCCAGTTTTCAATGCGCTCGACGCCGCCGCGGACAATGACGTCGGGCTTGGGCGCGACGACGACACGGAACCGCCCCTGGCCGTTGTCGGTGGCATCGACGAAGATGACTTCGCCGCCGAACGTGCCGACGGCAACGCTGGGCCAGCCGATGAACTGCACGGCCGGCCAGCCCTCGAACTGCAGGCGCACCGGGCTGCCCTCGGTGATCGTGCCATCCTCGTGGGTCTGGCGCGCATGCACCAGCGGCATGTCATTGCCGTTGAGCAGCAGCTCGACAAAGCGGCTCTCGGTCTCCGGAATGACCACGCAGATCGGCGAGCCGGGGCGCAGATAGGTGCCATCGTTGGCGCTGACGCTGAGCACGATGCCATCGCGCGGCGATTCAATCACCTGCTGCAGGTTCTGGCTGATCTGCGACTCGATGGCGGCCATCTCGCGCTCGGCGGCGGCGACATCGCCCTGGGCGGTGCCGCGGTTGGCGCGGATGTTGGAGATGGAGGCCTCCATCTCGCGCTCGGTGCGGGTCAGGGTCGCCTCGGCAGCGGCGAGGTTGGCGGCGGAACTGTCGCGCGCCAGGGTGGCGAGCTCGAGGTCGCGCGTGGAAACAAGGCCCTTGTCGGCCAGCACCACGGTGCGCTGGTGGTTGAGTTCGGCGGTCTCGGCGGTGATTTTTTCCGCGGCAATGCGCTGGCGCGCGGCATCGAGCGCCTGGGTTTTCGCCAGCTCCATTTCCGCCGCCTGCTGGCTCAGGTCCTCGACGCGCTGCTTGGCGGCGGCGCGCCGGGCCAGGGCGGCATCGCGCTGCAGGCGCAGGTTGGCGATCAGGTTGGGGTCATTGTCCTGAATCTCGACGAGGATGTCGCCCTTCTTCACCCGCTGGCCTTCGACGACGTGCAGCTTGCGCACGCGCCCGGCCACCGGCGCCTCGACACTGACCCGGCGCTCGAGGGGATCGAAGGCGATCACCCGGCCGGTGCCGGGCACGTTCTGCTGCCAGGGCAAGACGAAGACGCCGATGATCGTCAGCACAAAGGCCCCTGCCAACAGGCGGGCCAGCAGGCGGCTGAAACGCGAACTGCCGGCCAGCGCCAGGCAGGGCAGGCGACCGCGCAGTTCGAAGGTGGGAGACGCACTCATGACAGGCTGGAGTGAGCGGCAGCGAGATGGCCGAGGTCGAGCACGCGCCGGCAGCGGGCGATGACCGCCGGATCGCGGGTGGCCACAAGCACGGTCCAGGGCTGGGCCGGATCGAGGATGAGCTCGCAGAGTTCGGCGAGGCTGGCTTCGTCGAGGCCGTCGAAGACCTCATCGAGCAGCAGCAGGCGCGGCCGGGCGACCAGGGCTCGCGCCAGCACGAGGCGGATGCGCTGGCGGCTCGACAGCGGCAGGCCACCGGTGATGAGCGGGGTGTTGACGCCCTCGGGCAGTTCGAGCAGCTCGCGCAGCAGCCCGACGTGGTCGAGGGCGGCGGTGACCTCGTCGAGGGTGATCGACATGTTGCCCAGGCGGACGTTTTCGACCACACTGCCTTGGAAGATGTCATCGGAGCGCACCAGTGCCACCTGCTCGCGCAGAGCCTCAAGGTACCAGCTGCGCAGGTCGAGACCGTCGAGGCGGATGAAGCCGTCGGTCGGCTCGCGGCCGCCGTGCAGGATGTCGAGCAGCGTGCTCGAACCGCTGCCCTGGCTGCCGGTGAGGGCAACGCGTTCGCCGGGCTCGGCAGAGAAGGCAAGGTCGGCAAAGACCGAAACACCGTGCGGGTAGGTGTAGGCGAGGCCGCTGACCTCAAGGCGGGCACCCTGCGGTTTCGCAGGCGGGAATTCGCCGTCCTCGCGTTCGACCGGCAGATCGACCAGATGACCGAGCTTGTCGACCGCAGCCATGGCATCGTACCAGGCCTCGAACTTTTTGCCGAGCTTGGACAGCGAGGCGACAATCGTGCCGACAATGAGTTCGCTGGCGACAAGCTGGCCGAGGGTCAGTTCCTGGCTGATGACCAGCCAGCCACCGACGATGAGCAGGGCGGCGCTGGCGACAACCTCCATGACCAGCAGGCCGGCGATCTGGCGGAACAGCACGCGGAAGTGGCCGCGACGATTCTCCAGATAGCGGCGGGTCAGGTCATCGGCGCGGTCGGCGGCGATGCGGTAGCCGCCCGGGCCCTTGAACAGGCGCGGGTAGCGGGCGAGTTCCTCCAGCCAGCCGACCACCTCATACTTGGCCACCGATTCCGCCACGCTGGTGCGCACCGCGCCGCGGCCGAGCACGAGCATCGTGCCCAGCAGCAGGCCGAGCAGCAGCAGCACGAAGGCAAGCAGGTAGGGATGGTACAGGCCGAGCACGGTCATGCCAACCACCATGCCGAGGACGATGTTGATGCCGTCGAGCAGCATGAGCGCCGTGCTTTTCTGCACGGTCACCACGTCGAGGAAGCGGTTGACCAGTTCAGGGGCATGCATGCCGTCGAGCGCGGAGGCGCGAACACGCGGCAGGCGGTGGGACAGATCGGCGGCCAGGCGCACGAAAAGCCTGCGCTGGATGATCTCGACCAAGTAGTACTGCATGGCGCGAATCATCGCCGACAGCATCAGGGCGAGCGTCAGGGCAAAGGCCATGACCAGCAGCGCCGTCCACAAAGGGCCCGACTGGCCGCCGAAGGCGAGATTGCTGACCAAGGCATTCACCGCCAGCGGCAGCGCCAGGTAGAGAAAGCCGGTGACCAGGCTGAAAATGACGACCGAACCGATGTCCTGACGCTCGGGTCGCATCAGGGCGAGGAAACGTCGCACTGGCGAAACGGTGCTGGCGTGGCCATGACTGTGATGCCCGGTGGCCAGGCCCTGCATGGGCAGCGATGGGGCAACGATGCCAAAGTCGGCCGATTCACTCGCCTCCGCCAGACCAAGCCGGCTCGCCAGTTCGCGGCGAGCCAGCAATTCGGTCTCGGTTGGCTGCTCCGGTGAGGTGATGCGGGCACGGAAGAAACCGTGCTTGCGAAGCACCAGCCAGCGCTGCTGCGGCGCACACCAAACGACCAGCGGCAAGGCATCGTTTGCCCGCCAGATGGCGTCAGCCAGCGAGAGCCGCACCGGCGTCAGGCGCAGTCCGGTCTCACTGGCTGCCGTGCACAACCGCTCCAGGGGTTCGCCGGCACCACGCGCGGCGTTGTGCAAACCCTGACTGGCCCGCATGCGATCGAAGGGCACCCCGGCCAGCCCGGCCAAATGCGCCAAGGTCTGCACGAAATGCTCGTGCAGGGCGGTGTCATTCGAAATGGCAGCCGCAGGCGTGGGAGGTGTCACAGAAAGGCGGTTACCATACGCCAACTTTTGGCAGGTGGATGCGAAAAAATGCGTCGTGGGAGAAAGTGGCGTTCGCCAGAACGTGTGGGCTGGCCGCACCTCGTTGCAACCTCGGTCCCCGACCTGCGTTGCTGTGTGCGATGCTGCACCGCCTCTCCCCCAGCTCCCTCGCCGGGCTGCTGCTTGCCATGGCCTTGGGCGCCTGTCCGGCCCAGGAAAGCGCGGATCCCGAGCAGGCGCGCGCGCTTGCGGGCATCGCCATCCTGCCCAGCCGCACTGATCCAGCCATCCAGGCCTTCGATTTCGCGCATTACCTGCATGTCGATCGCGGCATCGTGCTGCGCGGTGCCAAGAACAACCCGGTGGTGCGCGGCGAACTGCTCGTCTGGCTGACCGGCACCGGCGGTCGCGGGCGTGGTGCGAGCGAGTTCTGCCGGCTCGCCGCCCGCCAGGGCTACCATGTGCTCAAGGTCATGTATCCGACCGACCTGCCCGCCACGGTCTGCAAGCGCGATCCCGATCCCGCCGCGTTCGAACGCTTCCGCACCTGCCTCATCGCCGGCGGCCATTGCGCGCAGATCACGGTCGCCCGGGTCGACAGCATTGAGCACCGCCTGATCAAGCTGCTGCAGCTTCTGGCGAAAACCCGGGCGCGCGAGCAATGGGGCCAGTTTCTCCAGCCCGACGGCCGCCTGCGCTGGGAGAAGATTGTGCCCGCCGGCCAGTCTCAGGGCGGCGGCCACGCCTTCCTGATCGGCATGCAGCACCGGGTAGCCCGCGTCATCGCCACCGGAGCGCCGAAAGACTGGAGCCCGCACCTTCCCGGCCCCGCCCCCTGGCTGCTCGGTCTGTCAGCCACTCCGAAGGACCGCTTTTTCAGCTTCAACCATGCCCAGGATCATCAGGGCGCCACCCCCGACCAGCAGTGGCAGATCCTGCGCGCGTTCGACCCGGCGGCGAAGATCGTTTCGATCGACACCCTACAACCGCTCGACGCCAAGGCCCGCCATCTCTCGACGAATCAACCCGGCACCACACTCGAATCGACCGAGGCCCACACCTCGGTCATTGCCGATCGCAACGCCGAACGCCTGCGCCCCGTCTGGCTGCACCTGCTGACCACACCGGTCACGACAGCCGCGGCGCACTGAGGCAGGCAAGCCGCGCGCCGCCCTGCCGCCACTTTCCCCAAGGCGGGGCCAGCCGTCGCCAAGGCCAAGCCCGCGGTCACTGCCCGCGGCTCCAGCATCTGCCGGTAACGCAGGACCATGCCCGACGGGCTTTCGTGCCCCTGACGCGGCTTGACCCGACCGCCGGCCGCGGGCATGAACTTGGCATGTCCCCGTTCCAGCTCAGCCCCGAGTTCCACCCGCGCGGCGATCAGGCGCAGGCGATCGCCAAGCTGGTGAAATCGCTGGCGGCGGGCAACCGGCACCAGACCCTGCTCGGCGTCACCGGCTCGGGCAAGACCTTCACGATGGCCAACGTCATCGCCGAGGCCGGCCGGCCCGCCCTGGTGTTCTCGCACAACAAGACCCTGGCGGCGCAGCTGTACTCGGAGTTCAAAAACTTCTTCCCGAACAACGCGGTCGAGTACTTCGTCAGCTACTTCGACTACTACCAGCCCGAGGCCTACATCCCGCGCACCGACACCTACATCGAGAAGGACAGCAGCATCAACGACGAGATCGAGCGCCTGCGCCTGTCGTCGATGGGCGCCCTCATCACCCGCCGCGATGTCATCGTCGTCGCCAGTGTCTCCTGCATCTACGGCCTCGGCTCGCCCGAGGACTACGAGGGCATGATGCTGCCCCTGCACACCGGCCAGGCGCTGTCGCGCGAAACCCTGCTGGTGCGCCTGGTCGACATGCTCTACGAGCGCAACGACATCCAGCTCAAGCGCGGCTGCTTCCGCGCCCGCGGCGATGTCGTCGAAATCATTCCCGCCTACCTGGAGAGCGAGGCGATCCGCATCGAGTTCTTTGGCGACGAGATCGACCGCCTGAGCGTGGTCGACGCCCTCACCGGCCGGGTGACCCTGAAGCTGCCCAGCTACACGCTCTTCCCCGCCAAACAGTTCGTCACGCCGGGCGACAAGCTGCGCAAGGCGGTCGTCAAGATCCGCGCGGAGATGGAGGAACGGGTCGCCTGGTTTGAGAAGGAGGGCAAGCTGCTCGAGGCCCAGCGCCTGAAGATGCGCACCGAGCACGACATCGAGATGATGCGGGAGATGGGCTTCTGCCAGGGCATCGAAAACTACAGCCGCCACCTCACCGGCCGCGAACCGGGGGCGACCCCGGGCACGCTGCTCGATTTCTTCGACACCCCACCGCTCGTCTTCATCGACGAGAGCCACGCCACCCTGCCGCAGATCGGCGGCATGTACGAGGGCGACCGCTCGCGCAAGACCGTGCTGGTCGAACACGGCTTCCGGCTGCCGAGTGCGCTCGACAACCGCCCGCTGAAGTTCCCCGAATTCATGGAGAAGGTGGGCCAGCTTGTCTACGTCAGCGCCACGCCCGCCCGCTTCGAACTGGAAAACAGCGTCGTTGGCAACACCACCTACATCCCGCAGGTGCGCGCCGAGTCCGGCCCCACCGCCGCGCCGCTCGTGCGCGTCAGCGGCTCGGCCCAGCCGGTGGAGCAGTTTGATGTCACCACGCGCGGCCGCTCGCTGGTCGTCGAACAGGTGATCCGGCCTACCGGCCTGCTCGATCCCATCATCACCGTCAAACCGCTGCAGGGCCAGATCGATGAAACCATCGAACTCTGCCGCCAGCGCATCGAGAAGGGCGAGCGCGTGCTGGTCACCACCCTCACCAAGCGCACGGCCGAGGACCTGACCGACTACCTGCGCAACCTCGACCTGCGCGTGCGCTACCTGCACAGCGACATCGACGCCATCGAGCGCGTCGAAATCCTGCGCAGCCTGCGCCGCGGCGACTGCGATGTGCTGGTTGGCATCAACCTGCTGCGCGAGGGGCTCGACCTGCCGGAGGTCAGCCTGGTGTGCATCCTCGATGCCGACAAGGAGGGTTTCCTGCGCAGCGAAACCTCGCTCATCCAGACCGCCGGCCGCGCCGCCCGCCACGTCCATGGCGAGGTCGTTTTGTTCGCCGACCTGCAAACGCGCAGCATCCAGGCCCTGCTCGCAGTCAGCGGTCGCCGCCGCCAGGTGCAGATGGAGCACAACGCCAAGCACGGCATCACCCCGCAGACCGTGCGCCGCGCCGTGCAGGAGAGCCTGCAGATTCTCGGCAAGGCGCGCGAGGTCGAGGAGAGCGTCGTGCGCGAAGGCGGCGGCGATTTCGAGGTCACCGAAGTCATTCGCGAACTTGAGGCCGAAATGGCCGAGGCGGCCACCAAGCTCGAGTTCGAACGCGCCGCCCTGCTGCGCGACCAGATCCGCGAACTGAAGGCGCGGGAGAACGGCGAGGCGCCCCCCGCCAAGGTCAAGCCGGTCACCTACGGCAAACCCAAGCGCGGCGGCCCGCCCCGCAAGCGCTGAGACAGGCGGGAAGGCCTTTCATTCGCCGAAGGCGAAGAGATGTTTCTCGGTGCGCAGGTAGATGACGCCATCGACGATGGCCGGCGTGGCAAACACGGGTTCGCCGAGGTCGTTGCGTGCCAGCACCTCAAGCCGGTCGGCACCGGCAGCGAGCACGACCACGGTGCCGCGCTGCGAGACGAGATAAACCCGGCCAGCGGCCGTCACCGCCGAGCTGTAGTAGTCGCCCGAGGCACCCACCCGCTCCGCCTGAAACACCGGGCTGCCGCTGCGCGCGTCATAGGCCGAAGCCAGACCGCCGCTCTTCATCGTGAAGACCCGGCCCTCGGCGACCACCGGCGAGGCGATGTAGGGCAGGTGCTTGTTCATCTGCCAAACCACATGCGTGTCGGTGATGTCGCCGCGGCCGCCGGGACGGATGGCAAAGAGCTGATTGACCGCCTGCGCGAACATGGCGCGCATCTGCTCATATTCCTCGCGCGTCGCCCGGCCGTCCTTGTCGGCGTCCATCTGCGAATAGCGCCCCTTGAGCAGGCCGGCGGGCATTTCCTCCAGGCGGATGACGCCGTCCTTGTCGGCATCGTGCGCGGCGGCAAAAGCGTCAAAGGGTTCCATCTCGATGCGCTCGCCCTCGTCGCCACCGACATTCCAGCTCGACACCAGCAGGACACCGTCCGCGGCCGCCGGACTGGCGTTGGCCACGCGTGCGACCCCGCGCGCGGACCAAAGCTTTTCGCCGGTCGCGGGATCATAGCCGCAGACCTGCAGCGAACCGACCACCACCAGCTCGCGCCCGCCTTCGTGTTCCCACAGGAAGGGCGTGGCGAAGCCGCGGCGGAACTCGGGGCGTTCGACACGCCAGACTTCCGCGCCGCTCTGCGCATCCAGGGCCACCATGAAGGAACCCACGTCCTGATCGGCCACCACGATGACACGGCCATCCACCACGATGGGCGAACTGCTCGTGCCAAATTCCACCACCGGCATCGGCAACGGCCGGCGCCAGAGTTCACGTCCCTCCCAGTCATAGGCGAGCACGCCGAACGAACCGAAATAGGCGAAGACACGCTCGCCATCCGTACACGGCGTCGGTGCCGCCGGACTGCCGATGCGATGGGCCGGCTCCACCGTGTCGGCAGGCGCCGTGGCGCGCCAGAGTTCGCGACCGCTGGCACGGTCGAGGCAGAAGGTCAGCAGGCGACCGTCCTGCAATCCGGTCAGGACGATGCGCCCGCCCCACAGGCAGGGGGAGGAATGCCCGTGCGGGACCGCCACCCGCCACCTGACGTGGCGTTCCGGACCGAACTCCAGCGGTGGCTTGCCCGTGCCGAGGCCAAGACCTCCCGGCCCGCGAAACTGCGGCCAATGGTCTTCGGCCTGAAGACTCAGAACAACCCCGAGGAACGGCAGCAGGAAACGATGCATGGGGGAAGGTAAGCCGGTGCGGACTCGGCTCTTTCGCGAACGCTGTCCTCACCGAAACTGCAGGGCGTACACATCCGCGTCGCGCAGCACCAACCGCAGCCGCACCGTCCGCCCGGCCAACGCGGAAACATCGCTGCCGTTTTTCCAAACCATCGGTCGCTCCAGAGAATCGCCAAACTGTTCCTCGGCCTCATCCAGGCCGAAACCCGGCAGCGGTTGGCCTTCCACATCCTGGATCTCCACGCGCACGCCGCCGGCGGCGGAACTGGCGAAATTCATGAGCAGGGTTTTACCCGTGAAGGTCAGCGGCCGCGTCAGCAGCTCGCCGCCACTGAGCGGGGCGTGGATCGAGACAAAGCCGTCGAGCCGCAGGCTGTAGCGACGCACCGCGCTGCTGTCGTCGGTCCAGTAACTTTCGGTGGTGTAGAACGACAGCTCATCGGGCGCGCCTGGCAGCGCCGACTTCGTCACCACCGGATGCCAGGCGGCATACTGATGACCGTAGTTCCAGGTGCCCGGCCGCTCGGGACCGGGGCGGAGAAAGGCCTCGTTCCAGCGCTTGAAGGTGACGCCGTCGCGACTCGCCATGAACAGGCCCTCGGTGATCGCCATGCCATAGCGGTCGCTCGCCTTTGACCTCGCCTCGCGGTGCTCGCGCTCGGGCAGCGCGCGCATGCTGCTCGACCAACCGCGCTCGACGTAGCGGGTCGGGAAGCCGATCAGCAGATGCGGCGCCCGCGCGTAGGGCTTGACCTGGTTCGTGTACAGCTGCTCCGCGGGCGAGTCGGTGTAGCGCAGGTCCTCGACGTTCTCCCAGTGCAGGAAGTCCTTGGAGGTGGCGGTGCGGATCCCGCGATCGCCGGTCGGTTTCCAGTTCTTCTCTTCGGTGACTCCGCCGGTGAAATAGCGCCAGTAGGCACGATACACGCCGTGGTGGGCATCCCAAAAGGCGAGGTTCTGCGAGTCAAAGGCACCCTCGGTGATGACCGGGGCGTCGGCCATCGGCGACCAGTTCAGGCCGTCGGCCGACTTCAGCGCCAGCAGGCCATGCGGCTTGTTGGAACGGACGATGGCCTTGTAGCGGGCGTCCGCGGGCGCCGCCGGGTTCTCGTCCTTGAACACCGCCGGATGACCGCCGTCCGGGTTGACCTGGCCCATCGGCCCATGCGGGATGACGATGTTGTTCGCCTTCGAGCCGCGAAACTCATGCAGGCCCAGCTCCGGCTTGCGCCAGTGGATGCCGTCGTCGCTCTCGGCATAGCAGCAGAACAGCGGGTGCGCCCCGGTGTTGACCTTGCCCTCGGGCGTCACGATCAACTGCCAGGCCTTGTAGTACATGCGGAACTTGCCGCCATCCTCAAAGACGCTGTGGTAGCCGCTGCCGCTGCCCTCCCAGGGCGCGTCATGCACCAGCACCACCTCCTTCGGCTCGGGATGATGCAGCCGCTGCTGCGCGCCGCCGCTCAATCGCTCGATGAGGAAGTCGTCGACAAAGAGTTCGCGGCGTGAACCGATGTCGGTGGCGGCAGCCAGCGGCAGGGCCGCCGCAAGGATCGGGAGCAGAAGGAGCGGGCGCATCGGAAACCTACGGGCCCGCGACGGCTGACATTGCCGGTCGCGGCTTCCCGCTTGGCAAAACGCCGCCGTTCTGCCAGCCTCGCGCCATGCGCCACCTCCTGCTCCTGTTCGGCCTGCTCGCCAGCAGCCGCGCCGCCGACACCCGCCTCGTGCGCGAGACCGAAGCGCTGTCGCCCACGGAGGAGCGGGCCAAGTTGACCGTGCCCGAGGGCTTCGAGATCCAGCTCTTCGCCAGCGAGCCGATGATCGACAAGCCGATCAACTTCGCCTTCGACACCCGCGGCCGGCTCTGGGTGAGCAGCACGGCCGAGTACCCCTACAGCGCCGACAAAAGCCGCTGGGCCAACGACCAGGGCACGCGGGTCAAGGACAGTCGCGACGCCATCAAGATCCTCGAGGACCGCGACGGCGACGGCCGGGCCGACAAGGTGACCGTCTTCGCCGACGGCCTCAACATCCCCACCGGCGTGCTGCCCTGGCACAAGCCGGAGCACAAGGCCGGCTGCATTGCCTGGAGCATTCCGAACCTGTGGTACTTCGCCGACACCGACGGCGACGACAAGGCCGACGTCCGCGAGATCCTGTTCGGGCCGCTCGGTTATGAAAAGGACACCCACGGCATGTGCAGCAGCTTCCGGCTCGGCCTCGACGGCTGGGTCTATGCCACCCACGGCTTCAACAACAGCTCCACCTTCCGTGTGCGGCCGGAGCACCGGGATCCAGCCCGCGCGCAGACTTCAAACCCGGAACCCATCGAGCTGCACAGTGGCAACGTCTTCCGCTTCAAGCCCGACGGGTCGGCGGTCGAGGTCTGGACGCGCGGCCAGGTGAACCCCTTTGGTTTGGCCTGGGATCGCTACGGCCACCTCTACAGCGCCGACTGCCACAGCTCGCCCGTCTATCAGCTCATCCGCGGCGCCCACTACCCGAGCTTTGGCAAACCCCATGATGGCCTCGGCTTCGCACCGGTCATGTGCGAGCACACCCACGGCAGCACCGGCATCTGCGGGATCGTCTACCTCGATGGCGGCGTCTGGGGTCCGGACTGGGACGACCAAGTGCTCGTCGGCAACGTCGTCACCTCGCGCGTCAACCGCGACCGCGTGACCTTCACCGGCAGCACGCCGAAGGCGCAGGAACAGCCGGACTTCCTGGTCAGCGAGGACCCCTGGTTCCGGCCCGTCGACCTGCAGCTCGGACCCGATCACGCGCTGTACGTCGCCGACTTCTACAACCGCATCATCGGCCACTACGAGGTGCCGCTCGATCATCCCGGGCGCGACCGCCACCGCGGGCGCATCTGGCGGGTGGTGAAGAAGGATGTGGCGAAGCCGGACAGCGTCGATTTCAGCCGCCTCTCGCCCAAGCAAATCGCCGAGGAAATGGGCAGCCCGAACCTGACGCGACGCCATCTCGCGTTGCAGGAGGTGCGCCGCCGCGGCGACCCAAGCTGGCTGGCCGACTTCGGCCGGGTCTTCGCCGATGACAGCCCCTTCCCTGCCTTCACCCCGGTGGGCGATGCCCGGCCCGAAGGCTATGCGGGCAGCGAACCCCACGACTTCAAAGCCCTGCCCCTCGAATGGCGGAAAACCGACCTGCGGCTGGCTTACACGCTGTGGGCCTTGTCGCACCTGGGCGAACGCTTTGCCGTGGCGAGCGTGCTGCGCCACCTGCACACGGGCGGCTGGTGGGTGGAGGATCGGGATGACGAGCTCGGCGGCCTGCTCATGGCCCATGCCACGCAGATCGTCGGTGCCCAGGAAAAGCTGCATCCCTGGGAACGCTGGGCCCTGGGGATCATCTTCGACTTCCGCGGCAGCGCCGCCGGTCGTGCCGCCGTGCAGGTCCTGCAGAACCGACCCGATTTCTTCAACCAAGTCCCGGATCGCGCACCGGATCAGATCGACGAGTGGCGGTTCTGGACCATCGAACGCCTGATCGAACTCTGCGACCGCATGATCGAGCGGCCGGCCGATGATCTGCATCTCCAGGGCGACAGCCATTATGTCCACGCCCTGAAAGTCCTGCTGCGCGACTGGCTCGCGCAGCCCTGGTTCCGCCATGACAACCCGCTGATGACCGAACTGAAACCGATCACGGAGAAACCCTGGTTCGTGTCCGTCCTGCAGTCGGTCCCCACGGCGGAAGCCTCCGCCTTCCTGCTCGATTCTCTGACGCTGGAGTCGCCTCCGGAACGCTGGAAACATGTCGCCCGCCATCACCGGCCCGAGACACTTTCCGCCGCCGTCGCCTTCGCGCGTCTGCCGGGCGGCCAGCCGCTGGTGCGACTGCAGGCGCTCGTCGAAGGCCTGGGCGAGCGCGGCCTCGAGGCCCCCCCTGAACTGCTGGCCTGGGCGCAGGAACTGGCTGAAGCGCGGCTGGCCGCAGCCGCCAAACACCAAGCCACTTGGACCCCGCTGCCGCAGGCTGGCCCCGCACCTGTCTGGTCGCTGCGACCGCGCCCCTGCGCCGATGGCACCGAGGCGCAGGTGCTGCAAAGCCTGGGCCAGGGCGGTGGTGCCGAGGAGACTCGCACCGGCACCCTGCAATCGGTCGCCTTCGCCGCTCCGGCAAAACTGAGCCTGTGGATCAACGGCCACCGCGGCCCGCCCAACACGCCGGCCCACGACAGGAACCTCGTGCGTGTGGTTGCCGCCGACAGCGGTCGCGAGCTGGCCCGAGCTTACCCGCCGCGCAGCGACACCGCCGAGCCCACCGAGTTCAACCTCACAGAATGGGTGGGAAAAGCCGTACGACTGGAAATCGTCGATGGCGACGCCGGCAAGGCCTATGCCTGGCTCGGCCTGACCCGCCTGCAGCCGGCCGTGGTGGATCTGGAGGGTTTTGCCCGCGAGGCCGAAACCCGCGCCGAACTGGAACCGCTCGCCGTGCTGCTGCGCCGGCAGGCGCCGGTGTCGCTGCGCGATCGTTTGGCGCCCTACCTGCCGCCCCAGCCCGCGCCGCCGCCGCTGGCGGTGTCGCCCGAACAGCGCCGGCAACTCGACGCGCTCATCGCCGCGCGCACCGCCGCCTTCGCCGCCGGCAAACCCGATGCCGCGGCCGGCGCGCAGGTGTTCCAAACCCACTGCGCCGCCTGCCACCAGATCGGTGGCCAGGGCGGCCTGCTGGGACCGCAGCTCGACGGCATTGGCACGCGCGGTGCCGCGCGTTTGTGCGAGGACATCCTCGATCCCAACCGCAACGTCGACGCCCACTTCCATCTGCACCTGCTCACCCTCAACGACGGCAGCACCCTCAGCGGCTTCCTCAAGGCCGAGGCCGGCCAGGTGCTCGTGCTCGCCGACGCCACCGGCCGCGAAACCCGTGTCGCCAAAACCGACCTCGCCAAGGATGAGGTTCAGCCCGTCTCCCTCATGCCACCCGTCTTCGCCCAGACGATCCCCGAAGCCGACTTCCTCGCCCTGCTCGCCTGGCT
Source organism: Prosthecobacter sp. (assembly GCA_036846165.1). Lineage (GTDB taxonomy): Bacteria > Verrucomicrobiota > Verrucomicrobiia > Verrucomicrobiales > Verrucomicrobiaceae > Prosthecobacter. The sequence goes on from DAIUCN010000045.1 coordinate 16,539, forward strand.
GCTGGAACACTGAGGGGCCCTCCGCAAACCCTTGTTGGAACCGCAGATGCCACAGATGGGCGCAGAGGCTTCGCGACTTCAGGAATCGGCCTCATCAGCGGTTCGCCTGAAACGCCCCCTACAACCAAACACCCCGGCCGTTGGGCCGGGGTGCGGAGGAAAACGGCGCGCTGAGACCGAGCGCCCTGCCTTCCGTGGGACGGATCAATACACGCCTTCGACGAGGGTCTTCTCCATGGCGCCGAAGGGGCGGACGTCGGCGACGCCGTCCCAGGCATACGGAGCGCGCGGCTTGCGGCGCAGCGCTTCGTCGCGCTCGAGGAAGCGCGGCATGAACTCATTCATGGCCTCCGGTTGATTCGAAAGGGCATGAGCCGGCGCCTTTGGAATCAATAGGACACCACTTCCAGGCCGGGGACACGAAGGAACTCGTCCACATTGCGGGTGACCACTCCCATGCCATGCACCCGCGCTGTCGCCGCGATCCACATGTCGTTGGCTCCGATCAGCTGCCCTTTCGAGGCGAGCATCCGATAGATCTCGCCATACTGCCAGGAGACCTCTTTGCACCAGGGAAGAACCGGGTAGGGCTGACACAGCTTCGCCCAGTCTTTTTTTGGACTCGCGGATTGGCCGCAGGCCAGCTCGCCGGCAATGGTGAAGGTGATGTGGAAGCTCTCATTCGCTCTGCCGGCGAAGAAGCGGTCAATCGTTTCCGTCACACCGCGCCGCGCTTCACGCTCGGCCGCAACAATGAAGTTGGTGTCGAGGATCAGGCCCATGGGTCATCGGGGATGGGATCATGCCTGGACGCTTCTTCCACCGAGTCCAAATACTTGGCGCTGACACCGCTGCCACCGTTTCGGAAATAGCTGCGCAGACTCTCCCCGGTCGCTGGAGCATCCACCCAAACGCCACGGCGCACCACTTCCGTGAAGGACTCGCCTCCACGCTTGGCCTGCCGGAGTTTCTCGTAGGCATCGAGTTCCAAGCTGATGGTCTTTATTGCCATGCATGAAAAATGCACGAAATAGGAGAATAAGCAAACGCAATCTGCCCGTCAGCGGTAAATTTTCCCGGGATCCTCTCCGCGCCGGTTGATCCACCGATTCCGCAGATTGACACAGAGGGTTTGCCTTCCCGCATCTGCGGTTCCACCCGATCCGCCAGACGCGTCGCGCGCGCCCCCTACAACCAAACACCCCGGCCGTTGGGCCGGGGTGCGGAGGAAAACGGCGCGCTGAGACCGAGCGCCCTGCCTTCCGTGGGACGGATCAATACACGCCTTCGACGAGGGTCTTCTCCATGGCGCCGAAGGGGCGGACGTCGGCGACGCCGTCCCAGGCATACGGAGCGCGCGGCTTGCGGCGCAGCGCTTCGTCGCGCTCGAGGAAGCGCGGCATGAAGAATTCCTTGGTCAGCGTGGTCAGTTCGACGCGGCCCCAGGTGTCGTAGTCGACAACCTGGCTGGTCTCGTTCGGGTTGACGACACGCAGCACGGCACGCGGCTGCGGGGCGTAGTAGGTGATCGAGAACTGGTCCTCGGGCTGCAGCGGCACGCTCGCGGCCAAGCCCATGAGGGTGTTGCCGTAGGTCGGGTAGAAGCCGATGCGGTTTTCCAGGACTTCCTCGACGATGAAGCGCACGTACTGCGGGGTCATCGTCGTGCCGCCGACGAAGCAGCCGCGGATGCCGGCGTCGTACAGGTCGACCTTTTCGGCGAGCGCTTCCAGCAGCTTCGGCGTGGTGAAGATCGCCGAGATCTTGCGGTTCTTCAGCAGCAGCACAGCCTGGTCGACGACGTGGTCCATGTACTGGCGGGCGACGTCGAACTGCTTGTTCGAGATGAGCTTCTTCACGAAGCGCGGGTCGAGATCGACGAAGTAACAGGAGCTGCCGCGGTAGTTGGCGAGGTGCTCGACGGCAAGGCGCAGGCGGCGCGGGCCGGTCGGGCCGACCATGATCCAGGCCTGGCCGGGCGGGAAGTGCTTGTCATCGAGCTTGTGGCTGAACTCCTCGTAGTCGACGCGGAAGTCGTTCCAGCCAATGCGCTGCTTGGGCATGCCGGTGGTGCCGCCGGTCTCAAAGATGTTGTAGGGCTTGCCCTTGAAGGCGGCAGGCACCCAGACCTCGGGCCGGAGGTCGCGCAGCCACTCGTCCTGGAAGTGCGGGAAGTGGGTGATGATGTCGGCGTAGCTGTTGACCTTGCCGCGCGGGTCGAAGTTTTTCTTCGCCCAGTCGAGCCAGAACGGGCAGCCGGTCTCCGGCGAGAAATGCCATTCAAGGGTTTCGCGGACGTGCTGGTCGAGCTGGGCTTGGGCGTCTTCGGGTGTCATGGGAGGGTTAAGAGAGAGGTTTGGCGGAGGCAGTCAAACGAAAGCTGGCCGCGTGGGCTTTCTTACGCCCGCCGCGGCGGCCGGGATCATTCGTCGTCGACCGGGATGGCGCGCGGGATGGTCGGGGTCGAGCTGGCAAAGATGAGCGAGGAGACCGGGGGCCGCCACTGGTAGCCGAAGCCGAAGGGCAGCGGCCCGGAGGAACCGGCCTTGAAGGCGGCGTCGAGATCGGCCTGAAAATGCTGCTGGAAGATCTCGATCGGGCCCGCGTAGCGGCCATGCAGACGCAGGGTCCAGCGATCAGGCTTGAAATACCGATACGGGATGCCGCTGTCGTCCTGGACGAGGTGGCGGACGTTGCCGAGCAGGAAGCTACGGGCCGTGCCGAAGGAATCGATGTGCATCAGGTAGGAGGCGGCCTTGACCAGGGCGTTGCCCTGGCCCTGGCGACGGCAGAACGCCAGGAAGGCCGGATTGGCCTTGGCGCCCCAGTCGGACAGGTCGGTGGTGAAGTACCAGAGCGTCTGCGCCCGGCCGCGCGGGCCGGTGAAGCGGATCCTTACCCCCGGGGTTTTTGTCGTGCCCGTGCTGAGCTGGCCGTCGGCGCCGAGTTGGACCAGCTCCGCCCCGGTGATCCGGCAGCCGGTGCGGGCGAGGAAGAAGTACAGCACCGGCAGAGTGCCGGCGAGCTCGGTGTCGACCAGGTCTTTCTTCATGTCGGCGGTGATGAAGAAGCTGTAGCTGAGGCTGGCGTTGAGGGCGGTGCGCAGCCCGGCGAGGGCGGTCGCACGCGCCGGCGGCGTCAGGGCGGCGGCATTCGGCAGGTTGCCAACCGGTTCACGGCCGCACAGGATGTAGTCGCTGGCCTCGGGAAAAAAGGCGTTGGCATAGAGGAAGTCGGGGCCGCTGAACAGGTAGAAAAGCGGCGCGGGATCGCGGTAGGCCTCGGGATGGCTGGCGGCCATCCAGGGGTGCAGGTTGGCGAGCTGACGGTCTTCGACGTCGATCCAGGCGCGGTGGCAGGCGTCGGCGTGCTGCTGCCAGGCGGCCTCGCGGGTGAGCGGTTCCAGTTCGGTGGTCTCCACCGGCAGGCCGGCGAGAAACCGCGCCTGGGCATCGGGCGGTGCGGCGCCCTGGACGGCAGTGACAAGACCGATCAGGCAGACAAGCAGACGTTTCATGGCAGCGCCATCAAGCCGCATCCGGCGCAGGGTGCCAGCAAAAACCGACGGCACGTTCAGGTGTGGGAAACGATCTGGTAGGCGCGCTCGACGAAGTTCCAGTTCACCACATTCCACCAGGTGTCGATGTAGCGCTCGCGGTCATTTCCGTGGGTTTCGTAGTAGCTGTGCTCCCAGAGATCGAGGGCGAGGATCGGCCGGCCGGCCCGGTGCCAGGGCACATGATCCTTCATGAGGGGGTTGTCCTCATTCGCCGTCGTACTGACGACCAGGCTGCGGTCCTGCCGATAGACCAGCCAGGCCCAGCCCGAACCCTCATGAGCCATGGCGGCCTCTTTGAAAACTCGGCGAAAGTTGGTGATGCTGCCAAAGTCCTCGCGGATGGCGCGCGCGAGTTCAGCCCGCGGCCCGGTCGGCCCGTGGCCCTGCGGGCAAAGGCAACGCCAAAAGACGGTGTGATTGACGTGGCCGCCACCGGCCTGACGGATGACCCGCACCACCTGGGCCGGCAACGGCTGGGGCGACACTCCTTGGCTGACCAGCCGGCCGAGCGGCAGGCTGGAGACCTGGCGCGATGGCTGGGCCAGACGATCCATGCCCGGCATGAGTGAAACCACACTGGCCACTTCCAAGCGCTGCTCAGCGAGCGCCCGACTCAGCTCCTGCAACTGCTCGGCATGATGGATCTCGTAGTGGCGGCGCAGGCTGGCGGCGCTGAAGCAGGGCTGCAGGGCACCAAAATCAAAGGGCAGCGGCTCCAAGCGCAGCGGCACGCCCTGGCGCGGCGGCGTGTTCTTTGCTCCCGCGGCGGTGGCGGCGAGACTGGCGGCTGCAGACGCCAGAAAAGTCCGACGTGTGACTTCAGATTTGCTCATTATTTCGAAGTCTACCCAATTCTGCGTTTTGTCTGCAAGTCAGGAATGTGGGTTCCGTCTCCGCATGGGTGGAGACGCCACGTAAACCAGCCAGCCGGAGGCAAGGGTCGCGAGCCCTGCCAAGGATTCCCAAGGTCTTTGCAGCAGGACGTAGGCCAACATCCACAGGCTGATGCCGAGAAAGAGCAGTGGTGTGAGCGGGTATCCCCAGCAGCGCACGGGGCGCGGCAGATCGGGCTGGGTGCGGCGCAGGATCATCATGCCGAGCACGGTGAGGAAGGAACAGAGCTGCAGGCTGAACTGCACGTAGGTGAGCACGTTCTCAAAGGTCGAAGTGAGCAGCAGGACGGCGACCAGTGCCGTTTGCAGCAGCAGCGCGCGGCGGGGAATGCCGTGGCGGTCACACCGGGCCAGCGGCGCCAGCAGACGGACGTCCTGACCCATGGTCATCGTCACGCGCGGCCCGACCCAGGTCATCGCGCTCAGGCTGGAGACCAAGCCGAGGCAGATCAGGCCGCTCATCAAGTTGCCCCCGCCCGCGCCAAAGAGTCGCGCCGCGACGACATGCCCGACCTCGACCCGGCCTTCGAGCTCGCTCATCGGCGCCGCGTGGAGGAAGACGGCGTTGAGCGCCAGGTAGAGGGCGGTGACCAGCAGGGTACCGATGGCGACCGACAGCGGCACATTGCGCTGCGGATCGCGCACCTCGCCGACGATGTAGGTCGTGGCGTTCCAGCCGGCGTAGGCATACATCACGTAGACAAGACTGACCGCAAACGGCGTGCTCGTCACCAGATCGAGATCACCGGGAGCCGGCGTGAAGCGCGCGCCGTGGCCCTGCCCGAGCAACAGGCCGGCACCGATGAAAAACAGGATGAGGGCCACCTTCATCCAGGTGGCGGCGTTTTGAAAGCGTTCCGCCGCGCGCAGGCCGGAGGCATGGATGAGCGCCACGGCGATCACGGCACCCAATGACAAGACCGTTGCGGGCACTGCCGGGAAGACACTGTTGAAGTAGCGACCAAAGGCCATGGCGGCGAGGGCGATCGGCGCGGCGAAGCCCGCGGTCGCCGACAGCCAGCCGGCCATGAAGCCGACCGACGGATGCAGGGTGCGCGAGAGAAAATGGTACTCGCCCCCCGAGCGCGGCAGCGCCGCGGCGAGTTCGCCGTAGGCGAGCGCGCCGCAGAAAGCGCAGAGTCCGCCCACACCCCAGAGCAGCAGCAGCACAAAGCCCGAGGGCAGATCACCCACCTGGAAACCCAGGCTGGTGAACACCCCGGTACCCACCATGTTGGCCACCACCACCGCCACCGCCGTCGGCAGGGCGATGCCGGGTCCGGCGGGGTTGGAACGACTCACCCGCGCAGGATTTGCCCAATTTGCCCAGAGTCAAGGTCGCCGGACCACGGATTTGCGTGCAGGCTGGCGCATGGACGACGAACCCGTGCCTCTGCCGATCACGAACGAACTCGACCTGCATGCCTTCCGGCCGAACGAGGTGAGCAGCCTGCTCGAGGAGTACTTTCGGGAATGCCGCCGGCTCGGCATCCAGGAGGTGCGCGTCATCCACGGCAAGGGCACGGGTGCCCTGCGCCAGGGCGTGCACGCCCGGCTGGCGCAGTTGGAAGACGTGCTGGATTGGGCCTGGCCCGCCGGGGCCTTGTCCGGCGGCTGGGGCGCCACCTGGGTGCGGCTGAAAGCCGGCAGGGAAAATGAAGAAGCGACGGAATAAAGCGCGACCCGGCACGTTTCATGGAAACACGCCATGAAACTCGCCAGCATCTTCGCCTCCCTTCTCCTCGCCGTCAGCCTGCACGCCGGCCAGGGCGAAAAAGTCAGCCTGCCCGCACCCGACGTCGCCGGTCCGAACCAGGACGGCAAGCTGGTGAAGTTCAGCGAGGTCTACGCCAAGGGACCGACCGTGGTGTTCTTTTATCCCAAGGCCAACACCCCCGGCTGCACCAAGCAGGCCTGCTCGCTGCGCGACGCCTTCGCCGACCTGAGCAAGCAGGGCGTGCAGGTGCTCGGTGTCTCCTTCGACGAGCCGGCCGCGCAGAAGAAGTTCCGCGACGATTTCACCCTGCCCTACGACCTCATCGCCGACCCTGAAGGCAAGATCGTCGATGCCTTCGGCGTCAAGCGCCTGGAGCGCGGCACGCTGACGCTGGCCGCCCGCCAGGCCTTCCTGGTCAAGGACGGCAAGATCGTCTGGAAGGACGTCCAGGCCTCGACCGACCAGCAGGCCGCCGACATCCAGCGCGTGCTCGCGGAGAATTAAGGCCGCCTCAGGCCGCCGACTGGCCGCGCCGCTTGCGCAGCCACTGGACCAGACCGATCATCAGTCCCACCCCGCCGCCAATGACGGCGGAACGGACTACGCTGGCCAAATCAAAGCCCTCCAGTACTGAGCCCGCGACACGCGGATTGGCCGCCATGGCAGCGTCTTTCCAAACACGCGCCGCTGTCTCGGCCCACTGGCGATCCGCCTCGCTGGCGTAGCTGGAATAGGCATAAAAATTCACCAGTCGCCCGTGCAAGGGCGCCACCACTGCGGCACAGACCTGCCTTTCTCGGCCCTGCGGGGTCTGCACATTCATGGCCAGGGTGAAACCCAGAGCCGTGTCCGTTTCCTCAAAAAAGCCAAGCATGGCCGTGTCGCTCACCGCGAGATCCAGTTCCACCCCCTGCTGCCTGGCCAATGTTGCCTTGCCCGAAGCGATCAGCTTCTGCGCCTCCTCGTCCAGCTTCGCACGCAATGCCTGGAGTTCCCTCTTGAGTTCTTCCCGCGCCCCACGAAAGGCGCGATCACTGATCTCCTGCTCCTCAAACTGTTTCGTCGACTGCAGGGCAAAATGACGGTCGGTATCCTCCATCTCGCCAGCACGCAGCTTGTCCACAAACTCCGGAAGGGCAAAAGCCGCCAACCGACGATTGGAGGGCGGCAGCATCGCCTCGCAAACCTCATCATACTTCGGCAACACGCGATCGGCCCGCTCAAAGCCCTCGGGTGCCGGGATCTGCAGCGAGCGACCGCCAACCTCCACCTGTGCCGGTTCCGCTGCCGGCACCGCCCCCGCGATGAGCAGACCGAAGACGAGGAACCAGCGCCGGCGAAGAGGTTTCATCGCGCCATCCTCCCAAGTTGGCCCGCCGTGGTCAAGGTCAACCCGGCCTCTGCCGCGCCATCTCACCTCTTCCATTCCGGGTTGAATCCCGCCCTGCGCCGTTTCAGGGTGGCGCTTCATGGCCAAAATCCGCATCCGCAACCTCGGCAAAGTCGTCGCCTGGCTGATCCGCGCCCTCGGCTCGACCCTGCGTTTCGAGGTCGAGGACCGCGCCGGCGCCTTTGCACCGGGTCGCCCGGGCTGGATCTGGGCCTTCTGGCACAACCGGATGTTCGTCATCCCCTACATCCACGACCGCTGGTTCGCCCACATCCCCGGCGCGATTCTGTCGAGCCCGAGCGGCGACGGCCAGATCATCGCCGATGCCTGCGCGGAGTTCGGCTTTGAAGCCGCGCGCGGCTCCAGCTCGAAGCCGCAGAAGGGCCTGGGGGCCCTCATCCTGCTGGCGGAAAAGGTCAAGGAGGGACGCGATGTCGGCATCACGCCCGACGGTCCACGTGGCCCCTGCTACGAGCTGCAGCCGGGTCTGCTCAAGCTCGCCCAGCTCACCGGCGGTGCCATCGTGCCGGTGCGGGTGGAATACAGCCGCGCCCTGCGCTTCAAGACCTGGGATGCCTTCCTGCTGCCCCTGCCCTTCTCGCGGGTGAAGGTCATCTTCGAACCGCTCGTCACCGTGCCGCGCAAGCTCGACGAGGCGGCCTTCGAGGAGCACCGGCTCGCCCTGCAGACAACGCTCGGCCGCGATTGACGCAAGCCGCGAGGAGCTGCATGCGCCGACGCGGCCTTATTCCACGATCTCGCCGACCAGCAGCAGCGCGCCGGGGTGGAAGGCGGTGCCGGCAAAGCGCTCGGGCTTGTCGATCGTCTGCTGGCGCTGGGCGAGGATCTTGGCCTTGTCGGGCGACTCCGGATGCAGCTCGATGCGCACCGTGTGCACGGTGTCGGCCAGGTCGGTACCCACCACGAAGCTGCTCAGGCGGTGGTAGGTGCCGTAGGCGTCGAAACGCGGCACCGCGCGCGGCGGCAGGTCATCGAGCGTCACAATCACCTGCCCGCTGTCCGGACCGATGACGTCGTAGATCGCGCAGCGCGTGCCCTTGAAGCGGAAGCTCAGCACCTCGCCTGGCTTCACCGCCTGATGCAGGGAGGTCAGGCGGTTGGCCCAGCGCTTGCCAAAGGCGTCCGTCTGCGGGTCGAGGCGACGGAACCCGGCGCTGACCATCGACGCCCGGATTGGCACCAGCGCCGCGCGCTCGTAGTTGTCGGCCTTCAGCGGCGCGGCCAGGGCGTGCGCACCCGGCTTGGCGGAAGCGGCTTCGATCGGACCGAGCGAGCGGGCCACGGCCTGCAGGTAGAGTTCGTGGCCGGTCTCCGGGTGCGGGTGCACGCTGTCGGGAGCGAAGACAAACTTGTCACCCGACGCCTGCTTTTCCGCGTCGGTCTTCGGCAGCTTGGCGCGCCACTCCAGCTTGCCCTCGCGCGCCAGCCTGGCGACCTCCAAGCCCAGGTGGATCGTCGGCAGACCGTAGTGATCGGCGACCTTTTCCATGGCGCTCGCCGAGCGCTGGAACTTGCCCTCGAGCAGGGGCGGCACCAGGGCCTCGGTGATCGTGTACACGAAGCCGATGTCGCAGTCGGGCAGGGCGCGCCAGGTCTGGCGGACAATGCCTTCCATGCAGCGCAGGATCTGCTCGGGCGCGGCACCGCCGTCGTTCACCGCGAATTCGACGAGCAGCAGGTCGGGCTGGTGGTCGAGCACGTCCTGGCGCAGGCGGCAGACCCCGAGGTCGGAGCCGGTGCCGCCGATGGCCGCGTGGATCTCCTCGAACTTGGCCTGCGGCCAGGTCTTCTGGAAATGCGCCAGCGTCTTGGGTCGCCAGCCCGGCTGAGCCGTGATGCTGCCGCCGAGGTAGGCGACCCGCACCGTCGCGCCCGGCGTGCGCGCCTTGGCAAAGAAGTTCGGCCAGCCGGCGCGCGGCCGGCATTCCTGCGCTTCGACGAGCGGCAACTCGTCGGCGGCGGACAGCGGGGCAACGGCAAGGGCAAGCAGGACGAGGGCGCTTTGCAAGCCACCTCAGCGCGGGCGCAGCACGCCGTGCTTTTCGAACCACTCGCGCACCAGCCGGAACACCGCTTCGCGCATCGTTTGATCGATCGGATGACCCTGGCCGTCGGCGATGAGGCGGTCGTTGGCGACGCCGCTGCGGTCGAGCGCCTGCTTCAAGGCCGCCGACTGCTCGGGGCGCACCGTGGTGTCGTCGGCGCCGTGCAGGATCAGGAAGGGCGTGCGGATGCGTTCGGCGGTTTTGATCGACGGTGCCGGATAGCCATCCTGCGGCGCCACCCCACTGCCGGTGATCGCTGCCGCCTTCAGGCCCTCGGGCTGGCTCGCCGCCAGGCCGATCGTGACAAAGCCGCCCATGCTGTGGCCATAAGCGGCCAGCCGGCTGGCATCGACCTCGGGCAGGCGGCGCAGGATCTCCAGGCAGGTGCGGGCGCGACGCAGGTTTTCGTCGCTGGCGCCGAACGCGGCGCGATCGCCACCAGCACCGCTGTGGGTGTAGTCAGGTGCCAGGCAAACCATGCCCCAGCGCACCATCTCGCGCGCCTTCTGCAAGCCGAAGCTGCCGGCGCTGCCGCCGAGGCCATGACTGATCAGCACGGCCGGAAACGGCCCGCGCCCCTCGGGCTTGAGCAGGATGCCACTCATCGTGAAGTCGCCCTCCCGCCAGGTCCAGCGTTCACCGTCGAGTTGCAAACGCGCGTCCGCGGACCTCGCGGCAGACTCACGCGGCGCGGCCGGCGGCGCGGCGCGACCCGGCCCTTCGCGCGCCGGCGGCGCAGCGACCTCGTCACGAGTGAGCTGCCCGTCGCGGTTGCGGTCGAGTCGCTCAAACAAGGGCCCCGGCCCGCGGAATTCGTCGCGTGTGATTCTGCCGTCGCGGTTCGTGTCGGCGCGTTCGAGCAGGCGCGCAAAGTCCAGTGGTCCGCCCGCGCTGGGGCGGCTCGCGGGCGACTCCGTCGCCGCGACCTGACTGCGCGTCGTCTTGGCCTCCACCGTGGCTTCGCGCTTCTGCAGCCGCGCCGCAAAGAAATCGGCCACGAGGGTCTCGATCTCCGGTCCGCTGAAGCCGGCACCGCCGTGGGCCGCGCCTTCGATCGTGTGGAAGTGCACGCTGACCCCGGCCTTTTTCAGCGCCTCGAAGAGCAGCTCGCTTTGATTCAGCGGCACCACCGGATCGCGGTCGCCATGGACGATGAGGAAGGGTGGATCGTCCGCCGTGAGGTGGGTGATCGGGTTCGCCTGCGTCGCCAGCTCGCGCTTCTCCTCGACCGTGCCGCCAAGCAGTTTCGCCTCGGGCGCATTCGCGGCGGCGTGGCTCTCATAGCCCTTGGTGGTGACGAAGGCGACGAAATCCGTCGGCCCGTAGTAGTCGCACACCGCCTGCACCGCGCTGCTCTGGTCGAGGTGGGCGCCGACGTCGAAGGCCTTCACCTCACCGCTGGTCCCGAGCAGGGCGGCCAGATGACCGCCGGCCGAGCTGCCCCAGACGCCGAAGCGCTGTGGGTCGAGTCCGTACGTTGCGGCGTGGGCGCGCAGCCAGCGGATGGCGGCCTTGCAGTCCTCGATTTGCGCGGGGAAGACCGCGTGCCCGCTGAGCCGGTAGTTGAGGCTGGCGACCGCGTAACCGCGCTCGACGTAGCCCGCGCGCAGGGGCGGGCAGCCGTCCTTGCTGCCGTTCTGCCAGCCGCCGCCATGGACCCAGATCAGCAGCGGCAGCGGGCCTTTGGCCTGCGCGGGCAGGTAGAGATCGAGCTTGTGGCGCTCATGCCCGTTCTCGACGTAAGCGAGGTCGCGATGCGCCTGCACGCCCTCGGGCAGACGGGCGGGGCCTTGGGCGAATATTGGGGAAGCCGCGACAGCAGCGAGGACAAAACCGCGAAACCAGGAAGGGATCATGGCGGATGAAAACCGCCGGCGGGGCGTTGGTTGCGAGGTACTGGGAGATGGAAGATCGAAGATGGGAGATGGGGACTGGGCGGATCACCCAGGTTCATGGACTGCGGCAGGCCACCTGCCGCTTTTCAGCCGCAGCCCTGCTGCGGGAATCGTGCGGCGAGCAAGCTGGCCTCGGCAAAGCGGCAGCAGGGCTGCACGCAATCCAAAGGCGCTGGCGCGCCTCCACCTTCACACCGGCACGCTGAGTCCTTCCGCTTCGGCGAGTTGCTGTTGGTTCGTGTCGAAGGTCAGGAAGTCGGTGACACCGAGGTGGAGGGCCGTGGCGACGTGAAGGATGTCGAAACTGCGGTGGCCGTGCCTGCGGGTGTGTTGCAGGGCGAGTCGCTCCGCCTGCTGGTGCACCTCCGCCCAGTCCACGGCAGCGAGTTGCAACACGCCCGCCTTGAGGTCGGACTGCAGCGCCGCAAGGGCCGCCTGCCCCTGGGCGCGGGCATAGCCCTGGCGACGGTCCCGTTCGTGGCGAAAGATCTGAAACTGGACCGACTGACGAAATTCGTACAGCAGCAGCGAGGACACCGTCAGCGGCGCGGTCTGCGGTTCGAGCCAGGCGATGGCCTGCTCGGAGGTGCTTTGTCGCACGTAGAGCGCGCACAAAAACGAGGTGTCGGGAAAGGCTTTCATCCCTCCTCCCCTTCCAGCTCCGCCGCCCGCATCGCTGCCACCTCGTCGGCGGAAAAGACCCGCTCACCCCAGATCTTGCGGAGTCGCCCGGCAAAATCGACGCGGGGCCTGACCTCCTCCTGGGTTGCCGTGGCAGGCACAAGCTTGGCAAAGGGTTTGCCCCGCTTCTGAATCGTCACGGTCTCACCATCCGCAATCCAGGTCGCGATCAACGCGAAGTTGTTGCGCAAATCCGCCACATTGGCTGTCTTCATGAGAGATTAAAATACCACTTCGGCCTTCCGTCAAGAGAAGCCCTGCGGCGGGGATCCTGCGGCCAGCAGGTTGGCCTCAGTCTGGAAAGGGTCTGTCCCTTTGTGCACGAACTGCTGGCCGCCGGTCTGGACGAAGCCGAGATCCTCGTCGATTACCCCTACTTGGAACCCGAGGACATCCGCGCCTGTCTGAAATACGCGGCTGTTGAAGCCGATCCTGTTCTGGTCGCCCGCTGACCCATGCGCTTCTTGGTTGATGCCTAGTTGCCGCCAGGGTGTCATCAAAACTGATTAACTGCTAAAGCCCATTCATTTTGGATTGACAATCGGCTTAGAGACCTACCCTTAGGATGGAACTTGCTCTCGCCTTAATTCGCCATATGAAAAACATTCTTTTTGCGGTTGTCGTTCTCAACTCACTTACGGGCAAAGCTTGCTCAGAAGATTTGATTTTGGCGAATGGTAAAGTCTACAAAGACTTTCAAGTCACTAAAGTAGAGCCTGATGGCATACGGATCATGCATGCTAGTGGGATGGCTAAAATCGTTCATGAAGATCTTCCCAAAGAAATGAAAGACAAATATGGCTTTGATGAAAACAAGGCAGAGAAATACAGAATGAGCGTGGAAGATGCGGCCAAAAAATCAAAAGAAGAATACACACAGCGATTGCAAGAGATGCAACGCAAACAAGCCTTGGCAGAAGAAAAAGTTAAAAACACACCCAGACTAACCCATGCTGAAAGTGTTAAAGGTGCATGGCTCCGAGCACTCCCGCGTCCAGTAGGATTAGATCCACACTACAGCAAAAAGATGCGTTTTTGTAATTACATGAGCGGAGTGATTCAGCGCGGCGAACTTGACCTTGAAGCGCAAAGTACGGCTCTTCAATGGAATATTAGCGAATACCGTCGTATAGGGCAAGAAGAGAAGGCTTTGGCGTTGGTGGAAGAACTCGGCGAAGTCCGCAAGTCTATAGAAAAGCGTGATGCGCTGAGGCAGCAGGCTGAGATTGCAGCCATGGAAGCCGAACTTCAGGCTGCACAGATCCGATCGATCAACAGGCTCGGCGATGCACTAAACAACATTGCATTTTCGCTCAACAACGGAATTGATGTCTACCTTTGGGATATGAACTGAACGCAGCTGTATTTTATCTTGTTACCTTACGGATTGCTTTTGTAACTGGAAAACGAAGCTATGACGATGCGCACGTATCGATATTTCACTTGCCCAAATGGGCATGAGGGCATTGAGAAAACATCAGAAAATGATCAGCCTTACAGCAAGAACTGGGAATCGGTTCTGCATAGCGGTATGATCGCCCATAAACAGGATCAAAAAGGCTTTGCAACTTATCTTTGCGAAACCTGCAAACTGCCCATGTCGGAGAATAAAACCAGCTAGCACAAATTTTGCCAGTTCTTTGACCCCGAGCAAAGTAGATGCTTCTACTGAAGCAACTTTCACATTACATTATTTAATGGCTAAACCTCCGCGGTTAAATATACGAAACCGATCATCATCGGGAGCAACGCATGGGATGACTATAGGAACAAACCCAAACGGCCCAGTGATGTAGGACCCCAAGTGCTTGGAAACCGCTTCTTCCCCGCCCTACCCTTTCCCCCGGGGCTTCGGCGCCCGGGGTGCAGTGGTGATCATGCGGCGGGTGCGGGTTTCGCTGGTGGCGATGAGGTCGGGGATGAGGCGGGCCTCGGGCAGGTTCGCCCAGAACTTGCGCGGCATCTCCGACTGCATGGCGCGGACCTTGAGGCGGGCGGGGTTGAAGATGCTGCGGTAGTAGGCGCGCCAGAGTTCGTCGTGGGCGTCCTCGGCCGGCAGGTCCTCGCGGCGCAGGCCGGGCAGAAACTGCAACCGCGTGCCGTCCCAGCGCGCCGATTCCACCGGCGTGCCGATGCACCAGTCCATGTTGGCGAAGCGACGCTGAAAAAACGGCGCGGCGATACGGACGATGCGATATTCCGGTTCATACCAGGCGACGAACTGCTCGCGCCCGGTCGCCGGGTCGGTGCCGAGCAGGCGGAAGCGCACGAAGGCATGCATCTTGTGGACATCGCGCCCGACCGCCTTCGCCCAGGCCTGGCACTGGCGGGTGTCGGGATCGGCGGGATGATCGAGCAGGTGTTTTTCGCCACCGCGGGTCAGGCGGAAGAGCAGCCGGTACAGCACGGCAAACCGACGCGGGTCGGTGTGCGCGCACACGGAGGCGGCGAGCGACAGAAACGCGGCCGGCACCGGCACGGTCGGTCCGACCTCATACGCCGGCGCGGCTTCTTCAAACAGGCTCGGTGTCTGGGTGGCATCGGTCCAGTCGATCGACTCCGGCGCCACGCCCGCAGCCAACAGCTCGCGGGCGCGCGGGCGCCAGGCCTCATAGGTGGGTTCGATGGCAACGCAATGCATGGCCTTCAAAGCTGGCCGGTGAGGGCTATGACGGCGTCGCTGCGCGCTGGTGGCGGGTCGAAGTCGAGTTCGAGCTGGCTCGGCCCGGGCAGGTAGCGGTCGCGCAGGCGCGGATCTTCCAGCAGGGCCGGGCGCGGGCAGTAATCGGCGGCGATCAGGAAGGGGCCGGCCTTGGTGAGGTTGAGGCGCAGTCGGCGCAGGTCGGCGAGGTGGAGCCGGCTGTGACGGCGCGCGGCGAGCACGCGCTCGACATTCACCGTGCCGAGGCCGGGCACGCGCCAGAGCAGCTCGCGCGGGGCGCGGTTGACATCGACCGGGAAAAGCTCGCGATGGCGCAGGGCCCAGGCGAGTTTGGGGTCGAGTTCCAGGTCGAGGTTGGCCGCCGGTTCGGGCAGCAGCTCGCGCACGTCGAAGCCGTAGAACCGCAGCAGCCAGTCGGCCTGGTAGAGCCGGTGCTCGCGCACGAGCGGTGGCGGTCGCAGCGGCAGCAGGCTGCTTGGCGAGGGGATCGGGCTGAAGCCGCTGTAATAGACCCGGCGCAGACGGCAGTCGCGATAGAGTTCATCGGCTCGGCCGAGCACCAGGGCGTCGCTGGACGCATCGGCGCCGACGATGAGCTGGGTGCTCTGGCCGGTGGCAAAGGCGGGCGGCCGCGCGCGGGGGCGTTCGCGGACCTGGCGCGCCGCGCGGGCGGCCGCGCGGGTTTCGTCGATGCGCTGGCGGATGCCGGTCATCGCCTGCTTCGTGCGCGCCAGGTTCTTTTCCGGCGCGAGCCGGTCGAGCGAGGTCTGGCTGGGCAGTTCGACGTTGAGGCTGATGCGGTCGGCGTAGCGGCCGGCGCGTTCGATGAGCTCCGGCGAGGCCTCGGGGATCGTTTTCAGGTGCAGGTAGCCGCGGAAGTCGTGCTCCTCGCGCAGGCGGCGGGCGACCTCGACGACCTGTTCCATCGTGCGGTCCGGGCTGCCGACGATGCCGCTGCTGAGGAAGAGGCCCTCAATGAGGTTGCGCTTGTAGAAATCGAGGGTCAGGCGCACGACCTCGTCCGGGGTGAAGCGGGCGCGCGGCGTGTCCGAGGAGCGACGGTTGATGCAGTAGTGGCAGTCGTACTGGCAAACGTTGGTGAGCAGGACCTTGAGCAGGGAGATGCAGCGGCCATCGGGGGTGTAGCTGTGGCAGATGCCCATGCCTCCGGTGGAACCGACTCCGCGACCGCCGCGCGAGTCCTTGCGGGCGGCACCCGAACTGGCGCAGGAGGCGTCGTACTTGGCGGCGTCGGCAAGGATCTCGAGTTTGCGCAGCAGCTCCATGGCGTTCTTTTGAACGCCTATTCTACGCGCCGCAGACGCAGGGCGCGAGTTTTTTCAGCCGACCGTGTCGAGAATCGCCAGGCGCAGGGCCTCGACCATGCGATCGAGCTCGGCCTCGCTGACGCAGAGCGGTGGCATGAGCACGAGGGTGTCGAGGATGGGCCGGGTGAGCAGGCCGTGGCGGCGTGCGGCGAGGCAAACGGCGGCGCCGGTGCGCTGGTCGGGCGGGAAGGGCCCGAGGTCGATGCCGGCGATCAGGCCGCACTGGCGGATCGCCTGCACGCTCGGCAGCGCGCGCAGGGTTTCGAGCTGTTGGCCCAGCCGGGCGATTTTCGCCGGCAGCCCTTCGAGCACGCGCTCCTCGCGGAAGATCCGCAGGCTGGCCAGGGCGGCCGCGCAGCCGAGCTGACTGCCGGTGTAGCTGTGGCCATAATAAAAGGTGTTCTCACGGCCGAGGAAGCCGGCAAAAATTCTCTCGGTGGTGAGGGTGGCCGCCATCGGCAGCAGGCCGCCGGTGAGGCCCTTGGCGAGGCAGAGGAAATCGGGCACGACGCCCTCATGCTCGCAGGCGAACATCCGGCCGGTGCGCCCAAAACCGGTCATCACCTCGTCGAGGATGAGCAGCACGTCGTGGCGGTCGCACCAGTCGCGCAACCCGCGCAGCATGCCGGCCGGCCACAGGCGCATGCCGGCGCTGCCCTGGATGAGCGGTTCGACAATGACCGCCGCCAGCGTGGCGATCTCGTCCGCGCCGAGCTTTTCCAAGGCCTCCAGACCGGGCGCACGGCGCGTGCGGTAGCCGAAGTCGTTGCCGCTGCCCTTGAACAGCGGGATGCCGCCGACGCTGGCCGCGCCGAGGCTGTCGCCATGGTAGGCGCGGTCGAAGGCGAGGATCGTGTCGCGCTCGGGCCGGCCCTGCTGGCGCCAGAACTGCAGGGTCATGCGCAGGGCGCATTCGATCGCCGTGCTGCCGTCGTCGGAATAAAACACGCGGCTGAGGGTGTTGGGCGGAAACAGGGCGGTCAGTTCCGCGGCGAGACGGATCGCCGGTTCATGGCTGAAGCCGAGGAAGGAGGTGTGGGCGACGCGGTCGAGCTGGGCGTGCAGGGCCTCGATCAGGGCCGGATGGCCGTGGCCGTGCAGGTTGGTCCAGATCGAGCTGTTGCCGTCGAGGTACTCGCGGCCGTGCTGGTCGCGCAGCACGCAGCCATGGGCGCTGTTCAGCAGCAGCGGTTCGTGCTCCGGCGCGCACCAGTCCGCCATCGGCGTGAAGGGATGCCAGAGGTGGCGTTTTTCCAGGGCGATCAGGTCGGCGGACACAGCGCGAATGAGGCGGGTGCCGCGCCGGATGCAACCCCGGTCTGAGGGGGGCGTGCTTTTGCTGGGGGGCAAGTCCGGAACCGCGCCTGCCGTCCTGAAGTGCTCCAGTCCTCTGGAGCTCTGGCAAACCCGGCTGGCTGGGGGCCTGAGGGACGGAACTGGGG
>DAIUCN010000046.1:0-33276 GCA_036846165.1 Prosthecobacter sp.
GGCGGGATGAACGGCAACCGGGAGCCGCGCAAAATGCCCGAAGCAACCCATCCGCTACTGCCGCTGGCCGGCTGTCGGAGGTCGGGAGTCCGCGTGAATCTGCGCGACTTCGCGGCATTTCGGCCGGTCGCACCCAATGAGAAAAGAGAGCACCACGCTATGAAACCTACACCCAAAGACCGCAACGAACGGCTACGAATCCTCGCCCCGGGTGGAGTGGCTCCGATCTTGATGGCTTTCGCACACCTGCTGGTGTCTCTGGCAGTAGCATACTGCCTATGCACTGGTCAGGTCAGTGCGGGGGTCTGCTATTGGATCAGTTGCTGGGCCTTCAGGGACCGACTTGAGGCCACCAAAACACCATCTGTTCATATCAAAACAGCTCAGCCTGACTCGGGGGAGGGGCAGCACGAGTGACCGGCCCCTCAAACCCTGCCCGATTGAGCGCTGGCGTGACTGGCCAAGCGTCCATTGCGCCTGGCCAAGGGTGCAGCAGCGACTGCAGGCTCTCTGCTGCTGAATCCGGTGCAAGCCACATCGGCCAGGCCTCCGGCCCGAGGAGCACGGGCATGCGATCATGGCAGGGTGCCACGGCCGCGTTGGCATCGGTGGTCAACAAGAGGAACCCCTCCGCTGGCTGATCAGCGCCGTCCCGCCAGCGATGCCAGAGCCCAGCGATGGCCATCGGTTCGCCGCCGGCCAGCGAGAAGCGCCAAGGCTGCTTCGGCCGAGTCTCAGCCTGCCACTCATAGAAGGCGTCTGCCGGCACGAGACAACGCCGCCGGCGAAAGAGATCCCTGAAGACCGGCTTCGTCGCAGCCGTCTCAGATCGGGCATTGATGAGAGGCGCACCCTTCCAGGGCGGCTGGACGCCCCAGGTCATCGGCTCGATCTGCGTTCGCCCCTCGCGCTGCAGCGCCACTGGTGCCCGGCGGCTGGGTGCCATGTTCTCAACGATCTCGACCGCGATCGCCGCCGTGCGCAGCTCGGCCGCCATGCGCTCCACCGAGCGCGAGGAGAAGGAGTAGCGACCGCACATGGCTGGAAACTGCGACAGAGGCGAGAAGCCGCAAGCAGGATCACCGCCGCCGGCTGACACGGCAGACCCGGAGCTGGGCGCTGTATTCGTGCGGCACAGCGTGCGTGGGCAGGTTCCCAAATGACCAGGTCACCTGCTGCGAGAGCCCAGGCAACCAGTGGCCATAGACGATCAGCCGGCGATCCATCCGGGCACCAGGCTCGGGCAGAGGAGGAGCCTCGCCCTCGAAGCGGGAGAGCGGCAGCAGCAGCCACCAGTCCCGCGTGATCCAGAGCTTCCAGCACCAGCCCTCCGGCTCCCGCGAGGTTCGCACAGGTAGAGCGAGCGCCGGCTGCCAGCGCTCCGGGAAGCGCCGTCCAGGTGTGGGCATCAGCAGATGCCAGATGCTGTCCCGCACGGCACACCAGGCCCGCCCCTGGCGAGCCTCCTCGGAGATCCAGTAGGGCGTGTCCACGAGCACGCCGGCGCTGTCGAACTGAAAAAACATGCGTTTATTTGAACAGTATAAACGCAGCAAGGCAAGTCCCAGATGCTCGGCGGCTGTTTGGGTTGCGCCCCGGCATCCGCCGTATAAAACGTGCCGATGCCCCTCTCCTGGAATGAGATCAAGCACCGCGCCATCAAGTTTGGCAACGACTGGAAGAACGAGACGCGGGAGGCTGCCGAGCGGCAGACCTTCTGGAACGAGTTCTTCGAGGTCTTCGGCCTGCGCCGGCGCACCGTTGCCAGCTTCGAGGAACCGGTGCGGAAGTTGAGCGGTTCCTGGGGTGCCATCGACGTCTTCTGGCCCGGCAAACTTCTGGGCGAGCACAAGAGCGCCGGCCAGAACCTCGACAAGGCCCACGCCCAGGGTATGGCCTACATCCGCGGCCTCCAGGACACCGGCCGCAGCAAGGAGATCCCGCGCTACCTGATCGTCTCGGATTTCCAGCTCATCGCCATCCATGACTTGGAAGGCGATGAGGGCTCCGTGACCTTCCCGGTCACCGACCTGCACAAGCACATCCGCCGCTTTGCCTTCGTGGCCGGCTACAAGCAGCAGAAGGTCGACCCTGAAGACCCCGCCAACATCGAGGCCGCCGAGCTGATGGCGGAGTTGCACGATGCCCTGCACGCCGGTGGCTACCAGGGTCACGACCTGCGCGTCTTCCTGGTCCGCGTCCTCTTCTGCCACTTCGCTGACGACACAGGCATCTTCCCGCCCGACGCCTTCAAGCTCTACCTCACCGACCGCACCGCCGAAGACGGCAGCGACCTGGGACCGAAGCTCGACCGCCTCTTCCGCGTGCTCAACACACCGGAGAACCAGCGCCAGGCGAACCTCGACGAAGACCTGTGCGAGTTTCCCTACATCAACGGTCAGCTCTTTGAGGAAAGAATCGAGTTTGCCGACTGCAACTCCACCATGCGCGACGCCCTACTGCGCGCTGCCGCCTTCCGCTGGGAGCGAATCAGTCCGGCCGTCTTCGGTAGCCTCTTCCAGGGCGTGATGGACCCCCAGGAGCGGCGCCAGATCGGCGCGCACTACACAAGCGAGGCAAACATCCTCAAGCTCGTGCGCAGCCTCTTCTTGGACGATATGCGCGCGGAGTTCGACGCCGCCTGCCGCGACAAATCCGGGCGAGGCCCCGGCCGCCTGCGTGACCTCCAGACCCGCCTCGCCGGCCTGCGCTTCTTCGACCCTGCGTGCGGCTGCGGGAACTTCCTGGTCATCACCTACCGCGAGCTGCGGCGCCTGGAGCTGGACATCCTCAAGGAGCTCCACGGCAGCCAACAGGAGTTCGCCCTGGACGCCGTGAACAAGCTCTCCCTGATCGATGTCGACCAGATGTTCGGCATCGAGATCGAGGAGTTCCCCGCGCGGATCGCCGAGGTGGCCCTCTGGCTGACCGATCACCAGGCGAACGTGGAACTGAGCGCCGTCTTCAGCCAGTTCTACCGGCGCATCCCGCTGCGCAAGAGCCCGCACATCCACGTAGGCAACGCGCTGCAGTTGGAGTGGAAGGACGTGCTGCCGCCTGAGCGGTGCAGCTACGTGCTCGGCAACCCGCCGTTTGTGGGCTCCAAGTTCCTTGGACCCGAACAAAGGGCGGACATGAACCACGTCTGGGGCGGTGTTAAAGGCGCTGGGGTTCTCGACTTCGTCACAGGCTGGTATCGCCTGGCTGCAGAATACATGCAGGGCACGCGCACGGTCGCCGCTTTCGTTTCCACAAATTCCATCTGCCAAGGAGAGCAAGCCGGCATCCTTTGGGGGCATCTTTTCCGCGACTGGCATGTGAAGATCCACTTCGCACACCGCAGCTTTGCCTGGGATAGCGAAGCGCGCGGAAGGGCTCATGTGCACTGCGTTATCGTCGGCTTTGCTGCGCACGATGTGCCGGTGAAAAGGCTTTACGACTACGAGAGCGATCCAGAGAATGCCACTGTCACCACCGTGCGCAATATCAGCCCCTACCTGATCGAGGGCGGTGACATTGCGCTTCCCAACATTTCAAAACCCCTTTGCGCTGTCCCTGAGATGGCGATCGGAAACAAGCCCATTGATGGGGGCAACTACCTGTTCAGCGATGAGGAGAAACGGGCTTTCCTCGAACAGGAGCCAGGTGCTGGAAAATGGTTCCGCAAGTGGATCGGCTCCGACGAGTTCATCAACGGATGGCATCGGTGGTGTCTTTGGTTGCGTGACTGCCCACCGCACGAACTGCGAGCCATGCCACTAGTGGCGCAACGAGTAGAGGCCGTGCGCTCTTTCCGCAGAGAAAGTAAGAGCGCCCCAACACAAAAACTGGCGGCGATGCCCACGCGCTTCCACGTGGAGAATTTCCCGACTGGCAACTTCCTTGTGGTGCCTGAGGTAAGCTCTGAGAGGCGCCCATACATTCCAATCGGCTTCCTCACACCCGACACACTCTGCAGCAACCTAGTGAAGGTCATGCCTGGCGCTACGCTTTGGCATTTTGGCGTGCTTTCCTCGAACATGCACATGGCATGGATGCGCCAAGTGGCCGGCCGATTGGAGAGTCGCTACCGCTACTCCACAGGGCTGGTTTACAACAACTACCCCTGGCCAGAGGACACAACTGAGGCCCAGCGATCAGCCGTCGAGAAAGCCGCGCAAGCCGTTCTCGATGCCCGCGCGAAGTTCCCCGGCTCAACGCTGGCAGACCTCTACGACCCGGTCACTATGCCGCCCGACCTTGCCAAGGCTCACGCCGATCTGGACCGTGCCGTCGATCGCTGCTACCGCCGCGAGCCCTTCCCGAATGATCGTGCCCGAGTGGAGCACCTCTTCGCGCTCTACGAGCAGCTCACCGCCGCCCTGATCGCACCAAGGAAACAGGCCCGAGCCAGGCGCGCAGCCAACCCGGAGGCATCCTGAAAAGCAGTCAGGCGCGCCGGCAATGGCGCGCCTGACCCACACGGAGGATTGTGTCATTGCCGACATCCAGCGAGGGCATGGCAAAAATGCACCCTCGCTGGTTTAAAGCAACGAGGAGCGAGCATGGCGCGCGCTTTTTCCAAGGCTGGCATGTCAGGCCGATCGAGTCCCGACATTGACACCGCCGCCGGAGCATGGCCACCACCATGCTCCCACCCGCGCGACCGCGCATGAGCTCAGCCGAGCTCGAGCGCGAGCTGCAGCCCTTCAAGATCGACCGCGCGAAGTATCCGATCCTGGCCGTCGTGCAGCGCGGCTACTACCGTGACACCATGGGCCGCAAAGGCGTCAACGACCGCGGGATCTACGACGACGCCTGGATGCTGGTCACCCCGAACCTGTTCATGGCGGTCAACGCCAACGCCGACCCGAGTGCCGCCCAGGGCGCCGTGACCGGCCGAGCCAGCCTCGAGCCCGGCTTCTGGCCCATGTGGCGCCTCGACCTGCACCGCGGCCAGTACCTCGCCTTCTGCCAACGCGCGGCTGATTGCATCGTGCGGCGCGACAACACCGCTGGCCGACCGGTCGGTGAGAAGCACCCGAAGTGGGGCACGCACCTGGGTGGCGGGCGATGGCGCGGCTGGTTCGGCATCAACGGTCACCGCGGCGGCCGCACCACCACGAGCAGCGAAGGCTGCATCACCACCCCCGAACCTCAGTGGAGCGGCCTCATCGCCGCCGCCGAGTCCGAGGCCCGCCGCCTCTGGGCAGCCAAGTGGAAACAAGCCGTGATCCCCTGCGTCCTGATCGACAAGGCAGCTTGAAATGGCTTGTGGATCGCGCAGCGGTGCGAGCTGGTCAATCCGGCAATTGACCGGCAATTGGCTCCCTGGAAACCTTGATATTACGGGAAGTAATATCCAGCTCATAACCTGAAGGTCACAGGTTCAAATCCTGTCCCCGCTACCAATTTTAAATCCCTGAGCCTCAACAGCTCAGGGATTTTTTGTGGCCGGATTCCAGCCGGCAGTGAGAGAAGCCCTCAAACCCCATCAAAGAGCGGGAACAGCCAGAGTGAGGCCCGTCCGGCCCCTGAATGCCTCTTTAGCCGCCGTCACTGCCCAGGGAATCCGCTTTCCGTCCGTTGCTTTTGCTTCACTTTCCATTCCTTGAGATGGCAAAGTGAGAGGAAGCTTGAGTCCCACACAAGCTTCAAACACTGACCCATGAAGCTTCCACGTCCTTTACTTCGCCTGTTGGCGTTGCCCGCCGCTCTCAGCGTCCTCACACCCCCCGGCGCACTCGCTCGCAACATCTTTGTCATGCCTGTAGGAACAGGTCACCAGGATGGTTCGTCCTGGGAACATGCGCTGGGACAAGAAGCCTTGAGCAGCGGCATCTTCGACACACTGAAACCGGGAGACCACCTCAAAATTGGCAGCGGTCACTATCAGGGCATGGAAGCCTCATTGACTCAAAGTGGCACGGCCCAGGCACCGATTGTCATCGAGGGCGTTGATCGAAACGGCAAAGGCCTGCCTGAATTCCGCTCAGCCTGGCAGGTCACCCAGCCAGACCGGGGCGCGACCGCCTTCACTCTGGCTGCCGGAGTGAGTCACGTGACCCTGCAGAACCTGAAACTGAAAGGCTATCAGGTCGGCATCCTCGCGGGCCTCGTCAAAAACGAGGCTGAGTCGCGGCGGCACCTGAAGTTCTCCGGCCTGGCCATGAGTCATGTCCGGCATGGCTGCTACCTTTCCTTTTGTGAGGATCTGATCGTGGAGGACTGCGACATCCGACGCTACACAAAGCATGCCTACCGCTTCGAGGAAGGCTGCGACCGCGTGCAACTGCGTCAGTGTGTGGCGGATTGTTCGGAAAGGGATCCTGACTGGGAAAAGCGCACCGAACTCCTGCCCTTTGGTTTCCTGCTCAATGGCAAGGGCCAACCCAACACCGGCTTCACGTTCAGCGACTGCCTAGCCGCGAACCATCTCATGCCGCTGCAGAAGGCGGCCTATAAAAACGGCGATGGCTTTGTCGTGGAGGGAAACGCACGTGACATTCGCTTCATTCGCTGCCGCGCCCTGCGCAATCAGGACGGCGGTTATGACCTGAAGGCTCGCGATGTCGTTTTGACCGACTGCATTGCCCTGCACAACGGCCGGAACATCCGCATCTGGGCGACAGCCACACTGACCAACTGTCTGATGGCCGGCGGGCATACCGGGCTCTGGAACAATGGCGGGCCGATCATGGCGGAACGCTGCACCTTCTTTCACCTGTCCGGTCCGGCAATTCTTTGCGACGATGCAGCCCATAAGCCGGTCATCCTGAAAAACTGCCTCCTGGGACAGGTGGAAGAGGTCAGCCAGGCCCATGAGGATGCGTTGATCTCACTGGATGAAGGTTCCGTGCTGGCAACCTCTGACTCGGGGGAGCCGTTGGACCTCAGTGTGGCGACCCTGAAATCTTGGCAGGGACTTGATGCCAGGATGAACAGCCGGAAGCACCCCGGCAAGGGATACCAATGGCAGCACTGACCGTCGCAACCTGGCTGGCAGGCAGGCTCGGAACATTCGATTCCTCCATCGGGAGGCCTGGGGGGGCTGGCTGGGCGACCCCCTTTGAGGCTTGCAGGCTGACGGGCTTGAGCGCAGGCTGGCATCGCCATGGCTGCCGATCCAGACCTGCCGCTGCCCGGGGAGCGCCTGCTCGGCTTGCTGGTCGGACTCTGCCGCCAGGCTCGCGGGGATCTGCAGCGGCTGCGGCTGCAGCCGGGTCCGGCGGTGCATGCCCTGCGCGTGCGCATGAAAAAGCTGTGCGCCGTCCTGCGCCTGCTGGCCGCCGTGCTGCCCAGGCAGTTCCTGAAACCGTTGCAGGCCGAAGCCAGGGCCATCCGCCAGGCCTTCGGCGCCTGTCGCGACGCGGAGGTGGCGCGCCATCTGGCTGCCAGACTGGCCGGAAAGGCCGGACTGCCACTGCCCGTCCTGGACTTGCCGCCGTTGGCGCCCGAGCCAGCCGTGTCCCGGGAAGCGATCCGCCGCCGTCTGGTCCAGTTGGAGCAGCGACTGACCGACCTGCCGCTGGCGTCGTTGACCCTGGACTCGCCGGGCGCGGTCTGGGTGGAGCAGTATCGTTGCTGTCGTCGCCTTGGCCGTCGCTGCCGTCGTCAGCCGCGGGCGGCGATCCTGCATGCCTGGCGCAAGCGGGTCAAGGAACTCGAGCACCTTGGCCTTGCGCTTGTCGCCTTGCGGATGGACCTGCCGGCGGTACGGGCACGCCTTCGTCCTGCACGCGAGCTCGGTCGGCGGTTGGGCCAGCTGCAGGATCTGGCCGTACTGGCCGGGGCCTTGCCAACTGATGCCGGCAAGGCGTGGCGTCGATTGCTGGCGAAGCGTCGGCGGCGGTTGCTGCGCAGGGTTTTTGCCTGCGCCGAGCGATGCCTGGCGACTCCGGCGCGCAAGCTGCTTGCCGGGTGCGGGACCGAATGAATCCGCATGGCCATTGCTGCTTGCATCCTCCGTCACCTCCCCCACACTGGCGCCCATGAGTCCCGACTCCCTCGACCGCCTGCGCGCCGCGGTGCGCGACGTGCCGGACTTCCCGCAGCCCGGCATCCTGTTCAAGGACATCACCCCCGTTCTCGCCGATCCCGCGCTGCTGCGCGCGGCGATTGACGGCATGGCCGAGACCTTCGCGAACGAGCGGGTCGACAAGGTGGTTGGCATCGATGCGCGCGGTTTCATCTTTGGCGCGCTGCTGGCGGACCGGCTCGGCGCCGGGTTCGTGCCGGTGCGCAAGAAGGGCAAGCTGCCGTGGCGCACGCGCGGCCTCGACTACCAGCTCGAGTATGGCAGCAATGGCATCGAGATGCATGTCGACGCCCTCGCGCCCGGCGAGCGCGTGGTGCTGGCCGACGACCTGCTGGCGACCGGTGGCACAGCGGGGGCGGCGGTGCGGCTCATCGAGGAGGCGCAGGCCGAGTTGCTCGGTGCGGCCTTCTTCATCGAGCTGGCCTTTCTCCAGGGTCGCGACCGCCTGGCGGAACGCGCGCCGGTGCATGCGCTGCTGACGTATTGACGCGCATGACCGAACGCGAGTACAAGCGCCGCATCGAGGCCGCCGCCCAGAAGGTGTTTGCCGGCAGCGGCCCGCTGCCGCGCGGCAAGACCGTGACGCTGCGCCTCTGCAAGCAGTTCCTCCGCCTCAAGGAGCAGCGCATCAAGCAGCGCCATCGCGCCGGCTGGAGCGGGGTCGAAGTCTGCCGCATGCGCTCGGACGTGCTCGACCACCTGATCGCCCTGCTGTGGGAGGAGTGCGTGGCCGCGCAGCCGGGTGCCGAGGCGCTGAAGATCAGCGTCGTCGCCCACGGCGGCTACGGTCGCCGGGTCATGAGTCCGGGCAGCGATGTCGACCTCACCTTCATGCTCCCGGGCAACGCCGCCCAGGTGCCGCCGGCGGTCGCCAGCCTGGTCAGCGCACTGCAGACCCTGCTCTGGGATCTCAACCTCAAGGTCGGCCAGGGCGGCACTCGCAGCGTCGGCGACTGCCTGCGCCATGCCAACAGCGATCCGCATGCGATGACCGCACTCGTCGAGGCGCGGTTTCTCACCGGTGATGACACTGCCTTCGGTGAGTTTCGCGCGCGCTTCGACGCCGAGTGCATCGAGGGGCGGGAAAAGGAGTTCCTGCGCCAGCGCCAGGAGGATCTGGCGACGCGCCATGAGAAATACGGCGGCACACCCTTCGTGCAGGAGCCGCACGTCAAGAACGGCTGCGGGGGATTGCGCGATTACCAGAACCTGATCTGGATGACCTACGCCAAGCTGCGCACGCTCGACCCGCGCGACCTGGTGGCGCGCGGCTTTGTCGCCCCCGGCGCCTGGAAGGAGGTCGAGGCCGCCTACGACCTCATCCTGCGCGTGCGCAACGAGATGCACTATTCGGAGCGGCGCGGCGAGGACCTGCTCACCCTGCGCCTGCAGGGTGTGGTCGCCGGCCACCTCGGCTACCGCCACAAGCGCGTGCTGCGCCGCATTGAGGCGTTCATGAAGGATTACTACATGGCGACGCGCGACGTGCTCCAGCGCAGCAGCGAGATCATGGACCGCTTCCATCTCGAGGCGCTGGAAGGCGACAACGGCCGGCGCGGCCTGCTCGGCTTCCTGGCACGGCGCAAGGACGTCAAGCGCGCCGACAAGTTCGACGGTTTCATCAGTCGCAACGGCCGCATCTTCCCCGAGGGCGAGACGATCTTCCGCGACGATCCCGTGCGGCTGATGCGCCTGTTTTCGCACACCCAGCAGCGCCACCTGCGGCTGAGCCCGGAGCTGTTTCAGCTCGTCCAGAAAAGCTTCCGCCTCGTCAACGCCGGCTTCCGCTACAACAAGGACGTGCGCGAGATGTTCGAGGTCATCCTGTCGCGCCGCGGCGACGTCGCCCGCACGCTGCGCCAGATGCACCGGGTCGGCTTCCTCGGCCGCTACCTGCCGGAATTCGGCGCGCTCACCTGCCTGGTCCAGCACGAGTTCTTCCACCGCTTCACCGCCGACGAGCACACCCTGCGCACGCTGGAGCGGCTCGACGAGCTTGCCGGGCCGCCGCAGGCCGGCGGCACGGCCTTTTACCAGCAGCTCTTCCACGACCTGCAGCAGCCGTCGATGCTGTACCTGGCGCTGATCATGCACGACACCGGCCGGGCGGCGAACAAGAAGTCGCACGACGACGAGAGCACGCTGCTTGCCGACGCCGTCGCGCGCCGCCTGCTCATCAAGGGCGAGCGCCGCAAGCTCCTGCTCTTCCTGGTCGACAACCACCTGCTCATGTACCGCGTGGCGACGACCTCGAACCTCGAGGACGCCAAGGTGATCGAGGACTTTGTGCACATCGTTCGCACCAAGGAGAATCTCGACAGCCTGCTGGTGATGACCTATGCCGACTCGCGCGGCACCAGCGAGGCGAGCTGGTCCGGCTACAAGGAGGCCTCCATTCGCCACCTCTACCACAACGCCCTGCAGTTCATGCAGGCGCCGGCCGACTTCATGCGCCGGGCCAGCGTGCCGCTCGATGAGGTGCGTGCCGAGGTCGACAAGCTGCTGCCTGCGGACTATGCCGACGAGATTGCCGCGCACTTCCGCCACATGCCGCGCAGCTATTTCAACTTCCGCGAGCCGGCGCAGATCGAGGCGCATCTGCGCCAGTTCCGCCAGTTCTTCGTCCAGCTCGCCGAGGAGGAGGCGGAGGCCGGCCTCCAGCCGGTGATGGCCTGGAACGACTACCCGGTGCATGGCTACAGCGAGCTGGTGGTCACCTGCTGGGACCGTCACCTGCTGCTGGCGCGCATCTCCGGCGCGCTGGCCGCGGAGAGCATCAACATTCTCAGTGCCGACCTCTTCCAGCGCTCCGACCACCTCGTGCTCGACATCTTCCGCGTCTGCACGACGAACCTGACCGCGGTCACCAGCCGCAGCGCCAAGCAGCGGGTTGAGAACGCTGTGCGCGCCGCCTTCGTCAGCCAGACCTTTGATTTTGCCCCGGCCATCGCCAAGTCGCGGCGCAGCGTGCCCGGCTACGACGAGGTCATGGCGGAGATCCCGCAGCGCGTCCACATCAACAACGACGTCTCGCCCGAGGACACGGTCGTCGAACTGCAGGTGGTCGACCGCCTTGGCCTGCTGCACGACATCTTCATGGCCATCGGCAAGCTCGGCCTCAGCGTCACCCATGCGCGAATCGCCACGGAAAAGGGTGTCGCCCTCGACGCCGTGTACGTGCAGGACGCCAACGGCAACAAGCTCGAGGAGCGCCAGGCGCTCGACACCCTGCGCGCCCGCATCGAGGAGGCCGTGTTCGGCTGAGGAGAAGCATCATGCGCCGCGCCCCGCAGTTTTGCACCGCTGACGAAGCCGTCGCCGCCCTTCCCGACGGCGCCACGGTGGCGATCGGCGGCTTTGTCGGTGCCGGTCATCCGGAACTGCTGACCGAGGCGCTGGAGCGCCGATTTTTGGTGACCGGCGCACCGCGCGACCTGACCCTGTTTTACTGCGCCGGCCAGGGCGACCGCGAGGCGCGCGGGCTCAATCATCTGGCGCATGAGGGTTTGCTGAAGCGGGTCATCGGCGGCCATTGGAACCTGGCGCCCAAGCTTGGCGCGCTGGCGCTCGACAACCGCATCGAGGCCTACAACCTGCCGCAGGGCGTGCTCTGCGTGCTGCTGCGCGAGATCGCCGCCAAACGCCCCGGCCTGATCACCCGCGTCGGCCTCGGCACCTTCATGGAGCCGGACCAGGGCGGCGGCCGCATGAACGCGCGCACCACCGAACCTCTGGTCGAGCGACTGGTCCTCGATGGCGAGCCCTGGCTGCGCTACAAGCCGGTGCCGGTCCACGTTGGCCTGATCCGCGCCACCAGCGCCGACCGCCACGGCAACCTCAGCTTTGAGCGCGAGGCCCTGATCGGCGAGGCGCTGCCCATCGCCCAGGCGGCGAAAAACCACGGCGGCATCGTCATCGCCCAGGTCGAGCGCGTCGTCGATCTGTTGCCCGATCCGAAAGCGGTGCGCGTGCCGGGCATCCTCGTCGACCGGGTGGTTGTCTCCGGCGGCGACCGCCATGACCAGACCTTCGGCTGCGCCTTCAATCCGGCCTACGTGACGGCCGGCGAGGCCTTCGATCTGCCACCCTTGCCGGAATCGGAACGCAAACGCATCGGCACCCGCGCCCTGCGCGAGATCCGCGCCGGCGACATCGTCAACCTCGGCATCGGCCTGCCGGAAACGGTCGCCGCGGTGGCCGCCGAAACCGGCCGGCTTGGCGAGTTCACCCTCACCGTCGAAAGCGGTCCCATCGGCGGCGTGCCCGCCTCGGGCCTCGACTTCGGCTGCAGCCACTACCCGGAGGCGGTGATCGATCAGCCGGCCCAGTTCGATTTCTACGACGGCGGCGGCCTCGACATCGCCGTGCTCGGCGCGGTCGAGATTGACGCCGAGGGCAGCGTCAACGTCGCCAGCATGGGTGGCCGTTTTGCCGGCGTCGGCGGCTTCATGAACATCGCCCAGAGCGCGCGCCGCCTGGTCTTCTGCTGCACCTTCCTCGCCAAGGATCAGCCCAAGTTCGTGCACAAGATCCGCCACGTCTGCTTCCACGGCCCCACCGCCCTCGCCCGCGGCCAGCAGGTGCTCTATGTCACCGAGCGCGCGGTTTTCGAACTGACGACGGAAGGCCTGCGCCTGATCGAACTTGCCGACGGCCTCGACCTGCAGGCCGACCTCCTCGCGCGCATGCAGTTTTCACCGCTCGTCGCCGCCAACCTGACTCGCCTGCCATGAATGCCGTTCATCTCGTCGCCGCCCGTCGTTCGCCCATCGGCCGCTTCGGCGGCGGCCTCAAGGATCTCCGAGCCGCCGACCTGGCCTTCGCCGTCGCCGACGCGACCGTGCCGCAGGCCCTGCGCGCAAAACTCGATCAGGTCATCCTCGGCCAGGTGCTGCAGGCCGGCTGCGGCATGAACGTCGCACGCCAGCTCGCCCTCAAGCTCGGCGAGCTCGAGCACGTGCCCGCCTTCACGGTGAACATGGCCTGCGGTTCCTCGCTCAAGGCGGTGGCCCTGGCGGCCGATGCGATTCGCGCCGGTGAGGCCGGGCTCGCGCTGGCCGGCGGCGTCGAGGTGATGAGCGCCGCGCCGCACTACCTGCGCGACGCGCGCTGGGGCAAAAAGCTCGGCGCGCCGGAGGTCGAGGACGCGATTTTCAGCGACGGCCTCTGCGATCCCCTGCTCAAGCTTGGCATGGGCGAGACCGCGGAACGCATCGCCGACAAGCATGGCATCGACCGCGCCGAGCAGGATCGTTTCGCCGCGCTCAGCCAGGCGCGCGCCGCCGCCAGCCGCGACGTCTTCGCCCGCGAGATCGTGGCGGTGGGCGGGGTGGATGCCGACGAGCATCCGCGCGCCGACACGACGGTCGAGTCGCTGGCCAAGCTGAAGCCCGCCTTCCGCAAGGACGGCACCGTCACCGCCGGCAACGCCTCCGGCATCAACGACGGTGCGGCGATGCTGCTGCTGGCCAGCGACACCGCCCTGCGCGAGCACGGCCTGGTTTCACGCGGACGAGTCGTTGCCTCTGCCGCGGTGGGTTGTGATCCGGCGCTGATGGGTCTGGGCCCGGTGGGTGCGATCCGCCGGGTCTGCGCGCAGACTGGCTGGGCTCTCGACGAGGTTGAGGCCCTCGAGATCAACGAAGCTTTTGCCGTGCAGGTGCTCGGCTGCGCGCGCGAGCTGGGCCTCGATCCGGAGCGACTCAACCGCCGCGGCGGTGCCATCGCCCTCGGTCATCCGATCGGTGCCAGCGGCGCGCGTGTGCTGGTCACCCTGCTGCACCGGATGGAGGACGAGGGGCTGCGGCGCGGCATCGCCAGCCTGTGCATCGGCGGCGGCATGGGCATTGCCCTGGCCGTCGAGCGGGAGCCCTGAGCGGACTCCCGCGCGACGTGTTTCACTCGGGTTTGCTGCGGCGTTCAATCCAGTCGTAGAGCATCGGCAGCAGCAGCAGGGTGAGCAGGGTCGAGCTGAGGATGCCGCCGATGACCACGGTGGCGAGCGGTCGCTGCACCTCGGCGCCGGGACCGTGGGCGAGCGCCATCGGCACGAAGCCGAGCGCGGCGACCAGGGCGGTCATCATGACCGGCCGCAGGCGGGTGGCGACCCCCTGCAGCACGGCCTCACGCAGGCTCAGGCCCTCCTCGCGCAGTTCGTTGAAGTAATTGACCAGCACCAGGCCGTTGAGCACGGCAACGCCGCTCAGGGCGATGAAGCCGACGGCGGCGGTGATGCTGAACGGCATGCCGCGCAGATCGAGGGCGAGAATGCCGCCGGTCAGCGCCAGCGGGATGCCGGTGGCGACCAGGAAGGTCTGGCGCAGGCTGCCGAAGGCGAAGAAGATGAGCGCCAGGATCAGGATCAGCGCCGTTGGCACGACGATGGCGAGACGCGCGCGCGCCTCCTGCAGGTTCTCGAAGGTGCCGCCGAACTCGAAGTCGTACCCCTCGGGGAACTTGACCTCGCGCTTGATGCGGGCGGTCGCCTCATGGACGAAGCCCTCCATGTCGCGGCCCTCGACGCTGACCAGCAGGGCCGCGCGCCGCTGGGTGCGGCTGTGGCGGATCGGATCGACCGCCTTCTCCGTGCGGATCTCGACGGCATCGCCGAGGTCGATCATGCCGTGTTCGCCGACCCGCAGGGGCAGGCTGCGAATGATGTCGTCCTTGGACCGTGCGTCCTCGGGCAGGCGCACAACGATGTCGCGCTTGCGGTTGCCCTCGACGACCTGGCCGGCGACCTCGCCGCCGAGGCCGGCGGAGACCGCGCGGTTCACCTCGGCCAGCGGCACGTTGTACTTGGTGAGCACGTCGCGCTTCACCTGCAGGGTCAGCGTCGTCGGCCGTCCGTCCGTCTCCAGCTCGGCCTTGCCGCCGGGTGTGGCGTTGATGATGTCGCGGATCTGCGACGCCAGTTTTTCCAGCAGGTCGAACTCGACGCCGTAGATGCGCACGGCGAGCTCGGCCTTGGTGCCTTCCATCATTTCATTGAAGCGCGTCTCGATCGGCTGGCCGAATTCGATCGTCTGGCCCTCGTGCTCGCGCAGCGCCTCCGCCTCGATGGCGGCCATGAGTTCCTGCTTGGTGGTCGGCAGGCCCGGTCCCTTCGGCCATTCAGCGAGCGGTTTGTAGAAGACGTAGAAGTCGGTCTCGTTCGGCGGCATCGGATCGGTCGCCACCTCGCTGGTGCCGCTGCGGGTGAAGAAGCGCGTCACCATCGGGAACTTCTCCCGCACCATTTTGCCGAGTTCGAGGTCCTGGTGGAGCGACTCCTGCAGGTTCATGCCGACCTTGCGGTAGATCATCGCGGCGATGCTGCCCTCGTCGAGCTTGGGCACGAATTCCGCACCCAGCGAGCCGAAGCGCAGGCCGCAGAAGGCGAAGAAGCCGATGGCGGCGAGCGCGACCAGCAGTCGCAGGCGGATGACCACCCGCAGCATCGGTTGGAAGAGGCGGTTGAGGCCGGCGATGAGGAAGTTTTCCTTCTCGGCGATGCTGCCGCCGAGGAAGTAGGAGCAGAGCGCCGGCATGAGGGTCAGCGACAGCAGCAGGGCGCCGGCGAGGGCGAAGATGACGGTCACCGCCATCGGCCGGAACATCTTGCCCTCGATGCCGGTGAGCGAGAGGATGGGCAGGTAGACGATGGTGATGATGAGCACGCCGAAGAACATCGGGCTGGCCACCTGCTTGCTGGCGGCGAGCACCTCGCGGCTGCGTTCCTCGGGCGTCAGCCTGCGGCCGAGGTGATGCTGGCGCAGGCCGAGGCGGCGGACGATGTTTTCGACCATGACGACGGCGCCGTCGATGATCAGGCCGAAGTCGACCGCACCCAGGCTCATCAGGTTGCCCGACCAGCCGCCCTGGACCATGCCGCAGATGGCGAACAAAAAGGATAGCGGGATGGCCATGGCGACGATGATCGCCGCGCGCCAGTTGCCGAGCAGGGCGAGCAGCACGGCGACGACGAGCACGGCGCCTTCGAGCAGGTTTTTCTCCACCGTGCCGACGGTCGCCTCGACGAGGTCGCTGCGTTCGTAGACGATGGTGATGTCCATGCCGGGCGGCAGTTTGTCGCGGATCTCCGCCAGGCGCGGTTCAACGCGGTGGCAGACGACGCGGGCGTTTTCGCCCATGAGCATCATCACCGTGCCGAGCACCACCTCCTCGCCATCCATGGTGGCGGCGCCACCGCGGAAGCCGGCACCCCAGGCGACCTTGGCGACGTCCGCCACCTTCAGCGGTTCGACCGCGGCGCCGAACTTCACCGGCAGCCAGGCGATCTCGTCGATCGTGCTGACCCGGCCGACGCTGCGCACGGTGAGCTGTTCGCCCTCGCGGCTGATGACACCGCCGCCGGCGTTCTCGACGTTGCCGCGGATGATGTCGGCGAGTTCGCCAACCGTCATGTTGGCCGCCTTGAGTTTGTCGAGCATCGGCTCGACCGTGACCTGGCGCTGGTGACCGCCGTTGCTGTTGATTTCGGCGACCCCCTGCACGGTGCGCAGCATCGGCTTGACGATGTACTCATGCGTCTCCCACAGGCGCATCAGGCCCTCGCGCTCATCGGCCGGACGCTCCCTGGCGTCCTTCTTCCAATGCAGCGTGTAGTAGAAGATTTCGCCGAGGCCGGTGCTGATCGGCGCGAGGCTCAGTTCACTGCCGGGCGGCAGCTCCTGCAGCACGGCGCCGAGGCGCTCGGTGACGAGCTGGCGGGCGCGGAAGATGTCGGTGCCGTCCTCGAACTCGATCGTCACCTGGCTGAGGCCGAACTTGGTGATCGAGCGCGAGTCGAGCACGCCGGGCATGCCGGCGAGCGCCATTTCGATGGGGCGGGTGACGGCGCGTTCGGATTCCTCGGGCGCGAGGGCGGGCACGTTGACGTTGACCTGCACCTGCGGGCCAGTGAGGTCGGGCACGGCATCGACCGGCAGGTGCAGCAGGGCATAGGCGCCGGCGGCGAGCAGGCCGAGGGCACCGAGCAGCACGACGGCGCGCTGCCGGATGGAAAATTCAAGAAGGGCGTGGAGCATGGCAGGGGATTCCTGAGGGGTTCAGGGGGCGGCCGACAGGGCGGCAGCGGGTTCGGCGCCGGCGCGCGGGTTGAACCCGCGGTCGACGCACTGGGCGGCAGGATCAGGGCAGTTTCGTGCCGGTGAGCTGCTCGAGGGCGAGGCGCGCCTCGACGGCGTTGAGCTGGGAATCGAGCACGGCGCTGACCGAGTCGATGTACTGCTGCTGCAGCTCGGTGTAGGTCGCCAGCGGCAGGGCGCCGAGGCGGTAGTGTTCATCGGCCTCGGCAGCGGCCTGGCGGAAGCTGTCGAGCGTGTCGCCCGGCCACTTCGCCAGTTCCTCGACGTGGATGCGGTAGTGGCTGGCCTCGGCGGCGACCTCACGTTCGAGCTGGCGCATCTGGGCGGTGAGCATCACCTCGGCCTGCACCTGGCGGGCCTTGGCGCTGTCAATGGCACCCTTGTTGCGGTTCCACAGCGGCAGGGGAATGGAGACGCCGATGCCGGCCTGGGTTTCACGCGTCGCGTTCTCCTGGCGCTGGACGAAGGGCACGACGCTGATGGCGGGCCAGCGCTCGTTTTCGGCCAGTTTCACCTCGTAGCCCTGCTGCTGGACGTCGAGCATGCGCGCGCGCAGGTCGAAGTTGTGGCGGCGGGCGCTGGCGAGCAGGGACTCCAGGGCCGGCGGCGGGTTCAGCGTCACCGTGTCGCGGCGCAGCTCGACCGCCTGGCCGGGTTTTTCTCCGAGCAGCTGGTTGAGTTCAAAGCGGGCGGCTTCGAGCTCGTTGCGGGCGGCCGCGGCGGCGGCGCTGAGGTTGAGGGCATTCGCCTGCACGATGCGCGCCTCCAACCGCGGCGCGGCGCCGGCGGGATCGCGCTGCAGCAGCACGGTCGCCAGCGACTGGTAGCGCGTGGCCACCTCCTCGGCGGCGCGGGTCTTTTCCTGGCCGGCGAGCACCTTCCAGCAGAGGTTCTGCACGCGGGCGGCGAGGGCGGTGCGGAACTGTTCGACGCCGAGCTGAGCGAGCTCGATGTCCTTTTGGGCGATGGCCTTGCGCAGGGCGAGGCGGCCGGGCCACTCGAAGGTTTGGGTGAGCTGGACCGACCAGGTGGGGCCGTCGCTGACACCGCCGGTGGCGAGGTCGCGCACGCGCCAGTTGCCGACACCGGTCAGCAGTTCGGGGTTGGCGATTTCACCGGCGGTGGTTTTGCCGCCGCGGGCGGCCTCGATCTGGGCCTCGTAGAAGCGCAGTTCGGGGTGGGTGGCCAGAGCCTTCTGGACCAGGGAGGTGACGGAGACGGGGCTGGCGCCGGCAGAAGCGGCGGCGAGCAGGCAGAGCAGGGGGGTGCGAAGGGAAAAAGACATGGCAAATGACGTGGGGGTTGAGCGGTGGCCGGATCCTGGGGATCCTGGCGGGATGGGGCACAGTGGTGCTCCCAAGGGTGGGCCTTCAGGCCCGGCTCAACACACCAGTCGGGTGCGACTTGCCTTCACACCGGGGCCGGGCGACCAGGGCCGCACCAGCTTGCCGCGCCCGAGGGGGCGCTGCAGGGGGGCGACCGAGGCGCGCGCCAGCACCCGCACGGGCGGGCTGGCGACCGGCAGGGGCGAGGCCGTGGAGGCTTCGCGCACCTGGCTTTCATCGACGGATTTGAAGCTCAGCACGTGGTCGGGACCGGGGGCGCCGCGGTTGACGGCAAAGCTGAGGATCAGCTCGCAGAGCGCGCCATGGCGGTGTGGTGCCACTTCGGTTCGCTCATGGGCGAGCACCAGGGTCACCGAGCCCCGCGCCTGGGCGTCGACTTCAACGCGGTGATCGCCATCGGCCTTGGCCGCGGCCAGCACCAGCACCGGGGCGATGCCGTGCGAGGAGAGCAGCCAGCAGGCCAGCACCAAGCCGTGGACCAGCCGCGCCAGCAGGCGGCAGTCAGGTCGGTGGGCGATGCGAAGGCGAGGCATGCGGAGATTTCAATCTCCGCCTCAACAACGCGGTCGGCAAGGGAATCTATCGGGTCAGCCCCGCGCCAGCTTGCGCTTGAGACGCGCCATCAGCTCGTCATTGGCCTCCAATTCCTCCATGAGCAGGGTCAGCACCTCGAGCGTCTGGCGGCTGATGTGATGCTCCATGCCCTCGACATCCTCATGCACGGTCTTGGGGTCGAGCCCGAAGCCGGCCAGCAGGCGGGTCAGCACCTCGTGGCGCCGCGCAATCGCCCGGCCAATCTCGCGCCCGGCCTCGGTCATTGTCACCCCGCGGTAGCGCTCGTACACCACGTAGCCCTCGGCATCGAGCCGCTGGATCATGTTGGTGACGCTGGCCTGCGACACCCCCAAATTGCCGGCGATGTCGACCACCCGCGCGTAGCCCTTGGCCTCGATCAGATTGTGGATCTGCTCGAGGTAATCCTCCATGGCCGGGGAATGAACATGGGCGGTCGGCTCTTGGCGCTTGGGCGGCATCGCTCATGGATGCCCGCCGGACCGGCGCCGGACAACCGCTTTTTGCCAGCAGTAACGTCGAAAAGTTAGCCCGGCCTATCTTTTTCACTTGCCAGCGGGCTCGACCTGAAGAATTAGACGGGACTAACATTGCTATGCCCGCCAATCATTGGATCTTTTGCCTGCTTGCCGCCGCCACCCCCCTGCTCGCTGCCGAACCCCGGCCGATGAGCACGGACCGACCCGACACCACGGAATCGCCCCACACCGTCCCGGCCGGACTGTTCCAGGTCGAGGCCAGCCTGTTCGACTACAGTCGCGACCACGCCAGCGGCCTGCGCGAGACGCAGTGGATTTATGGCCAGGTCAACCTCAAGGCCGGCCTCGGCGACGCCACCGACCTGCAGCTCATCGTCAACAGCCACGCGGTCGCCGGGGTCTCGGAGCGCGGCGACAGCACCCGCACCACCGGGTTTGGCGATCTGACGCTGCGTTTGAAGCACAACCTCTTCGGCAATGACGACGGCGGCTCGGCGCTGGCGCTCATGCCCTACGTGACCGTGCCCACCCACACCGACGTCAGTGACCAGGCCTGGGCCGGCGGTTTGATCCTGCCCTTCGGCCTGCCGCTGTCCGAACGCGTCACCCTCGGCCTGATGGGGGAGATCGACCTCGTCCACGATGCCGAGACCGGCGGTCACGACCTGGAATGGCTGCACTCGGCGACCCTCGGCATCGGACTCACCGAGCGCCTCGGCTCGTATCTGGAACTGGTCGGCATCGCCGGCAACGACACGGCCTACCAGGGCCTGTTCAACACCGGCCTGACCTTTGCTCTCACCCCCACCTTGGTCTTCGATGCCGGGGTCCGCCTCGGTCTGAACCGGCCGGCGCCGGACTTCGGCGTCTTCTCCGGGGTCAGCTTTCGCTTTTAACCCGCCATGAAATCCCTGCTCCTGCTCGCCGCTTTCACGCTCGTTGCCTGCAGTCCCGCGCCGGAGGCGCCGGCCGACGGCCGCAAGCGCGTGCTGACGACTTTCACCATCCTCGCCGACATGGCCCGCCACGTCGCCGGCGATGCCGCCGTGGTCGAGTCGATCACCAAACCCGGCGCGGAGATCCACGACTACGAACCGACCCCGCAGGATCTGGTCAAGGTCAAGGACGCCGACCTCGTGCTGTGGAATGGCCTCGGCCTGGAGCGCTGGTTTGAACGCTTCTTCCAGCAGGCGCAGGGCGCCGCCTCGGCCGTGCTCAGCGAGGGCATCGAACCCATGGGCATCGGCGAGGGTCCCTACGAGGGCAAGCCCAACCCGCACGCCTGGATGTCGCCGGCCAATGCGCTCATCTATGTCGAGAACATCCGCCGCGCCCTCAGCGAACTCGATCCGGCCAATGCGGCCGTCTATGCCGCCAACGCCGCCGCCTACGCGGAGCGCCTGCGCGCCGTCGAGGCGCCGGTGCGCGAGGCCCTCGCCGCCGTGCCGGAGAACCGCCGCTGGCTGGTCACCAGCGAGGGCGCCTTCTCCTACCTGGCCCGCGACTTTGGCCTCAAGGAACTCTACCTCTGGCCGATCAATGCCGACGAGGAGGGCACGCCGCAGCAGGTGCGCCGGGTCGTCGACACGGTGCGCGCCCAGAGCATCCCGGCCGTGTTTTCGGAAAGCACGGTGAGCGACAAGGCCATGCGCCAGGTCGCCAAGGAAACAGGTGCGCGCTACGCCGGCGTGCTGTATGTGGACTCGCTGACCGGTCCCGACGGCCCCGTGCCGACGTATCTGGACCTGCTGCACTACAATGCCCGCGCCCTCGCGCAGGCCTTCACCTCTCCCTGACACCCATGCCGGACACGCCGCTCGCCATCGAGGTTGCGGACGTCACCGTGGCCTACCCGAACGGCCACGTCGCCCTGCGCGACGCCTCCTTCCAGCTCGGCCCCGGCACGATCTGCGCCCTGGTCGGCGTCAACGGCAGCGGCAAGAGCACGTTGTTCAAGTCGATCATGGGCTTCGTTCGCCCCGCCCGCGGCCGCATCCGCATCGCCGGCGCGCCGGTCGAGGCCTCGCGCAAACGCCAGCTCGTCGCCTACGTGCCGCAGGCGGAGGAGGTCGACTGGACCTTCCCGGTCAGCGTCTGGGACGTGGTGCTGATGGGTCGCTACGGTCACATGAACTTCCTGCGCCTGCCCAGCGCCAAGGACAAGCGCCTCGCCCTGGAGAGCCTGGAGCGGGTCGGCATGGCCGATTACCGCGACCGCCAGATCGGCGAGCTCTCGGGCGGCCAGAAAAAGCGCGTCTTCCTCGCCCGCGCCCTCGCCCAGCAGGGCCGCATCATGCTGCTCGACGAGCCCTTCACCGGCGTCGACGTGCAGACCGAGGCCGCCATCATCGAGCTGCTGCGCGCGCTGCGCTCGGAAGGCCACATCATCCTCGTCTCCACCCACAACCTCGGCAGCGTGCCGGAGTTTTGCGACCAGGTGGTGCTGATCCATCGCACCGTGCTCGCCTACGGGCCGACCGAGGAGGTGTTCACCGAGCAAAATCTGACGCGCGCCTTCGGCGGCGCCCTGCGCCAGTTCCACTTCGAGCGCTCGACGATCCAGGATCACGACGGCCGCACGGTGAAGCTGCTCACCGACGACGAGCGCCCGCTCGTCTTCGGCAAGGACGGCCACCTCGAGTACACCGACCGCAAGGGCCGCGAGGACCTGGTCAAGGAACGGGAAAAGCTGGGCTGAGGCGGCGCCGCCGCCGGAGATGGGAGATCGGAGATGGTCCGGGGGCCTGCGGCGCGCGCCAGCGCCTTTGGACTGCTGCAGCCTGCTGCAGCTTTTCCGGAGCCAGCCCTGCTGGCGCTTCCTGCGCGGCGCAGCCGCCCTCTTTCCTCCGCAGCAGGGCTGCGGTCAACCAAAGCGGCAGGAGGCCTGCCGCAGTCCACGATCCGGGGTTCTGCAATCTCCCAGCTTCCGCGGCGCCGCCGCCGCCCTCAGCCGAGGGCGGCGAGCATTTCGCGCAGCTTGGCGAGCTTCTCCTGCCAGTCGGTCTGCCGCTGCTGATGCTCATCGAGCACCTTCTGCGGGACCTTGGAGGTGAAGTTCGTGTCGGCGAGCTTGGCGGCGACCTTCTCGAGTTCGGCCTCGGCCTTGGCGAGTTCCTTGCCGACGCGCGCGCGTTCGGCCTCGACGTCGATCAGGCCGTCGAGCGGCAGGAAGATCGTGCCCAGGGGCGTCAGCGCGCTCGGCGTGCCCTTGGTCGGCGTGAAGGCCGCATCGACCTCGAGCGGCTCGGCGTTGAGCAGCAGGCGCAGGACTTCCACCTCGTGGGCGGGCAGTTCCTGGTTCGGCTTGAGCACGAAGCGCACCTTCTTGTTGAGGTTGAAGGTGCTCTTCAGGCCGCGGCCGAGCACCACGGTCTCGTAGGTGTCGTTCGCCGCCTTTTCGTCCTCGGGCAGCAGGCCGAAGTGGGCGAGTTCATCGGCGTCGAGCGGCTTCGGCCAGGGGGCAAACTGGATGCTGCTGCCGCCCTGGTTCTCCGGCATGTCCTGATGGAAGCCCATGCCGTGCCACAGCTCCTCGGTGATGAAGGGCATGAAGGGATGGAACAGCCGCAGCGTGTGGCCGAGCACGAAGTCGATGACCGCCAGTGTGTTCGCCTTGCGCCTGTCATCGTCGCCCTGCAGCACGGCCTTGGAGGCCTCGACATACCAGTCGCAGTACTCGCTCCAGAAGAAGCGGTAGAGCGAGGCGGTGGCGTCGCTGAAGCGGTATTCCTCCAGGGCGGTGCTGACCTCGGCAATGGCGGCGTTCAGGCGCAGCAGGATCCATTTGTCATCGCGGCTGAGCAGCGCGGGATCGATCTCGGTTTCGGTGGCCCCGCCCTGCATCTGCCGGAAGCGCGCAGCGTTCCAGAGCTTGGTGCAGAAGTTGCGGCCGAGCTCGACGTTTTTCTCGTCGAACAGGATGTCCTGGCCGAGCGGCGCGCTGCGCATGATGCCGAAGCGCAGGGCGTCGGCGCTGTACTTGGCGATCAGTTCCAGCGGGTCCGGCGAGTTGCCGAGCGACTTGCTCATCTTGCGACCCTGCTTGTCGCGGATGATGCCGGTGTAATAGACGTTCTTGAACGGCAGCTCGCCCATCCACTCGAAGCCGGCCATGATCATGCGCGCGACCCAGAAGAAGATGATGTCCGGCCCCGTGACGAGATCGGTCGTGGGGTAGAAAGCCTTCAGCAGCGGATTCTGCGCGTCCTGCGCCTTGTCGCCGGTCCAGCCCATCGTCGCGAAGGGCCAGAGCCAGGAGCTGAACCAGGTGTCGAGGACGTCGGGGTCTTGCTCCCAGTTTTCCGCATCGGCCGGCGGTTCGATGCCGCAGTAGATGTCGGACACGTCGGACTTGTCGGACCCCTTGCGATACCACACCGGAATCCGATGTCCCCACCAGACCTGGCGGCTGATGCACCAGTCCTGCAGGCCGTTCATCCAATGGTCATAGACCTTGGCCCAGCGGTCGGGGTGGAACTGCATCTCGCCGTCGGCGACGACGGCCTGGCTTGCCTTGACGCTCGGGTACTTGAGGAACCACTGCTCGCTCAGGCGGCTCTCGATCGGCACATCGGCGCGCTCGGAGTAGCCGAGGTTGTTCTGATACGGCTCCTCCTTCACGAGGCTGCCGATCTCGGCCAGCAGTTCGGCGGCGCGCTTGCGGGCAGCGAAGCGTTCCATGCCGGCGAGGTCCTTGCCGGCGAGCTCGTTGAGCGTGCCGTTCGGGTGCATGACGTCGATCACCGGCAGGCCGTGGCGCTGGCCGATCTCGAAGTCGGCCTTGTCATGGGCCGGCGTCACCTTCAGCACGCCGGTGCCGAAGGTGAAATCGACGTGCTCATCGGCGACAATCGGCAGCAGGGCCTGGTTCTCGACCGGCAGCGGCCGGCGCACGTGCTTGCCGATGAGGTGGGCGTAGCGTTCGTCCTTGGGATTCACCGCGATGGCGGTGTCGCCCGGGATGACTTCGGGGCGCGTGGTGGCGATTTCCAGCCAGGTGCCGGGCTCCTCGACGACCTCGACCTTGAAGTGATACATGACGGCGTTCTGCGCCTTCATGACGACCTCCTCATCGCTGAGCGCGGTGAGCGAGGACGGGCACCAGTTGACCATGCGTTTGCCGCGGTAGATCAGCCCCTTCTTGTAGAGATCGACGAACACCCGCATGACGCAGGCGTTGTAGTCGGGATCAAAGGTGAAGCGCTCGCGGCTCCAGTCGCAGGAGGCGCCGAGTTTCTTCAGCTGCTCGATGATGATACCGCCGTGTTTTTCCTTCCACTCCCAGATCTTGGCGACCAGGCCCTCGCGGCCGAGGTCGTCGCGGTGCTTGATGACGCCCTGCTTTTTCAGGGTTTTTTCGACGACGTTCTGGGTGGCGATGCCGGCGTGGTCGGTGCCGGGCAGCCAGAGCACTTCCTTGCCCTGCATGCGGGCGCGGCGGGCGAGGATGTCCTGGATCGTGTTGTTGAGGACATGGCCGAGGGTGAGAATGCCCGTGACGTTCGGCGGCGGGATGACAATGCTGTAGGCCGGGCGCTTCTCGCTGACGCGGGCGGGGTCGGCTTCAAAGCATTTCGCGTCGAGCCAGCGCTGGTACCAGCGGGGTTCGACCTCCGCCGGGGTGTAGGTCTTGTCGAGTTCGGGCATAAAGGGCCGTCAAGATGGGGGCGTCCGGCGACATTGCAAGGCGGGAGGGCGGCCCTCAAACCAACCCGCGCCGGGCCAGGGATTCCTCCAGGGCCTGTTCGACGAGGCGGACGGCGAGTTCCTGGGTGGCGTCGTCGAGGGTCTGGTTGGCGGCCTTCAGGGCCCGGGCGTCGTGGTTCGGACCGGCCAGCACGCTGCGCACGGCGTTCGCCGCCGCCTCGATGCCGGCGCGTTCCTCCGCCGTCACGGCCTCGCCAAACTGCTCCATGGCGGCGGCGACCGCCCCCAGCAGTTCCTCGGCCTTCAGCCGGGCCTCGGTCCAAACGCGCTCGTTCATGTCCTCGAAGGCGTGCTCAACGCTGGCGCTGATCATTGCCTCGACACGTTCGTCATCGACATCGACCGCGGTGTTGCGGATCTCCAGCACGGTGTCGCTGCCGCTGGCGGTGTCGCGCGCCAGCACCTCGAGGATGCCGTCGGCATCGATGCGGAACTGCACGCCGACCCGGGCGCTGCCCTTCGGCCCGGCCGGGAAGGGCACCACCAGCCGGCCAAGCTCCCAGTTGTCGCGCGCCAGCTCGCGCTCGCCCTGCAGCACGCGCACCAGCATCTCGCTCTGGTTGGCGACGGCGTTGGTGAACATCTCGCCGGCCTTGCAGGGGATCGTCGTGTTGCGCGGGATGATGACGTTCATGAGGCCGCCGAAGGTCTCGATGCCGAGCGACAGCGGGGTGACGTCGAGCAGCAGGACATTGCGCAGGCTGCCGTCGAGAATGCCGGCCTGGATGACCGCGCCGAGCGCCACCGCCTCGTCGGGGTGCTGCGAAAGGTTGGGTTCGCGACCAAAGATCTCGGCGACCGTCCGGCGCACCAGCGGCATGCGGGTGCTGCCGCCGACGAGGATGACCTCGTCGAGGTCGCCGGCCTGCAGGCCGGCGTCGGCGAGGGCGCGCAGGCAGTGGCTGCGGGTG
Organism: Prosthecobacter sp.; assembly: GCA_036846165.1. Classification (GTDB taxonomy): domain Bacteria; phylum Verrucomicrobiota; class Verrucomicrobiia; order Verrucomicrobiales; family Verrucomicrobiaceae; genus Prosthecobacter. The sequence goes on from DAIUCN010000046.1 coordinate 26,122, forward strand.
CGGTCGAGCAGGGGACGGGCGAGTTTTTCCAGCTCGGCGCGCGTCACCTCGGCGGCGAAGCTGTGGGTGCCGTCGTAAAAGGGCAGTTCGACGCGCGTGCTCTCCGCCTCGGACAGGCGCTTTTTCGCCGCCTCGGCTGCCTCGAGAAAACGCGCCGGATCGGCACCGGCCGGGGCCAGGTGCGCGGCGAGCGCGCGATCGAGGTCATCGCCGCCGAGCTGGGTGTCGCCGGCGGTGCTGAGCACCTGGAACACGCCGTCGCGCAGCTCGAGCACGCTGATGTCGAAGGTGCCGCCGCCGAGGTCGTAAACGGCGACCTTGCGGTGTTCGCCCAGCTTGTCGAGGCCGTAGGCGAGCGCGGCCGCGGTCGGCTCACTGAGGATGCGTTCGACCTGCAAGCCGGCCAGTTCGCCGGCCTTCTTGGTGGCCGCGCGCTGGGCGTCGTTGAAGTAGGCCGGCACGGTGATGACGGCACGGGTGAGGGTTTGCTCCATGGCCCGCTCGGCGAGGCCGCGCAGGTGGCGCAGGATCTCGGCCGAGACCTGCACCGGGCTGGTGCCGAGCGCGGCCAGGTCGTAGGGCGGCTGCCAGTCGCCCTCGCCGGGGCGACGCCCAATCAGGCGCTTGACGCTGGTGACCGTGCGTGCCGGCTCGAGGGCGCGGCGGCGCAGGGCGGCGGCACCGACCGTCACCGTGCCGTCGGCCGCGAAATGCACGGCCGAGGGGGTGATCCGGCTGCCCTCGGCGTCGGCCAGCAGGATGGGGAAACCGCTGTCCATGACGCCGACGAGCGAGTTCGTCGTGCCGAGGTCGATGCCGAGGAGGAGGGACATGGGTTGCCAGTATCGCGGAATACGGCTCACCGCAAATTCCGGGCTTCCCTTCCGGGGGCGACCCGCACAAAATGGCGAAGACGGCGCCCGCCGCCGCGTACGATTCCCTTCGCCATGAGCCTCCCCACCCGTCGCCAGTTCCTGTCCCGCACCGCCGGCAGCCTTTTCGCCGCCCCCTTTGTCACCACCGGCATGAAGGCCGCTTCGCCCAACGGCAAGCTCCGCCACGCCGCCTTCGGCGCCTCGGGCATGTCCTGGTCCGACATCAGCGCCATGTCGAACCACGACATGTGGGAGCTGGTCGCCGTGGCCGATGTCGACACCCGCAACTTCGCCCGCCTGAAGGAAAAATTCCCCAACGCCCGCTGCTATCAGGACTGGCGTGAGCTGCTCGAAAAGGAGGCCGGCAACATCGACTCGGTCAACGTTTCGACCCCCGACCACATGCATGGCCCGATGGGGCTCAAGGTGCTGGAACTGGGCAAGCACCTGTACGGCCAGAAGCCGCTGGCACAGAACTTGTACGAATGCCGCCAGCTCATGCTCAAGGCGCGCGAGAAGGGCGTCATGACCCAGATGGGCATCCAGGTGTCGTCCGCCTTCACCGAACGCCACGCGGTCGCCCTCATCCAGGAAGGCGCCATCGGCAAGGTCAAGGAGGTGCACACCTTCTCGAACAAGTTCTGGGGCGACATGGATCCGGTGCCGCAGCGCAACGACCCGGTGCCGGCGGGCTTCGACTGGCAGCAGTGGCTCGGCCCGGCGGCCGATCGTCCCTACCTCGACAAGTACTACCACCCCGGCCAGTGGCGCAAACGCCGCGACTTCGGCACTGGCACCCTCGGCGACATGGGTTGCCACATGTTCAGCGGCTGGTTCCGCGCCCTCGATCTGGCGGCGCCGATCGGCGTCAAATCGACGGGGCCGGCCCCGGTCAACCTCACCAATTGGGCGATCAACGCGGTCGTCGAGTACACCTTCAAGGGCACCGAGTACACCGCCGCCGACACCGTCAAGGTGACCTGGTACGACGGCGATGCCCGTCCGCCGGCCCACGTCATGGCGCTGGCCGATCCGGCCAAGTTCCCCGGCCAGGGCAGCATTTACCTTGGCACCGACGGCGTCCTGCTGTCGCCCCACGGCAGCACGCCGATGCTCTACCCGCGGGAAAAGTTCGCCACTCACAAGTACCCCAAGCTCGAGCCGCGCGACCACTGGAAGGAGTACATCGACTGCTGCCTCAAGGGCGGTGCCCAGCCGAGCGCCAATTTTGACTACGCCGGTCCGCTCACCGAGGCCGTCCTGCTCGGCTGCCTCGCCAGCGCCTTCCCCGGCCAGGACCTGGTCTGGGATGCCCCCGGCCTGAAGATCGCCAACCACGAGGCTGCCAACGCCCTCGTGAAGCCGACGTACCGCCCCGGCTGGGAGATCTAGGCCTGCATCTTGCCGCGCCGGGCTTCCGCGTGTATCGGGGAGGCCATGCGCCGCCTGCTTTTTCTGCTCCTCGCCCCCGCCGCCAGCGGGTTCGACCTGCGCCTGCCGACCGACAACGACGCCCTGCTGCGGGGCGACGGAGCCGGGTACTTCCAGTTTGTCGACCGCGACTTCGAGGGCGTGAAATCGACGCCCTGGGAGGGCGGCCAATTTGGCTTTGTGCGCGATGCCCGCCGGGTCGCCGCCGGCATTGCCTACGCGCGCTTTCATGAGGGCCTGGACGTCAAGCCGCTGCAGCGCGATGCGGCTGGCAACCCGCTCGACGAGGTGCGCGCCATCCTGCCGGGGCGCGTGGTCCACACCAGCGCCGAGGCCGGGCGCAGCAACTACGGTCGCTACGTCGTCGTCGAACACACCCTGCCCGAGGGACCGTTCTACAGCCTCTATGCCCACCTCGGCACGATCGCCGTCTCCGTCGATGACCGCCTCGATGCCGGTCAGAAGCTCGGCATCATGGGGTTCACTGGCAGCGGCATCGACCGCCGGCGCGCGCACCTGCACGTCGAACTGAACCTGCTGCTGTCGGAACGCTTTCCCGAGTGGCATGCCGAGTTCTTCCGCACGCCCAACCACCACGGCCTGTACAACGGCCTCAACCTGCTCGGCCTCGATCTGCAGTCGCTCTACCTGCAGCGACAGAAAAACCCCGGCCTCGGCTTGGCGGATTTCCTGCGCACCCAGGAGGCCTACTTCGAACTCACCGTGCCGGGGTCGGCGCGCATGGAACTCATCGAACGCTATCCCTGGCTCGGCCTCGCCTCGCGCGGCGACGCCCCCTCGTGGGTGCTGCGCTGCACGCGCTGGGGTTTTCCCGTGGCCGTCCGGCCCGGCACCCGCGCGGTGACCACCGGGGTCGCCACCTGGGTCAAGGATGATCCCATGCCGCACTACTACAACACCCGCGGCCTGCTCAACAACAGCGGCCAGATCACCGTGGAAGGTCTGCGCTTCGCCCGCCTGCTTGGCGGTTTCTGATGTCATGATCCTCGCCCTCGAATCCTCCTGCGACGAAACCGCGGCGGCGATCTGCGCCCGTGATGGCCGCCTGCTCGCCGCCCGCGTCGCCTCGCAGGCCGAGATCCACCGTCGCTACGGCGGCGTCGTGCCCGAGGTCGCCTCGCGCAATCACATCCTGCACGTGCGTGTGCTGGTCGAGGAGGTGCTCGCCGAGGCCGGTGTCGCGCTCGGCGACATCGAGGCTTTCGGCGCCACCACCGGCCCCGGCCTGGTCAGCTCCCTGCTCATTGGCACCAGCTTTGCCAAGGCGCTGGCGGTGGCGGAAAAGAAGCCGTTTCTGGCGGTCAATCACATGGAGGGCCATCTGCTCTCGCCCTTCATGGAGGGGGCCGGGCCGGTGCGGGCGAATGTTTCGCTCATTGTCAGTGGCGGCCACACGATGCTCGTGCGCGTGCGCGGCGCCGGCGATTACGAACTGCTTGGCCGCACGCGCGATGACGCCGCCGGCGAGGCCTTTGACAAGACCGCGAAAATGATCGGCCTGCCCTATCCCGGCGGCCCTGAGATGGATCGCCTCGCAACGCAAGGCAACCCGCGCGCCTTTGCCTTCCCGCGCAGCTTTCTCGACGGCCGCAGCCTGGAGTTCAGCTTCAGTGGCCTGAAGACCGCCGTGCTCTATGAGCTGCCCAAGCTCGACCTCGCCCAGCCCGGCGTGCTAACCGACCTCTGCGCCAGCATCCAGGAGGCGATTGTCGAGGTGCTGGTGGAAAAGCTCGTGCTGGCCGCGCGCCAGTGCGGCGAAACACTCGTCACTGTCAGTGGCGGTGTCAGTTGCAACCGCGGCCTGCGCGCCCGCCTCACCGAACGCTGCGCCGCCGAGGGCCTGGCCCTGCTGCTGGCGCGGCCCGACCTGTGCACCGACAACGCCGCCATGATCGCCTTCGCCGGCCTGCAGCGCTTCCTCGCCGGCCAGACCTCAGCGCTGGAGGCCGATGTCGATCCGAACCTGTCGCTGGTGGGGTAAAGGGGCGTTGATGGAGGATCGTTGATGGTTGATCGAGGCTTATAGATTGAAGAAGGGCGCAGACGGCATCAGGTGATCCGCAGATTTCGCAGATGGACGCAGATGCGTGAGGGCGGACGGGCTGTGCCATCGGCAGACCGAGATGGCTTGGATCACTTGGCGGCCACGCCAGCGGGCCGGCGGATTTTCAGCAGCACGGGCCGGCTCGTCTGCAGGCCGGCGCTGTCGTGTTCGCTGCGGGCCGAGCTGAGGGCGGCATGGCAGAGCTTGTCCTGCTCCGGCACCCAGGCGGCGGCGCGCAGGAAGATGGGGCGCTCATTTTCGCCGGCGCGGATCTGCACGCCGTTGAGGCCGATGTCTTCGATGATGACCCCGTGCGGCAGGCCGTGGAGGTCGAGGTTGATGATGCCATCGTCGCCCTGACGGACGGCGCGCAGCCAGGCCTTCACGGTCTGGCCGGCGACGAGGGTGAGCTCGAGCGGCTGTGTCAGGTCGGCCGGATCGCTCAGGGCGGGTTTGCCATCGACGTCGGGTTCCAGCACGAGGAGGAACTTGGGTTTCGCGCCGAGCTTGACCTTGCCGAAGCTGCCGGCGTCGTGCGTGATCGTTTCGAGAGGAGCGCGGGCACTCTTGCCCGCCGTGGGCAGTGGTGCTGTGGCGGTGATCTTCAGCTTCGACCAATCGGCATCCGCCTTCGCGTCCGGCGCGGCATGCAGGCTGCCGCTGATGAGGTCGTGACCGGCCTCGATGACGAGCGGTGAGCTGGCGGAATACCCTTCCGGCAGGCCGGTGATGTCGAGTCGGATCGCCTCGTCGAAGTTGTCGCGTCGATCGGCGCGGAAGGAGAAGCCGACGGAGGCGCCGGGCATGACCGTGGAGTTCAGGCCGGCGAGTTTGACGCTGAAATCGGGCCTGGGTTCGCGCAGGGCGAGGGAATAGACAAAACGCTCGCCGCCCCAGCCGCGGGCATCGCTGACGCGGACCAGGTAGCGACCGTCGGCCGGCGCGGTGAAGGTCAGGCGCGAGTCGCGGCCGATCTTGCGGTCGCCGCTGTCGTCGTTCTGATGATTCAGGGTGAACACCGGCAGACCATTGGGCACCAGCTTCGTGCCCAGCGGATGCGGCACCACTGTGTAGCAGGGTTCGTCGAGCGAGTGCGCGGTGGCGCTGGTGTCGAAGTAGGCGCGGCGTTTGCCCTCACTGACATAAAAGAAGCAGCCGCCGTCGGGGCCGCGCGGCATGCGGAAGATCTTCAGGATGTCGCCATTGAACCAGACGAACTCGTTGAGTTCCATCTCCTCCCAGTTCTGCAGGCGGATGTCCGGGTTGTTGGCGTCGACGCTGCGGAAGTTGTTGTAGCTGTCGCGTACGGCCTGCAGCAGCAGGCGCGGCACCGGCCGACCATCGGCGTGCAGGATTTCCAGTTGGGTATCCACCGGCGAACCCGCCTGGGCGGCCAGCGTTTCGATGATCCAGGTCTGGCCCAGCTTGGCGTCGAAGGCGATGAAGTCGACATCGCCGGGCTGGCCGAGCACGCCATTGAAGTGGCCCGGTGCCGTGACGACCTGCGCCTGCGCGGGTTCGTGGTTGGGCTCGGTCTCGTTCACCTGCGGCAGCGGGCCGACCCGCAGCGAGGGCGGCATGCGGAAGCGCAGGGCCCTGGCATCGAGCGGCACCGGCGCCTCGCCCTCGGTCGCCGGGTTCATCCGCACGACGGCTTTGTCGCCGAGGTGGTGGCCAATGAGCGTGACTTGGGTTTCACGACCCGCCTGCGCGGTCAGCGGGGTCCAGGCGGTGACGTAGGGCAGGGCGCCGACCGTGAGGCGGTACACATGATTCGCACTGCCATCCATCGTCGTGTTGCTGACCAGGGCCACGTATTCGCCGGCGGCGGGGGCCGTCCAGGCCAGGAAGGGATCACTGCCGCTGTCGAGCCCGCGGTTGACGGCGAGCACGGTGCGCTGGCTGTCGACGATTTCCAGCGTCGGCGACTTGGCCGCGCTGCCGACCTGGGCGACGGCGAGGTCGAGCACGAGTTCCTGACCCGCCTGCGCCGTGAACCGATAGCCGTCATGCTGGCCGGTTTCCGTCAGGGTGCCCCAAAGGCTGGCCGGCAGCGCGGGGACCGACACAGGCCCCTGCTTGAAATCGGCCGCCGTGGTGACCGTGGGGGCGAGGTCATCGGCGTGGACCGTCAGGCGGGCCGACTCCCCTCCGGCCGTTTTCAGCCAGATCGCGTGCGCGCCGCGCGGGACGTCAGCGCTGGCGGTGATCTTCAAACGGGCACGGGTGGCGGTGACGCTCGATGTCGCCACGTGCACCTTCAGACCGGGATGCGCAGCCAGCGCCTGCAGGTCCTCGGTGAAGTTTTTGCCGGTGACCGTGACCAGCAGCTCGCCGCCGATCTGCACCGCGCGCGGGGTGACGGCGGTGAACTCGGGTTTGACCGGTTTGGCGATCGGTTGCGGCGCGGGTTTCGGCGCCTGGGCCAGAACCGCAAGGGCGGGCAGGACCAGCGACAGGACGAGGGCGAAGCGCTTCATGGAAAAAGTCTTGTCGAGGAAACGCGGCTGACGAGCGGTTCTGGATGGACGATGCCACTTTGGCCATGCCGGATTCAGGGGGCGTGGGCCTGGGTTTGCGCGTCCTCGGGTTCGTGAAGGGATGAAGCAAAAGCCGAGTCGACGTCGGCGAACGGCAGATTTTCATCGACGAGCCATGGCAAGACCGGGCAAAATGGGCGGAGATGGGGAAAGGATTGCCACACGCCAAGCCCGGCCTCTGGGTGGCGCTGACCTGCCTCCCTGAAACTAGAACGGCTTGAATGAGAGAAAAGGGATGAGGTAG
>DAIUCN010000047.1:0-32870 GCA_036846165.1 Prosthecobacter sp.
TCAGAGGACGTTGAAGTGTCCAGATGCACGGCTGAAGATCACAGGGTTCAGAGGCGTATTGCCATGAACGCCGCGTTTGCTGCCACGATGAATTTCACACGCCTCCCGCTCCCCCGAATCCTCGCTCTGTCCGCCTGTTTTTTGATCTCAACGGTCTCTGCTCAGAATGCGGAAGCGACGGGGGAGGTGCCGCCCTCGCTGGTGCCGGCGGAGCTGGTGCCGGACACGCGGCCTTTGTCTCCGGAAGAGGAGTTGAAGACCTTCCAGGTGGCGCCGGGCTACCGGGTGGAACTGGTGGCGAGTGAGCCGCTGGTGGGCGATCCGATCTTTGCGCAGTTTGGTCCGGATGGGCGGCTCTGGGTGGTGGAGATGCGCGGGTACATGCCGGACATTCACGGCAATCGCGAGGATGAGCCGATGGGCCGGATCGTCATCCTCACCGACACCGATGGCGACGGGCGGTTCGATGAAAGCCAGGTCTTCCTCGATGAACTGATCATGCCGCGCACGGTCCTGCCGATCGGCGACGGCGCGCTGGTGGGCGCACCGCCGATGCTGTGGTATTGCCCGGACAAGAATGGCGATGGCAAGGCGGATGAGAAGATCCTGGTGGCGCAGGATGCGGGCGCACAAACCATCCCGGGTCGCCCCGAACTGGCGAACCCGGAACATGGCGCGAACTCGCCGCTTTGGGCGCTGGACAACTGGATCTACTTTGCGGAATACGCGGCGCGGTTTCGCTGGCGTGGCGCAGGTCATTTCGACCGCAGCCTTTCGTCCATGCGCGGCCAGTATGGGCTCAGTCAGGACGACTTCGGCCGGCTCTATTACAACTTCAACTCCGGTCACCTGCAGGGCGACATGTGGCCCTCGCATTACCGGCTGCGCAATCCGAATTATGCGAAGTCCGGAGGTCGCATCAACCCGCCGGTGAACCAGGCCGTGTGGCCCATCCGGGTGACTCCCGGCACCAACCGCGCCTACCTCCCGGAGAACATGGAGGGGCACAAGATCAAGAATTTTACCGCCGCGTGCTCCCCCTGGATTTACCGGGGCGATCTCTTCCCGGCGGATGCCCTGGGCAATGCCTTTGCCTGCGAACCGGCGCTGCATCTCGTGAAGCGGGACCTTCTCACGATGGAAGAGGGCAAGCTCGTGGCGCGTGAGGCCTACGAGAAGCGCGAGTTTCTCGCCTCCACGGATGAGCGCTTCCGTCCGGTCAGCCTGACCACGGGACCCGATGGCGCGCTGTACGTCATCGATTTTTACCGGGGCATCATCCAGCACCGCATCTCCCTGAGTCCCTACCTGGAAAAGTACATCCAGGAGCATGATCTGGTGGAGCCGCGCGGCCTGGGCCGGATCTGGCGCATCGTTCCGGAAAAGGCCAAGACACGGCCGGCACCGAATCTGGCGAAGCTTGGCCCTGCTGAACTGGTCCCGATCCTTGCGTACCCCAATTCCTGGCACCGGGAAACCGCCCAGCGCCTGCTGGTCGAGCGTGCGGATGCGGCGATCGTGCCCGCGCTGGAAGCGCTCACGCGTGGCGGGGTCGCGCTGGGTCGCCTGCATGCCTTGTGGACGCTTGATGGCCTGGGCCAGAGCAGCTGGCCGGTGGTCGAGGCCGCGTTCGCGGACGCCGATGCCCGCGTGCGCAACGGTGCCGTGCGCATCGCGGAAGGTTTTCTGGCGGGGGAAGGGCGCGCCGCGGTGGTGGCCAGGCTCATCGCCCTTTCCACCACCGAAGCGGACTCGCAGGTGCAGACGCAAATCGCCCTGACGCTGGGCGAGTGCCAGGACTCGGCGGCCGATCAGGCCATGGCGGCGATGGCCAGTCGCGTACCCGATCACCCCTATCTGCCCGACGCCATCCTCAGCGGGGTCAAGGGCCGCGAACTGGAGCTGCTCGAGCATTGCCTGGCCACGGGCAGCGGCAAGACGCTGATCCCCAGCCTGGCGGGCTGTGTGGCCAGCGAGCGCGATCCCGTCCGTGTCACACGGTTCCTGACCCTCGCCGAAAAGGCCGGCGCCACGCCGCGCAAAACGCTGCTCGCGGGTTTCGCCGCGAATGCGGCAGACTTCGCGCGCCGGAAGGTGAAGCTCGACGCCAGACCGGCCTTTCTCGACACGCCCGGCACCGACAAGGTGGCCGACATGCTGACCTGGCCGGGCAAGCCTGCGCCCGCAGGGTATGAGCCGCCGCGCCCGCTGACGGCCGAGGAGCAGAGTCGTTATGAGATGGGCAAGGCGCTGTATGTCGGCATCTGCGCCGGCTGTCATCAGCCCAATGGTTCAGGCCTGGATGGCATCGCCCCGCCGCTGGTGGATTCCGAATGGGTCACCGGCTCGCCCGACCGGCTCAGCCGCATCGTCCTGCACGGCGTGCGCGGCTACATCACAGTCAAAAAGCGGCGTTATCAGCTCGACATGCCCCCGCTGGGTGCCTTGGGCGATGAACCTCTGGCGGCCATCCTCACCTACATCCGGCGCGAGTGGGAGCATGGGGCAGAGCCCATCTCAGAGGATTTCCTCAAGGCGGTTCGCGAAAAGGAAGCGGGTCGCACCGATTCCTGGACGGAAAAGGAGCTGCTCCAGATTCCGTGACCGGGCGTCTCGCCGCCTGCAGTCGATCCAGTCGCCCCAGGTCGACGACATCCAGGTGTGCGCGCTGCAGGAGGACCACGGTGAGGTGTGGGGGCGGGTGTTGATCCGCCCCCGCGACTTGGACTGTTGTGCGAGCGACCCTGTGCCCGGCCGTCCCGTTCCGGGCAGTGGTGCCCGGAACTTCTGTGGACTTGTCCACCCGTCACGCGGCTTGACCTCGCTGTCTCAGCGATGCGCGGGGTCATTGATTTTGCAGATACCTCCAAGCTTTTTATCAATGCGCGGATTTCGGGGTGTCTCTGCCATCCTGCGGCATGATCTCCGCACCCACCCTGCCCAGAAAGTCATCCGAGGCCATTCGAGCCGAGCTGCGCGGCTTGAGCGACACGACTGTTGAGGCCTTTTTGCGGTTCTGGCAAAGTCTTGATCCTGACGATCTGTTTGAGGCCCTGCCTGGGTTGATTGCCTACCACCTGCCGCGCGGTGCCAAGGCGTTGCCGGCGGTGCTGAGTGATGACCTGAGGCTGGCGCAGGACCTGGGGCTGGACTCGCTGGCCCTCTCCGAGATGGCCTTCAAGATCGATGATTGCCTCGGTCTTCATCTTGAAACGCGCGAGATGGGGGCTGTCTCCACCGTCGGGCAGCTGAAGGCCTTCCTGGCCGACAAGATCGCCCGTCTCTGAGCTCCATCCGCCATGCACCCAGAGGCTGTCATCACCGGGCTCGGTTTCGTCACCAGTTTGGGGCACTCCAGAGCTGGAGTTTCCGAGTCCTTGCGGTCTTTGCGACATGGTTTGTCGCTCTGGCCCATGGCTGCCGAGTTGGAGGTGCCCGTGGCCGTTGTCGGACAGGTGGCGGGGTTTGAGGTGAGTTCCACGCGCTCCTCGGACTGGAGTTGGCCGGCTGATTGTCCCATCGACCCCGTGGAAGTTCGCGCCATGCCCCCACAGGGGGTCTATGCGCTTGCCGCCGTTCGTCAGGCCCTGGCCGAGGCTGGCCTGCAGGAGGCGGATTTGCGCGATGGACGTTCCGGTCTGTTCACGGCTTCGGTCGGTTCCGCGCGCATGCTTCATCATCACCTCAGCCGTATGGAAGCCAGCGATTGGCGGCGCATTGCCCCGACCAGCATCCTCAGTTCGATTGCTGGCGCCCTCAATTTTCACCTGGCCGCCCTGCTGGGAGTGCGCGGCGCCAGTTGTGGCTTTGTTTCGGCGTGTGCCTCCGGCGGACATGCCCTGGGTTTTGCGCTCGATGAAATTCGTCTGGGTCGACAGGATCGGATGTTGGTTGTCGCGGCCGAGGAGGTCAGCATGGAAAGCGTGTTGCCCTTCGCCGGCATGGGGGCACTGAGCCTGCAGACCGATCCCCGGCTGGCCTCACGCCCCTTTGACCGACACCGGGACGGGTTTGTCGCCACCGGGGGAGCCGTGGCTCTGGTTCTTGAAAGCCTCGATTCAGCCGAAGCACGTCAGGTCCGGCCACTGGCGCGCATGACCGGATGGGCGCAGACCTGTGACGGTCATCATCCGGCGGCTCCGCACCCGGACGGGCAGGGCATTCGCGAGGCGATGCTTCTCGCCATGAAGGATGCGGGTGTCGAGCCTTCGGAGGTGGAGTATGTCAACGCCCATGCCACCTCGACCCCTGCAGGCGACCGAGCCGAGGCGCGGGCCCTCCGGGCGGTGTTCGGAACCGGCTCGCCACTCGCGATCAGCAGCACGAAGGCACTGACGGGTCATGCCCTGTCGCTGGCCGGGGTGATGGAGGCCGCCTTCTGCACGCTGGCCATTGACGAGGGCTTTCTCCCCGGGCAGGCGCACCTGAGCGAGCCTGATGAAGCCTGTGCCGGCCTGAATCTCCCGCACCGGACACAGATGCAGCGCCCGCGCGTGGTCCTGAACAACAGTTGCGGCTTTGGCGGCAGCAATGTGGTTCACGTGCTGCAATCCCTCGAACCTTGAATCCCATGCAACCCAGCCTCGATCCCATCGTCAGCCTCATGCTCCATGCCGGCTGGCTCGGCATGCTACTCGGTGTCATTTCCGGCGCCGTGATCGGCCTGTTCTTCCATCGCGAGGACTGGATGGGAGGTTACCAAAGCTACCGGCGGCGTTTGACTCGGCTGGGTCACATTTCCTTCTTTGGCTTGGCCTTTGTGAACTTCAGCTTTGCCTTCACCCAGCACGTCCGGCCCCTGGCTGAGCCCTGTGCTGAAGTGGCGATGGTGGCCCTGCTGATCGGTGCGGCGGCGATGCCGGCCTGCTGTTTCCTCAGCGCCTGGCGCAAACCCTTCCGGCATCTGTTTTTCATCCCGGTCCTGGGCGTTCTGACCGGAATCCTCTGCGAACTTCTCGGATCATGAAACTCGGACTTCTGGCCATGAGCGGCGTGCGCTGCCGCAACGAGGAATTGCTGGCCCTTGGCCTGACGCTGCCCGGCTTTGTCGAACGCAGCAAGGTCATCGCCTCACTGCCCAGCCTGGGTCTGCTCACCCTGGCGGGCCTGACACCGGAAGACGTTGAGATGCGTTACCTGGATCTGCCCACCCCGGGTGAATTGACCGACCTGCCGGGCCCTTTTGATGTGGTGGCCATCTCCAGCTTCACGGCCCAGATCAAGGAAGCCTACAAACTCGCCGATCGCTACCGGGCGGCCGGGGTGACCGTGCTCCTGGGCGGCCTGCATGTGACGGCGCGACCGGATGAAGCTGCGCGCCATGCCGACAGCATCCTGCTTGGGGAGGGGGAGTCGCTCTGGCCACAGCTCATCGCCGACCTCCGTGCCAACCGCCTCAGGCCACGCTATGACGCGAGGCCGTTGAACTTCGACTTTGCACAGTCGCCCATGCCGAGGTTCGACCTGCTGGATGTGGCGAACTACAATCGCCTGACGGTGCAGACCCAACGCGGTTGCCCGTTCAATTGCGACTTCTGCGGTGCGTCCATCCGCTTGAATCCGCGCTTCAAAATCAAGCCGGTTGATCGGGTGCTGGAGGAGATCCATCGCATCAAGGAAATCTGGCCGAACCCGTTCATCGAGTTTGCCGATGACAACACCTTTGCCGACAAGGCGCGGGGCCGTGAACTGGTGCGGGCACTGCTGCCGGAGGGCCTGCGCTGGTTCACGGAAACCGACATTTCGATAGCCCGCGATCCCGAGCTCTTGGCGATGATGAAGGATGCCGGCTGCGCGCAGATTCTCGTGGGCCTGGAAAGTCCCGAGGCCGCCGGCCTTGACGGACTGGAGCACAAATCGAACTGGAAGCGTCGCCAGATGGATGGCTACCGACGTGCGATCGAAACGATTCAGGATGCCGGGATCACGATGAACGGCTGCTTTGTGCTCGGCCTCGATGGTCAGGATGCCGGCGCCTTTGATGCGGTGCATGACTTTGTCCGCGAGACCGGCCTCTACGAGGTGCAAATCACGGTCATGACGGCTTTTCCAGGGGCTCCGCTCTACGACCGGCTGGCCCAGCAGGGGCGCTTGCTTGATGCCGAGGCCTGGGAGACGTGCACCTTGTTTGATGTCAATTTTCGTCCCGCGCAGATGACTGCCGGTGAATTGGAAAGTGGCTTCAAGGACTTGTTGCAGCGCATCTACGAGGCCGGTTTTGTCGAGGAGCGACGAAGGCGTTTCTTCGAAAGGCAAAGCCAGCTCCGCAGCGCCCGGAGCGACGCCTTGTCTTGACGCTGTCGCCCGCCTGTCGTGGTTTGCCCGATAGATGCAGGCGTTGTGGGCTTATGTTTCCCATGCGTTTGTCCGCTCTGCTTTCTGTCCTGTGCCTGTCCGTTTCGCTGTCCGCCGCCAACGACATTCACTCCGCCCTCGGTGTCACCCGCCAGGGCAACGCGATTCCCTGCGTGCTGACGCCCGAGGCCTTGAATCCGGCGTCGGACAAGCCGCGGGTGCTGCTGATTGGCGGGCTCGATGGCCGGTCGGACTCGGTGGCGGCCGTGGCGGCGACCCTGCAGGCCTGGCGTGCGGATGCGCAGGTCCAGCAGCGTGTGGCGGTGTCGGCGGTGCCGAACGCGCGACCGGATGCCTCCGCCCTGGCGATGACCTTTCCGCCGCCGGGCGAGGCCTATCTGAAACCCGAGACCGATGCCGCGCACTACCTCTGGCGCTGGATCGGCCTGCAGGCGCCGGACCTGGTGCTGATCGTGGCGGCGGCGGGCGATGCCTCGGCGGCCTCCCTGGCGAAGGCCCTCGGCGAAACCGCCCCCGGCGGCATGGGCACGATCCCGGCGACCGTGATCGCCACGGGCTCACCGGTGACCTTGCCGGCGACGATCGCGCCATCGCCTGCGCGGCAGGAATGGTGGCGACGCGTGGCGCGCACGCCGGTCGCGGTGGCGACCGAACTCGCCCAGGTCTACGGTCAGAAGATGGATCCGGTGGTGTACATCCCGGCCCTGGCGGTGGTGGGTCGGGTGCGTCTCGGTGAGCTGACCGGTGATGCCACGGCGCTGGCCGACGCCGAGCGCATCGGCACGCCCTTCCGCGACGGCGCCAAGGAATCGATGCCGGCCAACGGCAATGGCAGCACGATCTCGGGTCACCTGCTGTTCTCCGAACTGGCGCGTCGCACCGGCAATGCCCAGTGGACGGCACTGGCGAAGAAGGCGGCCGACTACGGCTTCGAGGCCGATGGCCGGCCCAAGGCGTCGATGCCGTTCCACAGCGAAATGAGCGACTCCGTCTTCATGGGCTGTGCTATCCTGGCCGAGGTCGGGGCGCTGACCGGCGAGAAAAAGTACGTCGAGCAGTGCCTGCGCCACCTGCGCTTCATGGAAGCGCTCTGCCTGCGGCCGGACGGCATCTACCGGCATTCGCCACTCGACGAAGCAGCCTGGGGACGCGGCAACGGTTTCCCGGCACTGGGCCATGCCCTGTCGCTCAGCGCGCTGCCGGCCGACTCACCCGAGCACGCAGCCTTTCTTGCCAGCTACCGCCAGCATCTGCAGGCCCTGAAAAAGCACCAGGATCCGACCGGGGCCTGGCATCAGGTGATCGATCATCCGGAAAGTTATGCCGAGTTCACCAGCACCTGCATGATCAGCTTTGCCATCGTGCGCGGTCTGCGCCGGGGCTGGATGGAGGCGACCGAATGGCAGCCGGTGGTCGAGAAGGCCTGGACGGCGATCAAGAGCCGCATCGGTCCCGAGGGTCAGCTGGTCGATGTCTGCACCGGCACCGGCAAGATGAAGTCGCTGCGCGACTACTATGACCGCACCGCCATCCTCGGTCGCGACGAGCGCGGCGGTGCCATGGCGCTGATGCTGGCGACCGAGCTTGCTTTCTGGCAGCGCGAGCGACGCTAGCCCGGGTGACGCCCGTCCTGGCCCCGGGCCTTTGCCGAATGGTTGTGACCGAGGCCGGAGGTCTCGCGTTGAGGGAGGCATGAACCGAAATCTTGGGTGGATTGTCTGGCTGCTGGCAGGGTCACTGTGCGCGGAGGAAGTGGCGTTGAGGAAGAACGACGTGGAGTTGCGTCTGGGCAGGGTTCGACAGCTGGCCCGCGAGAAAAATGATCCGCGTCTCGTGCGCGAGGTCGAGGCCACAACGCGGGGCTGGGCGCAGACACTGCCGTCCGATGTGGAGGCGCGACTGCGACAACTCGAAACGGCCGTTGGGATTGATCCCGGGGGCGCGACGATGGCCGGGCAACCCCTGTTTCGTCCGGAGCCCGGCATGGATTCGGCCCTGCATGAACTCACGCCAAAGTTGGCAGCGGCCATGGCCGCCGAAGATGTCGAAGCCGTGCGCGCGATCACCCGTCGCACAGCGGAGATTCTGGGGCAGCAGGCAGGCGTTCCGGACGGTCGTCGGCCGGGTCTCCGGGCCGAGCTGCCACTGCCATCGCGGGCCGAAGCGGTGCGGGTGTTTCTGGAGGCTCTCGCCACCGAGGGGCGGGCCCTGAGAACCCTCCTGCAGGGGGAGCTGCTGCCCGGGCAGATGCTGCGGTTTTATGGTTATCTTCTGGAGGCCTGCGTGACGATGCATCCGCATGTGGCCGCGCATGCGCCGGAGCGCTTGGCGGAGCTTGAGCGATTGCTCCGGGCGACGGCAGGGCTGTTGGTCCGCTTGCAGCAGCCGGAGGGGCATTTTCCTTTTCCCGACCTGCGGGGGCGCAATCTGCGCTTTGGCGAGATGACGGAAAAGCAGTTGGCGGCCGGGGTCATCGAGATCCGCGACGGCTGGATTGTCACGCCGGATCCCGATGGCGGTTCCCAGTTCGACACCGGGGTTTGTGGGGTCGCCCTGCTGCGTGCCGCAGAGTTGCTGGGCGATGAAGCCTGGCGGCAGGCGGCCCTGCGGGCGGCGCGCTGGGCGGCGGCGCAGCCATGCTGCACCAATTTCAACTACAACGCCTTCTCCGTTTCCCTGCTGGCCCGCGCCGGCTTCCGCGAGCAGGCACTGGCCAAGTTCCGCATCGGTCTGGCTCCGGGCCAGGCCGCAAACGGTCGCTGGCTCGACCCTCACAACGCCCGCACCGTCTATCATGTGATCCTGCTGCGTGGCCTCGCCGACCTCGGTCGCTCGGAGGAGGTGGATGCCGTCGCGCTGCCGGCGATTCGCGCCCTGCTCGATGAATTCGACGCCATGGGCATCACCGTCGAGGCGCTGCCGGAACTGCGTCAACTCGCCGAACGGTTCCCGGAGGACACCCGGCTGCACAAGGCCGTGCGCGACATGGCCTCGGTCATCTTCGCCAAGTGCAGCGACGGCGAGCGCGTCAAGATGGGCGCCCAGCCGCATCAGCTGGCGGCGGTGGTCGGGATTTGCGATTGATGCCGTCGGTGGGACGTTTACCTTGCGCCATGATGAAGCAAATCTGGGTTGCCACCCTGCTGCTCGGCCATCTGACGGTTTCGGCGGCAGAGCCATTTCTGGGTGTGACCGTTGGTTATGATGTGGATCCCCAAAGGGTGGCCCCGCTGATGAGGCAGGCGGGCGTGACCACGTGCCGCTTGTGGGCAGCCGTCGATTACAACAACCGGACGGGCGTCACGGTGCACGGAGCGGATGTTTTTGAGCAGGCGCGCGCATTTCGAAAACTTGGATTTCGGGTGATCCTGCTCATCCATAATCCCGAGCCCGCCAGCCCGGATCAAGTGAAGGCGTTTTTCGAGTGGGCGGTGGATCATCATGGTCGGGCGGGAGGCATGCCGCTGGCCGAGGCAGTCGATGCGTGGGAGATCCTCAATGAGTTGAATTTGAAGGAGTATTGGACGGGGACCCCGCATGCCTATGTCAACGATATCCTGCGACCCGCCTATGAGGTGCTTTCGCGTCGTTCCGAACCCGTCATTGGCGGTTCCTTCACGGCTTGGCAGGCTCAAGCCGATGGCAGGATGGCGTGGGCGGATCGTGTCGAACGTGCCGGGGTTGCGAAAGCCTATGTGGACGCAGGGTATCTTCGCTGGTGCGATTTTGCGGGCCTGCACCCCTACACGGATTCTCCGGAGCGCATGCTTGCGGTGGTGGATGCTCATCAAAGCGTCTTTGGCCGCAAGGGCATCCTCATGACCGAATGGAACTTGAAGACCTGGAGCGATCCTGCCGCACAGGCCAAGGCTCTTGGCAGCGTGCTTCCCGAGTTGCAGAGGCGGGTCGCTGGCATGTGTTTCTACCGGTTGACCCGTGTGCAGGGCTATTGGGGGCTCCTGGAAAAGGGAGCGGAGGGATGGATCCGTTCAGAGCCGTTTTTCTCCGCCTATCAGCAGTGGAGCAAGAGCTGGACCGAAGCGCCGTGAGATGGCGTGTGCTGTGCGGTCTCAATGCCCCTGCACCTTCGCCAGCTCCACCCGCCGCAGCTTGAGCCAGCCGCCGGGTTCGGCCTGGCCGACCGGATCGAGGCGCAGACGGACCAGGCCGCCGCGGTACTGGGGATGGTCGGCGAGCGACACCACCAGGCGGTGGAAGGCGCCATCGCCGCGGATCGGAAAGGTCAGGCTGCGCTCGCCGCTGAAGTCGCTTTCGCCGTGCGCCTGCCAGAACAGGGTTGCCTGCGTCTGCCGGGTCGAGAAGGCGGCCTCAATCACCAGGTGCGTGGCGTCCTCGGCGCGCCAGAAGGTGAGCGGACTGAAGAGCTGGGGATCGTCGGCCTCGAAGCGCAGCTCCAGATGATCCTGGATCGGCCAGCCGGCATCGCCGAGGTGACGGTGATGCCAGCCCTGGCGGTCGCGGCCAAAATGCCAAGCGGGTGGCCCCTGTGCTCGGGCCTGCGCGGCGCGCTCGCGGATCGCCTGCAGCGAGCCAAGCACGAGTTCGTAGCGGAACTCGTAAACGATGTTGGCATCGAGGATCTCCAGGCCCTGGCCGGCGAGGTAGCCGGTGCTGTTGCCCCGGGTGTCGTTCGGGCCGGGGCGACCCGCAAAGCCGCCGGTGAAATCGACGCGGCCGGGCGTGATCAGCCCGAGTCCCCAGTCGGCTTCATTGAGAAGGGCCGACCACCCTTCGGTGCCGGTCCAGAACGACCAGGGATGGCCGCTGCGTGCGGCCGGCACCGGGGTCGCCGGAGCGTTCGTGAAGGGGCGGTCGCCCTGGTAGCTGACAACGCGGTGGAAGGCCGCGTTGGCATAGACGGCCGGCAGTTCCTGCAGGCGTGCCGGATACAGGGTGCGATCGGTTCGCGCGTTGTTGAGGCGCGCCCGCGCCTTGACCACGGCGCCGTCGAGTTCGAGCCAGGACTCAAAGGTGCAATCGCCGGGGACCTGGTTGAGCGGCCACTGCAGCGGCTGGCAGACGAGGTGGAGGCGACGGCCGTCGTTTTCGTGCTGCAGGACCCGGCCGCGGTTGTCGAAGTCGTCGCCGCTCTGGATCGGGTTCCAGCCGAGGTGCCGCCAGTGCTCGGCCGGCTTCTGGCCCTTCGCTTCAAACGGCACCGGACCGCCGTAGAAGGAGAGCTGGACCTGGCGACCGAGATCGAAGTTGTTGATGACATTGGCGCCGTCGGCCTGCGCGGCGAGGAAGGTGATGGCACCGCCGCGGTCGAGATCGACGCCGAGCTGGATCTGCTCGTTCTCCAGCCAGCTCATCCGCTCGGCATGGGCGCAGGGCAGGGCGGTCAACAGAGCGAGGAGCAGGGCGGAGCGGAGGGACATGGGCGGGACACATTCGTGGGTGCAGGCCGGGCTGCAAGCCGGTTGAAATCCGGATTGACGACGGTTCTCCGAGCCTGAATGAGCGTGCCGGGGATCGCGGCGCGCCGGATGATCAACGCGGCCGCTGCAGTTCGAACTGGTCGCGGGTGCGGCAGTACCCGTGCGGGGCCTGCATGCGGCCGATGGCGTGGTAGACCGCCGGGTTCACCAGCCAGGTTGTGGGATCGAGGATGCCATCGCGCACATGCACGCGCAGCACCTCGCCGATGACGAGACGGTTTTCGCCGATCTCAAAGATGCCGATGTTGCGGCATTCGAGGCTGACGGGTGCCTCGGCGAGGCGGGGTGGCTTGACGGCGCTGGAGGGCAGGGTGGTGAGTCCGGCGTGCCGGGTTTCGTCCTCGCCGGCAGGCAGGGAGGCGGCGCAGAGATTCATGGCCTCCGCAATGGCTTCATCGACGAGGTTGACGACGAATTCCTGGGTGACGCGAACGTTGCGGGCGGTGTCCTTGGGCACGCCGGGTGCGCGGTCGCCGGGGCAGAAGCCGACGATGGGCGGGCTGTCGCCGAGCACGTTGAAAAAGCTGAACGGCGCGGCGTTGACGCGGCCGTGTTCATCGAGGGTGGTGACAAGGGCGATGGGCCGCGGCGTGACCAGGCCGGAGAGGATGGGGTAGGCGTTTTCGCGCAGAGGGCCGGTGAGATCGAGTTCCATAAGGGGGCGGGATGGAGGGAAATGCAAAAGGCGGCGTCGCTCAACCCCGCACTCCGAGTTTTGAGGAGGGTCAAGGGTTCTTGAAGCTGGGTCTGGGCCGGCGTTGGCGTCGGATCATGCGGTCAGCGAGTTCCCGCGGAGGCAACGCGTTTCGGCCGGTAAAAAGCCCGCCCCGGACGAACCGGGGCGGGCCTGGGGGTTTGGGGCTTGCGGCGGACAGCCGCCGGAAGTTCACTTCTGCAGGTCGAAACGGTCAAGGTTCATGACCTTGGTCCAGGCAGCGACGAAGTCCTGGACGAACTTGTTCTTGGCGTCGGTGCTGGCATAGACCTCGGCGATGGCGCGCAGCTGCGAGTTCGAGCCGAAGACGAGGTCGACCGAGGTGGCCATCCACTTCATCTCGCCGCTCTTCCGGTCCGTGCCCTGGTAGAAGTGCTCGCAGCGGGGCGAGACCTTCCAGTCGGTGTCCATGTCGAGCAGGTGGACGAAGAAGTCATTCGTCAAGGCACCGCGGTTCTTCGTCAGCACGCCGAGGTCGGGGTGGCCGGTGTTCGTGCCGAGCACGCGCAGGCCGCCGATCAGTACCGTCATCTCCGGGGCCGACAGTGTCAGCAACTGGGCGCGGTCGACGAGGTTTTCCGGCGCGGGCCGGTCGAGCTCGTGGCCGAGGTAGTTGCGGAAGCCGTCGTGCTTGGGCTCGAGGTAGGCAACGGAGGCGACATCGGTCATCTCCTGGGTGGCGTCGGTGCGGCCGGGGGTGAAGGGCACGGTCAGGTCATGACCGGCCTTCTTGGCGGCGGCCTCGATGCCGGCGCTGCCGCCGAGCACGATGAGGTCGGCGAGGGAGACCTTCTTCTTGCCGGTCTGGGCCTCGTTGAACTCCTTCTGCAGCTTCTCGAGCACGCCGAGCACCTTGCTGAGCTGGGCCGGATTGTTGACCTCCCAGTCCTTCATCGGCGCCAGGCGGATGCGGGCGCCGTTGGCGCCGCCGCGCTTGTCGCTGCCACGGAAGCTGGCGGCCGAGGCCCAGGCGGTGCTGACGAGTTCCGAAACCGTCAGGCCGGAGTCGACCAGCTTTGCCTTGAGGGCGGCGATGTCCTTGGCGTCGATCAGCTCATGATCGACCGCCGGCACCGGGTCCTGCCAGGTGAAGGTCTGCTTGGGCACTTCCGGACCGACGTAGCGCGAGACCGGGCCGAGGTCGCGGTGGGTGAGCTTGAACCAGGCACGGGCGAAGGCGTCCTCAAACTCCTTCGGGTTTTCCAGGAAGCGGCGCGACACCTTTTCATAGGCCGGGTCCATGCGCAGGGCGAGGTCGGTCGTGAACATGATGGGCGTGTGGCTCTTGTTCTTGTCGTGGGCATCCGGCACGGTCCCCTGGCCGGCGCCGTTTTTCGGGATCCACTGCTGGGCGCCGGCCGGGCTCTTGGTCAGCTCCCACTCGTAGGCGAAGAGGTTCGACAGGTACATGTGCGACCAGCGGGTCGGCGCACTCGTCCAGGCGCCTTCCAGGCCGCTGGTGATGGTGTCGCCGCCCTTGCCCTTGCCGTACTTGTTCTTCCAGCCGAGGCCCTGCTCCTCAAGCGGTGCGCCCTCGGGTTCCGGACCCACGTTGTCCGCGCTGGCGGCGCCGTGAGCCTTGCCGAAGGTGTGACCGCCGGCGATGAGGGCGACCGTCTCCTCGTCGTTCATCGCCATGCGGGCAAAGGTTTCGCGAATGTCCCTGGCGGCGGCGAGCGGGTCGGGCTTGCCGTTCGGGCCCTCGGGATTGACGTAGATCAAACCCATCTGCACCGCGGCGAGCGGGTTCTCGAGGTCGCGGTCGCCCTTGTAGCGCTTGTCGCCGAGCCAGGTGGTCTCCGGTCCCCAATAAATGTCTTCCTGGGGTTCCCAGACGTCGGCGCGACCGCCGGCGAAGCCGAGGGTTTTGAAGCCCATCGACTCGAGGGCGACGTTGCCGGTGAGGATCATGAGGTCGGCCCAGGACAGCTTGCTGCCGTACTTCTGCTTGATCGGCCAGAGCAGGCGGCGCGCCTTGTCGAGGTTGGCGTTGTCCGGCCAGCTGTTGAGCGGCGCGAAGCGCTGCGTGCCGTAACCGGCGCCGCCGCGGCCATCGCTGACGCGGTAGGTGCCGGCGCTGTGCCAGGCCATGCGGATGAAGAGCGGGCCGTAGTGACCGTAGTCCGCCGGCCACCAGTCCTGCGAGGAGGTCATCAGCTCGCGCAAGTCCTCCTTGACGGCGTTGTAGTCGAGCTGCTGGAAGGCCTCGACGTAGTTGAAGTCCGCCCCCAGCGGATTGCCCTTGGGGGAGTTCTGATGGAGGATGTTCAGGTTGAGCTGGTTCGGCCACCAGTCGCGGTTCGACATCGCGGCGGCGACCGTGTGACGGTTGGCAGGCGCTTGCGCGCCCATAACGGGGCATTGACTGGCGTTTTCCATGGCGGCTTTCTCCGGTGTTGGGGTGGCGGGCGCTGGCTGGGCGGTGGCCGGCATGACGGAGGTCAGTGCCAGCGCCGCAAACAACGCCCTGAGTTTGGATGGTTTCATAGCTTGATGGGGTTGGGGCTCCTGTGTCAAGCCGGGCAGCCCGCACGGGTTCCGGCACGGGAAGTTTTGGTGGCGGATAAGTCATGCATCCAATGCAATGTGAGAATGCTTGCAATGCGCTGTGCGCATGGTTGGGTGGCTCATGCGCAATGACCTGAGCCTGCATGCCCTGGAGCAGTTCGTCGCCCTGGCACGGACGAAGAACTTCACCCGTGCCGCCGAGGAATTGCATCTCTCCCAGCCGGCACTGAGCCGGGCGATTCAGAAACTGGAGGATCAGCTCGGTCAGCCGCTCTTCGAGCGCAAGCCGCGCGAGGTGCTGCTGACCGACCTCGGCGAGCTGCTGCTGGAGCGGGCGAAGGAGATTCTGCAGCTGGTCGAGGACACCTTTTCCGAACTTGCCGAGGCGGGCCGCCGCGGCCGCATTCGCCTCGGTGCCATCCCAACGATCGCGCCGTATTTTCTGCCGGCAATTCTCAGCCGCTTTGCCGAACTGCATCCCGAGGTGACGGTGTCGGTGCTGGAGGACACCACTGAAGTACTGATCAAGCGTTGCAGCCTTGGTGAGATTGATCTGGCCATCGTCGCCCTGCCCATCCTGGCCCGGCACCTGGAGGTGGAGTCCTTGTTCGACGAGGAATTGCTGCTCGTGCTGCCGGCCGGTCATCCATTGGCGAAGGTGAAGAAACTCACCCTGGAGGCGGTGGAACCGCACCCCTTCGTCATGCTCAACGAGGCGCATTGCCTGTCGGAAAACATTGCCTCGTTCTGCCGTCAGCACTCGGTGCAACCGGTCACCGTTGAACGCACCAGCCAGCTGGCCACCGTGCAGGAATTGGTCGCCCTCGACCACGGGGTTTCCATCGTGCCGGAGATGGCGCGCCGGCTCGATCTCAGCGACCGGCGCGTTTACCGCTCGTTCAGTGGCGAGCGCCCGACGCGCACCGTCGCGCTGATGTGGAATCCGGCGCGTTTTCAGGGCAAGGCCGTCAAGGCACTGCTGCAGTTCCTGCGCCGGCACGCGGCAGCGGGATGTTGAGTCCGTCGGCGGCTGCTGGCGAAGCCTTGATTCCTGATGTCGCACAGCTCGGCGTTGACCCCTGCGCCGCGCGCGCTAACGAAGGCGCATGCTTCTTGATCTGCCGCGCTGGTTCGACCTCCACACGCACTTCCGTCAGGGCCCGGCCGTGGCCGCCTATGTGAAGGCCCACCTCGACATGGGCTGCGCCGGCGCGCTGGCGATGCCGAACACCCAGCCGCCGGTGGCCCGGGTTCTTGGACCGGCGCAGGAGGCGGCGTGGTCGATCGAAAGTTACACGGCCGAGCTGCGCGCCGCGGGCGCCGACGCCTTTGAGCAGCTGATTGTGCCGCTCTACCTGACGCGACAGACAACGGCGGCGATGATCCGCGAGGGCGCCGCAGCCGGCCTGCTGCGCGCCTGCAAGTACTACCCGCCGCACGGCACCACGAATGCCGAACACGGCCTGCCCATGGATGACCTGATTGGCGGCGAGGTGCTGCGCGCGATGGAGGAGTGCGGCGTCGTTTTGTGCATCCACGGTGAGCAGCATGCCTTGAGCGGACCGGACTACCTCGATGCCTGCCAGAACGCCGAGACGCGCTTCTATTGCGAGCGCCTGCCGCGCCTGCTTGAGGCACACCCGCGCCTGCGCCTCGTCTGCGAGCACATCACCACGCGCACGGCGGCGGAGTTTGTCGCTGCGGCCCCGGCGCACGTTGGGGCGACGATCACGCCGCAGCACCTGCTGTTCACCCTCGGGCACCTGATCCAGGGCCTGAAGTATCACTTGTACTGCCTGCCGGTGGTGAAGTTTGACGACGACCGCGCCGCGCTGCGCGAGCAGGTGCTCAAGGCCGGGCAGGAGAAGTTTTTTGCCGGCACCGACAGCGCGCCGCACACCACCAAGGCGACCGCCTGCGGCTGCGCCGCCGGCTGCTTCACCGGCGGCTGCGCACCGCAGCTCTATGCCATGGCCTTCGAGCAGGCCGGGGCCGACCTTGGCAGCAACGCCGGCCGCGACGCCTTCGAGCGCTTTCTTTGTCGCAACGGCCCGGGCTTCTACGGCTTCCCGGTGTCGTTGGCCCGCTTCCAGATGGAGAAGGCGAGCTCGACCACGGGGATGCTGGAGACGGCGGCCGGCCCGGTGACGCCGCTGCCCCTGGGGCTCGGACTGGAGCTGACGTGGCGGTTGGTGGGTTGAAGGCGGTGGTGCAAGATCCACGATGCGGCTGCGTTCGGGTCAGTCATGAAGGCTCGTGCTCCACTTTTCGCGCTGACTCTGTTCGGCTTCGCTTGCACGACGGCGCACGCCGATGATTTTGATGCACAGGCCTTCCTCGGCATGAGCGCCGGCAACAACGTGGGTGCGGCGATCAAGCGTGGTGAAAAGGACGGGAAGAAGGTGCTGGTGTTTGCCTATGATTCGAAGAAGCAAGGGCAGTCCTTCCACATCGAGGGCATGCTGAACTTGGAGGAGACCCGCAGGCTGGTGCGTGAGAATTTTCGGATCGTCCTCACGGACTTTAAGGACAGGAACATTCGCGATCATGTGGGCGATGAAACCCAGACACGGCCCATGTATTTCTTGTTCGGTGCCGACAGCAAGCTGATCCAAAAGGGCAGCGCTGCCGTCGGGGCTGGGCAGGGCAACAAGCTGGTGGAGGAGTGGACCAAGAAGTGAGCCTGAACATCGTCCGGGGCGGTGGCTGAACGCGAGGCGCTGTCTCGCCGCGAAAGCTGTGAAGAAGGCTGGCTGATATTTCGCGAGGATGGGTGTTTTTTCAGATGCGCCTCGGCCCCAGCGGGTTCTGATGGCGGCCATGCTTTCCGCCTGTTCCCAGTCCGCGCTGCGCGCCGCCCAAGACACCCTGCTGGCCCATGGTCTGTCACCGGATCGCTGCGACATCCTGCAGAACGGCAGTACCCTGGTCGTGCGGCTGACCGAGGACCTGGTGGCGCGTGTCGTGCAGGATCGCGACGGTCCGCGCCAGGGCACGGCCTGGTTTGAGCGCGAGAACGCGGTCGCCCAGCACCTGACCCGCCGTGGCGCGCCCGTGGTGCCACTGCACGAGGCCCTGCCGGCGGGGCCGCACTGGCGCGACGGGTTTCCCCTGAACTTCTGGCGCTATGTCGACATCCTCGACGGCGCACCTGACCCTCGGCAGGCGGGACAGACCCTGCATCGCTGTCATGAAGCCTTGCGCGATCTGGCTGAGCCGCTGCCGCGACTGGCCATTTTGCACGAGGCACAGACGCTCCTGGTCGAGCGCGAGTTGTTGCCGGCTGCCGAGCAGTCGCTGGTGCGGCGGCGTCTCGAGACTGCGCTGGCGGCCTTGCACAACGCCCCGGCCCAGCCCCTGCATGGCGACGCCCACGAGGGCAATTTGCTGGTCACGTCCGGGGGGCTGCTGTGGTCGGATTGGGAGGATGCCTTTGTCGGTCCGGTCGAGTGGGATCTCGCCTCGCTGATCTGGAATGCACGCCTGCTCGAGTCCGACACGGCCGCGGCCGATGCCATGCTCGCCGGCTATCGTGAGGTTGGCGGTGCGCTCGACGAAGGCCTGCTGGAGCACTGTCTCATCGCCCGCGCGGCGGTCATGTGTGCCTGGTATCCCATCCTCTATCCGCAGCCCGATGCCGCGCGCCGGGCCAAGCTGCAGCACCGGCTCGACTGGCTGGCGTCGCTGCCGTGAGGGCATTCACACCCGTCGCAGCGGTTGCGAGAAGATCAGATCGACGATGGGCAGGGGCGTGCGCAGGGCGGGATCGCTGCCGGCAAAGGTCGCGCCGCGCGGGGCGAGGCGGTCGTGCAGGCGCGAGATGGCATCGACCTCAAGCCCGCGAAGGAACTCGGCCTTGAGTGGCTGGCCCTGCCGATGGGTGTCGGGGTAGGCATAGGCTTCGACCCGCACAAAGGCCGCCTGCATTCGGCCAGCGGCATCACGGGCGAGCGGGAAGGTCGCCTCGCTGGCATCGACGATGGCCGCGATGCCGGTGTCGGTGATGAAGCGGATCTGCGTGTTGGGACGGCGTTCGGCGTCCTGACCCCCGACCTCGACCTCCACGGCCTCGGGCCGGCCATGGGCGTCGCGCCGGACTTGCAGGCGGGTGAAGCGGAAGCCGCTGCGATCGTAGGGAGGCACGACCTCGCCTTGTTCATTCGTGGCGAGAGCGGCGACCGAGCCGAAGAAGCAGCCGCGACGGTAGGCGCGCAGGGCGGCGGCCTCGCGGTCGGCGGCGGACAAGCCATCGAGAGGCGGCAGCAGCAGGACGTTGCGGCCGCGGCCGAAGGTGTTGTGATCCTTGACGAAGAAACCCCAGCAGCGGCGACCGCTGCGCAGGATGTCGTCCCAGAGGCGGTAGAAGTGCAGCAGCGGGCCGTCGCCGCGATCGTAAAAGCCGCGGCTGGAGCCGAAGCCGGAGGTGAGCTGGTTCCACACCTCAATGCCGAGCACGCGCGGGTCGAAATCGAGCATGGCGGCGTAGTCGGCGAGTTTGCCGGTCGGATGATTCAGGGTCAAGCCGCCGCCATCGGGCACGAGCAGGCCGCCGCGGCGCTGGCCGTCGATCACCTCGCCGTCGAGGGCGGCGCGGAAGACGTCGCGCCAGGGGCGGTTGGTGCCCTGCATGAGGCGGAACTGGGTGACTGCCAGCGCGTCCGGATCGAATTCCAGTCGGGCGTCGAGCGCCGTCGCGTTGGCGCGCAGATACAGCGTGTGATTGCCCGGACCCAGGCGACGCTCTGTGACCGGGCCACGGTCGGCGAAAGCCTCGCGAAAGTTGCACTCGTGCGCACCCGTGAGGGTCAGTATGGCTTCGGCGGCCTTGCCTTGGGCGGCGAGCCGGACATCGAGTCGGTAAACGCCTTCCCACGGGCGCGGCTCGCGGAAAACGCTCAGGCCGTCGAAACGCCGTTGCAGCGGGCTGGCGGTGCGTTCGGCGGCCGGCGTGTCGCGACCGTAGCCGCTGGCATACCAACTGCCCAGGGCGTTGCAGTGCAGGCCGGTGTCAGTGAAGCTGTGGTGCTCCGCGTTCGGGGCGGCGATCACCTCGGGGTGTTTTTGGGCGAAGCTGGCCAGCAGCGGGTAGGTCGGCGCCGAGGGGTAGTAGTTGCTGAAGGCGAAGTGGCCGTAGCCCATGGCCCGGAAGGTCTCCAGCGAGGCAGCGGTCAGGCCCTGATGCTGGTGCGACATGGAATCGCGGCAGGACCCGCGCTGCCAGTCGACGTCCGCGTACGGGTTTTCCAGGTCGTCGCCCGGACCCGTGGGTTGGGCGACCGCGGGCAGGATGGGCAGGCAGGCGAGGGAGCGGAGCAGGGGACGACGGCGCATGCGGAGTCTGCGCGACGGCGCGCCGCTCCTTTCAGGAATTTTTCTCCCGAGCCGCGGGAATGGATGCAAGTGTCAGGGAATGCGCTAAGGAAGCCGCGCCGGGCACGGCCAGCGCGAACCAAGCGCCAGTGTCTGTTCGGTTGCATCCCACATGTCCGCCCCCTCCTCCGACACCGAACACCTCGACCGCCTGCCGCGGCTGCCGGGACGCGCCCTGGCCTCGCTGGCGCTGGTGCTGGCGGTGACCCTGCTCAACGCCTTCAACGACAACATCCTCAAAATGATGCTGGTTGGCCTGGCGCCGAAGGCGGCGGCGGGGTTGCTCGGCGAGAACATCGGGGTCTGGCTGGGTGCCATCATCCTGCTGCCCTTCATTCTGCTGGCGCCGCTGGCCGGCTTTTTTTCCGACCGTTATTCCAAGCGCTCGGTGATCCTCGCCATGCTGCTGGCGCAGGCGTTCATCCTGCTGCTGGCCGGCGCCTGTTTTGAATCCGAGGCCGGCACGCTCGGCATCGGGCTGGCACTTGGCGCCTTCTTTCTGCTCGCCATGCAGTCCACCTTTTACAGTCCGGCGAAGATGGGCATCCTCAAGGAACTGGCCGGGTCGCGCCGGCTTGGTGTGGCGGCGGGTGGACTGCAACTGGTGACCATGGTCGGCATTCTCGCCGGCCTCGGTGTCGGCGGCGCCTGGTTCGACGCCCAGTTTGCGGCGAGCGGCAATCCCTGGCAGGCGGCGGCGACGCCGATCTGGTGGCTGTTCGGCGTGGCCGTTCTGGCGCTGATCGCGGGTCGCTGGATCCTGCCGACCCCGGCGCACCCGCAGGTGCGCTACCGTCACGCGCTGTGGTGGGAGCATTTCGCCCACCTGAAGGAATGCCTGGCGCAACCGCCAATGCGGCGCGCCTTTTTTGGCAATGCGACCTACTGGTTTGTCGCCAGCATGGCCGCGGCGATGTTTGTCGACATCGGCCTGGCCCTGCATCCGGATCCGACGCTGGGCGGTGCGGCCGGGGCTTCTTCGCGCATGACGCTGATGGTCGGGCTGGGCACGGTGGCGGGCAGTTTGTTTGTGGCCTGGGTGAACCGGCGCGGACCGCAGCTGGGCCTGATTCCCGTCGGCGCCCTCGGCCTGGCCGGTGCGCTGTTCTGGACCGGGCTCATGCCGGTGGATTCGCCGAACTTCGAGGAGGCACTGGCATTGGTTGGCTTCGCCGGCGGCTGCTTCATGGTGCCCATTCAGGCCTTCATCCAGGACCAGGCCGAGCCGGAAAAGCGCGGCCGCGTGCTCGCCTCGATGAACCTGCTCGACAGCCTCGCGGGCATCGTGGCGGTGCTCTGTCTCATCCTGCTGAAGCTGGCCGGACTCGGCTTTCGCGGCCAGTTCTGGGTGCTGGCGGCGCTGATGGTGATTGCCTCAATCTACGTCGTGCGCCTGCTGCCGCACTACCTGCTGCGCTTTGTCCTGCTGCTGGCGGTGCGCCTGATCTACAAGGTGCGCTCGGTGCACCAGGAACGCGTGCCCAAAAACGGCGGCGTGCTGCTGCTCGCCAACCATGTCAGCTACATCGATGCCTTCGTGTTCGGCGCCGCCTGCGAGCGACCGGTGCGCTTCGTCATGTGGGATGCCCTGTACAACCTCTGGCCGTTCACACCGCTGCTGCGCATCGTCGGCACCGTGCCGATCTCGCCGACCCGCGCCAAGGACGCCATCCGCGCGGTCAGTGCCCTGCTCAAGGAGGGCCGCATCGTCGCCCTGTTTCCCGAGGGCCAGATCACCCGCCATGGCATGGTCAACGACCTGCGCAAGGGCTACGAAATCATGGCCCGCCAGGGCGACGCCGTGGTGGTGCCGGTGTATCTCGACGGCTTGTACGGGTCCTTCACCTCGTTCGAAGGCGGGCACTTTTTCAGCAAATGGCCGCGGCGCCTGCGCTACCCGGTGAAGGCCTGGTATGGCACGCCGCTGGCCGCCCGCGAGGCGACGACTGAGGCGGTGCGACGGCAAATCCTGGCGCTGGGGGCCGAGGCCCTGCTGGCGAAGCGTGAGTTGGCGCGCGAGACCGATCCGCAGCGTCGGATCGTGCTGGCCAATGCCCTGCGCCTGCGCGAGGCCGAATGGGTGCGCGCCGGCGAGACGATCGTCACGGCGGCTGACATGGACGGCCGGCTGGTCGAATCACTGCAGCAGTTCGCCGCCTTCAAACGCCGCGGTGTGCGGGTCGCCGATCAGCCGCCGGCGACCGGCTCCTGGGTTTTTGTGGCCACCCGCGTGGAGGACCTGGCTGCCGCACCGTCCGGTGCGCGGCTGACCCTGCTCTGGACAGCGCTGCAGGAGGTCCCGGTGCCGCCCGAGGTGCTGCGCGGTTTTGTCGATGAGGTCACGGGCGAACTCATCGCCATGAGTGTGCCGAATCCGAGCATGCCGGAGGGCGAGGAGGGTGGCCAGCTCGGCCAGCGTGAGGGCGCCCTTGGGCGTTTGCTGCCGGGCATTGCCTACGAACCCGAGGGCGACGGCGTCCGGCTTTTTGGTCTGGCCAGCGGCAGGGAACTCAAGCTGCCGGGTGTGCAGCTTGATGAGCAGGGCTTCCTGCTGCCGCAGGCAGGCTGAAGGTAGGGTGCTCTGTCACAGAGCGCCGTGCTCGGGTTTGGCTGGGCGATCGGTTTCAACCGATCTTCAGCAAGGCCAGCGTTGTGTTGTCCTGGCGCGGATGGTTGGCCTGGCGGACGGCAAAGATGAGGGCATCGGCGAGTTTGCCGGCACTGCTGTCACGACCGTAGGTGAGGATGCGTTCGATGGCACGCGAGGGCAGGGTCAGGATGCCGTCACTGGCGGCAAGCAGGATGTCGCCAGGCTCCAGCGCATGCGGTTGCGCGGGCAGATCGACGAGGGCGATCGGACTGCCCAGCAGGGCGCTTTGCAGGCGATGACGGCCCGGGTGGCGTTCGGCTTCGTCCTCGCTCAGGCTTCCCTCACGCACCCGGGTTTCAAGGTGGGGCGCGTAGGAGTGATCTTCGTTCAGGCGGCTCAGCTTGCCGGCGCGGAACAGGAAGAGGGGCGAGTCGCCGACGCTGATCCACTGCACCCGGTCCCGACCGACCAGCAGGGCGAGAAGGGTGGTGCCCA
Organism: Prosthecobacter sp.; assembly: GCA_036846165.1. Lineage (GTDB taxonomy): Bacteria > Verrucomicrobiota > Verrucomicrobiia > Verrucomicrobiales > Verrucomicrobiaceae > Prosthecobacter. The sequence continues at coordinate 23,453 of DAIUCN010000047.1, forward strand.
TGGAGGACACCACCTCGGGCATGCGCTGGCTGACCAGGCCGAGGGTTTCATTGGCGGTGTCAAGCGCGTCGCGCAGGCGTTCCGGCAGCGGGCCGGTCCGGCCTTCGAAACTGCGCAGGAAGGCGTTGACCGCGAGGTAGCTGGCGACGCTGCCGCCGGCATGGCCGCCGAGACCGTCGCCGACGACGAGCAGCAGGCGCGAGGCGGCAGGGTCGCCCGGCAGGGCCGTTTCGCTGAGCGCGTAGCTGTCCTCCTGGTTCTCGCGGGTGCCCTGATGCTGGCGCACCGCGTAATCCTGCTCGCGCACGAAGGCGGGCGTACTGTCGGCGGCGGTGCTCACTCGGCGGAAAATTGGAAGATGGCGGTGTGACGGTAGGTTTCGCCGGGGCGCAGGGTGGCACTGGGGAACTGCGGCTTGTTCGGGCTGTCCGGGAACTTCTGGGTTTCCAGGCAGAAGCCGTGGCGGGCTTCGTAAACATGGCCGCCTTTGCCGGCGACGCCCTTCAGATGGTTGCCGGTGTAAAGCTGCACGCCGGGGTCGGTGGTGAGCAGTTCCATGACCCGGCCGCTGACCGGCTCGCGCACGCGGGCAGCCGGGCGCAGGCCCTCGCCCTTGAGCACGTAGTTGTGGTCGTAGCCCTTGCCCTGGAGCAGGGGCTTGAAGTTGGCGCCGATGCGCTCGCCGATGCAGCGCGGCTGGGTGAAGTCGAGCGCGGTGCCGAGCAGGCTGGCGACCTCGCCGGTCGGAATCAGGGCGTCGTCGGTGGGGGTGAAGCTCTCGGCGTGGATCTGCAGTTCGTGGCCGAGGATGTCGCCCGACCCCTCGCCGGCCAGGTTGAAGTAGCTGTGGTTGGTCAGGTTGACGACCGTCGGTTTGTCAGTGGTCGCGCGGTACTCGATCGACAGCCGGTTGGCGTCGTCGAGCACGTAGGTGACCGTGCAGTCGAGCGTGCCGGGGAAACCCTCGTCGCCGTCCGGGCTGACATGGCGCAGTTCAAGGCCATTGCGATCCTCGAGCACGCGCGCCTGCCAGACCTTCTTGTCGAAGGCGAGCTTGCCGCCGTGGATGTGGTTCTTGCCCGAGTTGGCGGTGACGTTGTGCTCGACGCCGTCGAGCGTGAAGGCGGCGCCGCCGATGCGGTTGGCGTAGCGACCCGTGATGCAGCCGAAGTGGGGGTGTTTGCCGAGGTAGGGTTCCAGCCTGTCGAAGCCGAGCACGACGTCGGCGAACCTGCCCTGGCGGTCGGGGGCGGTGAGGCGGACGAGGATGCCGCCGTAATTGGTGATGGCGGCCTCCATGCCGGCGGCATTCTTCAGGGTGAAGAGTTGCACCTCCTGACCGTCGGCGGTGTGACCCCAGATTTCAGAGGTGACGGCGGCGGAGAGGGGCAGGGAGGCGGGCATGAGCGCTAGAAGAAGGTGGAACGCGCGGCGGAACATGGTCAGGCTCGACTGTCGCGGATTCCGGTCGGGGATGCAACCTTCGAGTGGCGGCTCACTACCAACGCAAGTTTGGCGAATCTGCGACCTGCAATCTGCGATCTGAAATGGCGAAGCCAAGTTGACCTTTGGGCTGCGGCGGCCATGGTCGATCTTCCGTGTCCGTTCTCCGCGCCCAAGCCTTTTGGATCCTGCTCGCGCTCGTCTGCGCCGGGTACCTGCTGTTTTGGGCTCTGCTCATCGGTGCCACCGCCGGTTACAGTCCGCCGGAGCACTGGTTCAAGGCCCTCGCCAGCCCCGCCATCCGTCACGCCGCCTGGCTGAGCCTGTTCACCAGCACCGCCGCGGCACTTTTCGCCCTGGTCGTGGGCCTGCCCATCGGTTACCTGCTGGCGCGACGCGACTTTCGCGGCAAGTCGCTGCTCGATGCGGCACTCGACATTCCCATCGTCCTGCCGCCCATGGTGGTCGGTCTCTGCCTGCTCATCTTTTTCCAGACCCCGCTCGGTCGGATCATCGAACACGGTATCGAGCGCGGCGAGGTCTTTCAGGTTTTCGGTCTCTTCTCCATCACCTCGCCGCTGCGCGTGCCCGGCCTGATGGTCTTCACGTACACGGTTGCCGGTGTCGTGCTCGCCCAGTTCACGGTCGCCGCGGCCTTCGCGATCCGCTCCCTGCGCGGCACCTTCGATCACCTGCCGGCGCGACCCGAAGAAGTCGCGCTCACCCTCGGCGGCACCCCCGGCCAGGCCTTCCGGCTGGTGGCCTTGCCCGCGGCCCGCCGCGGCATGGTCGCCGCCTTCTGCATCGCCTGGGCGCGCAGCCTCGGCGAGTTCGGGCCCATCCTCGTCTTTGCCGGTGCCACGCGCATGAAGACCGAAGTGCTGCCGACCACCGTCTGGCTCGAACTCAGCGTCGGCAACCTGGAGGCGGCGGTCGCCGTCAGCCTGCTCATGATCCTCATCGCCGTGGCGGTGTTGGTGGTCGTTCGCATCACCGGAGAACGCGTATGATCCGACTCGAAGCCATCGCCTGGCGCGCCGGCGCCTTTCACATGCGCGGCATCGACCTCGAGGTGCCGTCGCGCACCTACGGCGTCTTGATGGGACCGACCGGTTGCGGCAAGACCACCCTGCTGGAGATCCTCTGCGGTCTGCGCCGGCCGCTGGCGGGTCGCGTCTGGGTCGATGAACGCGAGGTCTCCCAGCTGCCGCCACGCGAGCGCGGCATCGGCTACCTGCCGCAGGACATCGCCCTGTTTCCCAACCTGCGGGTCGATCGCCAGATGGGCTTCGCCCTGCGTCTGCGCGCTCGCCCGGAAGCGGAGATCCAGGCGCGCGTGCGGCAGCTTGCCGACGAACTCGGCGTCGCCCACCTGCTGGACCGACTGCCCGACAAACTCTCGGGTGGCGAAAAGCAGCGGGTTGCCCTGGGTCGCGCCCTCGCCGCCGATCCGAAGGTGCTGCTGCTCGATGAACCGCTGTCGGCCCTCGACGAGGCCCGACGCGGCGAACTGACGGCCCTGCTGCGCCGCGTTCAGCGCGATCACGCGGTCACCGTCCTGCACGTCACCCACTCCAAGGCCGAGGCCGAGGCCCTGGCTGATCGCGTCTTTCACTTGGAACCCGAAGGCGTGCGCACGGAACGGCCCATCGCATGAAGCCGGAACCCGACCAGACGCTGACGCCCGAGGAACTCGCCCGTTACGAGTGGCAGATGTGGCATGAGGGCATGGGCGAAGCCGGTCAGCTCAAACTCAAGCAGGCGACGGTTCTGATTTCCCGCGTTGGGGGCCTTGGCGGCCTTGTCGCGTATGAACTCGCCGCCGCTGGTGTCGGCCACCTCATCCTCGCCCACGGCGGCGTCTTGAAGCCGGCCGATCTCAACCGCCAGCTCCTGCAGACCACCGATCATCTCGGCCGGCCGCGCATGGAAAGCATCCTGCGGCGTTTGCGCGAGTTGAACCCGTTGATTCGTCTCACTGGCGTTGACCAGAATGTCAGTCCGGACAATGCCGCGGACCTGGTGGCGCAGGCCGATGTCGTGGTCGATGCCGCGCCGCTGTTTCAGGAGCGACTCGCCCTCAACGATGCCGCCATGCGCTTGGGCAAACCCATGGTCGAGTGCGCCATGCATGGTTTCGAAGCCAGTGTCACCACCTTTGTGCCGGGTCGCACCGGCTGCCTGCGCTGCTACGTGCCCGAGGTGCCGCCGACCTGGACACGCCAGTTTCCCGTCTTTGGCGCCGTCTCCGGCACTGTCGCCTGCATCGGCACGGTCGAGGTCATCAAGCTGCTCACCGGTCTCGGCGAACCGCTCGCCGGCGAATTGCTGGCGATGGACCTGTCGAGCATGCGTTTCCGTCGCACGCGTTTGCCACATCGCCCGGATTGCACAGGATGCGGTTGTTGATGGACGGAGGTGGTTGATATGACACTGCCGGTTCCGTTTGGTCGTTTCGCGAAATCTTGCTGCATTCCTGGCGTTTGCAAGGCCTGACCCTGCTGTCGTCATGTTGCTCCGCCACCTGCTTCCCTTCCTCACCACGGCCGCGCTGGCTGCGGCTGCGCCGCCGAACGTTGTGGTGTTTCTGGTCGATGACCTCGGTCAGCGCGACCTCGGCTGTTACGGCAGCAGTTTTTATGAAACGCCGAACATCGACCGGCTCGCCCGCGAGGGGGCACTTTTCACCGACGGTTACGCGGCCTGCCCGGTGTGTTCGCCGACCCGTGCCAGCCTCATCACCGGCCAGTGGCCGCAACGCACAGGCATCACCGACTACATTGGCGCGCCGCTGCGGCCGGAGTTGTGGAAGCGCAACACGAAGCTGCTGCCGGCACCCTACAGTGACCGGCTTGACCTCGACGCGCCGACCCTGGCCAAGGCGATGAAGCAGGCCGGTTATGCCACCTTCTTCGCCGGCAAATGGCATCTCGGGCCCGAGGGCTGGTGGCCGGAGAACCAGGGGTTTGACATCAACAAGGCGGGGGTCGACCGCGGTGGACCCTATGGCGGCGGCAAGTACTTCTCGCCCTACGGCAATCCGCGGCTCGACGACGGGCCGCCGGGCGAGCATCTGCCGGATCGTTTGGCGCGTGAGACCGCGGGTTTCATTGAGCGGCACAAGGACCGGCCGTTCTTTGCCTACTTCTCCTTTTACTCCGTGCACACGCCGCTGATGGCACGCGAGGATCTGCGTCTGAAGTACGAGGCCAAGCGAGAGCGGCTTGGACTGCAGGAGAAGTGGGGGCGCGAGCACGAGCGCGACGTCCGCCTGGTCCAGGAGCACGCGGTGTATGCGGCCATGGTCGAGGCCATGGATCAGGCGGTCGGCACCGTGCTGGCCAAGCTCGACGCGCTCGGTCTGGCGGAGAACACCCTGGTGGTTTTTACCAGCGACAACGGCGGTTTGTCGACCAGCGAAGGCTGGCCGACCTCGAACCTGCCGCTGCGCGGCGGCAAGGGCTGGATGTATGAGGGCGGCATCCGCGAACCCTGGATCGTGCGCTGGCCGGCCGTGGTCCAGCCCGGTCGCGTGCTTGGCACGCCGGTGAGCAGCCCTGACCTCTTCGCCACCCTGCTCGACGTCAGTGGCGGCAAGCCGAGTCCGGGGCAGGTGCTCGACGGTGCCAGCCTGTTGCCCGTGTTGCGCGGCGGCGATCTGCCGGAGCGGGCGCTGTTTTGGCATTACCCGCACTACGGCAACCAGGGCGGTGCGCCGGCGGCGGCGATCCGTCGGGGCGATTGGAAACTCATCGAGTGGTTGGAAGACGACCGGGTCGAGCTGTTCAACCTGGCGGAGGACATCGGCGAGCAGAAGGATCTTGCCGCGGCCGAGCCGGAGCGGGTCGCCCGCCTGCGCGCCGAACTGCAGGACTGGCAAAAGCAGGTCGGTGCCAAGTTTCCGATCCCCAACCCCGCCTACGATCCTGCCCAGCCCAGTGGCCGCGCCGCCAACCGTCTCGCGGCGGCCGGTAAGAAGAAAAAAGCCTGAGCCAGCCGCCGCGCGGGTGTCCGGTTGGGATGACTCGCGCGGGCTGTTGAATCCACCCTCCCTCCGTCATGCGCTCCCTGATCCTGCTCCTTGCCGCCCTGACCGGTCTCGCGCCCGCCGCTGACCGCCCCAACTTCCTCTTCATCCTGGTCGATGACCAGGCACCCTTCGACCTGAAGGTCTATGATCCGAAGTCGCCCCTGAACACGCCCAACCTCGACCGCCTCGCCGCCGAGGGCATGGTCTTCGACGGCGCCTACCACATGGGCTCATCCTCCGGCGCTGTGTGCACGCCTTCGCGCCACATGATCATGAGCGGGCGCACGGTCTGGCGCCTGCCGGTGTCGCCCTGGGGGGCAAAAACCTCGCCGCCCCAGCTCGAGCAGAACACGATCCCCGCCGTCTTCAACCGTGCCGGTTATGCGACGATGCGTACCTGCAAGCAGGGCAACAGCTACGAGGCCGCCAACCGCCTGTTCACCGTGCGCCACGATGCCAGCAAGCGCGGCGGCGATGCCGAATCCGGCAGCGCCTGGCATGGCGACCGCGTCATGGATTACCTCGGCGAGCGCGCCGCGATGACGGAGAAAAAACCCTTCTTCATCCAGTTCGGGTTCTCCCACCCGCACGACACCCGCGATGGCCGGCCGGAACTGCTGGCCAAGTACGGGGCGGTAAATCACGCCGATCCCGCAGCGCCACCCTCGCTGCACTCCCTGCAGCCGCCGCTGCCGGGCAACTACCTGATGAAACACCCCTTTGACACGACCCATGGCGATGTGCGCGACGAGGTGGCAGTCAGCGGCGTCTGGCAACGCCGCGACGAGGCGAGCATCCGCAACGAGATCGGCCGCGAATATGCCTGCGTGGAAAACATCGACCAGCAGATCGGCCGCGTGCTGGAGCGGCTGCAGGCCATGGGCGAGCTCGACAACACCTACATCCTCTACACCGCCGACCACGGCATCTCGATCGGCCGCCACGGTCTGATGGGCAAGCAGAACCTCTATCAGCACACCTGGCGCGTGCCCTTCATCGTCAAGGGGCCCGGCATCCGGCCCGGCAGTCGGGTCGAGGGCAACGTCTACCTGCTCGATCTGCTGGCCAGTTTCTGTGACCTGGCCGGCATCCCGGCTCCGGAAACCAACGAGGGCCTCAGTTTCCGGCCGGTGCTGGAGGGTCGTGCCGAACGCGTGCGCGAGGTGCTCTATGGCGCCTATGCCGGTGGCAGCAAGCCGGGCATGCGCTGCGTCAAGCAGGGCGACTGGAAACTCATCCGCTATGAGGCGCCCGACCGTGGGGTCAACGAGGTGCAGCTGTTCAATCTCGCCGAGAACCCCGAGGAATGGCTGCCCGAACACCACGATCCGGCGCTCGCCGAACTGGCCGGCATCCGGCCGTCGCCCGTGCAGACCAACCTTGCCAGGGATCCGGCCCATGCCGGCAAACTGGCGGAGATGCAGGCCCTGCTGCTCGCCGAGATGCGCCGGCTCGACGATCCCTGGCGGTTCAGCGACCAGCCGTCCGACAACCTGCCCGAGCCGCCGGCCCCGATGCCGCGCAAGGCCGGCAAGAAAAAGCCGTGAGGCGGGTGACAAAAATTTGTCCGGTCGCGCCGGCTGACGTGGGCTAGAGTCAGTACGGATGAACTTGCACGAAACCCAGGCCGCCCAGGCCTTCCTGGCCCACCACGACTTCGTTCGTGCCGTGGCGCTCAAGTACGCGCCCTGGCCGGGCCTGGTCGAGGACATCAGCCAGCAGGTCTTTCTCGAATTCCTCGCCAAGGAAGCGCGCTGGGATCTGGCGCAGGACCTGCGGCCGCTGCTGGCGACCATGACGCGCCACGTCGCCCTGCGCCTCTGGCGCGAGCGCACGCGCCAGCAGCCGGAGGTCGTGCAGAAGCTGGCCGAGCACATCCGCCAGCTCGCCGAGGAGCGTGACGCGCCGCCGCGCTGGCAGGAGGAGGTGCGCGCCCTGCGCGGCTGCCTGGCGAAGCTGCCGGAGAAGAGCCGCGAGCTGATCGAACTGCATTATTACCGCGAGATCCGCACGCCGGAGATCGCCGAACAGGTGCGGATGACGGCCGGCACGGTCTGCCGGGCACTGTCGCGCGTGCGGGAAAAACTGCGCGACTGCATCCGCCGCGCGTTGGAAGGGGAAGGGGAGGTGCATGCCGGAATCTGACGAACTCATCCAGCGTTACCTGGAGGGCGGGCTCGACGAGACCGCGGCGCGGCAGTTGCACGAGCGTCTGCAGGCCGAGCCCGGGTTGGCCAACCAGCTGTTTCTGCACCTGGAAATGGACGCCCTGCTGCGGGCGACGGTGCCGCCGGCCTACGTGGCACCCGCCGTGCCGCGTCGCCGTTATGGCTTCCGCGCACTGGTCACGGCTGCCGCCCTGGCGGCCTGTGTCGCCCTCGCCGGCGCCTGGCTCATCGAGCAGCTCGATGCGACTGCTGACGTCGGGGCGGAACCGACCACGGCCGCCGTGGCCGTGCTGACGCATGGCGTGCAGATGGACTGGGACCGGCCCGGCATCGAGGCGGGCGCGCCGCTGGTGCCGGGGCCGCTGAAGCTGCGCTCGGGCATCGCCCAGATCGAATTTTTCACGGGCGCCCGCATTCGCATCGAGGGGCCGGCCGAGATCGAGCTGATCTCCTCCAGCGAAGCCGCCTTCCGGCGCGGCAAGCTGAGTGCCGAGGTGCCGCCGCAAGCGGTCGGTTTCACGATCCGCACGCCTCAGGGCGAGGTGGTCGATCTCGGCACCGAGTTCGCCCTGCAGGTCGATGGCGCTTCCTCGGAGGTGCACGTTTTCAAGGGTGAGGTCGAGGTGCATCCGCAGGCCGCCGAAATGCGGGCACTCAGGGAGGGGCAGGCGGTGGCCTTCGGGGCGCGCACGAATGAGCTGGTTGCCAATCCCGCGGATTTCGCCGCGCTCGGCGAGCTTGATGCGCGCAATGCCGATTCCCAGCGCTCCGAATTCGCCCGCTGGCGCGCACGTGGTGAGACGCTCAACTCGGATGCGGGCCTGCTCGTCCGCTTTGACTTCCAGGACGCGGCCGGCAGCCGTCGCCTGCGCAATGCTGCGGCAGGCTCCGAGGTGGCCGATGGCAGCATCGTCGGTGCCACCTGGACTCAGGGGCGCTGGCCGGGCAAGCAGGCGCTCGAGTTCCGCAACGTCAGCGACCGCGTGCGCCTGGCCGTGCCGGGCGAGCTGGACGCCTTGACGCTGTCGGCCTGGGTGCGCGTGCACGGCCTCGACCGCACCTTCAACTCGCTGTTCATGTCGGAGAGCTGGGGCGACCGCCGGGTGCATTGGCAGATCACCCGCGAGGGCCGGGTTCGCCTTGGCGTCGCGGGTCAAGCGGCCGAGCGCCATGTCGATTACGACACGCCCGTGTGGTTCGGCCCCGAGCGCTTCGGTCGCTGGACCCATCTGGCCGTGGTCTTCGATCCCGCCGCCCGTGAGGTGAGGCACTATGCCGATGGCGAATTGCTGGTGAAGCTGCCCATGGGCGATGCCTCGCCGCTGCGGCTGGGCATCGCCGAGCTTGGCAACTGGAACGACCAGCGCCGGCAGGGCGGGGTGGCCATCCGTCACCTGAGCGGCGCGATGGATGAGTTCGCCCTTTGGCAGCGTCCCCTGACGACCGGTGAAATCCGCGCGCTGGCGCGCTGAGAACGATGGCGGGGATCGCGCGGTCGTGCCAGAGCACTTGCATTCCGCGCCGACCTCCGCCTTCTTCGGCCTCCCATGAGTCTTTCTCCGCAACCTGTCGGCAACCACGTCTCCGTGTGGGGCGAGGGCCCCCTTTGGCACCAGGACCGTCTGCTTTACGTCGATATCGAGGCGCACAAGATCCTTGCCTACCATCCCGCCACCGGTGCGGAACAGGTGTGGGATGTCGGCCAGCGGGTGGGCACGGTGGTGCCGCGCGCGCGCGGCGGCTTGGTCTGGGCGGGCGACACCGGCTTTCACTTTCT
>DAIUCN010000048.1:0-31382 GCA_036846165.1 Prosthecobacter sp.
GAGCAGCTCGCGCATGGGTGGGGGGGTCGAGGGGTTAGCGTTGGCTGGCAGGCATCTGCGGTTTCACGGGCTGGCCACCGGGCATCTCGACCGGATAAACGGCGTGGTGGGCTTCGAGGGCGGCGATCAGGCCGCGCATCAGGCGGGTGAGTTCCGCGGGCTTTTCATCGGACAGGTCCTTCTGCTCGTAGGGATCGCTTTTCAGGTGGAAAAGCTGGTAGCGCCGGCTGCCCGAGTCCTCGCCGGGGAAGTAGTGGTAGATCACCTTCCACTCGTCGTCGCGGTAGCTGGTCCAGTAGTCGCTGCGATGCGGCGCATGCGGGTAGTGCATGAGGAAGGTTTCGGGTCGCTCGGAATCCGCCTGACCCGTCAGCAGGCGGTCGAGCGGACGACCGTCGACCTTGTGGCTGGCGGGCGGTGTCACGCCGGCCAGGCCGAGCAAGGTGGGAAAGAGGTCGGGCACGGAGGCGAGTTGGGATTGAACCGCGTTGGCGGCGATGGGCAGGCGCTGCTGGTGGCTGTTGCCGGCATCGGGTTTGGCCCAGGCGGCGACGAAGGGCACGCGCATGCCACCCTCGTAGTGCGAGCCCTTTTTCCCACGCAGCGGCGCGGCGCAGGCGACCTCGTGTTCATGGCCGAGTGGGGCGTCGCTGCCGTTGTCGCCGAGGAAGAGCACCAGCGTGTTGTCGGCCACACCGAGGGTGTCGAGGTGGTCGAGCAGATCGCCGAGTGATTTGTCCATGCCTTCGACCAGCGTGGCAAAGGCCTGGGCGTTGGCGGGTTTGCCGCTGTCCTTGTAGTGATCGGCGAAGCGCGGATCGGAGTCGAAGGGGGCGTGCACGGCGTAGTGGGCGAAGTAGAGGAAGAAGGGTTTTTGAGCTTTCACGGCCGCACCGACATGGGCCTTGGCCTCGAGGGTCAGGGCCTCGGTGAGAAAGATGTCCTGGCCGTGGTACTTCTCCAGACCGGGCACGGCATGGCTGCCACGTTTTGCCTTGGCCTTCGCCTTGGCCTGGCGATCGAAGTTCTGGTGGCCGTAATAGCTGCCGGGAGCGCCGATGGAGCCGCCGGCGACGTTGACCTCAAAGCCGAGTTTGGCCGGGTCGCTGCCCTCGAACTCACGCGGGGCGAAGTGGCCCTTGCCGACATGGATCGTCCGGTAACCGGCGCCGCGCAGCAGGGCGGGCAGGGTGACATCGTCCGGCTTCAGGCCGCGCCAGTTCCAGTCGGAGGGGCCAAGGGGTCCCGCGTTGTCCTGGTCGGGATTGATCCAGTTGGTGGTGCGATGGCGTGCGGCGTTCTGGCCGGTGAGCAGGCTGATGCGGGTGGGCGAGCAGACGCTCATTGCGCAGAACTGGTTGAAGCGGATGCCGCGTGTGGCGAGGCGCTCCAGGTTCGGCGTGCGGTAGAACTCGTTGAGCGGGTGTCGCTGCGGCCGGCCTTCGGCGTCGGTCAGGAAGGGCAGGGAGGTGTCCATGACCCCCATGTCATCGACCAGCATGACGACCAGGTTCGGCGGTGCGGCGGTCAGGGGGATGGCAAGGGCGAGCAGGAAGGGGAACAGCAGGCGCTTCATGGTCGAGCCACGGAAACGCCGTTGCGCAGGCGGTCTTGCCACGGATGCCCGGAGTTTAGAAACGCTTCAGGATCCCAATGGTCAGAACGAGGCAGGCAAAGCCTGCGGTCTTGAGGTGGCCCTCGTTGTCCCTGACAAATCCCCAGAAGGTAGGCTGAATCGATTTCAACCTGCGTCCGGCGAGACGGCAGCAGCGGCGAACAAACTGGCGGATGACAGGGTTGTCCCGATGGCTGGCCAGGAGCGCTGCGAGCGTTTCCTGCTGGGCTTTGCCGAAACTGGGGGGCTCTCGCCCTGGCTGGTAGGCAAGTGTGAGGTCGAGAAGCTTGTTCAGGTCTTTGCCGTAGGCGTCGAGTGCATCCGGGTTCACCGCATCCAGGCAGTCTTCGGCAGAGTCTGTTCTTTCCTCCATGGCATGTTCAAGGGCTGCCCAGACATGGAAACGCAGTTTGATGGCATTGTGGGTGGGGTGTTGCAGGCCGGCTTGAATGACCTCGGTGGCCGCCTTCGCATCGCCGCGCTCTTGATGGGCGAGCACGAGGTTGTTGAGCATGTAGGGTTCCATGTCCAGGCCGCGTTCGCGCCAGTCGGCAAACCATTCGATGAGCTTTTTGCGTTGGCCCGTTTTGTGCAGGGTGTAGCTGACTGCACCATAGAAGTTGGGGCGTGCATGGAAGATGGCTCGATGCCGCGCCAGAGCGGCCCGCCAGGCCCGGCGTTCGTTCCAGGCCCAGAGTTTCTGCCAGTCACCGGCGTGTGCACTCCAGCGTTCGCCGATCCAGTAGATCCAGGCTGCCCAGGCTCGTTCACCGGCTTCGCTGTCGGGTGGCAGTTGTTGCATCACGGACCTTGCCGGCAGGCGGTCCATCTTTTTGCAGAGCTCGACATGAAAGGCGCCAGCCTGCAGTTGAGGTGTGCCGGCCTCCAGCAAACGGGCTGATGTGCCCATGACACGCCGGACAAGCTGGGCATTTGAGCTGCCGAGGGCCTCAAGGACTCTCTGGAAGCAGTTGCTGTCATCGTGGGGATTCTGGAGCATGCGCTCGATCACGTTGAAAGCCTCGTCCGGCTGGTGGCGTCGGATGGCCAGCACCACGCGCCAGGAATCCAGCAGGAGGGCGGGATGGTACGGTGCGAGGCGGTCGAGCAGGGCCTGGGCACGGGGCCAGTCCTTGCCCTCAAGGTGCATTTCGAGCAGCCGTCGCATGGCGAAGAGATAGAAGGGGGAAACTTTCAGCGCCCGCTCGTAGGTTTCGCAGGCCTCCTTGTGCTTGCCCTGGGCTTGAAGCAGGCTGCCCAGATAGCCGAGCGGAATCTCGTCCTGGGGTAGGAGTCGCACCTGCTGACGGCAGGCCAGTTCGGCGCGGTCGTAGGCCTGGCGCTCCTGATGCCAGTCGGTGAGCAGTTGCCAGCCCCAGACGTGCCCGGGATCCTCTTCCAGCGCGGCGTCCATGACGCGGATGGCCTCATCGCCGCTGCCGCGCTGCCAGAGGATCCAGGCTTCGCGCAGACGCAGGGTGATGTCTGCCGACGGATGGTCTCTGCAGGTCTTCAGCGCGGCATCGTAGCGGCCAGCCAGGGTCAGCACACGCGCCTTGATGTCGGCGGCACGCGGTTGGTCGGGGGCCAGTTCCATGGCCTTGTCGAGCACAGCAAGTCGCTCCTCGAACTCGCCGGCCCGGGTGAGTTGCTCGGCCCGGATCAGCCAGGTGCGGGACTCGGCAGGCCGTTCGCGCAGCAGTTTTTCAGAGGCGGCGCGCGCCGCGTCAGGGCGTCCGGCAGCTTCGCCCCACTCGCCCAGTTTGTTCCAAGCCCAGTGGTAGCCGGGATCCATGTCGACTGCGGCGGCCAGTTTGTCGAGCGCGTCGCCTTTGTGCCCCTGCTGCCAGAGGACTTCGGCGAGCCAGCCGTGGGTGACGGCGTCGCGGGGGTTGTGGCGCAAGGTTTCCTCCAAGACGGAACGGGCCCCGGCGCAGTCTCCGGATTTGCGCTTCATCTCCGACAGGGCGCGCATGCCCCAGGCCCAGCCTGGGTTGAGTTCGCGGGCGCGTTCCCCGGCCTCAATGGCGGCCGCGCGATCGCCTGAGGCCTCCAGGCAAAACGCCAGTTCCATCCAGCCGCGCGGCATCAGCGGGAAGCGCTCGGTGATCGCGCGCAGGAGTTCGAGCGCCTCGTCCGTGCGGCCGCAGTTGCGACGATGTTCAGCGAGTTGCACGCCAGTGTGCCAGAGGTCCGTTCTTGCGGTGTGAGCCTCGAGCAGAAAGGTTTCGAGTTCGTCGTCCTCAAGGTAGGGCCGTGCCTGCTCGACAAAGGTCACTACGGCGTCGCCGCTGGTGGTTTGCAGGCGGATCTGTTCCTGGATGAAACGGATTTGTTCCAGGCGCTGTTCGCGTCCACGGCAGAGCCGCAGGAGCATGCGCATGGCGTAGTTGGTGTCGACTTCGAGACGCAGGGCCTGCCGACATTCCTCGCGGGCTTCCTCCAGCCGGCCCTCAGTTTCGAACACGGAGGCACGGATGTTGTGCTGGGCGGGGTTGTCAGCCTGCAGGGTGTCCGCGCGATCAAGCGCGGCATGGGCCTCGGTGTGGCGCTTCTGGGCGCGCAGCACGCTGGCCAGTTCGCGCTGCGCCCAGGCATCCATCGGGTCGATGCGGATCAATTCGCGCACGGCCTGTTCCCAGACTTCGTGCCCCTGGTCGCGCGACCAGTCGAGCAGGGCGACATGCAGGTTCCAGTCAAAGGGCCGGGCAGCACAGGATTCACGCAGCCAGGCCAGGGCGGCGTCGGCCCCCTGCTGGATTTCGAGGAGCCAGGCGACACTGCGCCGGGCGTCCGCGTCGTGCGGCTGGTCCGCGACCACCGCGCGCCAGTGGTGAAGCTGCGCGGCGCCGTCGCCCTCCTGGCGGGCGAGGCGCGCCTGCACGCGGTGCCAGGCGGCGGCGCGCGCGTTCTTGCGGATGCCATCGAGGATTTCACGCGCCCGCTGCGTGCGATTCCAGAGCAGGCATTCACCGGCCACGAAGAGGGCATGATCGGCATCCTCGGGCAGGCGTGACAACGATTCCTCCAGCACGGCCAGTGCTTCATGGGACAGGTTTAGTTGCTCGAGTGACTGGTACAAGGTTTCGGCCGGACCCGGTGAGAGGTCCCCCTTGGCTTCGAAGCGGTTCCGCAGCATGGTCAGGGCGGCTTCGGGCTGGCGCGTCCAGCGGGCGGCACGGAACCAGGAGGTCCACAGGCCCTCGTTGTCCTCGTCGAGGCAGGCGGCCAGGCGGTAGAGTTCGGCAGCTTCGTCAAACTGGCGGGCTTCCCAGAGTAGGTTGGCTTCGGTGAGGATGGCGACCGAATCCAGGCGTGCCCGATGGACGCGTCGCAGCCAGCGGCGGGCCTCGGGCACCTGCGGGGCATCCCAGTGCAGTTCGCGGGCGAGCATGCGCCAGTGGATGGCGTGGCCGCCCCCATCGTGGCAGAGTTCGCGCAGGGCCTGTTGGAAGGCCTCGCGGCCCTGCAGGTCACGCAGGGTGTTCAGGCGCTCGGTCTGCCAGTTTTCCACCTTGGGGTAGCGGCGCAGCAGTTCCTCCAGCGCGGCCAGCAGGGCTGTCTGGTCGTTGTCGTAGCGAGCCAGGGCGAGTTCGGCCTGCCAGCGCAGTCGGTGATCGGCGTGCTCTGAACGCAGGGCGTCCATCTCGACCTCGGCAGCGTTACGGTCGTGCCCGGCTAGAGCGAGGCGAAGGCGGTGAAAATGGTCGTGAAGGATCGCATCGGGCAGGTGAATGCCGGCGAGCCGACTGGCGGCCTCACCTTCCGGCACCAGGATAAAACCGCGGGGACCGTAGGGTGCCTGTTCGGCGAGCGATTCAGCCGCCATGAACTCGCAGGTGTGCGGGTGGCCCGGATCCCGAATGAACAGGACCGTGCGGTAGGCGTCGTAACCCGAGACCACCTGGGCATGCGCGCCACCGGGATGCACCGTGTCCATGATGAAGGGCATGCCGGCGTCGATGAGGGTCTGAGCGGCTTCGACACTGACGGTGAATTCTCTTGCCGCCCAGCCATGGGTTTCAGCCCACTGACGCTCGCGGTAATCCGGAGTGCCGTCGTAGCAGATTTCGTCGGCCAGTTCAAGGTGATCGACCTCACGTTTCCAGTAGCGAGCAATGCTGGTGACTGATGCGGGAGCGCAAGTCTTGTGATGCTGGCGCACGAAGGGGACATTCAGGGTCACCCTGCGCAGGTTCTCCGAGGCGCCTTCGGCGGAGAGTTTTTCTGCCACCAGGCGATAGAAGCCGCTTTTCTTGACCTGTCGGGCCTCACGCAGTGCTTCTGCAATGTCACCGCGGGCGCTGGCGATGTCACAGCGCCGGCTGTGCAGCCAGTCGGCATGGCTGTCATCCATGAGCGGCAGGAAGCGCTCATAATCCGGCAGCATCGCTTCGGCTTCCGCCAATTCGTTGCGTTCGATGAGCAGGGCGACTCGCTGTGTGATGAGCGAGGCGCATTGCAGGCGGGCACAGCTTTCCTTGAGTACTTGCAGTGCCTCTTCTTCACGGTCCAGTTCCACCAGCAACTCCGCCTGGGTTTGGATTGCCGAGACATACCCGGGGTCGGCTTGGGCAACCCGGGTCGCCATCTCCAAGGCTTCAATGCGGAGGTCCTTTTCCTGCAGCAGGTCGGCATGCAGCAGGTCGAACCACCGGCAGTCCGGTTCAAGGGCGCGGCCGCGGCTCAAGGCTGTTTCCGCGGCCTCAAAGTCGCGCAAGCGCATTAGCACGACGGCCAGACAGCCCTCGTAATCGGAGCGGTCTTCGGCGGCGGTCGCCGGGGACGGTGCATGCCGGCGCAGCCACTGCCAGGTGAGAAAGGCACCACGCTGGCTCAGCACCTCCCAGAAAAGGTCGCCGAGCACGTGTTCGGGGTTCTGCCGGCGCCGCCACTCGCGCAGCACCATGCGTTCCGAGCGCGCTGAGGCACCGATTCTGTCGAGCAAGCGGGCGCCCTGCAGGCGACCGTCCTGGGTGGGCCATTCCTCCGGTGGGGCGAGGTCCTTGACGAGAGTCCAAGCCTCCAGATAACGCCCGTCCATCCGCAACTTCTTGAGTCTGCCAAGGGTGTTTTCATCAGGGAATTCGGGCATACTCCCGTAAAATCAAAAAAGGCCTTCGAGAGCAAGTTGAAATCCGAGGGCGGACGCTGCGAACCGTAGGCGATCAATGCAAGTTCGGATCGAACTCCCAGGTCAGCGGTGGGAACCAGCGTCGGCGATCCGCTTCGTGCGCGAGGGGCACGTCGGGGTTGCGCAGGACGAGTGCCTTGTAGAAGCGGTCTGCGCTGGCGGGATCTCGATGCTTGAGCCAGCTGCCGGCGATGGCGAGGATGTGCGCGGTTTGCGGCGTGTTGTCGGGCAGCAGGGAGGCAGCCTGCCAGGCATGTTCGGCGGCGGTGTAGCGGTAGTGAAATCGCTGTTGAACCTTGGGGCCGTAATGGCGGATGCGCCAAGCTTCGGCCGCGGTGATGGGCAGCACAGGTCGAAAGCTTTCCGGGTCTGTCGGTTCAAGCCAGGAAGGATGCCAGAAACGGCCTGTGCGCAGCTGGCCCAGGTTGCCGAGGTCGAAGGAGCCGCCGCACCAGGCGTGATCCGGGGCGGTTTCGAAACCGAACAGTTCCATGCCGAGTTGGCGTTCGATCTGTGCCGCCGTCCAGAGGG
The DNA here is from genome assembly GCA_036846165.1 of Prosthecobacter sp. Lineage (GTDB taxonomy): Bacteria > Verrucomicrobiota > Verrucomicrobiia > Verrucomicrobiales > Verrucomicrobiaceae > Prosthecobacter. The sequence continues at coordinate 7,281 of DAIUCN010000048.1, forward strand.
CTTCGCTGCGTGCTGCAGCCCCCAAGCTGGTGTTGCGGCCGCGGCGCAGGGCGTCCGCATGACGTTGCAGGGCCCGGCCGAGGTCGTCCGGCAGCAGGCGCAGCGCGTCTTTGAAGTAGCCTTCACGAGCGAGCCTTCGCGCCACGAGGTAGGTGAAAGGATCGAGACCTTCGGGACGCGTCCAGTGGCCGTATTTCTCCTCGAGATGAGACAGGCGCAAGGCGGCGGGCGGGTCTTTGTCCGGGACTTGCATCCGAGTCAGCCGCGGCAGCCGGCCGGCGCGTGCCAGGGCGAGCAGTTCCTCGGAGGACAGCAGGTATTCCGCCACATAGGCGGCATCCCGCCAGTAATCGGTGCGCAGCAGGGTGCCGAGTGCTCCGGCAAAATCGTCGCGCGCCAGCTGCACGACGGCGCAGTCGGCGAGCAGTTTGTGGCGGCGGGCGAGCGTGTATTGCTCCAGGGTGGGGGGCTCCGGATGACTCTGTTCGGCGGACTCCAAATCGGCGCGGGTGGTGTCCTTGGATTCGGGCAGTAGCCTGGCCATGCGGGTCAGATGACGCTCCGCCTCCGGGCGCCGTCCTTGCAGAACGGCCAGCTTGCCGCGCAGAGCCAGGGCATTGATGTCGTCCGAAGGAGCCAGCTTCAACCAACGACGGGCGTTGTCGAACTGGGCGGCATTGTAGCAGATCCAGGCCAGCCAGACGGCTTCCTGTTGTTCCCTGACGTCTGCCTTTTCGAAGCTATCCAACCAGTGTTGGAGGTCGCTGTTGTGATTGTTGGACCTCTGATAGCCGGCCTCCCAGCCGAGGCTGTTCTCCGCCACTTCGACGAGGTGGAGCAGTTGGGCGCGTCGCAGCAGATCGTCGGCGATGATTTGACGGGCATGTTCCTCACTCCAACGGGTGAGTTGCCAGCGATCGGCCCGCAAGTTCTCCTCGGCGCGATTCAGTCCCAGTTGAAAGCGCCGCAGGGAGGCGTGTTTCCACTCGACGGCGGAAACCTGGGCACGCTCGGCATAATCACTGGAGGGGCGGCCCAGAATGTAGGTGGCTTCGAGTCCGAGGTGCAGGCAGTCCCGGAAGCCCTCGCGGCTGAGGCGACGGGTTTCCGCCAGCCAGCGTCCCTGCTCTTCTTTGGGGGCGGTGCGGAAGAGCATCCAGGCGGCCCAGGTGCTGCGCCAGTGACGCTGGTCCGGTGGCAGGTCCAGCACCTGCTGCCAGAGCTTGCGGGCGGCCTGCTCGGACGCGCCGCTTTCCCGGGCGTCGAGCCAGGCTGCGGCCCCTTCCAGGTAGAGGCGCACGTCGGCAGGCAGCGCGGCGGTGAATTCGGTCAAACCTTGCCGCACGGCTTGCCAGGGAGCCGCAGCTTCGGCGTCGCTCGCCAGCATTTTGTGTCGCGACTGATCGCCCGTCTGCAGCATGGAGCGGCGCAGGGACCGGTAGCGTTCCAACCAGGCAGGGCGGGCAGTGTCGGCGGTTCGCCCCTGGACGATCTCTTCCATCTCGGCCATCTCAAGCTCGAGCGTGAGGGCGGGGCTGCCGGGCTTGTGCCTGGGCAGGGAAGAAATGTCCAAGCGGTTGAGCTCGCTGGCAAAATGAAACAGCGGTGGCTGCAGGATGCCGCGGGGCTGGTCGAGGGCATTCTCCGGAAAGAACGGGCCGCAGGCCAGCACGGCGGACAGCATGAGCAGGCCGGCAACGGCAGCCAGGGGACGACCCAATCGCATTTGCATCGTGGTGGAATTCTACGGGTATTCGCTGCTGACGACAAGTTCAGCGTCGGATCTTGACGGCAAGATCCCCGGGAGGGTGTTCGAAGCGCACCCAGCCGGCGGTCAGCTTTGTGCCGGGCCGCACCCGTCCGTGGCGTCCCGGTTGCTGCAGTTGCAGGACCAGATGGCTGGCGTGCTTTTCCAGGACTTGGTAGCCGCGCAGGCCGTCGGCAGCGGCGGGGCCGCGCATCTGCCATTCGAGTGCGATCTCGCGAGGCAACTCATCCGGAGCGTCGCCCTCCTGATGTAGCAGGACTTCAAACGCGCCATCCTCGCGGCGTTCCAGGGTGGCCTGCCAATGGCGCTGCAAAGGGGTGCCGGCGACGAGTCGGGTCAAGGTTTCCGAAGGCCAGTTGAGCCGGTCGGTGGCGACGGGCAGGCGGTACCAGATCACCGCTGAGAGGGTGGGCGGCGGCTGTTGGCGCAGATCGTTCAGCCACTCCGCGAGCGCGAAGGCGTCCGAATCCAGCACGAGGTGGCGGCGTCCACTCAGGGCCAGGCCGGATGGGACATCTTCGCCGTGAACCTCACAAACACGGCCGTCGTCGTCGAACTCCACCAGGCAGGAGTAGGTGGGCAGGGCGATGCGAAAGGGAAGGCCAAGGCGAGTGGCCTGGGTGACGGCGCGCCGGGCCTCGGCGGGATCAAAAAGCGTCGCAGGTATTCCTGCTTCGGGCAGGTGCAGGGAATGCAACTGCAGGACATAGTCCGGTGATTCCGCCAGCAGCGCTGGCAAGGAAGCTTCACTGAGCCAGGCGGGCAGGGCGGTGATGCGCAGGGGGATTTGAGGGAGTACTTTTTTCAACTCACGCAACAACCGCGTGTAATCCGCCAACCGCGATTGCGGGCAATCGTAGTCGAGCTGCAGTTCGGCCAGCGGCACTCTGGCGGCGGCGAAGCGGCGGACGGTGGCGGCGGCGAGATCCCCAATCGCCTGTGCTGCCGCTTGCGGCGACAGGCGGGTTGCAATCGAACCGTGCAGGCGCAGCACGGCGCCGATGGCTCGGCTCGGCTGCTGCAGCGACGGCCAGTCCGGCTCGACGGTGACGATCCTGGCCTGGCCGTCCTTGATGCTGAGCTCGGCGGCGAGCACGTGCAGCGCCTCAAAGGTCGATGCTCCACGCACGGCCTCAGCCACGGCGGGTCGCCAGACACGCTGCCAGACAAAGGCTTGAGCGGGCAGGGGGCGTGGCGGATCCGGCTTCTTGCACGCAGTTAGCAGTCCTGCGACCAGCCATCCGGCGATCAGGAGGAAGGCGCAGGGGCGATGCGGAGAGGGCATGGCTCAGTGATGGCCGGATCACTTCTGTTTCTTCTTCTTGCCCGCCGGGGCCCTGCCTTGCATCTCCGCTTCGAACTGGCGGTCGAGGGCGGCGGGACGGGCGTCGGCGAAGCGGTCGAGGGCGGCCTGCAGTTTCGCTTGGGCGGCGGCTTGCTCGGCGGTGAGGGGCGCGGCGAGCGGGGCTTGTTCCTCGAAGGGGTCGGAGCGCAGGTCGAAGAAACGGCCGTCGCGGTAGAGCTTGAAGTCGTGGTCGAAGGCGCATTCGCGCACGCTGAGATCCAGGCGCTGGCGCGGCGAATACCAGGTGTAGAGCCAGTCGCGCGGTCTGCCCGCCTCGCCGCGCAGTTGCGGCAGGAAGCTGATGCCGTCGAGGTTCTCCGGCACTGGCAAGCCGGCGGCGGCGCAGAGGGTGGGCAGGAAGTCGGTGCTGCTGACGAGGTCGCGGCAGACGCGGCCCTGGCGGATGACGCCGGGCCAGCTGGCGATGAGTGGCACGTGGGTGCCGCGCCGGGTGGTGGTGCCCTTGCCACCGCGGTAGTCGGTGCCGCGGAAGCGGCTGGTGACGCTGCTGTGCGTGCCGTTGTCGCCGAGGAAGAGCAGCAGGGTGTCGTCGCGGATGCCGAGTTCAGCGAGCCTGGCGTCGAGCCGGCCGATCATTTTGTCCATGAAGGCGGTCATGGCGGCGAAGTTTTTGACGTGGCGGTTGACGTTTTCGCCGACCGCCTGCGGATCCCAGTCGGGGCTGTCCGGCGTGGGCTGGAAGGGGTCGTGGGTGAGGATCATCGGGTAGTACAGGAAGAAGGGCTGCTCCTGGTGGCGGGTGATGAAATCGAGCGCCCAGTCGTTCACCAGCTGCGGGCCGTACTCGCCGCTGGCGAAGTCTTTCTCGACGCCGTTGTACTCAAGGCCGGGGTTGGCGTAGCGCGGTGGCCGGCGGGTGTGCTGCCAGAGGCAGGCCTCGGCGAAGCCAAAGTGCTGCGGCGCGTCCCTTTCCGCGCCAAGCTGCCACTTGCCGCAGATGCCGGTGGCGTAGCCGGCCTGCTGCAGCAGCTGGCCGAAGGTGGTTTCGGAGCGCGGCAGGGTGCCAAAGTTGAGGTAGTTGCGGACGTTGGAGCGTCCGGTCATCAACTGGACGCGGGTGGGCGTGCAGAGCGGCTGAACGTGGCAGTGCTCAAAGCGCAGGCCGCCGGCAGCGAGGCGGTCGAGGTGCGGGGTCGCGTAGGATTCACCGCCGTTGGCCCCCACGCACTCGTAGCCGAAGTCGTCGGCCATGATGAGGATGAGGTTGGGCGGTCGCGCCTCGGCGGTGGCGGCGAGCAGGGCGGCGGTGATGAGAAGGCGCATGGCAGCTTTTCTCAACGTCGGACCAGCGCTGCTTTGTCAGGGTTTCCGGCAGGTTGCCGGCAACAGAAAAACCCCGCCCGGCGAACCGGACGGGGTTGGGGAAAAACGACGGCTTATTCGCCGGCGGTGATGTTCAGCACCTGGCGGCCGCGGTAGTAGCCGCAGGAGGGGCAGGCGACGTGGCCGGGCACGGTGGTGCCGCATTCCGGGCAGGTCTTCAGAACGGGGGCGCGCCAGCGGTTGGCGCCCTGACGAAGGCGTTGGCGGCTCTTGGATTGTCTGCGTTTCGGGTTGGCCATGGCGGGAAGGGGAGGTTATTTCAATTGATCGAGGGCATTCCAAATTCCGCGCTCCGCGCCCGGCAGCCCTGTCTCGTCCGCAGGCGGAGTCGAGTCAAAGCGGCCTTCGGCAGGACAGTCGCGCGGTTCAACGTTGCCATCTTCACAGCGCGGAAAGTTCGGAAGGGCTAACAGAATGTCCTCACGCAGGGTTTCTGTCAAGTCGATCGTTGCTTCGTTTTCCAAGGGCAGTTCGGCCCGGTAGGGATCCAGTCCAACCCGGTAGGGGAAGCGCGCCAGGCAGCGGCCGCACTGCAGGTCGAAGGTGGTCTCCAGCCGGCCTTCCGCGTGCAGGCTGTCGCCCTCGCGGACGACCTGTAGTTCGTAGTCGAGCGGGCCGGCGACCGTGTCCTCGGTGTTGAGCTGGAAAAACTCGGCCGGCTGCTGGCCGCGCAGGGTTTTGCCCTCGGCGGACAGCTGGTGAAGATCGATGAGAAAGGGGTTCATGGCTGGGCGAGTTTGGTTTTCAGGGCGGCGACGACGTGTGGCGGCACGAATTGGTTCACGTTGCCGCCGAGGCGGGCGATTTCCTTGACGAGCCGGCTGCTGATGTAGGTCAGCTCCTCGCGCGGCATGAGGAAGAGGGTTTCGAGGTTGGGCTCAAGCTTGCGGTTCATCAGGGCGAGCTGGAATTCGAACTCGAAGTCGCTGACCGCGCGCAGGCCGCGCACCAGGGCGATGGCGCCCTGCTGGCGGGCGAAATCGACGAGCAGGCCATGGAAGGGCAGGACCCGCAGGTTGGGGATGTGGTCGGTGGCGTCGGTGAGCAGGGCGACCCGTTCCTCAAGGCTGAACAGGCTCTGCTTGGCGTTGTCCTGGGCGACCGCGACGATGAGTTCGTCGAACAGGCCGGCGGCGCGCTGGAGCACGTCGAGATGCCCGTTGGTGATCGGGTCGAAACTGCCTGGATAAATGGCGCGGCGCATGTGGGGAGTGTAGGGCGTCGGAGGCTCGCGGGCAAGGGCGGCAACCGGCTGCGGTCAGGGCGCGGTGGGTGCCGGGGTGGGGGCGGCGGTCGAGAGCAGCAGGCCGCTGTTGGTGACGCGGGCCTGGCGGATCGCCTTGAGCACGGAGCCGAGCGGTTCGAGTTTGCGGTAGGGGGCGACCCAGGTCCAGATCTCCAGACCAACAATGAAGCCATCGGGCACCTCTTTGCCGGGCACGGTGACATCGATGATCTTGGCGTCGACACCCTCCGGGTGGACGTGGACGAGGAAACCGGCCTGGCCGTTGAGGTAGCGCTTGCGGCCCTCCCAGAACTTGATGCGGTTCATGGGCAGGGAGATGCGGGCGATGAGACGACTGTTGGCGGGATCGGTTTTCTCGAAGTGGAGGAGGCCGGCGTAGCTGCCATAGCCGGTGTCGGGCGCGAGCACGAGCAGGGCGTTGAGTTCCTCCAGGCTGAGCGTGAGCTCGGCAATCTGGCCGGCGCGGGCGGCTTCGGCGAAGGTGTTGAGGCGTTGTTCCAGTGCCTGGCGGGCCGGTTCGGCGAGCTGGGTGCGCGGCAGGGTCTCGGGATCGTCGACCGTCAGCCCGGCGATGACCTTGTCCTGGGTGACGAGGGCGTACCAGCTCCAGGCGAGGATGCCGCCAAAGGTGAGCACGGCCATGAGCATGATGGCGCAGCCGTAGTAGGGACTGAACGAGGCGGTGGGGACTTTCTGGACGCGGGCCATGGCAGTCAATGGAGCCGGAAGGTGGCGTCGGCAAGGAGTGTGTCGAGGGCGCGACGGTAGGGGCTGGGCATGGGTGTTGTGGCGAGCTCACGGCGCGGCACGAAGCGTTGATGATCGCTCAGGACCGGCTCGGGCGGGGCGGCATGGACCCAGAGGCTGACCTTGTAGCGGGTGATGCCGTAGGTCGATTTGAGCAGCACGGGCGGCAGTGCCTCCTGCTGGTCCGGGGGCAGGGCCGGCAGCTTCCACAGGCCGGTGCGACGGGCGCCGCGTTCCTGTTCGAGCAGGATGGTCTCGCCCTGCGCCAGGAAGAAGACGCGTTCGGTGACGGCGGAGATCTGCGGCCGCGGCTTTTTCACCGGCAGTTGAGCGGGAGCTTCGGCGCGGCAGTGACGTTTCACCGGGCACTGCAGGCAGAGGGGGCGGCCGGGGCGGCAGAGGCTCTGGCCCAACTCCATCAAGGCGGAGTTGAGGATTCGCGGCGATTCGGCGGCACGCACGAGTTCCTCCGCGCGTTGCCACAGGCGCTGCTGGCCGGCGGTTGAATCGATCGGCTGGTGATCGTCGTCGAGGCGGGCGAGCACGCGCGCGACGTTGCCATCGACGAGCGGTGCGGGCAGGTTGAAGGCGAAGCTGGCGACGGCACCGGCGGTGTAGGGGCCGATGCCAGGCAGGGCGCGAATGGCCTCGGGAGCGCGCGGGAAAACGCCGTCGTGGCGGTCGAGCACGGCGCGGGCGAGGGCCTGCAGGTTGCGGGCGCGACGGTAGTAGCCGAGTCCCTCCCAGGCCTGCAGCACCTCCGCTTCGGGGGCGGCGGCGAGGCGGGTGAAATCCGGGAAGCGCTCCAGCCAGCGTTCGTAGTAGCCGCGGTCGAGCACCGTGGCGATCTGGGTCTGCTGGAGCATGACCTCGGAGACGAGGATCGCGTAGGGATCGGTGGTGTGGCGCCAGGGCAGGTCGCGGCCGTGGCGTTGGAACCAGCGTTCGAGGTCGCGGGCGAGTTCGGCGGCCACGGGGGTCAGCGCGCGGACACGGACTTGGTGTTCTTGAGCAGGGTCTCCAGGGCCTCGTCGGGCTGCACACCTTTCTTGAGCGCTTCCTGGTACTCGCTGCGGGCCTGATCCCAGCGCGGCGGATCCCAGGTCGCGTACAGCACGGCGAGGTTGAAGTGGGCCTCGCCATAGGCCGGATCGATGGCGAGCGCGGTCTTGAACTCGCGTTCGGCGCGGTCGGGCAGGTTGAGCTTGGTGGAGATGATGCCAAGGTAGTGGCGGGCGCGGGCGTTGCGGGCGTTCTTGACCAGGCCCTTTTCAAAGCTGGCCATGGCGTCCTGCCAGTTCTGCTGCTTGAAGTGGGTGACGCCGAGGTGGAAGGCGGCGAGTTCATTGTCCGGATCGACGGCCAGGCACTTCTTCAAGGCGGCGACCGCTTCGTCGAGCTTGTTCTCACGCTGGCGGGCGTAGCCGAGGCCGATGAGGGCGGCGCTGTTCTGCGGTTCGGCGCGCAGGGCCTCCTCGAAAAGACCGGCTGCCTCGGCGAATTTTTGCGCGGCAAACGCCTCGTTGGCCTGGTTGAGAAGCTTGTCGAGCGCGCTCGGCTCGGGGTCGTCCTTTTTGGAGATGCGGGCGATCAGGGTGCCTTGGATGCCGCCCTCCTGGCCGAGCATTTCGCGCACGGCGGGATCGGTGAAGAGTTTTTCCTCGTCCGGTGTCAGGGTCAGGCGGTTGCGATTGAGTTCGTCGACCTGCTCCAGCATCTCGCGCGAGACACCCTCCATCTTCTTGAGTTCCTGGAGCACGAGATCCTTGGCCTGCTGCTGTCGATACTGGCTGCGCAGTTGGCGCATGATGATCTCGCGCAGCAGGTCGTTTTCACGCGTCAATTCCGGCGGGAAGGCCTCGGGGTTTTCCTCCTGGATGCGCTTGAGCTTGAAGGTGAGGTCGGCCACCTGATTTTGGTAGGCGCCGCTCTGCTGGCGCAGACTGGCGATCTCGCCCTGCAGGCTGGTGATCTGGCCGCGCAGGTCGGCGATTTCCTCGTCCTTGCGGCTGACGTCGCCCTTCAGGCTGCCAAGCTGCTCCTGCACCGTGGTGAGTTCCTTGCGCAGGCGCTCGTTTTCCTGAACCAGGCGTGTCACCTCCTGGCTGGCTGGGGCGCGCTTCTTGAGCACCTCGATCTCGGCGCTCATGCCGGCATTCTGGGTCTTCAGGGTGTCACTCTCCTTGACGGCGGCGTCGCGTTCGGCGAGCAGCTTGTTGCGGTCGGCCTCCAGTTCGGAGATGCGCAGGGAGGCGTCGGCCAGCTTTTGCGAGGCCTCCTTGCTGGTCTGCTCGGCCCCGCTCAGGCGCTGGCTGGCCTTTTGGTACTCGGTTTGCAGGGCGAGCTTTTCCTTCGTGAGCGCGTCGAGCTCCGAGGCGGCGGCACGACCGGCGGCGACCTCCTGCTGCATTGCCTGGATGGCTTTTTCGAGGCTGGCCGACTTGCCCTCAATCTCCTGCAGGCGGCCGCGCGCGCCGGTGATTTCTCCAGAAGCCCATTGATACCACTGCTGCCACTTGCCGAGATCCGACTGCATCTGGCTGTTCTGCGTTTCCAGTTCCTGCACGCGCTGGCGGTAGGCCTGCTCCCACTGGGAGAGGGCATCGCTCAGACTGGGCAGGCCACCGGCGCCTGAGACGGGCGAAAACGCGGGCAGCATCGGAGTGGGTGCGACAGCCGGCGCGGCCGTGACGGCGGCGGGTTGCGGTGCTGGCTGACTGAGGGTGGCCTGGACCCGGGTGAGGGCCTTTTGAACGAGATTGCGGCGGGCGGCGAGCATCTGCGGCTGCCACTCGGGGTGATTTTGGGCCACACTGTCAAAAATCTGGGCCATCTGTTGGTAGAGCGAAAGCGCCCCGGACGGGTTGTTGGCCGCCTCAAGCTTCTCCGCATCCTTGAGCATCATGTAACCGCGCAGGTACTCGTCGCCAGGATCGCCGGCGGCCCGGGACGTCAGGCCCGCCGACAGCAGCCAGAGGCCGGTCAGAACGAGGAAATTCAAACGGGGATTTTTCATGCGGACCGGCAGTTTAAGCCGAGCGACCGCTTTTGTAAACCATCGTGAGCCGCGGCATTTGGTGGACGCGGTCTGGCATTGAGGTTAGTTTTCAACTGCAATTTCCGGGCAGCCGTGCGCGTTTGTCCCGGTCCAACCATCCACATTCAATCATCACTCACATGGGTCTGAACATCCTCTCCCGCCGTCATTTCCTGGGCCGCACGGCCGGTCTCGCTGCCTCCGCCTTTGCGGGTCCGAACCTGCTCCTGCGCGGCCAGGACGGCGCCGGCAAGCGTCTCAACCTCGCTGTCATCGGTGCCAACGGCAAGGGGCAGTCCGACACCCAGGCGGTGACGCTGGATCACAACATCGTTGCCCTGGTTGACGTCGACCTCAAGCGCCTCGATGAGGCTGGCAAGAAGAACGAGGACCACCACCTGAAGTCCGGCAAGAACGCGCCGAAGGCGCCGAAGCTGTACCAGGACTACCGCAAGATGTTCGACGAAATGTCGAACGAGATCGATGGTGTCATCATCTCGACGCCCGATCACACCCACTACGTGGCGGCGATGCATGCCATCAAGCACAAGAAGCACGTCTGTGTGCAGAAACCGCTGTGCAATTACATCAACGAGGTGCGCGACCTGCATCGCGCCGCCAAGGAGGCGGGTGTGGTGACCCAGATGGGCAACCAGGGCCGCACGATGGAGGGGCAGCGCCTGGCCAAGGAGTGGATCGAGCAGGGTGCCATCGGCACCCTCAAGGAGATTCGACTGTGGACCAACCGTCCGATCTGGCCGCAGGGCCCGCTCGCCAAAAAGGCGGCCGACTGCCCGCCCAACCTGGACTGGGATCTCTGGCTGGCCTCCGAGGCCTATGAACCCTACTTTGAATTTGTCATTCCGGAAGGGGTCAGCGGCAAGCGCGGCAACAGCCTGCACCCGTTCAACTGGCGCGGCTGGTGGCAGTTTGGTTCGGGTGCCCTGGGCGACATGGGCTGCCACATCATGGACGCCACCTTCAGTGTGCTCGGCCAGCTCATTCCCGAAAAGATCGAGGCGGTCAGCAGCCCGATTTCTGAAACCTGCGCGCCGGTCTGGTCCGACCTGGTCTACCACATGCCCGCTGGCAAGCATCCCGCGCTCAAGGTCACCTGGAACGATGGCTCCAAGGATGGCGTGCCGAACAAGCCTGAAATTTCCCCGCACATGACCAGTGATCTGGCCAAGAAGGCCTTTGAGAAGGCCAGCAGCGGCATGATGTTCATCGGCACCGAGGCCACTGTCTTCGAGGGCGAGGCCTACTGCTCCAGCCCGGTCATTTACAATGAGGAGCGCTACACCCAGGTGCGTCTCGACACCAAGGCCGGCAAAATCCAGAAGACCGAGACGCGCAGCGTCATGCCCAACAACCCCCAGGGTGAGTGGGCCTGGCACATCGTCAATGGCGGCAGCCCGAGCTCGAACTTCGACTACAGCTGTCCGCTGACCGAGTTCGTCCTGCTTGGCAACCTGGCCGTGCGCGCCCAGCAGACGGTGCAGTGGGACAAGGCCGGCATGAAGGTTCCGAATGCCGAGTCCGCCAATCAGTTCGTCAGCCGTCCCGCCTACCGGCCGGGTTGGAAGGTCTGATCGTCTTTCAGGGAACCCGGTCCGGTGCTCCGGACCGGGTTTCTTTTTTGCTAGCTTCGCTGGCAGGTGACGTGATCGGGCCTGTGGAGACATTTTCCCTCCTTCGCGGGCAAATATTCCTTTGCACCCGGCCAAAGTCCGCTACCTTGCGCGCCCTTTTGCCCGACCTGATGTCCGAATCCAAACACACCCTCCGAATTGGCCTGCCGAAAGGCAGCCTGCAGGAGCCCACGCTTGAATTGTTCAAGCGCGCGGGGTTCAACATCGTCGTTTCCTCGCGGTCCTACCGGCCGACGGTGGACGATGATGAGCTAGAGCTGCGCCTGCTGCGCGCCCAGGAAATCGGCCGTTATGTCGATCATGGTTTCCTCGACTGCGGCATCACGGGTCGCGACTGGATTGTCGAAAACAACGCCACGGTCGAGGTGCTGACTGACCTGCGCTACAGCCGGGCCACCTCCAAGCCGACGCGCTGGGTTCTGGTGGTGCCGGAGGACTCGCCCATCCGCAGCGTCAAAGACCTGCAGGGCAAGCGCATCGCCACCGAAGCCGTTGACATGACCCGCGGCTACCTCGCCAAGCACGGCGTCGAGGCCGAGGTTGAGTTCAGCTGGGGGGCCACGGAGGTGAAGGTGCCTGAATTGGTCGACGCGATTGTCGACATCACCGAGACCGGCAGCTCCCTGCGCGCCAACAAGCTGCGCATCGTCGACACACTGATGGAGAGCTACCCACAGTTTGTCTCCAGTCCGTCGGCCTACCGCGACGCCTGGAAGCGCGAGAAGATGGAGACGCTGGTGCTGCTCCTGAAGGGAGCGCTTGAGGCGCGTGACAAGGTGGGCCTGAAGATGAACGTGCCCGCACCCCGCCTCGCTGAGGTGGTGGCCACCCTGCCCAGCGAGCGCTCGCCGACCGTGTCCCAACTGGCCAGCCCGGACTGGGTGGCCGTGGAGACGGTCATTTCGGAATCTGTCGTGCGGGAGATCATCCCGCGCCTCAAATCTCTCGGTGCCGAAGGCATCGTGGAATACCCGCTGAACAAAGTCGTCCCCTGACGGGGCGGCGCAAGAACACAGGAGAACACACCAACATGGGATCGCTGAAAAAGCGCAGAAAGACGAAGATCAACAAGCACAAGCGCAAGAAGCGCATGCGCGCCAACCGCCACAAGAAGCGTTTGCGCTACAAGGCGTAAGCGCTCATTTTGGCTGCATGATCCGCCTCCGCCCCGCGAAGAAGTTGCTTTCATTCGCAGGCGGAGGCCTGTCTTCGCTCGCCGCCGTGCAGGGCGCCATTCTGGCCGCACTGTTCGGCGGCGCTCCCTTGTCGGCGCAACGCGCGGATCTTTCTCTGCCCTCGCCGGGACAGGCGGCTGCCGAGCCGTTGTCGGCCGACGACCTGCGTCGCGCCGAAGCACTCGCCCAGTATGCCACGGCCCTGCGGCTCGAACAGGTCGCCAGTCCACGCTCAGCCCTCGAGCACTACCTCAAGGCGCTGGCCGCCGATCCGGCGAATGCGGATCTGGCCATGCACACGGCTGAGCTGGCTTACAGCTTTCGGGGTCGCGCCGCCGCCGTGGCGCTCCTTGAGAAGGCGGTCGAAGCCAATCCCGACGCGCCGGAGACCTATCTCAATCTCGCCCGTTTCTGCGCGACCTACGCGCCGGACGATCCCTTTGAAAACGACCGTGCCAAGCAGGCGCTGGAGCGCGCGCTGACGCGCTTTCCCGACAACGCCGAGGTGCATGGTTTTGCCGCCATGACCCTGCTCAGCCAGGGACGGCGGGAAGAGGCGGCCCAGGTGCTGGAAAACGCCGCCACGCGTGAGGTCAACGATCCCGCCTACTGGCTCGAACTCGGTCGCGCCGCCCAGCAGGTCTGGCCGCTCGGGCAGGCGGAGGCGCGCGAGGAGCATGCGCGGCGGGTGAATCCCTTCTTCGAGCGCGCCCTGCGCCACGCCCGCGCCGGTGGCGATGAGGCCCAGCGTCTGGAGATTGCCCAGTACTACCTGCTGACCAACCAGCTCAAACCGGCCCGCGATCTCTGTCAGGAAATTGTCCGAGTTGGCGGCAACCTGCAGGCGCGCAAGCTGCTGCACCGCCTGCATGAGGCCTTTGAGGAGAAGGCGGAGGCGCTGCGTGAATTGGAGGCCATCGTCGCCGCCGCGCCAGCGGATGTCGAGTACCGCAAGCTGCTCGCCCGCGCCTGGCTGGAGCGCGAGCAGCCCGCGCGGGCGGTGGAACATCTGGAAGCGGCCCTGCAGGCGGGCGGTGGCTCGGTCGATGACTACCTCCAGGTGGGCGAGACCCTGCTGCGGTCCGCGCAGTTCGAGCGACTGGTCGAGTTCAGCCGGCGCGGTGCGCGGCTGTTTCCCGATCAGGCCATGTTCCATGTTCAGGCGGCGATGGCGCAGCGTTCGCTGCTCAACTGGGATGAGGCGGTGCGCGCCTTCGAGCGTGCGGCCGCACTGGCCGAGGGCGGTTCTTCCGAGCTGGTCAACCACCGCTTTTATTTCCAGTATGGCGTCACCTTGGAACGGGCAGGTCGCCACGAGGAGGCCGGTCGCCAGTTCGAGAAATCGATCACCGTCACCCCCCAGGATGATCCCGAGGCGGCGGCCAGCGCGATGAATTATCTGGGCTACATGTGGCTTGAGCTCGACCGCCATCTCGACAAGGCGGGCGAGTTGATCCGCAAGGCCAACGAACTGCAGCCTGACAGTGCCGCCTACATCGACAGCCTTGGCTGGTGGCATTACAAAAGGGGGGATTACCCGGCGGCGCTGCGCGAGCTGCAGCGTGCGGCGGCGCTGCTGCCGGAACCCCAGGCCGAGGATGCCGAGATCTTTGAGCACATTGGCCGTGTCCACCTGGCGCTTCGGCAGCCGGAGCAGGCGCGCCTCGTGTTCGAAAAGGCGCGGGCCTTGAACACCCCGGACGAGAAGGTGCGCAGGCACATTGAAGAGGGACTGAAGGCCGCTGCCGAAGCGGCTGCGGAACGCTGAGCTAGCTTGGTGTTCCTGTCTTGGGTGCCGTCGAAGGCACTGCGCACTGAGCCGGTCGAGGGGGCAGGGCGGCGCGCCCCAGGAACTCAACCGACCACGTTGACGGGATTCCCGGCAAGGAAGGCCTGCAGGTTGGCGGCGGTCTGGGCGATGAGGCGGACGCGGGCTTCGCGACTGGCCCAGCCGATGTGCGGGGTGATCAGGCAGTTGCGGGCGCCGATCAGCGGGTTGCCTGCGCTGGGCGGTTCCACCGACAGCACGTCCAGTCCGGCACCGGCGATGCGGCCGGCGTTCAGCGCGTCGGCCAGGGCCTGCTCGTCGACGAGTGGACCGCGGCCGGTGTTGATCAGGAAGGCTCCGGGCTTCATCAGGCCGAGCGTGTGCTCGCCGACCAGATGGCGCGTCGCTTCGGTCAGCGGACAGTGCAGGCTGATGGCGTCGCTGCGGGCAAAGATCTCGTCGGTCGTGGCCGCTTCAATGCCTTCGGGTGGCGGAGATTTCCATTCGCGTCGCGAGGCCAAAACGCGCATGCCGAAGGCCAGGCCGATGCGCGCCACCGCGGCGCCGATGTCGCCATAACCCACCACCCCGAGGGTGCGGCCGGCCAGTTCGATGACCGGTTGGTCCCAGTAGCAGAAGTCCGGGCAGGCGGCCCAGCGGCCCTCGGTGACGGTGCGCGCATGGTGACCGACGTGGTTGGTGAGTTCGAGCAGCAGGGCAAAGACAAGCTGGGCGACCGCCGGTGTGCTGTAACCCGGAACGTTGGTGACAAGGATGCCGCGTTCGCGGGCGGCGGCGACGTCGACAATGTTGTAGCCGGTGGCGGTGACGCCGATGTATTGCAGGTCGGGCAATGCCGCCAGCATCTCACGGGTGAGCGGCGCCTTGTTGGTGATCACGGCCTGGGCGCCGGCGCAGCGCGCGACGGTTTCGGCGACCGGTGTGCGCGGGTGGATCACGCAGGTGCCAAGGGCTTCGAGGGGCTGCCAGGAGACGTCTCCCGGATTGGCGGTGTGGGCGTCGAGCAGAACGATCTTCATGGAGACGCCCATCATGGGGAGGCGTGGCCGGGGCGCAAACCGAATCCGGGCGCAAGTCGGCGGTTGCCAGGCGCCGCCGCCGCGCGTACTTGGCGGGTGATGAAAGCCGCCCCACTCCTGCTCACCACCCTCCTGCTTGGCGAGGCCGCCGCGGCCGATTGGCCGGTCTGGCGCGGTCCGAACCGCGACGGCATCGCCACCGAGACCGGCTGGACCCTGCCCGCCGATCCGAAGATCCTCTGGGAGGCCGAGGTCGGCCTCGGTTTCGCCTCCTTCGTCGTCGCCGGCGGTCGTGTGCTCACCACCGGCCATGCCGAGGGTGCCGACACGGTGTTTTGCCTCGATGAAAAGACCGGCAGCGTCATGTGGAAACACAGCTATCCGGCGGATTTGGGCGACAAGTACTACGAAGGCGGCACCTCGGCGACGCCGACCTTTGACGGCGACAAGGTCTACCACCTGAGCCGCTGGGGCGACCTGTTTTGCCTGGAGGCGGCCACCGGCAAGGTGGTGTGGGAAAAGAATGTCCAGAAGGAGACCGGTGCCAACCTGCCCGACTGGGGTTTTGCCGGTGCGCCGCTGGTGGAGGGCGACCT
Organism: Prosthecobacter sp.; assembly: GCA_036846165.1. GTDB lineage: Bacteria > Verrucomicrobiota > Verrucomicrobiia > Verrucomicrobiales > Verrucomicrobiaceae > Prosthecobacter. Next base: position 22,999 of record DAIUCN010000048.1, read on the forward strand.
GCTCATCCTCAACGTCGGCAAGGCCGGCATGGCAGTCGACAAGGCCACGGGCAAGATCATCTGGAAGAGCGAGACCGATGCCGCCGGTTATTCGACGCCCTACGCGATCACCTGGCAGGGCAAGCGTCTTGCCGTGCTGGGTTCCGGAACGGCCTACCTCGCCGTTGAGATGGCGACCGGCAGGCAGGCTTGGTCCTACCGGTGGAACACCCGCTACGGGGTGAATGCCGCCGACCCGATCCTGTCAGGTGAAACGCTGTTCATCTCCAGCGGTTACAACAAGGGCTGCGCCCTGCTCAAGCTCGGTGCCAGTGAACCCGAGAAGGTGTGGGAAAACAAGAATCTGAAGAACCAGTTCAACTCCAGCGTGCTGATCGATGGCCATCTCTACGGCATCGATGGCGACCAGAACAGCCGCTGCGCCCTGAAATGCGTGCGGCTGAGCGATGGCGCCGAACGGTGGGATGCCAAGGAGGTCGGCTTTGGTTCGCTCACCGCCGCCGACGGCCGACTGCTGGTGCTCAGTTCCAAGGGCGAGCTCATCATCGCCCCGGCCAAGCCGGACGGCTTTGATCCCGAGAGCCGCGCGCAGATCCTCAATGGCAAGTGCTGGAGCGCGCCGGTGCTCGCCAACGGCCGTGTCCTGGCCCGCAACTCCGAGGGTCGCGTCGTCAGCGTCGAGCTTGTCGTCAAAAAGTGACGCGAACGGAGAAGGGGAGGCGCGCCGCCTCCGCCACCGACCACGACCCCATGTCCCTGCCCACTGTCCGCTTCAAGCACGCCCGCTTTTCCGCCCGCTTTCCGGAGGCCTACCGCTACTCGCGCAGCCATTACTGGATGGCGCCGGTCGAGGGCGATCCCGGCCTGTGGCGGGTCGGTTTCACCAAGTTTGCCACGCGCATGCTCGGCGAGTTGGTCGATTGCGACTGGAAAATCCCCGAGCAGGGCGAGGTCGTGCCCGGCGCCGTGGTCGGCTGGGTCGAGGGCTTCAAGGCCGCCTCGGACGTCTATGCCGTGATGCAGGGCCGTTTTGCCGGCGGCAATCCGTATCTGAAGCAGGACGCCTGCGTCGTCCGCTCCGATCCCTACGAGGTCGGCTGGCTGTATGCCGTGCGCGGCGAACCGGAGGAGGGGCATCTGGATGTCCACGGTTACATCGAGTATTTGTCCGGCATCATCCAGCGCATGGCCGAGGAAGGTCACGGCGAGGAGGAGGTCGCTGAGGAATGAAGCACCTTTGCCTGACGGAACCCGCGCGGTTGCGCGTTATGCTTCTACGGGCGGATTGCCGCCGCCCCTCCAATCCCCAGTTCATCCCAGCCGCATGATTTTTTCCCTCACCCAGCGCATGCTCAGCACGGTGGACCCGAAGTGCCTGGCGAAGATCGCCTGGAACTTCGGTTACAAGGGCGCGCGCTCGGTTCTCCTCTTCAAGAAGCGGATGGAGCAGGGCCAGTTCTTCCCGCCCTTCCTGTACATCTCCATCCTGAACTCCTGCAACCTCCGTTGCCAGGGTTGCTGGGTCGATGTCGACAAGCCGCGCGAGGCCATCTCGCTCGACGAGCTCAACAAGATCATTCACGACGCCAAACGCCACGGCAACGCCTTCTTCGGCCTGCTCGGCGGCGAGCCCTTTTTGCATCCGGAACTGCTCGACCTGCTGGCGATGCACCCGGACTGCTACTTCCAGATCTTCACCAACGGCCAGCTCATCACCGCCAAGACCGCCGAGGCCCTGCGCAAGCTCGGCAATGCGACGCCGCTGGTCAGCGTCGAGGGCAACAGCACGGTGAGCGACGAGCGCCGCGGCAACAAGGACGTGCTCAACCGCACCCTGCGCGGCCTGCGCAACTGTCTCGACGCGCGCCTGCTCACCGGCGTCGCCACCAGCCTCTGCCAGACCAACATCCACGACCTGCTCACCCGCGAATGGCTGGAGAAGCTCATCGCCATGGGCGTGCACTACACCTGGTACCACACCTACCGCCCGGTCGGCCCGCAGATCAACGAGCAGCTGGCGCTGACGCCCGACCAGATCACCCAGGTGCGCCGCTTCGTCACCTCCATGCGCGCCGAGATGCCCATCGCCATTGTCGACGCCTACTACGATCACGACGGCCGCGCGCTCTGCCCGATGGCCACCGGCATCAGCCACCACATCGGCCCCACCGGCGGGCTTGAGCCCTGCCCGATCATCCAGTTCGCCAAGGAGAACGTGCGCACCGACCGCGACCTGTTCGAGGTCTTCACCGGCTCGGCCTTCCTCAAGGATTTCCGCGAGACCGCCGCCCGTCACACCCGCGGCTGCATCGTGCTGGAGCGACCCGACCTGGTCAAGGAACTCGCCCTCAAGCACGGCGCGGCCGACACGACGATCCGCCAGACCGCCCTGGCAGAGGTCGGACGCATGCAGGCGCGCACCAGCCAGTGGCGCGAGGAGGAGGAAATCCCCGAAAAACACTGGATGTACAAGCTCGCCAAACGCTTCTTCTACCACGACTTCGGCGTCTACCGCCAGCTCGACCCGAAGGCGCACTCGCCCTCCGCCTGAGCCCGTTCACCGTTCCGCTTCCCGATGTCCGACACCCCCACGCTTCTCTACTGCCGCTGCGCCTACGCCCAGGTCGTGCCGACCAGCGTCAAAAATGAGGTCCTGCAGCGGCTGGCCGAGTCCGGTGCCAGCTTTGAAATGGTCGCCGATCTCTGCGAGATGGCCGCCCACCGCGACCCGCGCCTGCAGGAACTTGCCGCCACGGGCGGACTGCGCATCGCCGCCTGCTACCCGCGCGCCGTGCGCGGCCTGTTCCATCAGGCCGGGGCGCCGTTGGCGGAGGCGGTGGACATCCACAACATGCGCACCGAGGAAGCCGCCCAGATTGCCGCCAAGATGCTCGCCGGTGCCGACGTTACTCCCCCTCAGACGCCATGATCACCCACACCGCCCGCCCGCTGAAGATCGTCCTCTACGAAGGCCGTGGCTCCATCCCGCTGCCGGCCGAAGCCCGTGCCCGCGTGCTCGCGGCCCTGCTCGACAAGGGCTACGCCGTGTCGCGCGTCGGTGCGCAGGGCGGCGCCTCCGCGCAGCCGTCCGACGACCACACCCTGCTGGTGCTCGGCGCCTTTGAGGGGCGCCAGGCCCCGGCGGTTGAGGACGCCGAGGGTCGGGTTGCCATAGAGGCGCGCGACATCACCGGCCTGGAGCCTGACGGTGTGCTGGCGCTGGTCGATCAGACCCGCGGCACACGGCCGATGAACGAGCCCGGCAAGTGGAAGCCCTGGTTTCCGGTGATCGATTATTCGCGCTGCACGAACTGCATGCAGTGCCTGAGCTTCTGCCTGTTCGACGTGTACGGTGTCAGCGCCGATCACAAGATCCAGGTGCAGAACAACGACAACTGCAAGACCAACTGCCCGGCCTGCTCGCGCGTCTGTCCCGAGGTGGCCATCATGTTCCCGAAGTATCAGGGCGGACCGATCAATGGCGACGAGGTCAGTGCTGCCGACCACGGCCGCGAGAAGATGAAGGTGGACATCTCGTCGCTGCTCGGGGGCGACATCTACGCGGCGCTCAAGGATCGCAGTGCGGCGGCGAAGAGCCGTTTCAGCAAGGAACGCAGCCCGGACAAGGCGCTCGATGAACGCAAAAAATGCCTGACCAAGCTGGTCAGCGACGGCTTCATTCCCATGGACGTGCTCGCCTCGCTGCCGAGTCCCGACGAGATCCTGCGCAAGGCCGAGGAGGCCAAGGCCAAGGCCGCCGCCGCGCTCGCCGCACAACCCTGACACCGCTTTGCCGTTGCGCGGCTGGCACTTTCCGTGGCAGGCTGCGGTCATGTCCTGTCTGTCTTTTGGTCGCCGTCTAATCGCCCTGCTCGCTCTGCTGGCCGGCTCGGCACGTGCGAACGGTCCCAACGTGCTTTTCATCGCCGTCGACGACCTCGGGCCCGCCCTCGGTTGCCTGGGCGATGCGACGGCGCGCACGCCGCACCTCGACAAGCTTGCCGCCTCCGGGGAGTACACGCGATTTGACTTGATACACCTGGACTTGGCAAGCGCCCTCTTGATGGACGAGTACGGGGCGATCGTGTGAGGAAATTGCGGAAAGGGTAACTCTATCGTACGTGGAAAGGGTACGGGCGAGGCTCAACGGCGCTCGAGGGCGAGGGCTCGACGAGCGGCGGCGAGGATGTTGCGCTTGGCCCGGTCGGTCGGTCGGCCGTTCTTGTCGAACGGGAAAAAGGGTCGAGCCGGGACGCGGCCGTCGGTGCTGCCGAGCTGATGGATGGCGGCCAGGCTGTGCGATCCGACGCGGCGGTCGCTGCCGACGGTGACGGTGCGATCGGTGACGGTGACGATGCGCGGGGACTGGGCGAGCACGCCCTCGGCAATGAGGGGCTTGGAGCCGTAGCCTTTGGCGGCCTTGCGCTTGAGGGTGGCAGGCTTGAGCGGCGCCCAGGCCTGCGGGCGGAGGCTGGGGCTGGTGAAGGCGCGCTGGGCCAGCGAGACGACGGTCAGGCCCATGGCCTCGAGCGCCGCCCGCGGTGAGCGAGCCCGCTTGAGCCGGGCGGCGAGATCGGGGGTGAGGATGTCGCGCTTGGAAACTTTGATCTGCATGGCAAAAGGGTCAGTTGGGGCCGGGGTTGTTGAGCCAGGTCCAGACGTTGCGGCCGTCGGGGAGGCGGTTGCGCTTGGCGGCGCCCTCGAACTCTGACCAGGTCTCGGCATCGTAGCGGTCGCGGAGCTGGGCGGCGGGAATGCGGAGGGTGCCAGGATCGAAGGTGAACGGGTTGTCTTTGCCGCGGGCCTGGTCGCTGCGAATGTCGACGCCCTGGGTGGGGCCGAGGTCGAGGCGACCTTGGCGGGCGAGCTTGAGGCGGGGGCCTTCGAGGACCTTGCGACGGAAGGGTGCGGCGTTGGCTTCCTGGCGGCGGATGTCATCGACCTCTTCGGGCAAAAGGGGGACCTTGCGGCAGCGGCAGCCCCATTGCCAGGGCGGTGAGTGGTCGCGCCAAAAAGGGTCATTGGCGGGGGCGATGACCTCATGCAGCGCGCGATGGGCGGGCCGGACTTTCTCGTCGTCGAGGCTGAGGTACTGCCAGTACTCGAAGACGCCGGCCTGGCGTTCCATGATCTGGTGTTGCGCGGCCTGGTAGGCCTGGAAGCCATGGGTGCGCATGAGGAGCTGGGCCCGGGCGGCGGCGCTGATGCCGTCGTCATCGGCGAGCCAGGCGCCGAGCTGGTCGATGAGGCTGGCCTTGACGTTCTCCCAGGTTTCCCCGCGCGGGAGCTCGGCCAGCGTGGTGCGGATGTCGGCGGCGACGTTGGCGTCCTCGATGCCAGTGACGAGAAAGGCCCGGGCGCGCAGCTCAGGGAGGAGGTCGTCAAAGACCTGGCGGGTGACGACGGGCTTGTCCTCGATCTGGCGCGCGGCGTCCTCGTGCGGCTGGGGCTCAATCAAGATGGCAGGCATGGGCGATAATGCCATGCTGTGAGTGCCAGCTCAAACAGTGGGGGACATCGACCAGGTCGCTTAGCTCGACGCTTCGCGCGGCTGAGCTTGGCTGTTCAGCGAACTGCATTCCCGGCATAAGAGCTTGCCTTCCCTCTCGGTGACTGCTTTGCGTCCGCACTTCTGCCACGTCTCGCCAGAGATCTGTGTAATGTAGCGGCAAGGCTTTATCCTGCGAGCCTCGCAACGCCCAACAATGCGCTGATCCGAACCGCCTCGCAGATGGAATCCGCAGAGGTGGCAGGTGTCTTGTTGGCGGGCGCGGGCCAATCGGTGAGTGCATGGCATGGCGGTCGGATAGCTTGGCGGTCAGGTCGGCTGGGCGGCGGCGTACTCGGCGGGGGTGGCGGGCTGCCAGGAGGCCATGATGGGCATGCCGGCGACGCACTTGCGGGGCTTGGTGCCGGCGGTGAGGCAGGTGCCGCAGGGGCAGGCGTTGCACTTCCAATGGGTTTCGGTGGCGGCCAGGCGGAATTGGATCAGGGCTTTGGAAGCGGTCTCGCCGAGAGGGACCCGTTGGCGAAACCAGGTGTCGAGATCGGCGCGGGTGAGAAAGCCTTCGGAATCAGGGAAGGTCACGTCATTGAGACCGTGGCCAATGATGTACAGCATGTCGCCATTGTCGCGGTGCTGGATGTGGATCCGAGCATGTCCCTCAACGATGATGGCGCAAAGGTCGATCTGTTTGGACCGGTAGGGTTTGCCAGCCCAGGTGTACAGCATGATGGGCACGCCGACCGGCCAGGGGTTGTCACGGATGGTGGTGGTCTTGATGCCGGCAAGGACGGCATCGCGAAACTGGGCACTGATGGGGCGCTTGAGCATGGCAGGAAAAAGGGTCAGTCAGGCGCGGCGGCGGCGGGCGTTTTCGGCGGCGGTGCGGCGGCGGCCGGCGCCTTCTGGGGCGCTGTTGATGGCGAGGCCAGCGGTCTCGAGGGCGTCTTGGCGTCGCTCGGTGGTCCAGTAGGAGCTGGAGGTTTCGGAGTCGGTCTGGGTGCTGTTCAGAAAGGCCCAGAGGCTGGCGATGTTGATGAGGGTGAGCTGAGGCGTGGGCCGGTAGGCAAGGATGAATCCGCCGGCGACGAGGCGGTAGATGGTGCGGTAGCTGCAACCCAGGCCGAGGCGCTTGGGCAGGCGCACGGTGAGGCGTACGCAGCCATGCCAGTCCACCGGGACGAGCTGATAGGTGCCGTCCCGCTTGAGGACGTAGCGGCAAAGGGCGTACTCTGGCGGCCGGGGCTGATCCCGAGGGATGCTGACGACGGCACGGTAGCCAGGCCAATACTCTACGACGATCTCCCGTTGCGGGACATCGGACCAGCCGGGGATGTCGGGAGTGGGCATGGGGTGGGGATGAGGGATGAGGGATCAGAGGCCGGCGGCTTTGGCGGCGGCCAGCGCGGCGCGACCTCGGGCTTCCAGCTCGGCGGCGATGGCGGTGGCGTAGTTGGCCAGGCGCGTGCCGAGCGTCTTCCACCGTTTGCGATCGGCTTGAGTGCCGATGCGGCGGCCGGATATGAGGACAAGGATTTCCGACATCTTGCGAAGCTCGGGGATGAGGTTGGCGAGCGTGCTGTCAGCGCGCAGCTCGCGCCGCTCGGCGGCACGGGCGCGGTCGAGGTACTCGCGCTGCTTGGCGAGCAGGGCCTCGGTGCGCTCGATCAGGCGGCCGTTGAAGATGCCGATGTCGAGCTTGAGGCGTTCGATCTCGGCGAGGGCGGCGTCGCGTTCACTGAGTGCTCGCTCATAAAGCCGCCCGTTGACGACTCGGCTTTCTTCGACCTGCTTGAGGTCATCGCGGGCTACGTCGCGCTCATTGATGGCCTCGTTCATGCGCACGCGGTGGCGGGCGTTGATCAAATCAACTATGGCTGCGCGACCGGCAGAAGTCCATTTGCCGTGGAGTTCGCGGAAGGTCACAAGGTCGGGGATGGTGGGCGTGTTCATGAAAAAAGGGTCAGATGGCGAGGGTGAGTTGGGGCTCGAGGGCACGGGCTTGGTGCGCGCGGAAGTGGTCTTCGGCCTGGGCGAGGGTGAGGGCGCGGTACTGGCCGTTGTTCCCCTTCCCGCCGATGCACTCGACAAGGCCAAGCTGGAGGAGCTCGGTGACGCGAGGGCGGACGGTGAGGAGGTCGATGCCGCAGGCGTCGGCGAGCTCGCGCGTGGTGCATGGGCCATGCTCCATGAGGGCGTCGTACACGCTGGCGCGCAGATGGACGAGGCGGCCACGGACGTCCTGCCAGGTGGCGGTGCGGTAGTCGAGGGGGCTCATGGTGGGAGATGGCAGATGGGAGATCGGAGATGGGTGCGATCAGCGACGGGAAGCGCCGGCGGCGTAGCCGAGGCAGAAGCAGAAAAAGCCCAGACCGATGGCGGCGAGGGTGAGGCGGACGTAGGACATGACCTCGGTGAGCATGGGGTCAGGGACAGTCGGCAGTCATGCGGGCGGCGGCGTCCCAGGCGCGGCGCATGTCGGCGGTGTGCTTTTTGATGCGCCGCTGCTGGCGGGCGGTGCGGCGTGCGCGATTGAGGAGAGGGGCGCGGCGCTCCTCGGCGGTGTTGAGCTTGCCAACGACGTTGGCGAGGGCCATGAGATCAGAGTGAAAAGACATGGACGGTGTTGACGGGGTCAGTCGGCCTCGGCGAGGTCGGCGCGATCGACGAGGAGGAGGCGCTTGGGGCTGGGGGACCAAACGAGGAGATGGGCACCGCCGAGGGCGTCGCTGGCGAGTTCGAGCTCGGCGCCCTCCTCAACGGGAAGGCTGCCGATCTGGTCGCCCAGGCGGACCTGGACGGGGTCGCGCTCGAGGATGTGGCGGCTGAGGATGGGGAGATGCCGGCGGGCGGGACTGCGGGGGCGGAAGAGGTACATGGC
>DAIUCN010000049.1:0-31162 GCA_036846165.1 Prosthecobacter sp.
TCACCCCCCTGTCCGGTCGCGACACTCTCGACGTCGCCGGCCTTGAGCGCCTGGTCGAGCATCTGATTGCCGGCGGAGTCAGCGGACTCTTCATCCTCGGCACCACCGGCGAGGGCCCCAGCCTCAGCTATCGCCTGCGCCGCGAACTCATCGAGCGCAGCTGCCAGCTCGCCGCCGGTCGTGTGCCGGTGCTGGTCGGCATCACCGACACCGCCTTCAGCGAAAGCGTCCAGCTCGCGCACTTCGCCGCCGAGGCCGGTGCAAGCCATGTCGTGCTCGCCCCGCCCTACTACTTCCCCGCCGCACCGCCGGAACTCTGGCAATACATCCAGGATCTGGTCGGCGAAATGCCGCTGCCGCTGTTCTTGTACAACATGCCCGGCCTGACCAAGGTCAGTTTTGATCTCGACCTCGTGCGCCGTGCGCTCGACCTGCCCGGCATCTGCGGCGTTAAGGACAGCTCCTGCGACATGATCTACTTCCACCGCCTGCTCGAAATCGCCCGCCAGCGGCCGGATTGGAGCGTGCTGGTGGGTCCCGAGGAACTCACCGCCGAGGCCGTGCTGCTCGGTGGCCACGGCGGCATCAATGGCGGCGCCAACCTGCACCCGCAGCTCTACGTGCGGATGTACGAGGCCGCCGCCGCCCAGGACCTGCAGCGCACCCGCGAGCTCCATGCCGAAGTCATGCGCCTGGCCGGCAGCATCTACACGGTCGGCCGCCACAAGAGCGCCATCATCAAGGGCATCAAGTGCGGCCTGTCCCTGCTCGGCATCTGCGACGACCAGATGGCCGAACCCTTCCAGCGCTTCCACGAACCCGAACGCGCCCTGATCCGCGAACGTCTGACCGCCCTCGGCCTGCTCGGTTGAGCATGCCTTGGACTGCGGCAGCCCTGCTGCCGCTTTCTCCAAGCCAGCCCTGCTGGCGCTCGCCCCGCGGCGCAGCCGCCATCTCCCGCGGCGCAGCCGCTCCCCCCTCACTTTCCGCGTAAAATCCGGGCATCAGGCGGAGAGTACTGGAACGAAGCCGCATGTCGCCCGCCGAGACCGAACGCCACCGCCACTTTTTGCGCCGTTACACGGCGCATGAACCGGCCCTGCGCGCCTACGTGCGCCGGCTGGTGCCGACCCGGGCCGATGCCGACGACATCCTGCAGGAGATCAGCGTCGTGCTCTGGGAGAAGTTCGATGGCTTCCGCACCGACGGCGATTTTCGCGCCTGGGCCTTTGGCATCGCCCGCTTCGAGGTGCTGGCCTGGCGCCGCGACAAGGGCCGCGACCGCTTGGTGCTCGATGAGGAGGTGGTCGCCAAAGTCGCCGAGGAAAGCGCGGCCGACGAACCCCGGCTGGCGCGCCAGCGCGAGGCCCTGGAGGCCTGCATGCGCGAGGTGCCGGACGCCCAGCGGACCCTGCTGCTCCAGGCCTATCACGAGGGCGCGCGCATCCAGGAGGTGGCTCGCGACAGCGGCCGCAGCGTCGCCGGCTTTTATCAGTGGCTGCACCGCATGCGCCGGCTGCTGCTCGACTGCATCCGGCGCGCGCTCGCCCGGGAGGAGGCGGCCTCATGAAAACCGAACTCGACCGGCTTCTCGACGCCTACCTCGACGGCACGCTGTCGGCCGAGGCACGGGCGGAACTCAACGCCCGACTGAAGCACGATGCCGCGGCACGCCGCGACTTCGTCGAACTCCTCAACCTGGATTCCGCCCTCGCGGCCCTGGCTGCGGGGGAAATCGTCGAAGCCACGCCTCCTCAAAAACGCCGCGTCCTGACCCTGCCGCCACGCTGGCTGGCCGCCGCTGCCGGCCTGGCGCTGCTCGGGCTCGGCACCTGGGTTTGGCAAACCACGCGCCTGGCCCATGCCACCGTCGCCGAGGCGGCCGGGGTCGCCGGCCTCGTCGAAGGGGACCGCGTGCGCGGCGGCTGGCGTCGCCTGGAGGCCGGCACGCTGGCCCTGGTCAGCGCGCGCGGCGCCCGGCTCGTCCTGGAAGCACCCGCGGAATTCCGCTTTGAATCGGCCCAGCGCCTGCGCCTGAAGCGCGGTCGCCTTGCCGCCGACGTGCCGCCCGCAGCCCACGGCTTCACCGTCGTCACCCCGACCGGCGAGGCCATCGATCTCGGCACGCGCTTCGGCATTGATGTGCCGGCCAGCGGCAACGCCGAGATCCACGTCTTTCAGGGCGAGGTCATCGCCAAGCCCAGCGGCGCGGGCGGCACGCAGAGCCTGCGCGGCGGCGACGCCCTGGCGCTGCAGGGGGGAACGACACGCGAGCTGCGCTCGGCCGCCTTCATCCAGCCCGACGAAATGCCCGGCCTGCGCGCCGGTCTCGCCGCCGGTCAGCGCGCCCGCGCCGAACAGGCCCTCGCCGAACTGCGCCGCGATCCCGCCCTCATCGCGCTGCTCGACTTTGAGGGCGACACCCCGCAGGAGGGCCGCTTCCGCGTCGTCCAGGGCCGCTGGCCCGGCTCGCGGGCGCCGGAATTCACCGAACTGGGCGACCACCTCAAGCTCGACGCCGGCGGCGACCGCGACTGGCCGCAGTTGACCCTCGCCGCCTGGGTGCGGCTCGACCGGCTGGGCGCGCCCTACCAATCGCTGCTGCACACCGATGGCTGGGAGGCGAGCAAGCCCGGCCAGGTGCACTGGATGGTGACGCGCCACACCACCATGCGCCTTGCCCTGCGCGGCAACACCCTGGCCGCCGGCTCCGATGAAAAGGAAGGCTCGCCGGATTCGCGCACGCCGGTGCTGCCCGGACTGGGCCGCTGGTTGCATCTTGCCACGGTCTACGATGCCGGAACAGGCACCGTGCGGTTTTACCTGAACGGCCGCTTCGACAAGGAAACCCGCCAGGAGGTCGCCCACCCGGCCCGTCTCGGCCCGGCCCGCATCGGCAACTGGGATCGCCAGGACCGCAAGCTCAGCGGCCGTGTCGACGAACTACTGCTGCTCGGTCGCGCCCTCACCGACGCCGAAATCGGCGCCCTGTTCGAGGCCGGCAATCCCTACCGCTGAAGCGGCAAGCCCGTCGCTCAAACCGCCGCACGCGCCGGCATCGTCCGCGCCGCTTCCCGAAACGCGCAGGTCACGGACGCCGCGCCCTGCTTGAGCGACGCGATGCCGATCACCAGCGGCGGCGGCGCGGGACGCAGCGGCAGCACCTTCAGTCGCTGGCCCGACAGGCAATCGATGCGCTGGGAAACCATGGCGATGCCGCGCCCGGCCTCGACCGCGGCGATCAGGCTGGTGGCGCTGTCGTGTTCCTCCGCGATCGACGGCGGCTTCGCCAACCCGGCAAACAGCCCGGCCACCCAGCGATGGTATTCCGGGTAGTTCTCGACGTTGAAGGCAATGATGCGTTCGCCGGCCAGTTGCTCCAGTCGCAGCCGCGGCAGCTTGGCCAGTGGATGCGCCGGATGCAGCGCCACACACACCGCGTGCCGCTCGATCTCCTCGAAATGCAGATCGCCAATCTCCATGCCGCGCATGCGCACCAGCAGGGCGATGTGCAGGCTGCCATCGCGCAGGCCGCGCAGCATTTCCAGGGTCGACAGATCATGCAACTGCACCCTCACCCCGGGGCGCTCCCGCTGGAACTGTCGCAGCATGCGCGGCAGCAACTCCACCGCCAGCGACGGCGCATACCCGATGCGGATCTCCCCGCCTTCACCGTCGGCAACCGCCTTCGTACTGCGCACCGCCTCCTCCAGACGTGCCAGCACCGCCCGCGCCTCGCCCAGCAACTGCCGACCCGCCTCGGTCAAACGCAGCGAACGGGCGCCGTGCTCAAACAGCGCCAGCCCAAGGTCCGCCTCCAAGTCGCGGATCTGCCGGCTCAGCGAGGGCTGGGCCACACGCAGGCGTGCCGCCGCACGGGTGACATTCTCCTCCTCGGCGACAGCAATGAAGTAGCGCAGGTGTCGGAGTTCCATTGGGGTGAAGTATACCCGCCAGGCATGGCAAGCCAAGGAACAAAGCATTTCCGAGATCGTCATCACCGCCGCAGCATGGTCGCAACCGGATGCTCCGGCCGAACCCAACCCACCCATCATGAGCCGCTTCCACTACCAACGCCTCGACAAAAATGACTGCGCCGTCCTGCTGGTCGATCACCAGACCGGCCTGACCAACCTCGTGCAGGACTTCTCGCCCGACGATTTCAAGAACAGCGTGCTCGCCCTTGCCGACGCCGCCAAGTATTTCAACCTGCCCACCATCCTCACCACCAGCTTCGAGAACGGTCCGAACGGTCCGCTCGTGCCGGAGCTCAAGCAGATGTTCCCGGATGCGCCCTGCATTGCCCGCCCCGGCAACATCAACGCCTGGGACAACGAGGACTTCGTGCGCGCCGTCAAGGCCACCGGCAAAAAGCAGCTCCTCATCGCCGGCATCGTCACCGAGGTCTGCGTCGCCTTCCCCGCCCTCTCCGCCCGCGAGGAGGGTTACGAGGTCTTCGTCTGCACCGACGCCTCGGGCACCTTCAACAAGACCACCCGCGACGCCGCCTGGTCGCGCATGGAACAGGCCGGCTGCCAGCTCATGACCTGGTTCGGTGTCGCCTGCGAACTGCATCGCGACTGGCGCAATGACATTGAGGGACTCGGCACCCTCTTCTCGAACCACCTGCCGAGCTACCGCTGCCTGATCCACAGTTACCTCGCCGGCCAAAAGTCCGCCGCCCAGTGATCCGGCGCCGCCGGGGGCAAACGGGTTGCCCCCGGCGAACCCAAAAATAGTCTGTTAAGTTGGGGCCTCCGGCGGAGATAACTGGGTGGACTCATGCCCGTCTCTCGCCTCCGCCCGCTTCTCCTGCTCCTGCCCGCCGCCGCGCCCGCCGCGCCGGTCGATTTCGTCCGCGAGGTGCGCCCGATCTTCGAGCAGCATTGCTATGATTGTCACGGCGAGACGAAGCAAAAGTCCGGCCTGCGTCTCGACATCAAGTCGGAGGCGCTCAAGGGCGGCGACAACCACGGCCCGGACATCCTTCCCGGCAAGGCCAAGGACAGCCCGCTGATCCACTTCCTGACCAGCGACGACGAGGACGAGCTCATGCCGCCCGACGGCCGCCTGTCCGCCGCCGAGATCGCCACCCTGACCCGCTGGATCGACGAGGGCGCGTCCTGGCCGGACGGGGTCGACACCGCCAAGCTCGAGGACCGGACGGATCACTGGGCGTTCAAGCCGCTCCCGAAAGATCTCAAATCTCAGATTTCAGATTCCAGATCGATCGACGCGTTCATCGACGCCAAGCTCGCCGAACAAGGTTTGCATCGGGCGCCGCCCGCCGATCCGGCCACGCTGATCCGCCGGCTCAGCCTCGATCTCACCGGCCTGCCACCGACTCCGGAAGAGGTCGACCGCTTCGTCGCCGAGTGCGGTGCCACGGTGCAGGAGGCGGCCCTCCAGCGCCTCGTCGACCGCCTGCTCGCCTCGCCGCACCATGGCGAACGCTGGGCCCAGCACTGGCTCGATGTCGTGCGCTACGCCGACACCCACGGTTTTGAGGTCAACACCGAGCGGCCCAATGCCTGGCCGTACCGCGACTACGTCATCCAGGCCCTCAACGCCGACCTGCCCTACGACCAGTTCATCCTCCACCAGATCGCCGGCGATGTTCCATCTCCCATCTCCCATCTCCCATCTTCCATTCACCCCGAGGCCGCCACCGGCTTTCTGGTCACGGCCTCGGTCCTGCTGCCCGGCCAGATTGGCAAGGACGCGCCGTCCATGCGCCTGGCGCGCCAGGATTCGATCGACGAAATCGTCATCAACATCGGCCAGACCTTTCTCGGCCTCAGCCTCGGCTGCGCGCGCTGCCACGATCACAAGTTCGATCCGGTCAGCGCCCGCGAGTACTACGCCATGCAGGCCTTCGTTGCCGGGGTCGAATACGCCGACCGACCGCTGCGTTCGCCCGAGGCCCTGGCCCGCGAACGCGAGACCGCGACGTTGCAGGAGCAGGTCGTCGATCTCGACCGCCGGCTCATGCGCTTCGTGCCGCTGGCGCGTCCCGGCAGCCGCCCCCGCGTCACCAACGCCGCCCGCAACGAGGAGGTCTTCCCTGCAACGCAGGCCCGCTTCGTGCGCTTCACCATCCACGACGCCAACCTCCACCCCAAGCTCGGCCTCATCGAACCCTGCCTCGACGAATTCGAGATCTTCTCGGCCGGTGTCAATGTCGCGCCGCAGGCCAAAGTCCGCGCCTCCGGCAGCCGCACCTCGGCCAAGCACCGGCTCGAACACCTCAACGATGGTCGCCACGGCAATGACCGCAGTTGGATGAGCGATGAAAAGGGCCGCGGCTGGGTCGAGTTCGAGCTGCCGGAACCACGCCGCATCGACCGCATCGTCTGGAGCCGCGATCGCGAGGGCCGCTTTCAGGATCGCCTCGCCACCGCCTTCACCCTCGAGGCCGGCTTGGAACGCGACGCCCTGCGCGTGCTCACCGAGGCGCGGCCGCCGCGACCGACCGTGCACTGGAAACTGAGCACCGACCGCTTCACACCGGTGCCCGCGCGCCGCCTGCGCTTCACCGTGCTCGCCACCAACGGCCTGTCGCCCTGCCTCGACGAACTCGAAGTCTTCGACACCCGCGGCCGCAACGTCGCGCGCGAGGCGAAGGTGACGACTTCGGGCGACATCCTGGTACCCGACCGCCACGACCCCGACTACGTGAACGACGGCCTCTTTGGCAACAGCCGCAGCTGGCTCGGCAACGAGGAGGGTCGCGGCTGGGTGGAACTCGAATTCGCCGAAACTGCTGAGATTGATCGCGTCGTCTGGAGCCGCGACCGCGAAGGCCGGCTTGAGGACCGCATGCCCACCGAATACCGCATCGAGACGGCACGGCACGACCAAGACTGGCGGCTGGTCGCGGACTCGACCGACCGACGCCCCTTCGTCGCCGGCACCGCCCTCGATCCGGTGTTCAGCGCCGCCGGCCTGCCGCCGGAGGAAGCGCGCCAGGCCGAGGCCCTGCTCGCTGAAAAACGCGAACTCGAAGCGCGGATGGCCTCGGCCGAACAGGGCCAGCTCGTCTTCGCCGGCAAGTTCCGCACGCCCGACGAGATCCGCGTGCTCAACCGCGGCGACCCCGAACAGCCGAAGGAGCGGGTCGCTCCCGCCGTGCCCGCCGCCCTCGGCAAGCTCGAACTCGCCGCCAACACGCCCGAACCGCAGCGGCGGCAGGCCCTGGCCGAATGGATCGCCAGCCCCACGAACCCGCTCACCGCGCGCGTCATGGTCAACCGCGTCTGGCAGGGCCACTTCGGCACCGGCCTGGTCGAGACGCCCAGCGACTTCGGTCGCAGCGGCATGAAGCCTTCGCACCCGGAACTGCTCGACTGGCTCGCTGCCGAGTTCATCCGCGGCGGCTGGAGCTTGAAGCACCTGCACCGGCTCATCGTGCTGAGCGACACGTACCGGCAAAAGGGTTTCGGCTTGAGCCGAAAGGAGGCGGCTGAAGCCGCAGCCACTTTCGATGCCGACAACCGCCTGCTCTGGCGCTTCCCCGCACGCCGGCTCGAAGCCGAGGCCATTCGCGACAGCCTGCTCGCGGTGAGCGGTCGCCTCAATCCGGCGATGTTCGGTCGCGGCTACGACCTCTTCGACAAGCGCGGCGGCCTCAGCGGTTTCAAGCCAGTGGAAACCTTCACGCCGGCGAATGAGCGGCGAATGATCTACGCGCACAAGGTGCGACGCGAAAGCGAGGCGGTGTTCGGTGCCTTCGACTGTCCCGACGCCGGCCAGAGCACGGCCCGCCGTGTGCAAAGCACGACGCCGATCCAGGCACTCAACCTGTTCAACAGTCGCTTCACCCTTGCCCAAGCCGAGGCCCTGGCCAACCGCCTGCAGCGCGAGGCCGGGGCCGATCCGAAGCGCCAGATTGAGCGCGCCTACCAGCTCGCGCTGGGCCGACCACCCACCGACGAGGAAGTGCGCGAGGCCGAACCCGTCGTGCGCCGCCACGGCGCCGCCGTGCTCGCCCGCGCCCTATTCAACGCCAGCGAGTTTTTGTTCCTGCCCTGATCCCGCCCGGACCGCCATGCCGCCCAACCCCGAACACCTCTCCACCGCCGGCCGACTGCTGCTCGACCGTCGCCGCTTCCTCAGCGGCAGTGCCACCACGCTCGGTTCGCTCGCCTTCGCCGACCTGCTCGGCCGCGACGGCCTGCTCGCCGCGCCGGTCATCGATCCGGCACGGCCCTATGCGGCGCGGCAGCCGCATTTTCCGGCGAAGGCGAAAAACGTCCTGGTGATCTTTTGTGCGGGCGCGGTCAGCCAGCTCGAAACCTGGGATTACAAACCAGAACTCATCCAGTGGGACAACAAGCCGCTGCCCGGAGGCCCGGCCGTCACCTTCCAGGGACCCGCCGGCAATCTGGCGCGGCCGCAGTACGCCTTCCGCCCCCGCGGTCGCACCGGCAAGTGGGTGAGTGACCTGATCCCGCATCTGGCGGAATTGACCGACGACCTTGCCTTCATCCACTCGCTCACCAGCAAGTCGAACACCCATGGCCCGGCGGAAAATTTTCTCTCGACCGGCTTCGTGCTGGATGGGTTCCCCTCGCTCGGCGCCTGGACCACCTACGCGCTCGGCAGCGAGAGCGAGGAGCTGCCTGCCTACGTCGCCATCCCCGATCCGCGCGGCGTGCCGCAGAACGGCTCCAACAACTGGGGCCCGGGATTCCTGCCTGCCGCCTTCCAGGGCACGACGATGAGTTCCAAGGATCCCGTACGCCACCTCGCCGCGCCCGGCGTCTCCGCGGCGGCCGACGGCGCCGCGCGCTCGCTGCTGCAGCGCATGAACGCCCGCCACCTGGAGGCAAACCCGGGCGACGCCCGGCTGGCGGCGCGCATCGCCAGCTACGAACTCGCCGCGCGCATGCAGCTCAGCGTGCCAGAGATCGCCGATCTGTCGACCGAACCCGCGCACGTGCTGAAGCTGTACGGCGCCGATGACACCCAGAATCCGGACAAGGCCGCCTTTGCCCGCAATTGCATCCTTGCCCGCCGCCTCATCGAACGCGGGGTCCGCTTCGTCCAGCTTTTCAACGGCGCCTACGCCAGTGGCGGCAAGCTCAACTGGGATGGCCACAACGCGCTCAAGGAGCAGTACGACGTGCACGCGCAGATCCTTGACCAACCCGCCGCGGCCCTGATCCGCGACCTGCGCCAGCGCGGCCTGCTCGAGGACACCCTCGTCGTCTGGTGCACCGAGTTCGGTCGCATGCCGTTTTTCCAAAAGGGCTCCAAGGGCCGCGATCACAATCCCGACGGCTTCACCTGCTGGCTCACCGGCGCCGGCGTCAAACCCGGCGTCAGCCACGGCGAGACCGACGAACTGGGCCAGCGCGCGGTCAAGGACGTGCATCCGCTCTACGACTTCAACGCCACCCTGCTGCACCTCGCCGGCCTCGATCACGAGCGCCTCACCTTCGAGCACAACGGCATCCAGCGCCGGCTCACCAACGTCGAGGGTCACGTCATCCGCGAGGTGCTCGCCTGAGCCGGGCGGGGCGAGTCAAGAATGCACATGCCAAATCGAGAATCGGCAGGCGCGGGACGTTGACAGGACGGTGCCGCGGGTGTGCCGTCCGCTGTGCCCAACCTGATCCGTCGCCCCGCCATGAAACGCCTGCTCCTCTGCCTGCTGCCCGCCGCCCGCCTGTTCGCCGCCGATCCCGCGGTGCTCACCACCGAATTCATCTACGACACCGGCCCCTACCCGCAGATCCATGCGACGACGATCACGGAAACACCGGCGGGCCTCGTCGCCGCCTGGTTCGGTGGCACCCACGAAAAGAACCCCGATGTCGGCATCTGGGTCTCGCGCCAGGTCAAGGGAAAGTGGACGGAAAGCGTCGAGGTTGCCAACGGCATCCAGCACACGCTCAGCGATGGCACGGTGGTCCGCCACCCGACCTGGAACCCGGTGCTGTTCCAGCCCAAGAACGGCCCGCTGCTGCTCTTCTACAAGGCCGGCCCGACCCCGCAGACCTGGTGGGGCATGCTCACCACCTCGACCGATCACGGCAAGACCTGGGAGCAGCCGCGCCGCCTGCCCGAGGGCATCCTCGGTCCGGTGAAGAACAAGCCGGTCGAACTGCCCGACGGCAGCCTGCTCTGCCCGACCAGCGAGGAGTTGCCGGCGGCGCAGAAGGGCGACAAGGAAACCTGGACCGTGCACTTCGAGCGCACCCGCGACTTCGGCCGCACCTGGGAGCGCACGCCGCCGCTGCACGACGGCAAGGAAATCCAGGCCATCCAGCCCAGCCTCCTGTTCCTCGGCGGCAACCAACTGCTTGCCCTCGGTCGCTCACGCCAGGATCGCGTCTTTGAAATCCTCAGCCAGGACGGCGGCAAGACCTGGGGTGAAATCCAACTGGGCAGCCTGCCCAACAACAACAGCGGCACCGATGCCGTGACGCTGGCCGACGGCACGCACCTCATCGTTTACAACCACATTGGCGGCACGCCGGGCAAGTGGGGCGGCAAGCGCAGCCCGCTCAACCTCGCCGCCTCCAAGGACGGCCGCACCTGGCAGGCCGCGCTGGTCCTGGAAAACGAACCGGGCGAATACAGCTACCCGGCCATCGTCCAGACCCAGGACGGTCTCGTCCACCTCACCTACACCTGGAAACGCCAGAAGGTGAAGCATGTCGTCGTTGATCCTTCGAAGCTGTCCCTCAAGCCCATTGTCGATGGCCAGTGGCCCCAGTAAACGAGTCCAGCGCGTACTCCCCCAGCCACGCACCGCGAGCTGAAGCTCGAAAGTAGTTTGTCAGCACCCAGACACACCTCCTACCCACGTCATGAATCGCCGTGTCCTACTTGCCGCAGTGCTGCCCCTCCTGCTGGCCAGCACCGCTGCCGCAGAACCGTCGGTCATGCTCGCCGGCCCCTGGCTGCCTGCGGATCCTCACCAGCTCAATTTCGCCGCCCTGCCCAAGCTGCCAAGCCAGCACGCCATCATCAGCAATGTCAGCGCCTCCGGCGGCTTGCCAGGCCGCCTCGATCACAAAAAAGGTGGCGTCAACCAGCACAACTACCTCGTCCATCACGACGGCCAGTTCTGGGCCATGTGGAGCGACGGCCCCGGCATCGAGGACCGGGTCGGTCAACGCGTCAAGTATGCCACCAGTCCCGACGGCCTAAGCTGGAGCGAGCCGCAGTTCCTCACGCCGGCACCGCCAAACTCCGGCCCGGATTCGCCGCACTACGGCACCCGCACCAACAAGGGCCTGCGCTGGATCGCCCGCGGCTTCTGGCCGCGCGAAGGCGAACTGCTCGCCCTTGCCTCGCTCGACGAGGCCGCCGGCTTCTTCGGCCCCGGCCTCGAGCTGCGTGCCTTCCGCTTTCAGCAGGGCACCTGGACTGACGCCGGTCTCGTCTGCGACGATGCCATCAACAACTTCCCACCGCTCAAGCTGCCGACCGGCGACTGGATGCTGTCGCGCCGCCGGCACGATTACAAGACCAGCGGCGTGCACTTCCTCATCGGCGGCGTCAAGGCCCTCGACGACTGGCAGTCCTTCCCCGTCCTGGGCAGCGCCTCGGAACTCACCGCCGAGGAACCCGACTGGTGGATCCTGCCCGACCAGCGCCTCACCGCCGTCTTCCGCGACAACCGCCGCAGCGGCTTCCTGTTTCGCTCGATCTCGACCGACAACGGCCGCAGCTGGAGCCTGCCGGTGAAGACCAATTTCCCTGACGCCACCTCCAAGGTCTGCGGCCTGCGCCTGCGCGACGGCCGCTACGTGCTGGTTTCCAACTCGAACCCGAAAAAGCGCGATCCACTGACGCTCGCCGTCAGCGACGACGGCCTCGTCTTCCACAAGCTGCTTTACCTCGTCGGCGGCCGTCACATCGATTACCCGCACGTCCTCGAGCATGGCGACAGCCTGTTCATCGCCTTCGCCGGCGGCAAGCAGACGGTCGAGGTGCTGAAGGTCAAGCTCAGCGATGTGGCGGCGGCCAAGATGCCCGGGACGCCGATCGTCCAGTAGATTCGCGACTTGGCACAACCCCGGCCACAGCCAGCCTCACGCCACGATCCCAGGGAAGCTTTACCGACAGCCTTGGATGGGATAGACTGGATGGGTGACCGCGAACACCAGCCGTCTTTTTGCTCTCTTCGCGCTTCTTTGCGGCTCATCCATCGCTACGGATCGCCCTGCCATGAATCACGTTGCCACCCTCTCCGCCTACGTCGAGGCACTCAACACGCATTCGTGGGAGCATATCGCCCCGCATGTCGCGGAAGATGCCGTGTTCATTTTCACCGAGGGCACCTTCATCGGCCATGCTGCCGCCAAGGCATCCTTTGAAAAGACCTTTGCGTTGATTCAAAGCGAGCAGTTCAGTCTGCATGACATCGCCTGGACGGTGGTCACGGATGAGGTGGCTGTGTGCCGTTATGAGTTCCGATGGGATGGCCTCATCAGCGGCCAGCCCGCCTCCGGCGGCGGTCGCGGCACCAGCATCCTGCGCAAGGTCCATGACCGCTGGCTCATCGCGCACGAGCATCTCGGGCCCTCTGCTCGAAAGTGAAGCCTCAAAACCGCCATTCCTTGCTGGCCTTTGCAACGCCCAAACCTTAACCTGACCTTCTTTTCCAGCACCATGAAAACCCCGGAAGCCCCCCCGACCTCCCGCCGCCGTTTCGTCCAGCAGTCCGTTGCCGCCGGTCTCGTTTTCAACTTCCTCCCCGCCTACCTGACCAGTGCCCGCGCGGCGGACAATCCGAAGCTGCCGCCGAGCCGGCGCCTCAATCTCGGCTGCATCGGCGTCGGCGGCCGGGCCGGCAGTGTGATTCCCGGCCTGACCGCCGGCGGTCTGGCCACCCCGGTGGCCTTTGTCGATGTCGACTTCGTCACCGCCAAGGGCCTGGAGAAAAACCTGAAGGCCTTCCCGGACGTGAAGCGCTTCCATGATTTCCGCGAGATGTTCGACCAGATGGGCGGCGACATCGACGCCGTCAGCGTCGTCACGCCCGACCACACCCACTTCACCGCCGCGATCCACGCCATGGCCCGCGGCAAGCATGTCTATGTCGAAAAGCCGCTGACCCACACCTTCGAGGAGGCGGCGATCCTCATGCGCGCGGAAAAGAAGTTCAAGGTGGTGACGCAGATGGGCAACCAGGGGCACACCTCCGCCGGCGCGGAACAGTTCAAGCAGATGCTCGCCGCCGGTGTCGTCGATGACATCGTCAAGATCGAAGCCTGGAAATCGCCCTCGCTGTGGTTCATGAACGCCGCGGAACGCATCCAGGGCTACCCGGCGGAGGAGCCCATGCCCGAGTCCCTGAAGAGCTGGGACCTCTGGTGCGGGCCGCAGGAGATGAAACCCTTCAGCAAGATGTACCATGCCTTCAACTGGCGCGGCTTTCATCTCTACGGCGGTGGCATGTTCGGCGACTGGGGCGCGCACATCATCGACTTCGTCCATCATCACCTGCAACTCGGCCTGCCTACGCGCATCACGCCGCTGGCGCTCGCCGATTACAACCGGGTGAGCTACCCGCTGAGTTCGGACATCCGTTTCGAGTTCCCGGCCCGCGGCGAAAAAAAGCCAGCCGTCGAGCTGCGCTGGAAGGCCGGTGGCGACATCCGGATCGAGATCGGCGAGCAGTTCGGCGACCCCGGCGCGGATGGCAAAACCTTCATCCCCAACCCCGGCGCCACCGGCTCCCTGCTGCACCGCAAGCAGGGCGACTACCTGGTCCAGCGCGGTTCCCACGACCGCCATTCGCTCGTCTATCCGCGCGCCAAGATGCTCGAGTTCAAGGACGCCATGGCCTTGAACCCGCCGAAGTACAACCACTTCGAAAGCTTCATCCACGCCTGCATGGGCGAGGGCAAGACCGAGTCGCCGTTCAGCGTCGCCGGCGAGCTGACCCAGGTTTTGAATCTGGGCACCATCGCCGAGTACCTGAACGTCGATCTGCAGTTCGACCCGAAGACCCAGCGTTTCATCGGCAACGACGAGGCCAACGCCCGCCTCGCCGGCCCGGCCCCGCGTGCCGAGTGGGCGGATTGCTACAAGCTGGCCTAGCCGCCGGTCCTCACTTCACCGCCATGAAATCGCTCCTGCTGGTCGCACTCCTGCTCGCCGGCGCAGCAACCGGCGAGCCGCCGCCCAACGTCCTGCTCATCCTCGCCGATGACATGGGCGTCGGCGATCTTGCCGCCTTCAACGGCAACCGCAATCGCACCCCCAACCTCGACCGCCTCGCCGCCGAAAGTTTGGTCTTCGACCAAGCCTGGTCGGCTTCGCCGGTCTGTGCCCCGGCGCGCGCCGCCCTGCTCACCGGTCGCTACCCGCACCGCACCGGCGTTGTCTCATTGACGCTGAACCAGGAACCGGAACTGACCCGGCTGAAACGCGACGAAACCACGCTTGCCGACCTCTTTGCCGTCAATGGCCATCACACCGGCCTGATCGGCAAGTGGCACACCGGCCTCGGCGAGGGTTATGGCCCCATGGCGCGCGGTTTCCGGGAGGTGGCGGTCTTCCATGGCTCCGACAACGGCGGCTACGTGCGCTATGTCCTGCATGAGGACGACCGCATGAGCGACAAGCCACAGCCTCAGGACGTGTACCTCACGGACGAACTCAATCGTCGCGCCGTGGCCTTCGTCCTCCGACACGCCGAGCGCCCCTTCTTCCTGCACCTCGCCCACTACGCGCCGCATCGGCCGCTGCAGGCACCCGAAGAAAAGATCGAGCCCTACCTGCAGGCCGGCCTGGATCGCGACACGGCAACGGTGTACGCCATGATCGAAATCATGGACCACGGTCTCGGCGAGTTGTTCACCGAGATCGATCGACTTGGCCTGCGTGAACGCACACTGGTGATCTTCAGCAGCGACAACGGCCCGGATCCGCTGGTCGCCACGCGTTTCAATCAGGGGCTGCGCGGCGGCAAGTACGAGGTTCACGAGGGCGGCATCCGCGTACCCTTCCTGGTCCGCTGGCCCGGCGTCATTCAACCCGGCCGCACGAACACCCCCATCCACTTCACCGACGTTCTGCCAACCCTGGTCGAACTGTGCGGCCTTCGCCATGCACCCACGCTGCCGCTCGACGGCCGGAGCTTCGCCGGCATGCTGCGCGATGGCGATGCACCGCCCGCCGCACCACGCTTCTGGCAGTGGAACCGTCATGAACCGAACCACACCCACAACGCCGCCATGCGTGACGGCCCGTGGAAACTGGTGAAGCCCTTCGTCACCAAGAACAAGATCGACGGGGACTCATATGCTCCGCACGAACTCTACCGCCTCGACGAGGATCCGGCCGAAAGCATCGACCTCGCTGCGCAGCAGCCGGAGCGCGTGCGGCAGATGCGCGCCGCCCTCGACGCCTGGAGCCTGGAGGTGGAAAAGGACCGGCGACGCTGATTCCACACCATGCGCCTGCTGCTGCTCTGCCTCTGTCCCTGGCTCGCTGTCGCCGGACCACCGCCCAACATCCTTTTCATCCTCGCCGACGATCTTGGCTGGAGCGACCTGGCCTGCTACGGTCACACGCAGCATGAGTCGCCGCACCTCGACCGGCTCGCAAGCGCGGGCCTGCGCTTCACCCAGGCCTACGCGGCCGCGCCCATCTGCTCGGCCTCACGCGCCGCACTGCTCACCGGCAAAACCCCGGCGCGACTGCACTTCGAGTTCGTCACCAAGGACAAGCCCGGCGCGCAGAACCTCGGTCAGCCGCTGCAGGCGCCGCCCTACCCGACGAACCTGCCGTTGGAGGAAGTCACCGCGGCGGAAGTTCTGACCCAGGCCGGCTACCACACCGCGTTTTTCGGCAAGTGGCACCTCAACCTGCATCACGGCGGGTATCTCGGCTGGTCGCCAAGTCATGGTCCCCTGCGGCAGGGTTTCGCCGAAGGCGACCCCGATTTCGGCGCTCATCCCTACGCCTACTTCAAGGGCGGTGACCGCAGCGACCTCGGCCTGCGCGAAGGCGAATTCCCTCAGGACTCCCTGACCGACAAGGTCATTGCCTTTCTGCAACGGCGGCATGAACGACCCTTCTTCCTGCAGTGGTCGCACTACCACGTCCATGACCCGATCCACACACGCTGTCGCTGGCTGTTCGAAAGATATCGGCGCCTGCTGCCCGCCGACGCTCCCGAGGTGCGCGCCGCGTACGCCGCCATGGTGGCCACGCTGGACCATGAGGTCGGCCGTGTGCTCGAGGCGCTTGATGCCGCCGGTCTCACGAATGAAACGCTCGTCATCTTCAGCTCCGACAACGGCGGTCATCCCGATTACACCGGCAACGCCCCGCACCGCGGCAGCAAATGGAATCTCTACGAGGGTGGCCTGCGCGTGCCACTGATTGTACGCTGGCCTGGGCATGTGGCCGCCGGCACGGTCTGCGAGCAACCGGTGCACGGCTGCGATCTGCTGCCAACCCTGGCGGAACTGGCAGGCGCAACGGCACCGGCACACGACGGCATCAGCCTGGCGCCCCTGCTGCGCAACCCCGGGCATGAGCTGCCGGAGCGCGCCCTGCTCTGGCACTTCCCGTTTTATCA
This sequence comes from Prosthecobacter sp., assembly GCA_036846165.1. Classification (GTDB taxonomy): domain Bacteria; phylum Verrucomicrobiota; class Verrucomicrobiia; order Verrucomicrobiales; family Verrucomicrobiaceae; genus Prosthecobacter. The sequence goes on from DAIUCN010000049.1 coordinate 16,553, forward strand.
CCCCGAGAAAAACTTCGCCAAGACACCGGCCCGCATCGGCATCAACGACTTCGTGACCAGTCAAACCCGCCCGCATTCCGCACTCCGGCTTGGCCACCACAAGCTGCTGCACTTCGCCGAGGATGGCCGCGATGAGGTGTACGACCTCGCCAACGATCCCGGCGAACAGCAGAATCTTGCCGCCCAACAGCCCGGTCTGACCCGCAGGCTGCGCGAGCGTCTGGAATCCGAACTGCAGGCGGCGGGTGCGCGACGGGCGAAATGAGCCCGGTCGCCACGGGCAGTGGATTGCCTGGGAGGCCCCCAGCGGTTCCGAATGATGAAATCAAGCGCTCTTCCGAAATATTTGGATTGCCAGTATTGGCTTTTGAGGAAGTTTGGAGCGGCTCGTGAACCTTGTTTTCCACTACGCCTTACATTGATCGATCGTCGATTCACCCACATGAAAACACGCCGTGACACCATGATTATCCTAGTCGGCACACTGGGAGCCGCCGTTTCTCTGCAGAGCGCTGAAAAGACAAGCGCGAACAAGCCCTGGAAGGTAAAACCTTCCAAGGTGTCGCCATCCAAGCGAAGTGTCCGCGAGAAGCAGTTCAGCGACTGGCTCAGTCACAACGACCTGCGGAGGCAGAACGAGGAGAAGCTCAAGGCCGGTGAACAGATGGTGTACTTTGAGTATCACGAGGGCCGAAAAATGTACCGCGGCCTTTACAGCAAGGCGATCCGCTTTGACGGCTGGTGGTGGGAGACGGCGAAGGGGGAGCAGGACATGGAGGACACCATCGACAGCTATCGGCAACGCGGATATGTTCCGCTGTTCGTGGTGCTGCAGGGGAATTTCTACAGCCTGATGTGCATCTCTGCCAAGCAGTTGCCCGAGGCGCAGGCAGTCCTCCAAGAATTGGGCATTGAGCCACCGGAGCTGAAATGATTCACGTTAAGGTTTGTGGCATGGGTGCCGCAAAAGATCGCAGTAAAAACAAAGCTTCCAGCCCTCCTCTTTTGCGCTGCTTGCGCTCCTTTGCGGCCAACCTTCTCCGTTCCATCCCGTCCCAACCGCAACATGCTCCGCCGTGCGGCCGTACCCCTGACGATCTCCCGTCGCCATGAAACGCCGATTCCTGCTCGCTGCCCTGCCGGCCCTGCTGCTCAGTTCCGCCCAGGCCGCCGAGCCTCTGGATCCCGGCAGCCGCTGGGAACTGTTCGTCGATGAATTCCTCGTGGCGCAGAAGCAGGGCGCCGCGCTGCGCCTGCACACGCCGGTGAAGCGCGAGGTCGTACTCACCACCAACCAGCCCTGGGAGGGGGTCACCTGCGCGTACTTCTCGGTCATTCAGGACGCGGACCGCATCCTAATGTACTACCGCGGCTCCTCCGGCGGCTCCGACCACAGCGATGCCCAGGTGACCTGCGTCGCCGAAAGCACCGACGGCATCCACTTCACCCGCCCGAACCTCGGCCTCATCGAGGCCGGCGGCACCAAGGCCAACAACGTCCTCTGGCGCGGGGTGGAGTCGCACAACTTCTCGCCCTTCCTTGACGCCAATCCCGCCGCCAAACCGGAGGAGCGCTTCAAGGCCCTTGGCGGCGTCAAGCAGCCGGGCAAGAACTGGCACCAGGGCGAGACGCCCGGCGGTCTCTATGCCTTTGCCTCCGCCGACGGCCTGCACTGGCGCAAGCTGCGCGACACGCCGGTCATCACCAAGGGCGCCTTCGATTCGCAGAACCTCGCTTTCTACGACACGACCCGCAGCCGCTACGTCTGCTTCAGCCGCATCTTCCTCAACAAGGTGCGCGCGGTGCAGAGCCACACCTCGACCGACTTCCTCGCCTGGTCCGACGGCATTCCCCACGCCTATGCCGCAGGCGTGCCCTGGGAGCATTTCTACACCTCCGCCACCGTGCCCTGCCCGACCGCGCCGCACCTCTTCCTGTCGTTCCCCAAACGCTTCATGACCGCCCGTCACAAGGTGACAGCCCACAAGGACAAGGGCGTGTCCGATGCCGTCTTCATGTCGAGCCGCGACGGCGTGCACTGGGACCGCCCCTTCCTCGAAGCCTGGGCGCGCCCCGGCCCGGATCCGCTCAACTGGACCGACCGCAACAACATGACCGCCAACGGCATCGTCGACACCGGCGATGGCGAGTGGTCGCTCTACATCAGCGAGCACTACCGCCATGCCGACCACCGCATCCGCCGGCTGACCGTGCGCAAGCAGGGCTTTGCCTCGATGCAGGCCGGCGCCGCCGGCGGCGAGTTCACCACCCACCCGCTGCGCTGCGCCGGCGGTCGCCTGCACCTCAACTACGCCACCTCTGCCGCCGGCTCGATCCAGATCGAGATTCAGGATGAAAGTGGCCAGCCCATCCCCGGCTTCGCCCTGGCCGACATGCCGGAACTTTACGGCGATGAATTCGACGCCGCCGCCACCTGGAACAACGGCGCCGACCTGTCCAGCCTGAAGGGCCGCACCATCCGCCTGCGCGTGCGCCTGCAGGACGCCGACCTGTTCGCCCTGCGTTTCGGCGACTGAGGGACCCCGCACCTTCCCTGGACCGGGAGTGGGTTTCAATCGCATGAATGTGCCTTCGCACGCGCAGGAGCCACGCCGTGGCGACGTTTCCACGGCATGCGGCAGCTCCTGCTTGTTCTCCTCGCTCTTAGCCCCTTGCTCCCCGCGTCTGAGCGCCCCAACATCGTGCTCATCCTCGCCGACGACCTCGGCTACGGTGACGTGGGGTGCTACGGCGCAACGAAGGTGAAGACACCGAACCTCGACCGGCTCGCCCGCGAGGGTCGGCGCTTCACCGATGCTCATTCCGCTTCGGCCGTCTGTACGCCCTCGCGCTACGCCCTGCTGACAGGCGAATACCCCTTCCGCAAAAACCTCTGGGGACCGGTGATGAATCCGAGTCCGCTGGTCGTCGATGCGACGCAACCGACGTTGCCCGGCCTGCTCAAGCGCCAGGGTTACGCCACCGCCTGCTTCGGCAAGTGGCACCTCGGCTTTGGCAGCGCCCCCAAGCCCGACTGGAATGCCGATCTGAAGCCGGGGCCGCTCGAGTGCGGATTTGATCACTACTTTGGCATCCCAGTCGTCAACAGCCATCCGCCCTTCGTCTGGGTCGAGGATCATCGTGTCGTCGGCCTCGATCCAACCGATCCCCTCAAGTACGGCGGCAAACCGCAGACGCGGATGTTTCCCGAAAAGATATTGAGTCCGCCGATCTCCGGCGGCAGCGCCGCACACGCGCTCTATGACGAGGAGAAGCACGGCAGCACGCTCACTGAAAAGGCGATCGCCTGGATGCACCGGCAGGCCTCCACTCAGAGCCAAGGGCCCGGAAGCACCCAACCGTTCTTCCTCTACTTCGCCACGCCGCACATCCATCATCCCTTCACACCGGGTGCCAGGTTCAAGGGCAGCAGCGAAGCCGGGCCCTACGGCGATTTCATCCAGGAGTTCGACTGGATGGTCGGCGAGCTGATGCGCACGCTCGATGAACTCCAGCTGCGCGACAGCACGCTTGTCATCGTCACCAGCGACAACGGCGGCATGCTCAACCAGGGCGGTCAGCAGGCCTGGAAGGCCGGTCACCGTCTCAATGGCGACCTGCTCGGCTTCAAGTTCGACGCCTGGGAAGGCGGCCACCGCGTGCCCTTTCTCGCCCGCTGGCCGGGGAAAATCGAGGCCGGCAGCACCTCCGACCAGTTGCTCTGCCAGATCGATCTGCTCACCACCTTCGCCGTCCTCACCGGCTCCGAGCTGCGAGGCCCAGACAGTGTCAACGCGCTGCCCGCGCTGCTCGGCAATCCGAACCGACCCATACGCGATCACCTGGTGCTAGCCCCTCAGCAAAGCACGCATCTGGCCCTGCGCGAAGGTCCCTGGCTCTACATCGGCGCCGCGGGCGGCGGCGGCTTCCAGGGCCGCCGACCAGGCGACCACAACCTCGGCGGCGGCGGTGCTTTGCAATTCACTGGTGAGTCGAACAGCGACTTCGCCAACGGCAAGCTCAGGCCGGATGCGCCCAGGCAGCAGCTCTATCATCTCGGCAGGGATCCCCGGCAGACACAGAATGTCCTGCGCGAACACCCCGAAGTGGCTCAGCGCCTGGCACAACGCCTGGCGGAGATTCGAAAGGCCCCATAAGCCCCTCCTTCAAAACCCCGTGTTCGGAAACCAGCGGCTGAAGTGATTGTCATCAAGCCGGGTCAGCGGATACGTCAGCGGCGCGGGTGGTCCCTGTTTGGCCCAGCGTTGCAAGTTCTCGCGATGGCCGAGATGGCCAAGCACGTCGAGCGCGTTGCCGGGTGAGCCGTCCGCCCAGCCCTTGTGCACCTGTGGATCCCAGATGGCAATGCCAGGCGCTCCCCCGGCGAGCCAATCGGCGGCTTTTTGACAGAGCTCCTTGGGTTTGCCGGTCTTCCAGGCGATGACCATCGGATACACCCGGGTTGGCGTGCCCTGGGTGATGCGACGGTAATATTCCAAGTCCACCTGACCCGGGGTCTTCACAAAGGAGGTGTGGTAGGCAAACCAGGTGGTCGCCACATCATCGACCAAGCCACGGCGGATCCAGTTTTCCAGATCCAGCCCCCAGCGACGGTTGTCCTCCTCCTTCGCAAAGGTGCCGAGCGAGATCTTGTAGCGTTCCTTGCGACCCTGACGCGCGGCGGTCTCGTCGAGCAGCGCCCGCACCTCCAGCAGGAAATCGGTCATGACCGCGGCACGTGTGGCGTGCAGGCGCGGATCGTCGTCGCCGGCCGCCTTGGCCTCGGCACCGTGCATCTCGCGAAAGCGTTGGGCGAAGGCCTCCTCCCAGAGCATGAGCGGCAGGCCACGGTTGAAGAGAAAGCCAACTCCCTCGGGCTGCACCTCCAGCGTCTCGCGCAGAAGCTCCACCAGATGCCGTCGCACCTCCGGCACAGCATAGCTCAGGTAGAAGGTTGGTGTGCCATCGCGGTCGATGCAACGCCACTCCGGATGCTCGTAGAAAAACCGGCTGTTGAAGGTCTCCTCATAGGGCATTGATCCCGCCCAGCCACCGGGCCTGAGCAGGACATGAAACTCGGCCCCCTGCGCCCGCGCCGCCTCGCGCGCGACCTGCAACGGATTGACCCCGTTCTTGAACAGCGTCTCCAGTGTCTTGGTGTAGATCGCATAGGTGCCAGAGGGAAAATCCTCCGTGCCCTGGCCAGGATAGGTGCCAACCCGACTCGGATAACACACCAGGTCGGCACCCCCAACCTGGAACCACCACTTGCCGATGTCCGTGCCTTCGAAACCACGGAACTCCTCCGCCAGCTCCGCCGCCGTGGTCGGTCGAAATGGCCAGATCCAACTGTGCCCGTCGAAGGTGGCGATGCTGCTGCGCTGCGGCGAGGGCGCCAGCGCCGCCTTCGCCTCGGCCTCGCTCAAGGGCACGGTTTTGACGTAACACACCGTCGCCGCCATTCCGGGCAGCGGTGCGAGTTCGAGCGACTGCCCCTTCAACTCGGTTACCGTCAGGAAACACTCCTGAATCACCGCGCGCCGGTTGGGCAGCAGCGGCAGATGGTTGGCCAGCCGCTTGAAAACCGGTTCATCGCTAAGCTTGGCCCGGATGCCGTTGCCGCCGATGGTGAAACCGCCCGAAGTGGTCGCCAGCCCAACGTAAACGGCATGCCAGCCCCGCTCAGCCAGCGGCAGGCGCACAGGCGGCGGATTCGTCGCACTGTAGATCGACAGTGCCGTGCCCTGCCAGTCGGCCGTTGCAAAGGGAATCCGCTTCCACTTGCCCTTTTGTCGCCGGCCAGTGATGAGCGCCGAGGCCGGCTCGACCTTGGCCAGATCCACATGCAGGTTGGCCTGGGCACTTTGGGCAAACGACCGTGAGTCATTTTTGAAATACTCCGCGGCCGGCAGGCTGCTGAGACAGAACCCGAAAAGGGTGAGAAGGCGCGTCATGGCAAGCAAACGCCGCAAACCTGCCTGGCTTGCCGACCGGGTAAGCCCTTGTCTTTGCCGGCAACCCGGCGCAGGAATGCGGCTCATGCACCGCATCCTTGCCTCGCTCCTTGTGCTTCTGGCCCTGCCTGGCAGCGCCGCCGAATCCGCCGTGGCCGCCAACCTGGAGCGCGCCTGGGACATCACCTGGCGCCGCTTTTACCTGCCAGAGGTGCAGACTTTCGGCGATTACCTCAGCAGCTATGAACCCGGCCGGGAGCAGGCGCACCTGCCGACGCCGGAGGAAGTTCGTCGGCAGTTCCCCAACCCCTGCGGTTACAGCACCGGCATGGAGGATGGCGCCATCCTCGGCGGCGCCATGCTCAGCCTCTTGTGCGACCGTTTCGCGGTGACGCAGGAGGAAGGCCTCCGAGCCCGGGCGGCGGAGGTTTTTGCCGGACTCCAACGTTGCGCCACCGTTCACGGCGTGCGCGGCTTCGTCGCCCGCAACGTCTGCCCCGGGGACGGCCGAAGCGTCTACATCAATTCGTCGCGCGATCAGGTCACCCACTTTGTGCACGGCCTCTGGCAGTATTACCACAGCCCGCTGCCCGATGAAGCCACCAAACTGAGAATCCGCACCCTGCTGGCCGACGTCGCCGAGCGCATGATCGCCACCGTCACACCCGAGAACGACTTCGACTTTCTCCGCGCCGACGGCGCCCGCTGTCCACTCGGCATCTGCCGCATGTGGAACGTTCAAGCCCATGAGGCGGCGCGACTGCCGATGATCTACGCCGCGGCCTGGGACGTGACCCGCGAGCCGCGCTACCGCGAGCACTGGCGCCGATACGCCGCCGACGCCATTGCCCAATCGGCCCATCCCGGCGAGCACAAACCCGCCTATGCCCTGCTGCAGATGCAATGCTCGCTGGAACTGCTGCTCGCCCTCGAACCCGAGCCGGCGCTGCAGGTGGCGATCGGCGAACGCATGCGCCATGTGCGCGATCTCGCCTCCCGGCGCTTTGCCACGGTGGCCGTCCAACTCGCCCGCGAGGACCCGGCCAGGCTGGCCATGCTCGGCCCAGACTGGCGCACGGTCCCCGAGTGGAAGGATCAGAAGGGCTATCCCAACCCTCAGTGGGGACCCTTCCGCGCCGTCTGGCATCTCACCCGCGAATTCGGCGAGTCGGCGCTCGTCCTGCTCATGAGCGAACCCGCCACCCTAAGCGCCGACGAACAACAGCTGCTGGTCACGGAACTGGGCCGCTTCGATTACCGGCACAACGCCAGCTGCGGCATCCTCTACCACCTCGCTGCCTGGTGGAAGGCCCGTTCTCTTGGCGTTCTCTAAACGCCGCTCGCCCTGGAAAGCCGACACGGCTTGAAGCATCCCCCCATTCACTTCGTTCTCTGATCTGCAAACCCGCATGAAAAGCTTCTTGTTCCCCGTCCTGCTCGCTCCCGTGCTTGCCCTCGCCACCGACCCGGCACCACCCGCCGGGCAGATTTGCCAGCCGGAAAAACTCGTGGCCGCCGAAGCCTTCGACCGTCCTGAAGCCTTCCTTGGCAAAGCGCCTCCCACCGCCCCAGGCTGGCGCGGCGGCATTGGCACTTGGAGCATCCGCGACGGCGCCGCCTACGCGGTTCAGGAGGGCCCCAGCGAAAAACGTCCGAACGGCCACGAAGCGGTGTGCGAACACGTCGTCGATCTGGGCGACTACCTGCTGACCGCTGAGTTCAAGCTCGGCACCTCGCCGCAGATCGGCTTTGTCTGCCGCGACACCCACAACCCGAACCATCATCAGGGCCGCGTCGTCATCACGCCGACCGCGATCTGGATTCAGAAGATGAGCGGCATCGCCAAGGAGACCCGCCGCGAAGAGCTCACCAAGATCCCGGTGCAGCTGGATCCCCACACCTGGCACCGCATCACCGTCGAAGTCTGCGGCGACCGCTTTTTCGCCCGCATCGGCAGTCACGTCCTTGAGGCCAGGCACGAACGCTTTCAGGACCGCAAGGGCCGCATCGGCTTCGTCGCCCGCGACGAAGGCGCGCAGTTCCGTGCCGTGTCGCTGTGGAGTGCCCAGCCGAAGTCCTGACCCCACACTCTTTCCCGCCAAGCGATTTTCCGTCCAATCCCGCGCCTTGCGCGCCTTGTATCCCACACCCTTTCAGCCCCCTCATGAACCGCCGTCATTTTCTCCATGCCTCCCTCGCCGCCAGCCTCGCGCCCCTTGCCGCCCAGGCGGCCAGCGGCAGAAAACCGCGCATCCTCCTGCGCAACGGCTGGCAGAGCCAGAACATTGGCGACATCGCCCACTACATGGGCATGATGGAACTGCTGCAGAAACACGGCATCGACGCCGAGGTGCGCTTCTGGACCAGCAACATGGAAAACGGCGCGGATACCCTGTTCAAAAAACATTTCCCGGGAGTTCCCTTCTTCAAGGACAAGGACAGCATCGCCAAGGCCTTTGAGGAATGTGACTTCCTCCTGCACGGCTCCAGCTCCGGTTTCGGCGCTTGGAAAGATGTCCGTCGCTGGCATCAGGAGACCGGCAAACCCTTCGGTGTCATGGGCATCTCCCTCACCAGTGCGGAACCGGAACTGCTCGACACCCTGGGCAAGGCCAGGTTCGTGTACTTCCGCGACGGCGTTTCGGCACAGGCGGCGACCGGCATTCTGGGGGTGCCCAAGCCCCCCGCCATGGGCTGGGGACCGGACACCGCCTTCGGCATCGTCAAGCTGCGCGACGAGGCACGCGCCACCGCCTACCTCAAGGCCAACGGCCTGGAGGAGGGCAAATTCCTCTGCTGCATCCCGCGCTACCGCTGGACGCCCTTCTGGACCCTGCACAAGAACCGCGCGAAGGACGAGACCAAGCTCGCCCGCAGCGAGGCGATGAAGGAACACGACCATGCCCCGCACCGCGAGGCCATCATCCGCCTGGTGCGCGAGGCCGGCGTCAAGGTGCTCGTCACGCACGAGGATCAGACCCAGATCCAACTCGGCAAAGAGGTTCTCTACGACCCGCTGCCGGCCGATGTGAAAAAGCACGTCGTCTGGCGCGATTCCTACTGGCTCACCGACGAGGCCCTCAGCATCTACACGCGCAGTCTCGGCCTCTTCGGCAATGAAATGCACAGCCCCATCCTGTGCATCGCCAACGGCATTCCCGCCGTGGTCGGCCGCTGGGACGAACAGACCAACAAGGGTTTCATGTGGCGTGACATCGGCCTGGACGACTGGCTCTTCACCTTGGACGACGAGGCGCGCCTTGCCCGCCTTCCCGAAACCGTGCTCGCCTTCGCCCAGGATCCCGCCGCCGCCAAGGCCAGGGCGGAACAGGCACGGCAGATCGTGCTGGCCAAGCAGAAGGAACAATTCGACACGCTGCGCCGGGCTCTCGCCTGAGCGCTGCCCAGGGCGGGGAGACTTCCGTCACCCGCAGGCCCTCACGGTGGCGGAAAAGGGTTTCACGGATTTGTCCTCCCCGGGGCGGGTCATTCGTCGAAAGGGTGACGGGCTGCTTCCGGGCCGCCTGTCTGCCTCTGAAACATCCACCCCTCCCCTTATGACCCCGCTCTCGCGTCTGCTGTCCGCCATCGCCCTCGTGGCCCTCACCGCCTGCCAGACAGGAAAAACCAATCCCGCGGCCTGCCTGGACCTGCCGCCTTACCAGGGCTCGGCCGACTTTGAGCGCATGAAGACGCTTGTGGGCCGCTGGACCGCCGAATCCCCGGAGATGGGGAAAATGAACACCGAATTCCGCCTCATCGCGGGGGATTCCGTGATCGAGGAGCGCTTCGCCAAAAACACGCCGATGGAGATGCTCAGCACCTACCATGATGTGGATGGCAAGCTCACCATGACCCACTACTGCATGCTGCGCAACCAACCGCGCATGAAGGTGGCCCGGCGCACGGCGGACTCGCTAACCTTCGATCTGGCACCGACTCCCGGCCTGAATGTCAGGAAGGACAAGCACATGCATGGAGCCACCTACACCTTCCTCGACGCGGACCACTTCAAGCTCGAAGGCGTGGCCTGGGAGAATGGCCAAAGCACCCCCTGCGGTCCTCCCGTGATCTTCACGCGCCAGTAGCCCGCCGCATGGCGCCCATGCACATGCCCATGGACGACACCCGCAAGTCCGAAGGCAGGCGGACTCACGTCATCCCGGTCATCCACAACAGAACTACACGCCCTTCAGCCAATGCAGTCATTCCTACTTCTTTCTCGCGGCCAGTGGGACAAGACATCCTCCAAGGCCGACATCGAGGCCGCCATCGGCCGGTTTTACGCCTGGTATGAGGCGAACCTTGAAAAGGGTTGCTTCAAGCCCGGCTCCCGCCTCACCATGGAGGCAGCCCTCGTGACCCGCGAAGGCATCCGCACCGATGGCCCGTTCGCCGAAGGCAAGGAGGTCATCGGCGGCTACTGGATCATCGTTGCGGAGAGCCTCGAAGCGGCGGCCGCCCTGGCGGCGGAGAGTCCCGTCCTGCTGCATGGCATCCGCTATGAAATCCGGCCGCTGGAGTCGCAGCGCGGCTCCGCCTACCGCCACACGAACGAAACGCCCACCGAATGAATCCGAACCCGCAACAAACCACCGGCGAGCATTTGCTCCTCATCCGCGGCACGCATTGGAACAGCGGCCTCTCTCCTGCCGAGCTCCAGCGCATCATGACCGACTTCTACGGCTGGGTCGAAGGTCTGCAAAACAGCGGACAGCTGCGCGGTGCGCAGCCGCTGATGGAGTCTGGCAGGCTCGTCACCGGCCCGCAAGGCCTGGTCACCGACGGCGTCTTTGCCGAGTCGAAGGAAGCCATCGCGGGCTACTTCCTGCTCGCCATTGCGTCCACCGATGAAGCCGTGAAACTTGCGCAAGCCTGCCCGATCCTCGCCCATGGAGCGCAGATCGAAGTCCGTCCCGTCGCCGACCTCTGCCGTCCCATGGCGGAGGTGAAGGCGGCACAGCCTTGACAACCCCACCCATACCCCATGAAACTGCCTGGAACCTACCTCGACGGCTTCCTGCTTCCTGTGCCCACGGCCAAGCTGGAAGCGTATCGCCAACTCGCCCAACAAGCCGCCGCGATCTGGCTCGAACACGGAGCGCTGCATTATGTGGAAGCTGCGGCGGATGATCTCAGCACGGAATTCTGCCGCTCGTTTGCCTCCGCAGCCGATGCCAGGGAGGATGAAACCGTCGTTTTTGCCTTCGCCATCTTCGCCGACCGCTCCGCACGTGATGCCGCCAATGCCAAGATCATGGCCGATGAACGGCTCCAGGCACTCTGCCCCGCCAGCAACGCCCTCTTCGACAGCAAGCGCATGGCCTTCGGCGGCTTCAAGACCCTCGTCAACGAGTAACGCCCCACCCCCTCCCCTAGCCTCCTTATGACACCCACTCGCAACCCTGTTGGCTGGTTCGAAATCTACGTCAATGACATGCCGCGGGCGAAAGCCTTCTACGAAGCGGTTTTCGCCACCACGCTTCAACCCCTCGGCAATCCGACCGCCGATGATGCCGGGCTGGAGATGTGGCAGTTTCCCGGAGGCCCGGACGGCTACGGCTGCCCCGGCACGCTCTGCAAGATGGATGGCTGCGCCGCCGGCGGCGGCGGGACCCTGATCTATTTCTCCTGCGCAGACTGTGCCGTGGAAACGGCGCGCGTCACGGCCAATGGCGGTAGTGTCATCAGGGACAAGTTCGCCATCGGTGAATACGGCTTCATCGCCATCGTCGGCGACACCGAGGGGAACACCATTGGCCTGCATTCGATGAAGTGAAGACCCTGCCTCACGCCCTTTTCGTCCGTCACAAAGCCCTGCCTGGCTGCCGCGCCCAGTTGCAGCAGGTGTGGGAAAAGCATGTGCAGCCTCGTGCCGCAGCCAATCCGCATCATCTTGCGTACTACTTCTGCCACGATGCGGCAGATGCGGATGTCATCTGCGTCTTTCAGCTCTACAGCGACGAGCTGGCAATGAGGGACTTCCTCTCCGGCGACTGGTATCCGGCGTATCTCGCCGAGGTCGCCGCCCTCAGCGCTGCTCCCGCTCAGGTGTTGCCTGCGTATCCCGTCTGGATCAAAGACGCGCCCGAGCCATCATGAACCCTCACGGCGAGCGCAGCCCAAGTCTCGTGGCGGATGATCTCTTCCGCCGCGAGGGCGCGCGTCTCGTCGCCTCGCTCGCGGCGCATCTGGGCACGCACCGGCTGCAGCTCGCCGAGGATGTCGTGCAGGGTGCGCTTGTGCGGGCACTGCAGACGTGGCCGTACCGCGGCATCCCGGAGAACCCCGCCGCGTGGCTGACACAGGCGGCCAAGAACCTCGCGCTGGACGCCCTGCGGCGCGAACAGATCTGGCAGCGCAAGGAAGCGCAGGTCGCTGTCGAGCTGGAGCGCTGGCTCACGCACGACGAGTCCGGCAATGAGCCTGAAATCCGCGATGACACGCTGCGCATGCTCTTCGTCTGCTTTCATCCGCAGCTCTCCATGGAGGCGCAGCTCGCCCTCGCCCTGCGCACGGTCTGCGGACTGAGCCCTGCGGAAATTGGCGCGGCTTTTTTGACCCGTGAGGCCGCCATTGCAAAACGTCTCGTGCGCGCCCGGCAGCTCATTCGCGATCTGCGCCTGCCCTTTGCCGTGCCGGAGGCCAGCGAACTGCCGCAGCGGCTCGATGGCGTGCTCTCGGCGCTCTATCTGCTCTTCAACGAAGGCTACAAGGCCTCCTCCGGCGACCGCCTCATCCGCGAGGAGCTTTGCCATGAAGCCATCCGCCTCACGAGGTTGCTCAGCGGGCATCCGGCCACCGCGCTACCCGCCACCCGGGCCCTGCTCGCGCTCCTGTGCCTCAACGCGGCCCGCCTGCCTGCCCGCGTCAATGCCGCAGGCGAAATCGTGCGCCTGCATCATCAGGATCGCAGCCTGTGGGATGCGCGTCTCATCCAGGAAGGCATGCTCGCCCTCGGCGCGGCAGCAACGGGCGAAAGCATCAGCCCCTACCATGTCGAAGCCGGCATTGCCGCCTGTCATTGCCTGGCGCGCGACGAAGCGGGCACCGACTGGCCCCGCATCCTCGGTCTTTACGACCAACTCCTGCTCCTCAAGCCCACGCCCATCGTTGCCATGAACCGCTGCGTGGCGCTCGCCCGGGTTCACGGCCCGCAGGAAGCTTTGCAGGCCCTCGAAAGCATCCCGAACCGCCCATCGCTCGAAGCGCAGCATCTCTACCATGCCATCCGTGCCAGCTTCCTCGAAATGCTGGACCGCCCCGCCGAAGCCCGTGCCGCCTACCAGCGCGCCGCCGAACTGGCCCCGTGCGAGGCGGAGAAGGAGTTTCTGCAAAGCCTGGCCCTGTCCTGCGTTGCATGATCGCCTCATGAAGCGCCGCCACCTGCTGCAATCGCTCGCCGCCGTGCCACTGGCCGCCGCCGGAACAGCGCGCCCACCCCTGCCGCGCGTCATCTACAGCAATGACCTGACGAACCTTACCTCGTGCGTCAGCCCCTACCACGCCGCACGCGAACCCTTCCGGCCGGAGATGCTCGACGCCTCGATCGATGAGGTCGCTGGCCGCATCGACGCCCACTTCCTGCAGCCAGGTCTCGGGGTCATGCCGCTCTGGCCAAGCAAGGTCGTGGATCTGCACGCGCACTTCGCCTGGATCCGGCAGCGCTACGGGCAGAAACCCGATTCCTTCAGCCGCTGGGTGCTCGACGGTGGCGACCTCGTGCAACGCTTCATCGACCGCTGCCGCCTGCGCGGGCAGTCACCCTGGATCTCCCTGCGCCTGAACGACGCCCACCACAAAGAATACGTCGACCCGCAGCCGGGCGACAATCCGGGCAGCAGCATCGGCATGAGTGTGACACGCTGGTACGCCGAGCATCCCGAGTATCGCATCAAGCCAGGCTCGCGGCGCGGTGCCGATCTGGTTTTGAACTGGGAGGAGCCAGAGGTGCGCGCGCAAAAACTCGCCCTGGTCCGCGAACTCTGCGGGAACTACGCCATCGACGGCCTGGAGCTCGATTTCCTGCGCTTCTACAGCTACTTCCGTGAAACCACGCCGCTGGATCAACGCCACGCCATCATGACCGGCTTCGTGCGGGAGGTGCGCCAGATTCTCGGCCCGCAGCGACGTCTCGGGGCCCGCGTGCCCTGCCACCTGCCCGCGCTCGACGCGCTCGGCCTCGACCTGCCGGCCCTGGTTGCCGCTGGGCTCGAGCTGGTGAATGCCTCGGCTCACTACTTCACCACCCAACAGCACGATCTGGCGTCCCTGCGCCGGCGCACGAACGGGGCGTCGCTGTTCTTTGAGCTCTGTCACACCCTCTGGAAGGGCGACAAGGTGCAGGCGGGTTATGACGTTTTCCCGTTCCGGCGCGCCACGCGTGAGCACCTGCACACCAGCGCCCACTTGGCTTACGCACGAGGTGCCGACGGCATCAGCCTGTTCAACTTCGCCTACTACCGTCAACACGGCCAGGGCGAAGGCCGCGGTGTCTTTGGCGAACCGCCGTTCGACGCGCTCAACGCCCTGCGCGATCCGGCGCTGCTGGCGCGCCAGCCGCAGCACTGGTTCATCGCCGCCGGCTGGCGAGCCCCGGGCATGAAGCCCCTGCAGGTGCCGAGAACCGTCGCCCCCGGCCGGCCCGCCCCCTTTC
>DAIUCN010000050.1:0-29648 GCA_036846165.1 Prosthecobacter sp.
CTCATGTCGTGGGCGATGCGATCTCGATGTGCCCGCAAAGCGATCTTGGGTCGTGGGCGATGCGATCTCGATGTGCCGGCAAAGCGATCTCATGTCGGGGGCAATGCGATCTCGATGTGCCGGCAAAGCGATCTCATGTCGGGGTCGATGCGATCTCATGTTGGGGTCGATATGATCTCATGTTGTGGACAACATGAGATCGGATTTGGCAAAAGTGATCTCCGATTTGAGAATCACAGGATCTTATTGAGACTGGAAGGGCGTTTGGGGCGCTGGAGGGCAGGGGTCGGAGAGGAGTCCGACAAGCCCAACGGGTTTGCGGCATGCAGCCCAAGGGATGCCGAGCGCAGCGATTCTTGGAGCGCGAGTGTGCCGAAGGTCACTCGCTCAGGGGTGGTGGCCGCGCGCTGGAACAGGCGAGCAGGCTGCGCCATGCTCGCGCTCCAGTCTGAGGGTCTGCCACTCCCTGGCAGGACCCGTTGGGGTCCACGGTAGTCAACGGCCGGGGTGGTGCAGGACCCAGGTGAGGCCGCTGCGCTCATGCTTGGCCTGCAAGCCGGGACCGCGTCGCGGTTCGGGGTCGGTAGACGGTTCTTCGGCAAACGCGCCCGGGCTGCTGATCCTCACCCCTCAGTCTGCAATCCAATGGCCTGGCTTTCTTTTATTCTTGATGGGAATCCTCTCGTGAAAGATCTTTTTTTTCGTGCAAGGACTTTAGGGGCGCAGTCTGCCCATCCGGGTGGCCTTTGACCATACAAAGCCTCTGTGTCTCAGAAGGGTTCGGTCACAAGGTGGCTGATTCGTGCTGATCGCCCAACCAACGGAGTCTATCGGATGAGTCCAGCTACGAGTCTGCTTAACCTCTGGAGGCGGCTAGCCGTGCCAGGGGCCGCACCAGCTTCGTTGGAGCAGATCGCGGCATTTGAGAGCCGTTATGGCGTCAGCATACCCGCTGACTTCAGGTCCTATATTGCTGTCACGAATGGCATGGCGGATACGGAGACAATCACTTGGGATGATGAGGGCATCCGTTTTTGGGGGCTGCCGCTTTCCGATGGGCAGTTCGAGAAGGACTTCGACTACATTTGCCCAGCTTCTCGGGCTTGGTCACAGTGCCGACAGCCAGAGGCAGGCCGCCTATTCGTGTTCGCCGATTGGTGCATTAGCGTATCAGAATTTGCCATCGATTTCCTGCCCGGATCACCAACCTACGGACAGGTTTTCCGGCTTTCGGACAATACGCCCGAGCCCATCTATCCCAGTTTCACGGATTTCGTGAACAGCTATGTGGTGAGTAGAGACGCCGTTATCTTTGGATGCATGGAGGAGGCATCTACACAATGAATCGAGAACAAAGGGGAATATTTTTAACATTGAAGTACGACAACTCGGCGTGATTCATAGACTCATTGGCAGTCCGGTCGATCAAGCTTTCCCTGACTTTAACCCTTCATCCTGTCTCAGGGCTCTCACCCGCCCCGGAGTCGGAAGTGCATTGACGATGAGCGTGGATGCGTCTATTTTTTAGAATAATGATTCACAAACAAATCACTCTTGCTGCCCTCACTGGGGTTCTACTGAGTTCTTGTGCCAGTTACGTGACCCCGGGTCGCCAGGCCGACTTGTCCACCTTCACGGATCCGAGCGTCAAGAAGGCATTCGTTGCCCGGCCGGCCATTCAGTTCCCGGCGAACATCGCCCTCGTTCGCATCCAAGAAAGCGGATACCGCTCCGAGTCGGCTTCAGGCGTGGGTTCTGGGGCCTACAGCGTCGTGACGACACGAGATATCGAGAAGGAGGAGGACATTGACACCCTTTCGAAGATTCCCGGCATTGCCGGTGTCGTCACGCTTAACCGGCTTCTGCTGCCCAAAGCGCTCGCTTCGGACCTCGATCTTCGAGAGGCGGCCGCCAAACTTCAGACCGATGCGATCCTCATCTACACCCTCGCCACGGAATTTCGGGACAACGACGTGATACCGCCACTCACCACCTTGTCGCTCGGCCTGGCTCCGAACAAGCGATACAAGATCACTTCCACGGCCTCAGCTATCCTGATGGACACGAAAACGGGTTACATTTACGGCGCGCTTGAAGAGAGTGAACTCCGTTCGGGCCTGACGATTGCATGGGGCGGGAGCGGCGCCATCGACTCCTCCCGCAAGAAGGCCGAAAGGGCGGCCTTCGACAAGTTGCTGCTTAGCTTTGAGCCGTTTTGGACACGCATTTACAATCGCTTCCGCTGACAAGGCGAACAAGATGATGCCATCGACGCTCTCATGCGTCCGGTCTACTTCAGTCGCTTCCTTTCTGGGCATATGGATACTCTGATCTTGAAGATCGAAGGGGGTGAGCGCAGGCTTGGAACCGGTCTTCGGCAAGTCATGGATGTCTTTTATCAGAAGGCCCACCCATGAAATCCCATCAGCATTTTCACTCATGAAGTGAGGTCATCGGGGTTGGGTTATGGTTTCACGTTGGGAGTGAAGCGGTATTGCGAGGCCGGACGACCAGGCCTGAAAACTGACTTCAGAAGTGCTGAACCCTGATGGTTTTTAACACCGCCGGCGTACTCCTTCGATGCGTTCTTGTCTACTGACCGCTGCCTTGCTGACCTGTGTCCTGTCCACCCATGCGGGGGAGCCGGAGGCGTTCACGGTGGAGGTGGAGACGGTGATGGAGCATGACGATGGCAAGTTCCTCTGGTTCCACCCGCGGGCGGCGGCGGTGCCGGGCGGGGTGGTGATGACGATCCAGAAGCATCTGAAGGTTTCCGATTACTACTCGGGCCTGCATGTGATGACACGGAAGGGCGTCGACGGTCCGTGGACGGGGCCGGTGCTGCCGCCGGAGCTGGATTGGCGGGTGCAGCCGGATGGGGTGACGGTCAGTGTCGCCGATGTGACGCCGGGTTGGCATGCGCCGAGCGGTCGCCTGATCGCCCTCGGCGCGCAGGTGCGCTACAACCCGAAGGGCAAGCAACTCGAGGACGTGCCGCGCGCCCATCAGACGGTCTATGCGGTCTTTGATCCCCAGACGGGCAAGTGGACGCCCTGGCGTCGCCTGGAGCTGCCGGAGGGCGAACTCTTCAACTTCGCCCGCAACGCCTGCGCGCAGTGGCTGGTGAAGCCGGACGGCCACCTGCTGGTGCCGCTCTACGTCGGGCCGGGCACGAAACAGCCGTTCTCGACGACGGTGGCGGAATGCCGGTTCGATGGCGAGACGCTGACCTATGTCCGCCATGGCGACGTCCTCCGCCTGGACCTGAAGCGCGGTCTCTATGAACCCTCGTTGATCGAGTTTCAGGGGCGCTATTACCTGACCCTGCGCAACGATGTGCGCGGGTATGTCAGCGTCGGCGACGACGGCCTGCACTATGCCGAGCCCAAGCCCTGGACCTTTGACGACGGCATTGAGCTGGGCAGCTACAACACCCAGCAGCACTGGCTGGCGCGGGGCGACTCGCTCTACCTCGTGTACACCCGGCGCGGGGCGAACAACGATCACATCGTCCGCCATCGCGCGCCGCTCTTCCTGGCGCGGGTCGATCCTGACAAGCTGCAGGTGGTGCGATCCAGCGAGCGCGTGGTGGTGCCCGAGCGCGGGGCCGAGCTCGGCAATTTCGGAGCCTGCCGGATCAGCGAGAACGAGGCCTGGGTGACGGTGTCGGAGGGCATGTTCATGAAGGACTCGGCCGTGCGCGGGGCCAAGGGTGCGACCTTCGTCGCCCGCATCCGCTGGTCGCCGTCGCCGCGCTGAGGAAGAACCGGTCGCGGCGGGGCGTAGCACCTGCATGCTGCGTCGCCCCTTCCTGCAAAGTCTGCTCGCCACCCCCGCGCTCGGCCTGCGCGCCGCCGAGGGCGGTCTGCGCCTGGCCACCTTTGAGACGGAGGTGACGCCGCCGCTCGAATCACCGCTCTGCCATGGCAATGTCACCCCGGCCCGGCAGATCCTCACGCCGCTGCTCGCCCGCGGGGTGGTCCTGCTCGGTGCAGGCGAACCGATCGTGCTCTGCGCGCTCGACTGGGTGGCATTGGCGAACGCCAGTCATCAGGGGGTCCGCGCAACGATCGCGCAGGCGGTGGGCACGACGCCCGAGCGCGTGGCGGTGCACACGGTGCATCAGCACGACGCGCCCGGTAGCGATCTCGACACCGAGCGACTGCTGGCCGCGCACGGTCTTGGCGGTCGCTTTTCCAATGCCGAACTCGATCAGCGGGTGTTCCAGGCCATCGCGCAGGCTGCACGCGCCAGCCTGGCCCAGGCGCAGGCGGTCGATCAGGTTGGCTTCGGCACCGGCAAGGTGGAGAAGGTCGCCTCCAACCGCCGTGTGCTCGGACCCGATGGCAAGGTGGCCTTCACCCGCATGAGTGCCTCCAAGCATCCGCAGGCGGCAAGCGCGCCCGAGGGCGTGATCGATCCGCTGCTGCGGCTGGTCAGCTTCTGGCAGGGCGAGCGACCGCTGGCGGCGCTGACCTATTATGCCACGCACCCGATGAGTTATTATGGCAAGGGCGGGGTGAACTGGGACTTCATCGGCGGCGCGCGTGCCCTGCTCGATCAGGCCCTGCCCGGCGTGCACTGCGTGCATTTCAACGGCGCCGGGGGCAACATCACCGCCGGCAAGTACAACGATGGCGATCCGGCCAATCGTCCCGTGCTGGCGGAGCGGGTCTTTGCCGGCATGCAGTCGGCCTGGCAGGCGCAGCAACGCCAGGCACTGACGGCGGGCGACCTTGAATGGCGGGTGCGACCCATCGCGCTGCCGGCGCGGCATGCCGGTGAGCAGGCCAAGCTGCAGGCGGTGCTGACCGATGCCAAGCTGCCCTTCGCCCAGCGGGTCTTTGCCGCGCGTGACCTGGCGTTTCAACAGCGCCTCGCCACCGGCGCCACCATCCCGCTCGGCTGCCTGCGCCTCGGCAACGCGCGCCTCCTGCACCTGCCGGCGGAGCTGTTCATCGAGTACCAACTCGCCGCCCAGCAGATGCGGCCAAACGACTTCATCGCTGTGGCCGCCTATGGCGACAACGCGCCGGGTTACATCGGCACGGAGATCGCCTACAGCCAGGGCGGTTATGAGGTCGAGCACCGGGTGTCGCGCGTCGCCCCTGAAGTCGAGTCGCGGCTGACTGCAGCCATGCGCGAGTTGCTGCAGGTGGAAGCTTGAGCGCGAAAAGCGGGCGGCCGTTGGCGTACGCCTTCTTTCGCCCATGAAACGCCTGCTTCTGCCCTTCCTCCTCGCCTCCGTTGCTGCCGCTGCCGACATCCGCACCGAGCATGATGTCGATTACCTCGGTGCGGGTCGCGCCGAGAAGGCCGACCTGTACCTGCCGGCCGAGGTGCCGCCGGGACAGAAGTTTCCGGCGGTGCTGATCATCCACGGTGGTGGCTGGATTGGGGGCGACAAGCGTGCGGCGCGTGAGATCAACATCGGCACGACCCTGGCGCAAAACGGCTATGTGGGCATGAGCATCAACTACCTGCTCGCCAAGGCCGATCATCCCGGGCCGACCTGGCCGCAGAACCTGCACGACTGCAAAACCGCGGTGCGCTGGTTGCGCGCGAATGCCGAGCGACTGAACATTGATCCCGAGCGCATCGGCGTCATTGGCGGTTCGGCGGGCGGGCATCTCGCCGCCATGGTTGGTCTGACCGGTCCCGAGCTGGATCCGCCGGGGCAGGGGGATTGCCGGGTGCGTTGCGCGGTCAATCTGTACGGACCGGTGCTGTGGTTTGAGCAGCGCGACCTGCCGATGTTCCGCCAGACCCGCGCCGAGGCCCCCGAGCTGTACCGTCAGGCTGATCCGCGCACGCATGTCGACAAGGACGATCCGCCCCTGCTCATCCTGCACGGCACCGCCGACAAGACCGTGGCGGTGGCCGATTCCGAGGCGCTTGCCGCCGCCCTCAAGTCGGTGGGCGCACCGCACGAGCTGGTCATCATCCCCGATGCCCCGCACACCTTCCACCTGCAGCCCGCCCAGCGCGACCTGCGCCCGCTGGTGCTAGGGTTCTTCGATCGGTATTTGAAGGCGAAGTGAGCGGGGTTTCGAACCAAGGGTAAAGAGGGTTTCGCACGGAGGACGCGGAGAGCACGGAGAAGAAGGTTTTGGAAAAAGCCTCCGTGGCCTCCGTGAGCTCCGTGCGAGGCCTAGCTCGGGGCTCGATGAATCGTGACCGGTCTCACTGCACCTGCTGCAGCAGGTCGAGGATTTTGGCGGTGATCTTGACGGAGGCTTCGCGTTCGACGCGGTTGGTGCCGAGCCAGGTTTCGTAGCCGCCGAGGTCGTGCTGGGGCGGGGTGGGCAGGTAGCCGTTGCTGCCGTTGGCCAGCTCGATGGTGAAGGTGTTCTTGAACGGACTCTTCGCCTTGATCTCCAGGCCGGTCTCGGTGAAGACCTCGAAGGGAATGGCGGCGATGCCGAGGTCGCCGATGCGGAAGGCCTGCAGGATGCAGCGCACGGTGTCGGGCTTGGCGTCGCGTGCGGCGAGGGTGCGCTCGGCGTAGGGCTGTTCCAGGCGGTGCTCCGGCGTGGCGCCCTTGGGTTTGGCAAGCACGGCCTCGGCCCAGCGCACCTGTTCGGGGGTGGGGCGGCGCACGCCCAGTTCGAGTTCGGTCACCGCGGTCTTGAGCGGCACCCAGTCCTGATGCTGCAGGGTCTCGCGCACGCGCAGCACCTCGGCGGCGAGGTCGCCGGCGACGAGGCGGATCTTCTCATAGGGCTCGCGTTTCACGGCGGGGGTCTTGCCGCTGTAGTCGTTGTTGTTGACGTCGCCACAGGGACCATTGGCGAGCAGGCCGACCACGCGCGGGTGTTCGCCCGGGGTGGCGAGCTTGTTCTCCACGATGCGGCAGAACTCGCCGAAGTAATCCGCCGACAGATGCTCGCGCGGCACGCCGCCGACGTAGTGCAGCCAGTAGTTGGCCATGAGGGCGATCTGCCGTCCGTCGCTGGCCTGCACCGACAGGCAGTACACCTCCGGATTGGTGGGGCCGGCCGGCCCCGCGAGGCGCGAGCGCAGCAGGCTGCTCGGGTTCATCACCGCGCGATCCTGGCCACCGAAGGGGTTGGCGTTGGTGACGCCGTCCTTGAGTTTCCAGCGACGGTTGAAGACATGCTGCGGCACCTGGCCGCTGCCCCAGGCAATGCGTGCCGGTTCCAGGTGGGTGAGCGCGCGGCGGACGCCATCGACGACGCGCGAGATGATGAACTGGCGGTAGTCGAGGGAGGAATCCCTGTGGGGGATCGCCGACACGCTGGAATGCGTGTGCGTGCCGGAGAACATCAGGTTCGAGGCGGGAATGCCCGTGGCGGCCTCGATCTTCTGCTTGGCCTCGTCCCAGACCTCCCGCGCCAGCGAGATCGTGTCGGCCACGACGAAGGCCAGCTTCGTGGTGCCGTCATCGAGCACGAGGCAGCGCGCGTGCAGTTCGTCGTGCACATGGTCCGCGATCGGGCGCGGGGCGAAGTTGCCGACGATCTCCATGCCGAGTGGCGGGGTGATGTTGCTGGTGGCGGCCCCGGCCCGGAAGACGCGCGGTGTTTCGCGGGTGAGTTCGGCGGCGGACAGTGGCAGCAGCGGCAGGAGGACGAACAGAAGGCGTTTCATGGAAGCGAGTACCTACGGCGCGCCGCCGCGGTTTCCCGCAGCCGGGTGCGGGGGCGACAAATTTCGTTGGCCTGCAGGCTGACCGTCGGCGCTGGCGTATACCCCCATCGCCATGCACGCCCGCCTTGTCCTCTCGCTCACCGCCCTTGCCATCCTGCCCGCTGCCGGTCAGGGGCTTTCCCTGTTTGGCAGTGTCAGCCAGGAGGGACGCGCGGTGTCCGGTGCCTCCCTGGCGACCCCGCTCACTCCGGAAGCCTGGCAGGCCTCGCTGGCGCAGCGGCGCGGGCAGTGGCTGGAGATGCTGGGGTTGTCGCCCCTGCCGGAGCGCACGCCCCTGCAGGCGACCGTGACCGGGGTGCTGGAGCGTGGCGATTACGTGGTCGAGAAGATCCACTTCCAGAGCCTGCCCGGCGCCCATGTGATCGGCAACCTGTACCGGCCGGCCAAGATCACGGGGCGGCTGCCGGCCGTGCTCTACCTTTGCGGCCACACGAAGGGCAAGGTCAACCCGACCTATCAGGCGAACCCGCGCTGGTTCGGGCAGCATGGTTACGTGGCGCTGGTGCTCGATCCGGTGCAGCTTGGCGAAAGCCAGGGCATGCACCACGGCACCTATCGCTCGGACCGCTGGGACTGGCCCAGCCGCGGCTACACGCCGGCCGGCACCGAGGTCTGGAACGCCATGCGCGCGCTCGATTACCTGCAGAGCCGCGACGACGTCGATGCCGACAAGCTGGGGGTCACCGGCCTCAGCGGTGGCGGGGCCATGTCCTGGTTCCTGGGCGCGGCCGACGAACGCGTCAAGGTGGTCGTGCCGGTCTGCCAGAGCGGCAGCATTGAACGCATGGCGGTGGACCGCGCCACCGATGGCCATTGCGACTGCGCCTTCTGGATCAACTACCGTCGCTGGTGCTGGCCGGATGTCGGCGCGCTCATCGCGCCGCGCGCCTTCCTGATCGCCTCGGGCAGCGAGGACGTGCTCTGGCGACCCGCCGGTTATCGCGATGCCGCCCACCGCATCCGCCATCAATACAATGCGCTCGGCGCCGGTGACCGCTTTGATCTGGTCGAGGACCTCGCGCCGCATGGTTACACGCCCGAGCTGCGCCAGGCGATCTTCACCTTCTTCAACACCCATCTGAAGGGTGATCCGACGCCGGTGACCGATGACGTCACCGATTTCGTCGAGCCGGAGGAAAACCTGCTCGTCTTCGCCGGCAAACCGCCTGCTGACGACACCATGATGCAGATGGATGAGCGACTGGTGCGTTTCGCCGAGGTGGACCTGCCCGACAGCGCCACGCAATGGCAGTCGCACCAGCAAACCGCATTGGCCAGGCTGCGCGACACCACCTTTCGCAACCAGCCCAACGCGGCCGCAACCCGGCTGCGCGACAAACTGGCGGATGGTGCCACCAAGACCGGTGATGTCTTCGGCAGCCTGATCTTTGACACGGCCGATGGCCTGACGCTGGCGGTCAAAACCCGGCGGTCGCAGGAGGCATCGGCGACGGTGCCAACGATGCTGTTCGCCATTCCGCCGGAGGCGCGCAGCACTTTCACCGGTGGCGGTTCGGCCCGGCCCGGCCTGGCGGCGGAATTCACCAGTGCCGGGGTCGAGGTGCGCAACTCCGGTGCCACCTCGGTGGGGCCGGGTTATCTGTGGACCCTGCGTCGTGTCTATCCGCTGCTCGGGCAGACCCTGCCCGAGCGTCAGGTGGCGGATCTGCTCGCCGGCGCCGCCGTGCTGCGTCAGGGGGGGCTGGAGGGACCGCTGAGTGTGTATGGCAAGGGACAGACCGCCGCCCTGGCGATCTATGCCGCCCTGCTGGATGAGGGCATCGGCGAGGTGGTGCTGGAAGCCCCGCCGGAAAGTCATCGACAGGCGGACGCCCCGGAGTTGCTCGGCGTGCTGCGGGTGGGTGACCTGCCGCAGAATCTGGCACTGCTGCATCCGCGACCGATCGCCTTCATCGGCAAGCTGCCGCCCGCTTACGAATGGACACGGCAGGTCTATGAACGGCTCGGCAGTGGCGATCGCTTCCGGGTGATCCGCAGCGCCAGGGACTGGCGACCGCTGGCGCCGTGAGCGCTTGGCCGTTGTTGCCGCGGGAAGGGACCTCGACTTGGGCGGTCACTTGCAAACAACCCGGTTCGTTGTGCCGTTTGAATCTGCCATGATGCGATTATTGTCCCTCCTCCTGCTTGCCGCGCTGCACGTGACCTGCCCCACTCTGCTGGCGCAAACCCCGCCACCGCCGCTGGCCTTCATCGACACCAGCTTCGAAAATGCTTCGCCGCTCTGGTATGAGTTTGCCGAGGACGGCACGGTGCGGGTGCACCTGAACTACGATCTTGAGCGCAGCTCGCCCAATCGGGCCGCCGGGCATTTTCACTTTCGCTTGCAGGCCCCCAAGGGCACGAAGCTGAAGCTGGAGTTCCTCAACCTGGACAACGTCTGGAATGGCAAACCCGGTTCGGTGGCGAAGGAGATCCTGCAGGTGGTCACTTCGCAGGATGGCCGCGACTGGACCCCGGTGCCCACGGCGTCACCCGGACCGGGCCGGGTCACGGTGGAACTGACGATGCCAGCCGACGCCTTGTATGTCGCCCGCGCCGAACCCTACCGGCTGTCGGACCTGCTGCGTTTCCTCAACGAGATCCGCCGTGATCCGCGGGTACGCCTCGAAACGATCGGCAAGACCGTGCAGGGCAGGGAACTGGAAATGATCCGGGTCGGTCGCGATGACGCGCCGCATCGTGTCTTCCTGCGTGCCCGCGCCCATCCGTGGGAGCCTGCCGGCAACTGGGTGGTCGAGGGACTGGTGCGCCGTCTGCTCAGCGACGAGGGCAAGGCTTTTCTGGAACGCTACAGCGTTTGCATCATGCCGATGGCCAACAAGGATGGCGTCGAACGCGGTGGCACCCGTTTCAACCTGATGGGCAAGGATCTGAACCGCAACTGGGACAAACCGGCCGACCCGCAGCACGCGCCCGAGAACGCGGCGCTGGAACACTGGCTGGCGGCGGAAGCCGCGGCGGGTCGCAAGCCCGATCTCGCCCTCGATTTCCACAACGATGGCAGCGGCCGCCTGCACCTGAGCCGGCCCGAGGGACCGGAGGGCGAGAAGCATGTCCAGCGCATGGCCTTCTTTGAGCAGTGCCTGCGCCGCCACACCTGGTTCACCGAGGGCTCGACTCAGCCGTCGTTCCGCAATCCGGGCTCGCTCGGCGAGGGTTTCTTCACGCGCTTCGGCATCGATGGCGCCATCCTGGAATTCCACTGCAACTACATCGCCGGTCTCGATCAGCCCGCGCTCGGTCGCCACTGGGTGACCTTTGGACACGGCCTCGCCGAGGCGTTTGACGCGTACTTTGCCGGAGAGTCGGCATCTCGATCTGCGAGATGAGTTCTGTGGGGGAGCCATCGGGCACAGCCTGCGGATGCATGATGGCGTCTTTGTTGCGCGCAAACTCCCGCCGGATCTGCGTATCCATTGCCTCATGTCCGCGCG
Source organism: Prosthecobacter sp. (assembly GCA_036846165.1). Classification (GTDB taxonomy): domain Bacteria; phylum Verrucomicrobiota; class Verrucomicrobiia; order Verrucomicrobiales; family Verrucomicrobiaceae; genus Prosthecobacter. Next base: position 11,127 of record DAIUCN010000050.1, read on the forward strand.
CTCCCTCCTCTCCACCCTTCTACTGTCTGCCACGCTGCCCCTGCTCGCCCAACCCGTTGGCGACGGCATCGCCGATGACACGGCGGCGGTGCAGCAGCTCCTGGATGCCGGCGGTGCGGTGCGCTTGGGACGCGGCACCTACCGGCTGACGAAGACGATTGAGATCGATCTCGCCAAGGCGGGCTTTGTTTCCCTCAATGGCGACGGTGTCGCGCGTTTTGTCATGGCCGGGCCCGGGCCGGCCTTTCGCTTCAAGGGCACGCACGGCGGCACGGCCGCGCCGCAGACGGTGAAACCGGAGGTCTGGGAGCGCCAGCGCACGCCCATGGTCGATGCCGTGGAAATCGTCGGCGACCACCCCGAGGCGGACGGCGTTGAGGCCGTGGGTACGATGCAACTCACCCTCACCCGGCTCGTGATCCGCGAGGCCCGCCACGGCGTGCGTCTGGCAGAGCGCAACCGCAATGTCATCCTCAGCGAGTGCCATCTGTATCACAATCGCGGCGTCGGCGTGTTTTATGACGAGGTCGATCTGCACCAGTCCACCATCACCGGCTGTCACATCAGCTACAATGCCGGCGGCGGTGTGGTGACGCGCGGGGGTGGTGTGCGCAACCTGCACATCGGCAACTGCGACATCGAAAGCAACATGACCCCCGAGACGCCGCCCACCGCCAACGTGTTGATCGACTGCACGGGTGGCTCGACCGCAGAGGTGACGATTGTCGGCTGCACGATCCAGCACAATCCCTCGCCGGGCGCGGCCAACGTGCGCGTCATCGGCCAGGGGATGCCTCGCCCCGGCAACGAGGCGCCGAACTGGGGCCACCTGACGATCGCCGACAACGTGCTCAGCGATGTCGAGATCAACATCGACCTCCAAAACGTGCGCGGTGCGGTGATCACCGGCAACACCTTTGGCGTCGGCTACCAGCACGACCTGCGGGCGGTCGGTTGCAGCCAGATCGCCGTCGGTGCCAACGCCTTCGATCGCAATCCGCCCTACTACCGTGGCAAGTCCGAGGCGGTGAAGGGAGGACTGGTCTTCCGCGGTTGCAGCGACGTCACACTGTCCGGCCTGCATGTGAATGGCGTGCGCGGCCATGAGGCGGCGCTGCTGATGGAGGAATGCACGGGCTTCAATCTCGCCGGCTGCTCGATCCTCGACAGCGATGGCGTCGGCCTGCTGCTGCGCAACACCCGCGACAGCCTGATCACCGGTTGCCGGATTGCGGATCGTCGCCCGGACCGCGCGCCCGCACCCTCGATCCGCGTTGAGGGCGGTTCGGGCAATGACCTGCACGCCAACCAGACCGCCCAAGGCGTCGAAACCCGCTGATCCCTGCCGCCATGTTTGCCCGACTTTCCGTCCTCCTGCTAACTTCACTTCTGCTGGTCGGTGCCCCTGCGCCTGCCGCCTTCGCCGCCGGTCCCAAGCCGGGCCCGGTGGCTTACGTCACCCTGGAGACACGCGATTTCCGCGTCGAGATCGCCGGCGACCGCGCCTGGACGATCAGTCGCATCGTCCACCGCGGCGCCGAGATCACGGGTCGCACCGGTTTCTACGGCACGGTGTTCTCCGCCCAGGGCGGGCGCTGGATTGGCACCGGTCACAACGAGGGCGGGGTGGAGAACGTCGAGCGGGCGGTGTTGACGGTCGATGGCCAGGCGCGCGAGCTGACTGACGGTGCCGCCTACCGCGGTGCGCGGCTGGAGTTGCGCAAGCAGTCCTTCCTCGGCCCGATCCGGCTCGAGGCGGTGTACACCGTCACCGACGATGCCATTGTCGAGCGCCATCGCTACGAGTTCACCGAGGAGGTCAAGGTTGGCACGATGTACGCCTTCATGCATCCCTTCCTGCCGTCGACGAAAGCCTGGCTGGCGGAGACGGCCGATGGCCGGCGTGTCGAGGGAGGTTTTGATGAAGGCGGCGGCCATCGCCTGCGCGAGGACGTGCGCTGGACCGCGATCCATGATCCGACGACCCGCCGGGCGACCCTGGTCTGGAGTCCGGAGGTGATTGCCGGCGAGGATCTGAAGACCTTTTACTGGGACAAGAATGTCTATCACAAGCTCTACCACTCGATCTATGCCAAGACCACCGTGCCGGCCGGTACACGCCGCGAGGTGGCGGTGGTCCTGCGCTGTGTCGAGGCGGGCGAAGCGGATTGGCAGGCGGCCGTGGCCAGGCTGGTCGATGAGACCTCCGGGCGTGACTTCAACCCGCAACCCTGACCTTCATGCGCCGTCTTCTGCTGGTGGGTTTGGTCGCGGTCCTGCGTCTCAGCGCCGCGGATCTGCATGTCGATCCGGTGGCGGGTGATGACCGCAGCGATGGCCGCACCGGGCCGGTGCGCAGCATCGCCCGCGCCATTGCCCTGGCCGGCCCGGGCGACGTGATTCATCTGCAGCCGGGCCGGGTGTACTACGACAGCGCCGTGTTTGCCAACAAGCATGGCGAGCCGGGCCGGCCGATCACCCTGGACGGTCATGGCGCGATTCTCGATGGCAGTGAGCCGGTGCGTGCGGCGGATTGGGAATCGCTCGGTGGCGGGTTGTTTCGCAAGAGCGACCTCGTGCCGAAGCTCAGCGACAGCACGCTCGGCCGCTGGTTCTTTCTTTGGGACGGTCGCATGAACCGCATGGGGCGCACTTCGAAGGGGCCGAAGGCGGCGTTCAAAAAGCCGCAGGATCTGCAGCCGGGGGAGTGGACCCATGACGAAGGCGCCTTCTACCTGCGTCTGCCGGACGGCGCGGATCTCGATGCCGCCAACATCCGCTATCCGGCGCGCGCCAATGCGGTTGCGCAGGCCGGCAAGGGCTCGCATCAGGTCATTCGCAACCTGACGGGCCGGCACGTTTTCAACGACGGTTTCAATGTCCATGGCGCCCAGCGCGCGCTGGTGTTCGAAAACATTGTCGCTTTCGAGTGCGGCGACGATGGCTTCAGCGCCCACGAGGATGCCGAGTGCCGGATCAACGGCTTCACCAGCGTGGGCAATTCGACCGGCCTGTGCGACATTGGCTCCAGCGTCACCCACTACCGCAACGTCGTCATTCGCGACTGCCAGGGCTACGACATCTTTTTCCTCGGCGACTCGCCGCACACGATGGAGAACGTCGTGGTCGAGAGCACGGCCGTGCGCACGCTGCAGATTGCCCGCCACCTCGATCTGCCGCAGAACGGCGATGGCGAGGTCGTGCTGAAGAACGTGCTGATCCGTCGCACGGCGCCGACTCCCGGCCTGGCGCAGGTCGGCGAGGGCGCACGCCTGACCCTGGAGGGTTGCACGCTGGAAGGCATTGAATTCACCGTGGCCGCAGGTGGCAGCGCCGGACTGCGTCGCTGCGTGCTCGGCGGAGCGCGACTGGAGATCCGCGAGGGCGCCCGCTGGCATGGCTCGGACAACCGGTATGCCTTGACCGGGCTGGTGCTCGGGGTGCGCTCGTTCGCTGCCAGCGAGTTTGCCGCCTTCCAGCAGGCCGTGCAGGGCGAGACGGGATCGATCTGGGGCGCGGCCGATGGCGCGACGGTCGGTGCCGATTCCAGTTGGCGGTCTGGACGTTGAAAGCTTCATCCCAACATGCCCCTGCAACTTGTCACCGAACTCAATGCACTGGATCGGCGCCTGTGCGAGCGCGCGGTGGAGGGATTCGTGCCCGAGCGCGTGTTCGACATTCATGCCCATCTTTTCCACAGTCGCCACTTCGCCTCCGGCAAGTGCCCGGAGTTTCTTGACGGGGATCGCGGCTACGGCTTGGCGGATTTTCACGCGGCGATGGCGCGCTGGCTGCCCGGACGCCGGGTCGAGGGCCTGTTCTTCGGCTACCCGAGTGCCGGCAATGATCGGGCCGGGGAGAATGACTGGGTGCGCGACCAGGTGTTGCCGGTCGCGGCGCAGACCGCCTCGCGCGCCCTCGTGCTGGCCGCGCCCGAGGATGGACCGGAACGCGTCGCACGCCGCCTGGCGGAAGCGCCCTTCATTGGCATCAAGCCCTACCGGCTCTATGCGCCGGTGGCCGACACCCGCGAGGCGGCGGTCGAGGATTTTGCGCCGGAATGGATGTGGGAACTTTGTGCCGCGCGCGATGGCGTGCTGATGCTCCATCTCATGCGCGCCGGCGGCATCACCGATCCGGTGAATGTCGAGGCGATCCGCCGCCTGTGCCAGCGCCATCCGCGCTGCCGCCTCGTGCTGGCCCATGTCGCCCGCTCCTTCCACGATCGCCATGCGCGCGACGGGCTGCAGGCCCTGGTCGATCTTGACAATGTGGTGGTCGACACCTCGGCGGTCACCCAGGCGGGGGCGTTTCGCGCGGCGCTGGAAATCCTGGGGCCGCGCCGCGTGCTCTGGGGCAGCGACTACATGGTGAGCGAGCTGCGCGGCGCCTGCTTCAGCCAGGGCGACGGCTTCACGTGGATTCATCCCGAGCAGGAGGCGGCGCGCGGGCTGACGGTCTTTGGGGGTTACACCCTGGTCGGCATCGAGTCGCTGCTGCGCCTGCGCGAGGCCTGCGAGGATCTCGGTCTGAATGCGGCGGACCTGCGCGATCTGTTTCATGACAACGCCCGGCGCTTGCTGGCTCCGCACCTGCCGCGGGAGGCGCCGCCCGCGCTTGCCCCTGGGCCGGAACTGTGGGCGCGGGCGGTCGAACGCATCTCCTGCGGCACCGGGTTGATGTCGAAGCGTGCCGCGCAGTTGGATCCGCAGACCTGGCCGAGTTATTTCTCGCGCGCCAGCGGTGCCTGGGTTTGGGATCTGGAAAGCCGCCGCTTCACCGACTTCACCGGGGGTGTCGGCGCCCTGCTGCTCGGTCATGCCGATCCGGCGGTGAATGCCGCCGTGCGCCGGCGTCTGCAACTCGGCAGTTACAGCACCCTGCTGTCGCCCGATGAACCCGCGCTCGCGGAACGTCTGCTCGATCTGCATCCCTGGGCCGGCAAGGTGCGCTTGGCCCGCGGTGGCGGCGAGGCCCTGGCCATGGCGGTGCGCATCGCGCGCGCGGCCAGCGGTCGCAGCGGCATCGCCTTCTGCGGCTACCATGGCTGGAGCGACTGGTATCTCGCCGCCAATCTGGAGGCCGATGGCGCGCTCGATGGTCACCTGCTGCCAGGCCTGGAACCGCTGGGTGTGCCGCGCGAATTGGCCGGCACGGCGCTGCCCTTTCGCTACAATGATCCGGTCGCCCTGCAGCAGGCGCTCGACCGCCTGGGGAGGAATCTGGCGGCCGTGGTCATGGAGCCCATGCGGGCCGAAGCGCCGCGCGACGGTTTCCTGCAGCGCGTGCAGACGGAGTGCCGGCAGCGCGGCGCGGTTTTCGTGCTCGATGAAGTCACCAGCGGCTGGCGCCTCGGTCATCCCGGGGCTGCGCCGGTGCTCGGAGTGGAGCCGGATCTGGCGGTGTATGCCAAGGCGATGAGCAATGGTGTGCCCTGTGCCGCCGTGGTGGGGCGCGAGGCGGTCATGACTGCGGCCAATGCGAGTTTCATCTCCAGCAGTTCCTGGACGGATGGGCTTGGGCCGGCCGCCGCGCTGGCCTGCATGGATCGCCTGGAGCAAACCGGGGCGGTGGCGCGGGTGGCGACGCTGGGGGCACGACTGCAGAACGGCCTGCGCACGGTGGCGGCCCGCCATCCGGCCCTGCGACTCCTCGTGGGAGGTCAACCCTGTGCGCCCTCGCTGCGTTTTGATCTTGGTGATGCCGCCACGGCGGCGCGCACGCTGTGGGTGCGAGGTCTGCTGCGCCGCGGCTTCCTGGCCAGCGGGCAGCTTTATGTCATGGTTGCACATGACGAGGGCATGATCGACGCCCTGGTGGCCGCTGCCGATGAGGTTTGCAGCGAGTTGGCCGCCTTGAACGATCGGGAGTTGCTGGTGGCAACCGCCGGTGCCGGAGCTCAGGCGGGTTTTGCCCGGCTGGCGTGAGAGCCTGAGCGGATCTCCGATCGCAGATTTCAAATTTCAGGGCGCACCTGCATGGGGAGCGAGCGTCGCCGACGGTGGCACCGGGTGTTTTTCCTTGAACGCCGATGCCAGCCACCGTTGGTAGGCCATGCAACGCCGTTCCTTCCTCGCCACCGCCGCCGCCGCGGTTCTTGCGCCTTCTGTCCGCGGTGCCGGCGCGCCCCTGCGGGCCGCCCAGATCGGTGCCGCGCATCCGCACGCGGCCGGCAAGCTCGCCGCCCTGCGCAGTCTGCCCGAGCTCTGGCAGGTGGTGGGACTGGCCGAGGCGGATGCCGCGCTGCGGGCGAAGATGGAGAAGGCCGCGCCCTACGCGGGCCTGCCGCTCTTGCCGGAAGCCGAGCTGCTCGCCCTGCCGGGTCTGAAGGCGGTGGCGGTTGAGACCCGGCTGGAGGATGCCTGCGCCACGGCGCGGCGCTGCCTGCAGGCGGGTCTGCACGTCCATCTCGACAAGCCCGGTGCGGTCGATCACGCGGAGTTCCGGTCGATGCGACTTGAGGCCGAACAGCGCGGCCTGACCGTCCAGATGGGCTACATGCTGCGCTACAATCCGGCCTTTGCACTGCTCTTCCGCGCCGTGCGCGAGGGCTGGCTCGGGCAGATCACCGAAATCGATGCCGCCATGGGCAAGCTGGCTGATGCCGGCACGCGCTCGGCCATCGGCTCGCTTGCCGGTGGCGGCCTGTTCGAACTCGCCTGTCATGTCATTGATGCCGTGGTCACCCTGCTTGGCCGGCCGGTCTCGGTGGCCGCTTTTTCGACACCGACCCGCGACGATGACGTGCAGGACAATCAAATGGCCGTGCTGCGGTATGCCCATGCCACGGCGGTGGTGCGCTGCAATCATGCCGATCCGTTCGGCGGTCCACGCCGCCGCTTCAACGTCAGCGGCACGGAAGGCACCTTCGAGATCCTGCCGCTGGAGTCCGGGCGCGTGCAGTTGTCGCTCACCCAGGCGCGCGGCGGCTACAAGAAGGGCACGCAATCGCTGCAGCTCGATGTGCCCAAGGGCCGTTACGACCTGGAATTCGTCGATCTGGCCGCGGTGGTGCGCGGCGAAAAGCCACTGGCCTGGGATGCCGCCCACGACATCGCCGTGCACGACACCGTGCGCCGCGCGGCGGGACTGGCTTGAAGCGCCGGGCGATTCATGGAACGGCGTCTGGCCGGGTAAGGCTGCGCACCAAGCTGCCGTAGATCTCTCATGAATCGATCTTTGGGGGCCCTGTTGGCTGCTCTGGCAGTTTTGGCGGCGGTGGTCGTGCTGATCGGGCTGCGTCGTGAGGTCGTATCGGCAGCGCTGCGTTTGGCGGTGTTTCAGGCGGATGTGACACCACCGATCGGTTCGCCGGTGGCCTATGCGCCGGCGCGATCGATTGAGGATCCGCTGAGTGCCCGTGGCGTGGTGCTGCTGGGCGCGGGCGCGCCGATCGTGCTGTGCGCGGTCGATTGGATCGGCATTGCCAATGAAGGCCATGATGCCTGGCGGCATGCTCTGGCGGAGGCGGCGGGCACCACGCCGGAGCGGGTGGCCGTGCATGCGCTGCATCAGCACGATGGCGTGCGCGGTGATCCCGGGGCCGAGGCCCTGCTGGAGCCGCTCGGTCTCGGCGGCATCCGCTGCGATGTGGCCTTTGTTCAACGCGCCCTGAGCGGCGTGGCTGCGGCCCTTCGCGCCAGCCTGGCCGAGGCGCGACCGGTCACGCATCTGGGCGTGGGCGAGGCGGCGGTGGAGAAGGTGGCCTCGAATCGCCGCATCCTCGGTCCGAATGGCAAGGTCATGATTGCCCGCTCCAGTTCCTACCGCATTCCCGAGCCGCTGCTGTCGCGTCTGGCGGCCAATGCCCGGCGCAACGGCTACGATCTCAGCGCCTCGCGCGTCGAGGAGGCGCTGGCCGCACCCGAGGGCGTGATCGATCCGCTGCTGAAGATGCTGACCTTCTACGACGGCGAGCAGGCCGTGGTCAGCCTCAGCTACTACGCCACGCATCCGCAGAGCTACTTCGGCAAGGGCGATGTCACCTCGGAATTTGTCGGTCTGGCCCGCGCCCGCCATGAGCAGGCGCAGGGAGGGGGCCTGCTCGTGCATTTCAACGGCGCCGCCGGCAACATCGCCGCCGGCAAGTACAACGACGGCACGCCCGAGGCGCGGGTGCAGTTGACCGAGCGCATGGCCGACGGCATGCGCCGCGCCCTGGCTGCGACGAAGAAAGTGCCACTGCGGGCCGATGAGGTCGCCTGGAAGGTCGAACCGGTGCGTTTGCCGCTGGCCCGGCATCTCGACGTGGCGACGCTGCGCCAAACCCTGAACAATCCTGCGGCCGAGCAGGGTGAGCGCCTCGCCGCCGCCAGCAAGCTGACCTTTGTCGAGCGCCTGCAGAACGGCCATGCCATCGAGCTGTCCTGCCTGCGCCTCGGCGGGGTCTCCATCCTGCACCTGCCTGGCGAGTTGTTCGTCGAGTATCAGCTCGCCGCCCAAAAGATGCGACCCAATGGCGTCGTTTGCCTGGCCGCCTACGGCGACTACGGCCCCGGCTACATCGGCACCCAGGTCGCCTACGACGAGGGCGGTTATGAAACCCAGCCCAGCTCGACGAACGTTGCACCCGAGGTCGAGGAAGTCCTGCTTCAGGGCATGCGGCGACTGCTGGCCGAGTGAGCCATCCTGAAGGTCCACAGACTTCGCAGAAGGGAAGGCTGTTGATGGCGGATGGTTGATTGAGGCTTTTTCTTGACGGGATTCCCTGTGTCGAAGAGCCTTTTGCCGTGCCAGCCTTTCAGGAACCAGTTCTGCTCAGCGGGGTGGTCTTGCTGCGAGAACCGCCTCTGCGGGGAGGACTGGTTCAGGCAACTTCAAATCTGTGATGCAACTCGATGAATCAGGGTTGAGACCCGACGAAATTCGTGAACAAGAACTCGCGATTGCCGATGACATTTATCAGAGCATGCGCCAAAGCGGTTTGCCTGAATTCGCGCGTTTAGAGTTTGATGTCGAATTCAAGGGGAAGTCCTTCAAGGATTTGGGCCAGCTTCAAGAATTGCTCATCTCCAAACTTGGCTACGCGGTGAATGAGCCTCGGTGGAGTTGGTTTTCCCGCCGCATGGCGGGAAAATCCGTTCCAATCCTAGTGGATGAAGAGTCCATTCGGGTTTGGGTGGCTGAAATGGTGAATCACGCCCGTGCTTTTCGATGCAGCTTCGGGGATTGGGGCTCGTTACTGGATCTGCCTCAGATCCGCGTTTACGAGACAGGCCACAGCACTGCAGCGGATAGATTTCAGGCTGGGGTGGCGGCCTGTGATGCCGGTTTAATGACAGAGGCCTTCTGTCATTTCCGGGAAGCCACGCTGGAAGATCCGGCTTTTGCGGCGGGATTCGACGCCATGGGTTCTGTCCAATTGCAATTTTGGCTGTTAACCGATGCTCTGAAAAACAGCGACAAGGCGGTGGAGTTGGCACCTGAGGAGGCATCCTTCCGGCTCAACCGTGGTGCAGCCCGGGATTACCTTGGAGATTCAAAAGGTGCCATGGCTGATTACGATTTTATCATCGCGCAGTTGCCTGGCTGTTCCAAAGCTTTCTTGAATCGTGGCAACACCAGATGGAGCAGCGGTGACAAGCAGGGCGCTTTTGCCGATTGGAACCAAGCCAGGGATTTGGGTTGTGACTTGGCTGAGTCTTACCTCCTTCGCTTTGCCAGCACACGCGTCGAGTAGTTGTTGGCGAGATGCGCCAGGCTGGTGCCCCACTCTGAGGGAGTGCGAGTGTGCCGAAGGTCCCTCGCTCTGGGGTGTTGGTCACGCGCTGGACTCCGAGCGAGCCGGCTGAAGCTGCGGCGACGGCTCGGGGGCAGTGCCCCCACCGGTTCGGCCTTGAGGGCGGGATAGGTGACTTACCGCCTTGCCACCCCGGCCGTGATTTCCTTGTCGCCGGTGCGCAGGATTTCCAGGGCGTTGAGCACGGGCAGGGGACCGTCGGCCTGGGCGGGCACGAGTTCGAGGACGAGGTTATCGGTGACGGCGATGTTCTCGAAGGTTTCGACGTGGGCGGTTTGGGCGGCGCCGGCTTTGGCGGCGATGTCGAGGCCAGCGGCGACGGTTTTGCCCTGCAGTTTGACGTCGAAGACGCGCTGGCCGGGCTTGTCGCCGGCGGGGGCGGCAAAGCTGAGGCGGACCTGGTAGGTCTGTGCGGCGTCGCCCGGGTTGAGCAGGGGGACCTCGGCCTTGCTCAGGCCGCTGGCGCCGGAGGCGAACAGCCAGGGGGTGTCGGTGCCGGAGAGGGTGAGGGTCTCTTCATTGACATCGAAGAAGGCGCCGCCCTTGGCGAAGCTCTGCTTGAGGTTGAGCGGCAGGTCGATGCCGGCGCGCGAGGACGGACGCGGGTAGCCGAGCCAGAGCTTGCCGTGGGCGTCACGGCGGTCGCCGGGCGCGCCGAGGTTGAGGGCCATGTGGCGGACCGGTCGGCTGTCGCCGCTGGCGCTGTACACGCCCCACTTCATGCGGCTCTGATCGCGCGGTTCGAAGACGAGGGTGGAGGCGATCGAGAACAGGCAGACGCAGCCGGCGCTGGCTTCGGGCACCATGACCAGGCCGTTGGCGGGGATGGTGTTGATCCAGCAGCCGAGGCGCTGGCCGCCGAAGTGCTCGGTGCCCTCGTCGGTGTCGAGGTTGTAGAAGGCGGTGGTCTTCGACCGGTAGAACATCAGGTGCTGGGTGGCGGAGAGGGTGCCGCAGTGGTGCCCCGGGCGGGAGAACATCCATGGGGTTTCCTCGCCGGTGAGCGGATGGGTACGGGTTTTGGGTTTGCCGGTGTACAGGTCGTAGGCCCAGGGTTCGGCGATGATTTCGTTGTTGATGACGGTGGGCCGGCTCTTGTAGTTGGCGTCCTTGGACCAGAGCTTGTTGCCCTTTTCGGCGTCGAGCACGACGAGGCGACGGCGCTCAAACTCACCGGCGAGGTACTGCTCCCAGTAGTGGCCGTTGGCGTTGGCGCCGCCGAGCACGAGGTGGCCGTTTTGATAAATGAGGGTGAGGCTGCCGCCGCCAATGCCGATCTCGCTGCAGTCGGTGACATCAACCGGCTTCGCCCAGACGAGTTTGCCCGTGCGGGCGTCGAGCGCGGTGGCCATGCGCACGTCGGCGCTCTTCAGGCGTTCCTCGGCCAATTCGCGGGCCTTGCCGGTGAGCTTGGCCAGCTCGGTTTTGTCGGCCTTGAGCAGGTCGTCACGCTGCTCGGGCGTCAGCGAGCTGTCGACAAAGAACAAACGGCCGTCGCCGATGGCGATGGTGACGTGGGAGATGTACTGTCCCTGATGGCGCCAGAGCAGCTTCTGGCTGGCGACGTCGTAGGCGAAGATCGCGTCGCTGGCCTGGGCGGCGGCCTTGCTGCGACGGGCGCGCACGGCGGCGAGTTCCTTGCGGTCGGTCACCGCGCCATACAGGATGCCGTTTTCATAGGCGATGTAACCCCACTGCTTGTCGGGCTGCAGGTCTTGGACGGGCAACTTGAACTGGTGCACGACCTTGCCGGTGGCGGCGTCGAACTGGTTGCAGTGATCCTGCACGGCGACAAACAAATGGTCATCGCTGGCGGCCATGTTGCCGGGTTCGTAAGCGCCCTTGAGGCCGTCGCGCAGCGCACCGGGGTTTTCCACCTCCCAGAGGGCGCGGCCGTTGAAGGCGTCGTAGGCCATCACCGTCCATTCGCCCTGAATGAAGAGGCGGCCGTTGGTGGAGATCGGGCCGACCGCGCCAACGTGGCGGTTGACCATCTTGCCGGGGCCGGGATCGCCGTACCAGAGCACGCTGAGGCCGCCCTTGACGCGTTCGTCCCTGTTGCTGGCGGTGTTGGCGGCATTGCCGTACTGGTGCGACCAGGAATCGGCGCCGGGCAGGGCGGCGCGGGTGAGCAGGGCGTAGGTGCCGGCCTGGCGCAGGGCGGCCTTTTCTTCGAGCAGGCCGGTGGCCTTGAGCCATGCGTCGACGCTGGTTTTCGCGGCGGTCTTGACGGCATCCGGGGCCGAGTCGGGCACGCCGAGGGCGAGCACGCCGCCAATCGGTTTCAACACGCGCGCCACCTCCTGCGGCAGGCCGGGCATGTGGCCGGTCAGCAGCAGGTGGTCGGAGACGATCAGGTTGGCGAAGTAGCTGGCGTGCGGGATGACCGTGAGGTCGAGGTGATCGATGACCAGGCGCGAACCATAGAGGCCGGTGCGGACGAGGGTGTCGCGGGAGGCACGGACTTTTTCGGCATCGGGCTCCAAACCATACACCTTGAGGTTGCTGCGCTGGGCGATCTCCCAGGCAAGGCGGCCCTGCTCGCTGCCGATGACCAGGCAGAAGCCGTCCTTGGCGCCGCTGTGTGCCAAAACCTGCTCGGCGGCGTCGGCGTAGCGTTGCGACAGGGCATCCTGCGGGAAGGGATTTTTCTCGAGCGCCGGTGTCTCGGCCAGTGCCGGCAGTTTCTGGGCGGCAGCGGCGAACGCATAGACCTTGCCGGCGGTGGTGCTGACCAGCAGGTGCTCGTCGGACACGGCCAGGCCGCGGGCCTCGCCCTCGACCGCGCTTTTCCAGGTTTCCGCGCCGGTGGCGGCATCGAGGCAGAGGACCTCGTCCTTGCCGCCGACGACGAGCGTCTTGCCGGCGAGGATCAGGGCGGATTCATGGGCAATCGGCCGGCTCCAGAGGATGCCGGCCTCCTTGAACTCCTCCAACTGCTTGCGCCAGTCGGCGAGCTGATCCTTCTTGGCCTGGTAATCCACACGCAAGGGTTCGTACTTCTGCGCGGCCTTGGCGAGGGCGGCCTCGGCTTCGGCGATGCCCTTGCCGGCGGCCTTGGCGGCCTTGAGTGCCTTGTCGGCAGCGGTCACCTTTTTGAGTTCGGCCACCGCGGCATGCTTGCGCAGGTCGCTGTTGAGCTTGTTGGCCTTCATCTCGATGGCGTGGCGCTCCTGGGTGCTGCGCGCGTGGGCATCGCGGTCGATGGCGGTGATTTCCTTGCCGTTGGCCATGAAACCGGTGCTGCCGGAGAAGGTCATCTGCCGACCGCGGAACCAGGCGTAACCGGTCTTGCCGGTTTTCTGGTCGAGCGCCAGCACCTGGTGCTCGCCGACGGCGAGGATTTGGTCTTCGACGAGCATCGCCTGCGCGCCGCCGATCTGGCCGCCGGCGTCGCTGCGCCAGCCGGGCGAGGGTTTGTTCACGGGCGCACCGGTGTGGCGGTCAAAGGCCATGGCCAGCGCGCGGCCGGAAGGCACGAACAGCAGGTCCTTTGTGGCGAGCAGGTAACCCTGCGGCGAGAGGTCGTTGCGGCCGGCGTCCTGCTGGCTGATCGTGTCGTTCTTCCACAGCACCTTGCCGGTCGCCGCTTCAACCGCGTGGATGAAGACTTTTTCATGCGGGAACACGCCGGCGCCGAAGAAGGCGACGCCGCCGTCCACCAGCACGCCGGTGCGCACCGGCCAGCGCGAAATCATGCGACCGCGGGCCAGCACGCGCTCGTCGTTCGGCCCGGCGCGCAGACGCCAGAGCAGGGCGCCACTGTCGGCATCGAGGCAGTACACGTGGCCGTCGTCCGAGCCGGTGTACACCCGACCCTCGGCGACCATCGGCGCCAGGCGGATGGGGCCGTCGGTGAAGTGGCTCCAGAGTTCGCGGCCGGTCGTCAGATCGACGCAATGGAGGCGGCCATCGACGGAGGAGCCGAAGTAGGCGCGACCGCCGGCGATGGCAGTGTGGAAGACGTCGTCAAAGCGGATGCGGTTGTGCAACTCCATGCCTTCGATGACGCGGCCGTCCTCGCCCGGCCAGGCCAATTCAGGCGGTACGGGGGAGCTGTGCACCCAGCGCGGCTGCAGCGGCGTGCTCAGGTGGGCCTGCGTGTGGCCGACGCGGCTGGCGTCGTGTTGATAGGTGGGCCAGTCCGCCTGGGCGGACAGCGACAGCAGGCAGAGCGGCAGCAGGAGAGCTTTCATGGCGGGGTCGGGAGAAAAGAAGTACGGGCGGTGGAGGCGGAGGCTATCGGACGGTGAGACGGTGAGACGGTGAGACGGTGAGACGGTGAGACGGTGAGACGAATGCGGAGGGCGGAGCCGTGGGACTTGGAACTTGGGATTTGGGATTTGAAACTGAAACCCCGCCCGCCGGGCGGCGTAGGTTTCTGCCATGCGTTCCCCCTCGCGTTTGTCGCTTTGCTTGCTCTTTTTCGCTGCCTCGGCGCTGGCCTGTTCGGTGCCGGTGTTTCGGTATGCCCTGGAACATTGGCCGGCGGATCCCTTTCAGGTGCTGGTGTTTCACCGCGGGGCTTTGTCGGCGGAGCTGGAGCAGGCCCTGGCTGCGACGGAAGCGAGCGAAGGGGCTCGCCCCAACGTGCGGGTGCGACGGATCGATCTTGATGACAATCCGCCGGCGGAACTGATGCGCCTGTTCGAGCAGCAGCCCGAGGCGCGTGCACCCTGGCTGGTTGTGCGTTTTCCCTCGTCGTCCGGAATCCCTGAGCCGGTGCTGTCGGCACCGCTCACGGTCAATACCCTCGCCCAAGTCCTCGATTCGCCCGCACGTCGCGAGGTGGTGCGCCGGCTGGGCGAAGGCCAGAGCGCGGTCTGGCTGTTGCTGGAGTCGGGCGACAAAGCCGCCGACGATGCCGCGGAGCAGCGACTGCAGGAGCGGCTCGACTATCTGCAGGGCGTGATGAGCCTGCCGAAGCTCGATGAATCAGACATCGCCAACGGCCTTGTCTCGGTGCCGGAGGAGGATCTGCGGCTGGAGTTTTCGCTGCTGCGCGTGGCCCGCACCGATGCTGCCGAGGCGGTGCTGGTGCGGCAGTTGCTGCTCAGCGAGGACGGCTTGGAGGAGGTCGAGGGCGAGCCCATGGTGTTTCCCGTCTTCGGTCAGGGTCGTGCGCTCTATGCATTGGTCGGCGAGGGCATTCGCAACGAGACGATTGAGGCCGCTGCAGCGTTTCTTATCGGCAAATGCTCCTGCCAGGTGAAGGAGCAGAACCCAGGCGTGGATCTGCTCATGACCGCCGATTGGGCCGCCGTTGCCAAGGCCTCGCCGGTGCTGGACCGCAACCTGCCGACGCTGGCGGAGCTGTTGCCGGTGGAAACCGTCACCACCGAGGCCAAGCCCGCCGCGACCGGTCTGCCGCGCTGGGCGCTCGGGGCCGGGGTCCTGTTGCTGGTGCTGGCGGGTCTTTGGCTGCTGCGCCGCTGAGCTTGCACACGGCCCGGCTTGTGACTCAGTGCGGTCATGTCGCTGTTCTCCTTCATCCTCGCCTCGGCACGGCATTACTGGCGCGGCCATCTCGGCCTGCTGCTCGGCGCCTTCCTGGCCTCGGCCATTCTCAGCGGCTCGTTGCTCGTGGGCGATTCCGTGCGTGCCAGCCTGCGCCGCGTGGCGGAGTTCCGGCTCGGCAAGGTGCAGACGGGGGTGCTCGGTGGCGACCGCTGGTTCACGGAACCCCTGGCCCGTGAGGCTGGCGCAACACCGCTCATCCTGGCGATCGGTTCGGCCTCGGCCGGCGATGTCCGCGTCAATGGCGCCCAGGTGCTCGGCGTGGACGCCGGCTTCTGGCAGCTCGGTCCAAGCGGTCGCGGTCCGGAACTCGCCTCGGGTCAGATCGGCCTGAGCGAGTCGCTGGCGCGCAAGCTCGGCGCCAAGACCGGCGACAGCGTGTTGGTGCGGCTGGAGCGACCCAGTGCGATCTCGCGCGATGCGCCGCTTTCCGGCAGCACGAATGAGGAGGTCACCCTGCGCCGCGAGGTCGGCGCCATCGTCCATGCCGAGGACTTCGGTACCTTCCAACCGGTCGCCTCGCAGATCGCGCCCGATTCGGTCTTCGTGCCCTTGGCCGACCTGCAGGTGCAGATTGAGATGGAGGGAAGGGTCAACGCTCTGCTCAGTGCCGCCCCCGATGCGGCGGCCTTGGCGGCCAGGCTGGAGACCGGCAAGACGCTGGCCGATCTGTCGCTCAAACTCGCGCCGATCGACAAACCGGCGCCGGCCTGGGAGCTCAGCACCGACCGCGTCTTCCTCGATGAAGCGGTCGCCCAGGATCTCTTGTCGGCCCGACCCGGCGCCTACGGCGTGCTCACCTACCTGGTCAATGGCGTGAAGTCGGCGAAGGGCGCGACGCCCTATTCGATGATCACCGCCGTCGATGCCGCCGCGGCCGGACTGCCGGAAGGGCAGGGCATGCTCATCAGTGGCTGGCTGGCCGAGGACCAGAAGCTGCAGGTCGGCGATGAGGTGGAGATCCGCTACTATGTGGTCGGCAACGGCCGCGAGCTGCGCGAGCAGACCGCGAAGTTTCCAGTACGCGGCATCCTGCCGATGGATCATGCCGCCATCACCCCGGCTTGGACGCCGCCCTTTCCGGGCGTGTCGGATGTCGACAACTGCCGCGACTGGGATCCCGGCTTCCCCATGGACAACAAGGCGATCCGCGATCAGGACGAGAAGTACTGGGACGACTACAAGGGCACGCCCAAGGGCTTCATCGCCCTCGCCGAGGGGCAGCGCCTGTGGGGCAATCGCTTTGGCCAGTTGACGGCGGTGCGCTTCACCGCGCCCGGTGCCGACGCCGCCGTGCTGGCGAAGGAGATCGCCGATCGACTCAAGCTCGCCGATCTCGGCCTCGTGCCGCGCGACTTCGGTCGTGAAGCCGGTGCGGCCGCGCGTGGCAGCGTTGATTTTGGCGGCCTCTTCATCGGCCTCAGCCTCTTTCTGATCGCCGCCGCCCTGGTCTTTGCCGCGCTGCTCTTCCTGTTCACGCTCGAACGCCGCGCCGCCCAGGCCGGGCTGCTGCTGGCCACCGGCTGGACGCCGCGTCAGGTGCGACGCAGCCTGCTCGGCGAGGCGGGCGTCATCGCCATCGTCGGCGCCGTGCTCGGTGTCTTCGGCGGCGAGTTCTACACGCGCCTGGCCCTGCAGGGACTCAGCGGTGTCTGGTCGGGCGCCGCCCAGGGCCTGCCGCTCATCTATGCCGGCAGCGTCGCCACCCAGGCCGGCGCGGGGGTCGGTGCCGTGCTGGTACTGCTGCTGGTGCTGGCCTGGAGCAGTCGCCGCATGTTCGGCAAACCCGCGCGCGAGCTGCTCTCCGGTCAGGATCCGGCGGCGGCGGCAACCGGCGGCAGCGTCACCGGTTGGCGACGTTTCATGCCTGTGATCTGGCTGCTCGGCGCCATCGCCCTGCTCGCCGGCGGTGCCGGTGCGGCATCGGCCGAAGCGGTGGCCGGCCTGTTCTTTGGCGGCGGGTTTCTCCTGCTTATGGCCGGGTTGTCGCTGGCGCGGCAATGGCTGCGCAAGCCGCGCGGTCTGGCCATCAGCCTGCCGCAGATCGGACTGCGCAATCTCGCGCGCCGACCCTCGCGCAGCCTGGCGGTCATGGGCATGATGGCCGGCGGCATCTTCCTGGTCACCGCCGTCAATGCCTTCCGCCTCGGCGCGGGCGACACCCTTGCCAAGACCTCCGGCACGGGCGGATTCACCCTGGTGGGCGAATCCTCGCTGCCCATTTATGAGGACCTCAATTCCGCCGCCGGTCGCGATGCCTTCGGCTTGGATGAGGAATTGCTCGAAGGCGTGACGATCGTGCCCTTCCGCGTGCGACCGGGCGACGACGCCAGTTGCCTCAACCTCAACCGCGCCCAGAAACCCGTGCTCGCCGGCGTGAATCCGGCCCTGCTCGAGGGTCGCTTCCGTTTCGCGGCCGGCGACTGGCAGCTCAGCGGTGACCAGGCCGTCGCCGACCAGGCCACCGCGCTCTGGGGGCTCGGCCTCGGCCGGGGCGACAGCCTCGATTACCAAGACGGCGCGGGTCGCAGCCTGCGCGTCGAACTCGCCGGCCTGCTCGCCGGATCGGTCCTGCAGGGCAAGATGATTGTCAGCGAGGCCGCCTTCCTGCGCGCCTATCCCGACACCGCCGGCTACCGATTCTTCCTCATCGAGTCGCCGCCCGACAAGGCCGCCGAGGTCGCCGCCCATCTCACCCGCCAGCTGGAGAAGCGCGGCCTCGCCCTCGAGCCCGCGCGCCAGCGTCTGGAAACCTTCCTCAGCGTGCAGAACACCTACATCGGCATCTTCACCGTGCTCGGCGGTCTCGGCGTCCTGCTCGGCACGGCCGGGCTCGGCATCCTCGTCTCGCGCCATGTTCTGGAGCGACGCGGCGAGCTCGGCCTCATGCAGGCGGTCGGCTTCCTGCCCGGCGCCCTGCGTCGCCTCGTGCTCGGCGAACACGTCGTCCTGCTCGCCGCCGGCCTGCTGCTCGGCGTCGCCAGCGCCCTGCTCGCCGTCTGGCCCGCCCTGCGCCAGGGCGGTGGCGACCTGCCGCTCGGTTTCCTCGGCCTGCTGCTCGCCACCGTCTTCATCTTCGGCGTCGCCGTCTGTGCCGTCGCCGTGCAAGCCGCCATCCGCGGCCGCCTCATTGAAGCGATTCGCAGGGAGTAGGGGAGGGGAGAGTTTCAGGTTTCAAGTTGAAGGTTTCAAGTTGGGTCCTCCGGGGCGAGAACCTCGAACCTCGAACCTCGAACCTCGAACCTCGAACCTCGAACCTCGAACCT
>DAIUCN010000051.1:0-29552 GCA_036846165.1 Prosthecobacter sp.
CACCAAGACTGCTGTGCCCGTTCACTAAGGCTGCTGTACCCGTGCACTAAGGCTG
Source organism: Prosthecobacter sp. (assembly GCA_036846165.1). Lineage (GTDB taxonomy): Bacteria > Verrucomicrobiota > Verrucomicrobiia > Verrucomicrobiales > Verrucomicrobiaceae > Prosthecobacter. Next base: position 56 of record DAIUCN010000051.1, read on the forward strand.
CTGTGCCCGTTCACCAAGACTGCTGTACCCGTTCACCAAGACTGCCGTGCCCGCTCACCCATCTTGTCCCCCGCACGAAACCGCCAGTTTCCCGGGCACAGAATACCTGGCAACTTTTTGCGATGTACCTTCTGATGCGGGCAAAGAGTGCCCACGCCCCTCGGCTCACCCATGATACTCCTGCAGCGCGCGCACCTGGACATCGTTGGCCTGGAGGGATTGGATGGCCTTCAGGGCGGCGTCGGCGCCGCGCAGGGTGGTCATGATCGGGATGCGGTTTTGCATGGCCGCGGTGCGGATCTTGACCTCGTCCTCGCGCGGGTTCTTGCCGCTCGGGGTGTTGATGACCAGGGCCATGTCCTTGTTCTTCATCAGGTCGATGACGTTCGGACGCTGGCCGCTGGCGAGCTTGGGCAGGATGTTGACCGGGATGCCGGCCTCCGTCAGCACCTGGCCGGTGCCGGGGGTGGCGTAGAGCACGAAGCCGAGTTCGGCGTAGCCCTTGGCGAGGCGGACGACGTTGGGTTTGTCGGCCTCCTTGACGCTGATGAAGACGTTGCCCTGGGTCGGCAAGGTGCCGCCGGCGGCCATCTGGCTCTTGGCAAAGGCGAGGCCGAGGTCGGGATCGATGCCCATGACTTCGCCGGTGCTCTTCATTTCCGGGCCGAGGATGATGTCGACGCCGGGGAACTTGCTGAACGGGAAGACCGCCTCCTTGACGCTGTAATGGGCGGGGATGACCTCCTGGGTGAAGCCGAGCTCCTTGAGGGTCTTGCCGGTCATGATCTTCGCCGCCAGCTTTGGCAGCGGCACGCCGATGGCCTTGCTGACGAAGGGCGCGGTGCGGCTGGCGCGCGGGTTGACCTCGATGACGTACAGGTCGTCGCCCTTGACGGCGAGCTGCATGTTCATCAGGCCGCGGACGTTGAGGGCCTTGGCCAGCTTCTTGGCGGCGTCGCGGATGCGATCCTGCATGGCCGGCGTCAGGCTGAAGGGCGGGATGACGCAGGCGCTGTCGCCCGAGTGGATGCCGGCCTCTTCGATGTGCTCCATGATGGCGCCGATGACGGTCGTTTCACCGTCGCTGATGCAGTCGACGTCCACTTCCGTAGCGTCCTCCAGGAAGCGGTCGATGAGCAGGGGTTTGTCGGCGGAAATCGTCGGCTTGTTGGCGATGTGCGACACCTTGGCCTCGCCCGGCAGCGGCGCCGTGGCGCCCTCGAGATCGAGGTTGGTGCGCATGTAGTGCGCGAGCTCGGCATCGCTGTAGACGATCTGCATGGCGCGACCGCCGAGCACGAAGCTCGGGCGCACCAGGCTCGGGTAACCGATCCGGGCGGTGACGGCGAGGGCTTCCTCCAGCGAGGTGGCGATGCCGCTCGGGGCCTGGGCGAGGCCGAGGTCATCGAGCAGCTTGGCGAACAGCTTGCGGTCCTCGGCGAGTTCGATGCTCTTCGGTGAGGTGCCGATGATGCGCACGCCGTTGTCCTCGAGGCCCTTGGCGAGGTTCAGCGGGGTCTGGCCGCCGAACTGGACGATGACGCCGAGCACCTGGTCGTTGCGGTTCTCGCGCTCGTAGATGTTGAGCACGTCCTCGAGCGTCAGCGGCTCGAAGTAGAGCTTGTCGCTGGTGTCGTAGTCGGTCGAGACGGTCTCGGGGTTGGAGTTGACCATGATGGTCTCGTAGCCGAGCTCGCGCAGGGCGAAGCTGGCATGGACGCAGCAGTAGTCGAACTCGATGCCCTGGCCGATGCGGTTCGGGCCGCCACCGAGGATGATGACCTTCTTTTTGTCGCCATCGCGCACCTCGTCCTCGATGCCGTAGGTGCTGTAGTAGTAGGGCGTGTAGGCCTCGAACTCCGCCGCGCAGGTGTCGACCAGGCGGTAGGTGGGGATGACGCCGGCCTTCTGGCGGGCGGCACGGATCGCGGCTGGCGTGGTCTTGGTTTGCTGCGCCAGTTGAACGTCGGAGAAGCCGAGCTTCTTGGCGCGGCGCAGGCCTGCGTCCGACAGGTCGGAGGTGTCGGACAGGTCCGACGAGGCCTTCACAATCTCCTCGATCTGGCGCAGGAACCAGCGGTCGATCTTGGTGAGTGAGTACACCTTCTCGACGTCCCAGCCCTTGGCGAAGGCGACGCCGAGCCAGAAGATGCGTTCGGCGTTCGGCACGCTCAGCTTGGTGGTCAGGTCCTCCTCATCGAGGTCCTGGTCGGCGCCGTCGCCGATGAGGCCGAAGCGCTTGATCTCCAGGCTGCGCAGGGCCTTTTGCAGGGATTCCTTGAAGGTGCGGCCGATGGCCATGGCCTCGCCGACCGACTTCATCTGGGTCGTCAGCACGGCGTCGGCACCGGGGAATTTTTCAAACGTGAAGCGCGGCACCTTGGTGACCACGTAGTCGATGGTCGGCTCAAAGCTGGCCGGCGTCTCGCGGGTGATGTCGTTCTTCAGCTCGTCGAGCGTGTAGCCGACCGCGAGCTTGGCGGCGATCTTGGCGATCGGGAAACCGGTGGCCTTGGAGGCGAGCGCCGAGCTGCGGCTGACGCGCGGGTTCATCTCGATGACGATCATGCGGCCCGTTTCCGGGTGCACGGCGAACTGGATGTTCGAGCCGCCGGTCTCGACGCCGATCTCGCGGATGCAGGCGAAGGAGAAGTCGCGCATGATCTGGTATTCGCGGTCCGTCAGCGTCTGGATCGGTGCGACGGTGATCGAGTCGCCGGTGTGCACGCCCATCGGATCGAGGTTCTCGATCGAGCAGATGATGACGCAGTTGTCGGCCTTGTCGCGCATGACCTCCATCTCGAACTCCTTCCAGCCGAGCAGCGACTCCTCGATGAGGACTTCGCTGACGGGCGAGAGGTCAAGGCCGCGGGCGGTGATGGTCTCAAACTCCTCCTTGTTGTAGGCGATGCCGCCGCCGGTGCCGCCGAGGGTGTAGGCGGGACGGATGATGAGGGGCATGGTGCCGATCTGCTCGGCAATGACGCGCGCCTCTTCCATGGTGTGGGCCACGCCCGACTGCGGCAGGTCGAGACCGATCTTGAGCATGGCGTTCTTGAAGAGCAGGCGGTCCTCGCCCTTCTCGATGGCGTCCGGCTTGGCGCCAATCATGCGCACGCCGTGCTTTTCCAGGGTACCCGAGCGATGCAGCGACATCGCGGTGTTGAGCGCGGTCTGGCCGCCGAGGGTCGGCAGCAGCACGTCGGGCTTTTCCTTGATGATGATCTTCTCGACGATCTCCGGCGTGATCGGCTCGATGTAGGTCCGGAAGGCGAATTCCGGATCGGTCATGATGGTGGCCGGGTTCGAGTTGATCAGGACGACCTCATAGCCCTCCTCGCGCAGGGCCTTGCAGGCCTGGACGCCGGAGTAGTCGAATTCACAGCCCTGGCCGATGACGATGGGGCCGGAACCGATGACGAGGATGCGCTTGATCGAGGTGTCTTTGGGCATGTAGGAGCGAAGGGCGGAGGGCTGAGAGCGAAGGGTCGGAGAGGGAAGATGGGGTCTTCTTAAGGAAAGCGTTGGATTGAGGCGCTTTCAGGTCCGGTCGCTGCGCAGGTGGCTGCGGGCGTCGTGCCGGAAAGCGCGGCATCTTGCACGGAGCCGCGCGCGTGTAAAGGGCGGAGCTGTGCCGGAAGGGGGAAAAGTGTGGGGCGAGGCGTGAAATGCCGGTCCGCCGGGTCCCCTGTCGCGGGGCCCTCGACGAAATCTGCAGCTTTGAGGCTGGGCGGCAAAACGTCACGAGCTGGCAGAGCGGCGGAGGGCCGCCGCAGTCCAGGGCGCTGCGCGCGGTCGAGGGCCTGCCTGTGCCCCTCTGAAGAATCTGCCAAATCTGCGAAATCTGCGGACTGTAGGACTGGAGCGGATTCACCCCAGCACGGCGCGCTTCACGGACCGCGAGACCATGGCGTTCTGCAGGGCGTCGCGACGCACCGAACGCAGGAAGTCGACCAGCATCGACGGCAGTTCCTGGATCATGTCAGCGGTGCGTTCGCGGCTGTAGGGCCAGGTCGAGTTCTGCAGCAGGTAGTCGAGGTCGTCGAGGACCTCGTGGACCTCCTGCTCGGTGAAACCGGCAAGTTGGTAGGCGTGGGCGTCGAAAAGCATCGTTGTCAGTTCATAGCCGGAGCAACGCGGGCGTCAACGCGCGGCTGTGGCGCGCAGGTGGGCCAGCAGGTCGGCGGCATCCTGTTCGGACACCACCGCCTCCAGGCCATCGGGCATGAGCGAGACCGGCAGCTGGCGCTGACCGACGATCTCCGCGCGCGGCACGACCCTCTCGATGCCACCCGCCAGGCGCAGCGTCACCGCCACCGGGGTTTCCAGGGCCACCAGCCCCAGCACGACACCGCCGTCCTTCTTGCGGATCTCGACGGCGGCATTGCGCAGTTCAACGGCGCGGTTCGGATCAAAGATCGCCTCCAGCAACTGGTCATCCGGCTTGGCGGCCACGGTCGCCAGGTCCGGCCCCAACTCGACGCCGCGACCGCCGAAGCGGTGGCAGGCCATGCAGTTGCGTTCATAGACCCCTGCCCCGCGGGCGGCATCGCCGCGCAGTCCCGGCAGGGCGGCGCTGTAGCGCGCCACCACCTTCTGGCGATCCGGACTGGCGCGACCGAGCACCGGCGCCGCCACCACTTCGGTGGACTTGGCCGGAGCCGGGAACCAAGACGCGAGTTCGTCGGTATGGATGTCCATCAGCCCGACCGCCACCCGCGCCGCGCCGCGCACCCGCGGGTGGCCTTCCCGCAGCAGGTCGTGCAGGGCCCTGGCATCGCCCGCGGGATCGAGTCGCTGGGCGGTGCAGAGGGCCTGCAGGCGCACCTCGTAGGGCAAGCCCGTCTTCGCCGCCAAGGCACGCAGACCTGCGGCCTCGGCCGGATCGTTGCGCTCCAAAATCAGGCGATGGGCGGTATCGCGCGGCCAGCGCAGCGACGCGTCCGGCGCCGGGGTCAGGGTCACCGGTTGGGCGCCGCTGCGGGCGATGCGATAGATCCGGCCCATGGCCTCGCCGGCGCGCAGGTCGAGCCCGCGGGCGATCTCGGCAGGAATCCACTCGGGATGCTCCAGGACGAGGCGGTACATGTCGGCCACGTAGAGCGCGCCGTCGGGCCCCTCGCGGGCCAGGGACGGACGGAACCAGTTGTCGCGACTGGCGAGGAACTCGCTGTCGGCATCGTCCGGATGACGGCTGGCGCGGATTGGGAAGGCCGTGTAATCGAGCACCTGGCGGTGGACGAGGTTGTTGGCGGGTTCGCAAACGAGCAGCAGGTCGTGGCGACCGTCCTGCCAGGGCACGGGCGAGCAGCCCGAGGTCAGGGTGTGGGTGGCGCTGGCCCAGTTGAAGCGGCGCACGGGCGGGCTGATGGGAAACACCTGCTTGTCCTCCAGCGTCACCGAGCGCAGCGCGCGCGGCTGACGCTCCGGATGCGCGGCCAGGTAGGCCAGCGGCAGGGGGTAATGCCAGGCCCAGGTGCTGTTGTTGTTGCCGAACCAGTTGCCATAGGCGTCGCGCCACTTGCCGTATTGGGTGCGACCCGCCTCGAATTCCAGCGCACCGCTGTGCGGATCGAAGCGGAAGTCGTTCGAGCCGAGGGCCACGCGCTTGCCGGTCTTGTGGCAGACCAGATCGCCGCCGCTGTCGCCATTGGCGCAGTGGAACCAGCCGTCGAGGCCGAGGCAGAAGCCATTCACCAGGTGCTGCGGATTGCCATCGGTGAAACCGCTGAACCAGGGCTCGCGGCGATCGCAAACGCCGTCGCCATCCGTGTCCTCGGCAAACAGGATCTCGGGGATGTGGGCGATGAAGACACCGTTTTTCCACGGCACCAGACTCGTCGGATGACGCAGGCCATCGAGGAAGACGGTGGCCTTGTCGTACACGCCGTCGCCGTTCGTGTCCTCGAGGATCTTCACCCGTCCAGCCTGCAGGTCGGACACCCGCTCCTGCCCGACCTTGCCGTCGCGGGTCGTCTCGCCGGGCGCGAAGGGATAATCGCCCATCTCCACCACCCAGAGGCGGCCGCGCGCGTCCCAGTCGAAATAGACCGGATCCTGGACCAGCGGTTCGTGGGCGACCAGACTCGCCTCGTAGCCCGGCTTGAGCTGCAGGGCGGCCAGGGAGGCCTGGGGCGACATCGGTGTCGGGCCGGGCACGCGCAGCAGCTCGGCCCGGGTCACCCGGGTGGTGCCGTCGGCGGCCACCAGATCAAGTCCGTCAAAGCGGGCACCGGTGTCGCGCCCCTGGTCATCCGCCAGCAGTGGCAGGCCGTTGGCGTCCCCCGCCCCGCCCTCGCGCAGCACCTGGGTCCAGCCGACCTCCCACTGGACGTTTTTCTTCTCGACCGGATTGTACAGAAAGACCCCGTAGCCGCGCGGATTGGAGACCACCAGATCGTCATGGCCATCGCCATTGAGGTCGAGGAAGCGGGCGCCGCCGTGGCGGGCGATCTCCGGCAGCGGCAGTCCGTCGGCCACCCCCTGAGGCTGGCGGCGGGCGGCATCGGCCGGTGGTTGCTGGGCGGACAACAGCAGCGGCAGGCAAAGCAGCGGAAACAGGCGGCGCATGCAAACCATACGCCGCGCGCGCCCGAATCTCGTGGGCACGTTGGCCAAAACGCGGTCTGGAGGGAGCGCAGGGCTCGGAGCTTGGAGTCCGGAGTCAAGAGTCAAGAGTCAAGAGTCAAGAGTCCGGAAAGCAGCCTCTGCGCCCTGCGCTCCCTGCTCCGAGCCCGCCGTCTGGCGACGGCGCCTACCCAAGCCCGCATTTTCCCGAAAATCCCTTGTCGCAAATCCGTCGGGATGCGCCAAGGTACTTCCCCTTTTTGCCATGGCCAACGAACGCAAGACCCTTGAAGAACGCGCCCTGATGTCCGACATCGAGCGCCTGCGCCACTCCTGTGCCCACGTGATGGCGACCGCCATCCTGCGGATCTGGCCGGATGCCCAGTTCGCCTACGGCCCGCCGGTCGAAAACGGCTTCTACTACGACTTCCAGATGGCGCACCGCATCACGCCCGACGACTTTGAGAAGATCGAGGCGGAGATGAAGAAGATCGCCAAGGAGAACCAGCGTTTCGAGCGCCGCGTCATCAGCCGCGAGGAAGCCATCGCCCTGGCCGAGAGCGGCCGCCTTGGCGGCCTCGGCGAACGCCCGGGCAACCCGAGCCAGTTCAAGCTCGACCTCATCGCCAAGATCCCCGAGGGTGAGGAGATCAGTTGCTACCAGAACGGCGAGTTCCTCGACCTCTGCGCCGGTCCGCACGTCGGCTACACCAGCAAGTGCAAGAACGTCAAGCTGACCGCGGTCAGCGCCTCGTTCTACATGGGCGATGAAAGCAAGGGCCAGCTCCAGCGCCTCTACGGCACCGCCTTTGAGAGCAAGGAGGAACTCGAAGCCCACTTCGTCCGTCTCGAAGAAGCCAAGAAGCGCGACCACCGTCGCCTGGGCAAGGAATTGAAGCTGTTCCACATCGACGAGGACGTCGGCCAGGGCCTGATCCTGTGGACGCCAAACGGCGCGGTCGTGCGCCAGGAACTGCAGAACTTCATCAGCGAGGAGCTGCGCAAGCAGGGTTACCACCAGGTCTTCACCCCGCACATCGGCAAGCTGGCCCTGTACAAGACCAGCGGCCACTTCCCCTACTACAAGGAGTCGCAGTTCCCGGCCATCGTCGAGCAGGACCAGCTCGAACAGATCGCCCATGAAGGCTGCAGCTGCGCGGAAATGACCTCACGGCTCGACGCCGTGTCGGCGCAGTTCGCCGCCCAGATCAACGAGCGCACCGGCGCGGAAGTCATCGGCCAGGACCGCGTCATGGACGCGGAGAAGCTGCTCGACGGCTTCCTGCTCAAGCCGATGAACTGCCCGCATCACATCAAGATTTTCGCCAGCCAGCCGCGCAGCTACCGCGACCTGCCGGTGCGCCTCGCCGAGTTCGGCACGGTGTACCGCTGGGAGCAGAGCGGCGAGCTCAACGGCATGACCCGCGTGCGCGGCTTCACCCAGGACGACGCCCACCTGTTCTGCACCGAGGATCAGGTCGCCGGGGAAGTGCTCGGCTGCCTCTCGCTCGTCAAGACCGTGCTCACCACCCTCGGCATGGAGGACTACCGCGTCCGCGTCGGCCTGCGCGATCCCGACAGCGCCAAGTATGCCGGTCGCCCGGAACAGTGGGACCGCGCCGAAGCCGCCTGCCGCGAGGCCGCCAAGACGCTCGGCGTGCCCTTCACCGAGGAACCCGGCGAGGCCGCCTTCTACGGCCCGAAGATCGACTTCGTCATCAAGGACGTCATCGGTCGCGAATGGCAGCTCGGCACGGTGCAGGTCGACTACCAGCTGCCGATCCGCTTTGACCTCAGCTACAACGGCGCCGACAACAAGCCGCACCGCCCGGTGATGATCCATCGCGCGCCCTTCGGCAGCATGGAGCGCTTCTGCGGCGTGCTCATCGAGCACTTCGCCGGCCACTTCCCGGCCTGGCTCGCCCCCGAGCAGGTGCGCGTGTTGACCATCAGCGAAAAGGTCGACGCCTTCGCCGACGAGGTCTTCGCCCAGCTCAAGGCCGCCGGCCTGCGCGCGTCGCTCAACAACGACGCCGACAAGATCGGCGCCAAGATCCGCAACGCCCAGCTCGACAAGGTGCCCTACATGCTCGTGCTCGGCGAGAAGGAAGCCGCCGCCGGCGGTGTCGCCGTCCGCCACAGCAAGAAGGGTGACCTCGGCGTGCAGTCCGTGGCCGACTTCCTCGCCGCGATCACCGACGAGGTGCGGGAACGGCGGCTGTGATCCGCCGCACGCTCACTCCAGCTCCGGCGCCACGTTGCCGTAAGTCCAGGGTCGGGCGAAGGCCGGGGCCTTCGGGTGCTCCGGCACGGGGCCGGGCTGCAGTTCCCGGGTCAGGGCGATGCCGGTGTCGGCCATCTGGCGACCGGCAGTGATGACAAGGTTGCTGTAGGCGGTCAGGCGGGTTTCGTAACCTCCGCCATTCGGCCCAAAAGCCTCCTCGGTCGGCACGTAGCCGACGCTGCCATTGGCCAGTTCGACCGGAAAGGTGAAGGCGAAGGGACTGCCCTTTTTGATGTCGAGACCGAACTGGACGAAGTACTCGGCCGGATTGGTCACGAAGGCGGCCGGACCGACCTGAACCACCTGCACCTCGCAGTCGACCTGGGGCGACACCTGGCAGAGGTGATCGAGCATGAGAATTTCCTTGGCGAAGAGGTAGTCGGTTGTGTCGCCCTGTGGCCGGCCAGCCTGAATGATCTCCAGGCTGCGCTGCACACGCGCCGGCGACGGCTTGCGGCGCGGGATCGACAACACCTTCTGGCGGGTGTCGAGCCGGGCTTCGGTGGCGCGCGGCATCGACAGCAGCACCTTGACCGCCTCGGCCCCGACCTGGCCGCCGACCAGGCGTGCCCATTCCTCGCCACCGGGACGGCGATGCGCGCTGAGATTGTCGACCTGGGTGACATCGCCGCAGGCGCCCTGCAGGAAGACCACCGGCGCACGGGTGTCGAGCGCGCCCTGGATCGTGCGTTCGAGGTAATAGATCCAGTTCGCCGAAATGCCGCCGGGGTTGGTGGTGGCATGGCAGGCGTAGTTGACGACCGTGCCGAGAAGATGGCCCTGCAGATCCCAGACACCGATGACGCCGACCTGCGGATCGATGGGCCCGGCGTACTCCAGCATGTCGGGATTGCCCTGGCCGGGGTGGCTCCAGCTCTGACCGTTCTTCATGCGCAGGCGACGGTTGAAGGCGACCTTGTCCTCGTGACCGAAGCCGTAGCCGATCTGCGCCGGCACCGCGCTGGCCAACGCGGCGCGCACGCCCTCGACGATCTCATGGGTCACGCGCAGCAGGAAGCCGGCATCGGCGCAGGACGATTCCTCGTAGGCGAGTCGCTTCACAAGGTCCGAGGCCGCATCGAACTCGCCCGGCAGCACCATGCCGACCGGCCCCGAGGAATGCGAGTGCGAGGCGCCGATGAGCACGGCATCGGCGGGCAGCTTCAGTTCCTTCTCGATGCGGGCGCGCGCCTCGAGCACGACCGGGCGCGGCACGACCAGGGTGTCGAGACCGACCAGCGCGACGCGGCGACTGCCGTCATCGAACACGGCCACGCGCACCTTGCAGGCGTCGTGGAAGCTGCGGTGGTAGGCCTTGCCGTAGCCGCCCGGCTGTTCCATGCCGATGCCGGGTGTGATGTCGCGCTCGGCAAAGCCGGCCTTCAGCGGCGCGGCCGCCAGACGAACACAGGGAACAGCAAAGAGAAGACAGAGCAGCAGTTTCATGGCACAAGGGTACGCCGCTCTGGCGCCGCTTCACGCAGGCCTGTCGGCGGCACTTGGCAGGGCGCCGAACCTGCATCATCCTGTCCTTCGCCAACGTACCTTCCCGCCATGCCGCTCCATCGCCTCCTGCCGCTGCTCTGCCTTGCCACCCTCGCTCCCGCCGCCGAACCGGCGGGCGACTGGATCCATGCGCGCGGCGACGAAGCCATGCGCGGCCTGTCGCCCGTGGAGCTGCGCTTTCCCATGAAGCCGGTCTGGCAGTTCCGCGCCGTGCCGGTGGAAAAGGCGCGCGGGGAAATGCTGGTCGCCAGCGCCGTCGTGCGCGCCGGCAAGGTCTATGCCGGCTGCAAGGAGGGCAAGTTCTACTGCCTCGACCTGGCGACCGGCGCCAAGCTCTGGGAGGCCGAGGCCAAGGGGGCCTTCGACGGTGCCGCGTCCTTTGCCGGCGAGCTGGTCGTGGCCGGCTGCCAGGATGGTTTTGTCTATGCTTGGAACGCCGACACCGGCAAGGAAGTGTGGAAGTTTGAGACCCAGGCTGAAATCCACGCCGCGGCGAACACCTGGATCCATCCGCAGAGCGGTGAAGCGAAAATCCTCATCGGCAGCTACGACTACAGCGTCTACAACCTCGACGCGAAAACCGGCAGGAAGGAGTGGGCGGCGGAGACCGGCTACTACATCAATGGCGGCGCCGCCACCGGCGACGGGGTCGTGGTCTTCGGCGGCTGCGACAGCGTCCTGCACGTGCACGATGTCGCCACCGGCGAGGAAAAGCGCCAGATTGAGGTCGGTTCCTACATCGGCAACAACGTCGCCATTGCCGACGGCGTCGTCTATGTCTCGCACTACGGCAACCGGGTCGGTGCCTACAGCCTCGACGACGGCATGCAGGTCTGGGAGTACGGCGAGCGCGAATTTGAGTTCTATGCCGCACCGGCCATCTGGGAGAAATCGGTCTTCGTCGGCGGCCGCGACCGCCGCTTCCATGCCATCGACCGCGTCACTGGCGCCCGGCTCTGGGAGTACCGCTGCCGCGGTCGGGTCGACAGCAGCGCGGTGGTCTGTGCCGGCAAGTCGGTCATCTTCGGCAGCGACGACGGTTATGTCTACGCGCTCGCACCGCAGGACGGCAAGGAACTCTGGCAGTATGAAATCGGCGCCGCAGTGAAGACCTCGCCCGCCGTGGCCGGCGAACGTGTCATTTTCGGCGCCGACGACGGCGTCATCTACTGCTTCGCCCCTGAAGCCGCAGCGGCCACACCGGCTGCGGCAACGCCGGCGGCCGACGCCAAGGCCAAGCAGCCCTGAGGCCCCGCCGGTTCCGGTTGACAGACAAGCAACGGCATCAGACGTTGCCCGTTGTGACGCGTTCCCGCCACCGACTGCTGACCGCCTGTGTCCTGCTGACGCTGGCCGCGGCCCAGTTGTTTGGCCTGCCTCGCGGCTACCTCTGCGATTGCGGCGGCATTGCCCAGCTCACCGGCATGGACCACTGCCATGGCCCGCACTCGGCGGCCTGCCATGAACACGAGGCTCCCTGTCACCAGGCCGAGGATCACCACGGCGAGGAGCACCCGCACGATCACGACACGGACACCCACGAGCACGAAGAAGTCATCGAGACCCTGCTTGCCCAAGCGGCCGGCAGCAGTTCCCCGCTTGCCCCGCCCGCGCTCGATCACGTGGCCGTGCTGCCTGCCTGGCTGGGCACCGCGGTGAGCGTCAGCAGCACTCCGCCCGGCCGACCGCCGGCCCAGGCCAACGCACCACCACGAAGTCGAAGCTGGCCCGCCGTCCTAGCGCACCGGATCGTCCTGCGCGTTTGAGAACCTGCACAGCCTGCCCTTCCACGACGGAGGGTTCTTCGGCTGTGCCTCCTGATTTGCCCTGCCCCGGCACGGTCACGCCGTGCCCGGTTCTCTCCACCGCCACCGCCCATGAAATCGCTTTCCCTTCTCCTTCTCCTCGCCGGCTCCGCCCAGGCCCTGTCGCTGTCGCTTGCCGACATCGCGCCGCGTGTGCGCGACCATCACCCCGCCCTGCAGGCCGCCCGACTCGCCGTGGCCGAGGCGCAAGGCCGCCAACTCGGCGCTGGCCGGCTCAGCAACCCCACGCTGGGTTTCGACTGGCGCTCGGAAAGCCAGCTGAGTCCGGTCACCGGCGAGTTCTCCTTCGAGCAGGCCTTCCCGCTGACCCGACGGCTGAGCCTGGAGAAACAGCTCACCGCCCAGGGCGTGGCTGCCGCCGAACTCGAGGTGCGCGAGGTGGAGCGACGCCTCATCGCCGAGGCCCGGGCGCTCGCCGTTGAACTGCTGGCACTCGACCCGCAGCAGCGCCTGCGTCAAGACCAGCAGGAGCTGGCCGGCAAACTCGCCGACTTCACCCGCGACCGCGCCGAGAAGGGCGAGTTCTCACCGCTCGATGCCGCCCAGGCCAGGCTCGATGCCCACCGCCTGCGACTGGAGAGCCAAAAACTCGACAACCAACGCACGAGCCTGCTCGGTCAGTTGAAGCCCAGACTCGGCCTCCCCCCCGAATCGCCCCTGCAACTCACCGGCGAACTTCCGTCGCCGGTCCTGCCCGGCACCACCCCTTGGCAGCAGCGCGCCGATTACCGGCTCGCGCAAACCCAGGCGCAGGCCGCGCAGACCGCGGTCGAACTCGCCAAGGCGCGTCGCCTGCAGGACGTCAGTGCCGGGCTCGTCGGCGGCCCCGAACAGCAGTGGCTGCGCGGGACCGGCGGCCAGAGCACGGGTTTCATCGGCTTCCGGGTCTCCGTGCCCCTGCCCTTCTGGAACCGCAACCAGGGCGAGATCGCCGAAAAGGCCGCCACGGCTGAGCGCGCCCGCCTGGAAACCGAGGCGCTGGGCCGGCAGATCGCCGGCGAGGCCGACACCGCCCGCCGCGAGATGCAGGCGCAGGCGGAGCTGGTGCGTGAGACGCGCGACCACCTGCTGCCGCTGGTCCTCGAACAGACGAAGCAACTCGAGCAGGCCTACGAGGCCGGCCAGACCGACCTGCTCGCCGTGCTGCGCGCCCGCGACCAGCGCCTGCAACTCGAAGCCGCCGCCCTCGATGCCGTGCGCGACTTCCACCTCGCCCGCATCCGCTACGAAGCCGCCACCGGCACCCTCCAGCCATGAAACGTCCACCTTGCTTGCCTGCCCTTCCGATCGCGCCTTGGTTCGCCATGCTCGGTCTGCTGGCGCCCTGCCTGCGGGCCGCACCCGACCTCATTCTCGACGAGGTTTCGGTGGCCCATCTCAACCTCGAATTCGCCGAAGCCGAGGAGACCACGTTTGAGGAAACCGTCTTCGCGCTCGGCGCCATCGAAGTGCTGCCCGGCAAACGCGCGGTGGTCAGCAGCCGCATTCCCGGCCGCGCCTTCTCGGTGCTGGCCCTGCCGCACCAGCAGGTCGAGGAGGGCGACGAGGTCGCCTGGATCGAAAGTCGCCAGCCTGGCGATCCGCCGCCCGTGGTGAAGCTGGAAGCACCGATCGCCGGCTTCATCTCGAAGGTCCACCTCGCGCCCGGCCAACCGGTTTCGCCCGAGGATGCGCTGATGGAAATCGTCGATCTCGACACCGTGGAGGCCGTGGCCAGCGTGCCCCAGCATCTGGCCGCCCAGCTCAAGCCCGGCCTCACCGCCCACATCCGCCTGCAGGCCCTGCCCGACCAGGTGTTTGAAGCCAGGCTCGCCCACCTCGCCATCGAGGCGGATGCCACGGCCGGCACTCTGGAGGCCGCCTTCCATGTCGCCAATCCGGAGCACCGCCTGCGCCCCGGCATGAAGGCGGAGTTCAGCATCGTCGTCAGCCAGCGCGACGACGTGCTGTCGATCCCGCGCAGCGCCGTGCAGGGCGATCCCGCCCAGCGCTTTGTCTATGTGAAGGACTACGAACTGGCGAATGCCTTCGTCAAAGCGCCGGTGCGACTCGGCGCGCAGAACGACCGCTTTGTCGAGGTCGTCAGCGGCCTGCTGCCGGGCGATGAGGTCGTCACCCGCGGAGGCTACGCGCTTGCCTTCGCCGGCAAGGGCAGTGTCAGCCTCAAGGAGGCGATGGACGCCGCGCACGGGCATCCGCACAACGAGGACGGCACGGAGATGACGAAGGAACAACGGGCGGCCGCGGAGGGCGCACACGACCATGACCACAACGAGGAGGGGCACTGGAACGTCATGACCACCTTCTTCGCCGCCACCAGTGGGCTGTTGCTGCTGCTCCTGCTCATCACCGCCGTCCAACGCCGGGAGGCGACGCCATGCTGAACGGCCTCATCCGCTTCTCCCTGCAGCACCGGCCGCTGATTCTGCTGCTGGCGCTGGTGACGCTGCTGTTCGGCTATCAAAGCCTCACCGAGTTGCCGGTGGAGGTGCTGCCCGACATGACCAAGCCAACGGTGACGATCCTCACCGAGGCCCCCGGTCTCGCCCCGGAGGAGGTGGAAACCCTGGTCACCCAGAGGTTGGAAGCGGCCGTGCAGGGCGTCGGCGGCCTCGACCGCCTGCGCTCGAGTTCGGATGTCGGCCTGTCACTCGTCTTTGCCGAGTTCAGCTGGGGCACCGACATCTACCGCGCCCGCCAACTCGTGCAGGAGCGCCTGCAGGGCGTGCTCGCCACCTTGCCGGCAAATGCCAGGCCCGGCCTGACGCCGGTCTCCTCGCTCATGGGGGAAATTTTGCTCGTCGGTCTGCGCTGCGAGAAAAAGCCGGACGAGCCCGGCTATCTGTCGCCCATGGAGCTGCGCACGCTGGCCGACTGGACCCTGCGCCGGCGTTTGCAAAGCCTCAACGGCATCGCCGAGGTGCTCACCATCGGCGGTGGGGTCATGCAGATCCAGGTGCAACCCGATCCCCACCGCCTGGCCGCCTTTGGCCTGACGCTGGCGGAGCTGCAGGAAGCGGTCAGTCGCGCGGCGGGCAACGCCACCAGCGGTTACCTGCAGGCCGGACCGCAGGAGATCATGGTGCGCAACCTCGGCATGACCACCCACCTCGCCGACCTAGCCCGGACAGTCATCAAGACCGTGGGCCGTCGCCCGGTGCTCATCGGCGATGTGGCAGAGGTTCGTCACGCCGTGCAGACCATGCGCGGCGACGCCAGCGTCAACGGCACGATGGGCGTCATCCTCAGCATCGACAAGGCCCCGGGCTTCGACACGCTCCAGCTCACCGAACGGATCGAGGCCGCGCTGGAGGAGTTCCGCCCGACGCTGCCGCAAGGCATCACGGTCGAGATCCTGTTCCGCCAGGGCGACTTCATTGAGCATGCGATCGGCAACCTCAGGGAGGCCATCCGCGATGGCGCGGTCATGGTGACGATCATCCTCTTCCTCTTCCTGTTCAGCCTGCGCACCACGGCGATCACGCTCACGGCCCTGCCGCTGTCCTTTGCGGTGACGATCCTGACCTTTCAGGCCTTCGGAGTCAGCGTCAATTCCATGACCCTCGGCGGTCTCGCCGTCGCCATCGGCATGGTCGTGGATGATGCCATCGTCGATGTCGAAAACGTCTTCCGTCGCCTGCGCCAAAACCCCGACAAGCCCAGGCTGGAAGTCATCGCCGCCGCCTCCAGCGAGGTGCGCAACTCCATCCTCTACGCCACCGTGCTCATCATCCTCGTCTTCCTGCCCCTGCTCGGCCTGGAAGGCCTCGAAGGCCGGCTGTTCACGCCGATCGCCATCGCCACCATCACCAGCATGGCGGCGTCGTTCGTCATCTCGCTGACGGTGATCCCGGTGCTCTGCTCGCTGCTGCTGAAAACCGGCGGCCAGGGCCAAGGCGATGGCGTGGTCGTCCGCGCCATGAAATGGCTCGTGCAGCGCAGCTTTCTCAAGCTGGCTCTTGGCGTGCCGACCCTTGTCCTCGCGTTCGCCGGCACCCTGCTGATCGCCGCGCTCATGCTCTATCCGATCCTGGGCAAGGAGTTCCTGCCCTCCTTCCATGAAGGCAGTGCGACGATCTCGCTGGTCAGCGCCCCCGGCACCTCGCTGGCGCAGGCCAACGAGATCGGCGAGGTCGGCGTGCGCCTGCTGCAGGGCATTGCCGAGGTGAAAAGCGTCGGCCGCCGGGCCGGCCGCGCCGAGCGCGACGATCACGTCATGCCGGTCAGCGTCAACGAGTTCGATGTCGAGTTCCATGACACCGGCCGATCTCGCGAGGTCGTCTTTGCGGAGATTCGTGAACGCTTCGCCGCCATCCCCGGCACCTTGGTCAATGTCGGCCAACCCATCAGCCATCGCCTCAGCCACATGCTCAGCGGTGTCTCGGCAAAGATCGCCGTCAAAATCTTCGGCCCGGATCTCGAGGTGCTGCGGGAGACGGGCGCGCAGGTGCGCGATCTCGGTCAGTCGATCCCCGGGCTCACCGACGTGAACCTGGAAGCACAGGTGCCGATCCCGCAGATCCAGATCGAGGTGAACCGCGAGCGCGCCCTCGCCTACGACCTCCAGCCCGGCGACATCCAGGCGCAGGTTTCCACCCTGCTCGGTGGCGTCACCCTGGCCGAACTGCGCGAGGGCCAGCGCACGATCGATCTCGTGCTGCGCCTGCCGGAAGCGTGGCGCGATTCACCGGAAAAGATCGGCGACCTGCTCATCGAGACCGCCCGCGGCCAGCGCCTGCCCCTGAACCTCATCGCCGACATCCGCGAAGGCAAGGGCCCCAACGTCATCCACCGCGAGAACAGCCAGCGCCGCATCGTCATCGGTGCCAACACCTCCGAGCGCGACCTGCAGAGTCTCGTCACGCGCTGGCAGTCCGCAGTCCGCGAAAAGGTGCAACTGCCGGCAGGCTACCACCTGCGTTTCGAGGGCGAGTTTCAGGCGCAGCAGGCCGCCACCCGGCGCATCGCCTTCGCCTTCGCCCTCGTACTGCTCGCCATCACCCTCCTGCTCTACGGCTACTTCCGCAGCCTGTCGCTGGCGCTGCAGGTCATGCTCAACCTGCCGCTCGCCCTCATGGGCGGCCTCGCCCTCACCTGGGGGCTGGTCGACAACATCAGCATCGCCACCCTCGTCGGTTTCATCGCCGTCGGCGGTGTCGCGGCGCGCAACGGCATCCTGATGATCAGCCATTACCTGCACCTCATGGCCCATGAGGGCGAGACCTTCGGCCGGGCCATGATCGTGCGCGGCACACTCGAGCGGCTCGTGCCCGTGCTGATGACCGCCCTGAGTGCCGGCATCGCCCTCATCCCTCTGCTGCTGGCAGCCGATCAACCCGGCAAGGAAATCCTGCATCCGGTCGCCGTCGTCATCGTTGGCGGCCTGATCAGCAGCACCCTGCTCGACCTCATGGTCACGCCCGCCGTCTTTCACCTCTTTGGCCGCAAGGCCGCCGAATCCGCGGTGCGGAAGCACGCCCCCGCCGCTCAGTGAACCCCAACCCAAGCACCCAACCCACCATGAAAGCCCTGCGCCTCATCCCCCTCCTGCTCGCCACCACCAGCGGCCTGCTGCTCGCCCACAGCGGCGTCGAACTCGGTCCCAACGGCGGCCGCATCCTCGAATTCAGCAGCAACGAAACGATGCACGGTGAAGTCACCGTCAAGGACGGCCAGTTCCACATCGCCGTGCTCGACCAGGCGATGAAACCGGTCGTGGTCGACCAGCAATCGCTCACCGCCACCACCGGCGACCGTGCCAAGCCGCAAAAGCTCGAGGTCACCCGCGACGCCAAGGGGTTCCGTGTGCCGCTCGTGAAGGCCGGCGCATGGCTCATCCTGCGCTACAAGGAGAGCGACAACGCCAAGGCCATCACCGCCCGCTTCGAGTACGATCCCTCCACCTGCGAAGCCTGCAAGAACCCGGAATGGCTCTGCAAGTGCAAGCCGGAGTGAGGAGCAGCAGGTCACTGCAGTCGGCCTGCCATGCACCGCCTCCGCCAGTTGCAACCGGCGGAGGCAAGGCAGGCCGCGGCGGATGAATCCATGCCCGGCGTTGCAGCAGCGTTGAAGGAAGACCGGAGATATGAGACTGCGGAAGGGACAGCATCGACACACCCACAGTGCCGATCCATCCTCACTTTTCAGCCCCGGCTAGTACAGCAGCAGGTGAATTTCGCGGTCCGTGAGCAGGGCGCTGTCCTGAACGGCGAGCAGGTCCCCCATCTGTTCGAGGTTCTGCCACTGGGTATCGTAGCCGTCAACAAGGGGAAAATCCGTTTCCAGGAGCAGGGCGGGCACTTCGGCCGGCTGCAGGACGACTTCGGGGGCCAAATCGGTGGGCTGCATCAGGACCCAGCCCGCGGTCAAGGCAACGATGGCAGCCGCGGCCCAGGCAAGCCCCGGCCGCTCGGGTGTGATCACCCATCGGCGCAGACGGGCCAGCCAGCCGCTTTCCTGCTCGGTTTGCCGGGCGGCACGCAGGACGTTCTGGGTGAAATTGGGGCGCACCTCGACCCGCCGGCTCTGTCCGAGCAGCTTCCACAGCGGGTCGTTGGGATTGAGAGGATCCATGACAGGGCTTGTAACCGCGCCGGCGACGCGAAGTTGCACAGAATCTCGCTTTTTCAGCCAGGCGGCCAGGCGAGGTCGCGACCACCGAGCAGATGGACGTGCAGATGCGGCACGCTTTCGCCGGCGTCGGGGCCATGGTTGATGACGAGGCGGAAGCCGCTGTCCTTGACGTCGAGCTGTTCGGCGATGCGGCCGGCGGCGAGCAGGAGGGCACCCAGGATGTCGCGGTCACCCGGCTCGGCGGCCCCCACCCGCGGAATGGGTCTTTTCGGCACAATGAGCACGTGCACCGGCGCCTGGGGTGCGATGTCGTGGAAGGCGGCGACGAGGTCGTCCTCGTAAAGGAGCGGCGCCGGAATCTCGCGGTCGAGGATTTTCTGAAACAGGGTTTTGTCAGGCATGATCAAGGGAAAATCGGGCCGTCACTTGGCGCGCGGCTGCATGTAGTAGAGGCCGTTGGTGATGGCGTAGGCGTTGGCCAGCGGCATGCGCTTGAGGGCGTGCTCGGCCCCCCAGGAATCGGAGTACAGCGCCTCGTTGGTTTTGGCATTGTAGCCGATGAGCAGGCGCATGTGCCCGCCGCTGGCCTGGGGAATTTCCGGCTCGGGCAGCAGGCCGAGCGAGACGCTCCACATGATCGGAATCCCTTGCTCGATCAGGCTGGCGAGAGTGCGCTGAAACTTGCCAAAGCCGGAGCGGTCGCGCTCGGTGCGCGCCGTGCGCAGAATTTCGCCATCCATCTTGCCGACGATCTCATCGATGTAGATGACGCCATTGCGCGGGCTGGCATCAACCTCGGGCTTTTTCGCCTTCTTTGCCTCGCGATTGTAGTCGGCGACGCGGTCCATGAACTTGCGAAAGTCCCAGTCCTCAATGACGCGGACGCTGACGCCGAGCCGACCTTCGAGCTTGTTGAGGGCGGCATACATCTTGTCGGGGCTGGTGCCGCCCTCGGAACTGCTGCCGGCAATCTGGGCCATCTCATGCTGATCGACCGGCAGGCCGTAGTATTTGAAGACGCGCTCGGCGGTGGCGACCGCGCAGTAGCCCTTGGGTCCCTGATCGACCATGGGCACGCCGCTGATGGCAACATCGCCGTTGTCGGCGCGGGTGACGTTGGCCGTTAGGCTGCCTCTGCCGACCGGCACGCTGGCATTCGCGGTGGCAGTCAGTCCCGAGGCGGCGCCAGCGATCGGTGCGACGCGCAAACGGATGAATTCGGCCTGGAACGGAATGCTGCGGCTCTTCACCTCGCGCTGGAAGCTGGACTCCAGCAGGAAAGCGCTCGGCGGCCGGCTCCAGACCAGTCCCTCGGTGGCGACCGCGCTGCTCTTGTCCTTGCCGCGTTCCACCGGTTGAACGCCAAGCTGGCGGCTGAGCAGATTGCGCAATTCCTGCAACCTTGCCTCAAATTGCTCGCGCGTGGCAATGAGGGCCTCGGCATCGCCGCGATTGTAGATCGAGAAATTCAGTCGGACCGGCCGTCCCTCGGCGGAGAACTCGATGATGGCTTCCTTCAGGGGCACGGTACCCTGCCAGAGGCTGAGGCCGGGGCCGAAGAAGCGCGCCTGATCCTTCTTTTCGGACAGCCATTCGAAACGCAGCGACTGGAACTGCTGCTCGAACTGGGCGGCGCTCCAGGCCCAGGCGGCCTCGCCGGTGACGAGGGGATCGAGCGAACGCGCCACGCTTTCCTGGGCGGACAGACTGGAGCCCCACAGGGCCAGGGACAACAGAAGGGCGTGCAAACGGTTCATGGCGCGGAAAAGCATGCCTGCAAGCGGGCGAAGTTCCAAGCAGAAAGGGCGCGGCTCAGCCGAAAAGATCAAACTGCCCGGCGTCGCCACCGCGACGCTGATCGAGCCCCTTGATCTCGTTGATGAACTCGCCGACGTCCTCGAACTGGCGGTACACCGAGGCGTAGCGGACGTAGGCGACGTGGTCGAGCTGCTCGAGGCGCTGCATGACCTTGGCGCCGATGACGGTCGAGGGGATTTCTCGGTAGCCTTCCTCCTCGAGTTCGCTGGCGATGTCGTCGGCCACCTGCTCGAGTTGCTCCATGTTGACCGGGCGCTTTTCGCAGGCCTTGACCAGGCCCGACATGAGCTTGTCGCGATTGAAGGGCTGGCGGGCGCCGTTGCGCTTGACCACGCGCAGTTCCTCGCGCTCAACGATTTCGTAGGTGGTGAAGCGGAAACCGCACTTCATGCACTCGCGGCGGCGACGGATGGCATGGCCCTCGCGCGCCTCGCGCGAGTCAATGACCTTGTCCTGGGAGCTTCCGCATTTGGGGCAGCGCATGATCGAGAATTTAAGATGTCATCAGCCGTCGCGAAGGCAAGCACGGCTTGTGCGCCTGTCAGCGCCGGCAGGCCGAGCAGATTTCATCACCCTCGTCGGTGACCCGAAAGTGCAGACCGGGATCGTCCACCTCGGTCTTGCCGCAGCGTTGGCACTGGTGAAAGAACTCGGCAGCACCACCGGCGGCCTGATCAAAGCGGGCGCGCCGGTCGGCGACACGGGCCGCGTGCATCCGACCGCGGACAAAGCCGGGCGCAAAGACGAGGGCGTAGTTGAGCAGGGCGAAAACCACCGGGATGAGGGCCAGCGGCGAGGACAGAACCATGAGGCCGAGCATGGCGGCGGAGAAAAGGGCCACCCACTTGATCTTCACCGGCAGGACGAAAAACAGCAGGATCTCCTCGTTCGGATAGATCGTGGCGAAGGCGAAGAGCAGACTCAACTGCAGCCAGTAGCCGTCGGCCGTGTAGCCAAACAGCAAGGTGCCAAGCGCAATGGCCAGCATGCCGCCGAACACGTAGAGATTGACCCGGAAAGCTCCCCAGGCCTCGTCGAGACCGCGCCCCAGCCACATCAGAAAGAGGGCGGTGATGACGGCGAAGAACAGGTTGCTGGCGGGAATGACCGCGAAGGTGAGCAGGCGCCAAGCCTGCCCCTCCAGAATCCGGGTGGGATCAAGGGTGAGGAAATCCTCGTAGGGTTGGCGTGAGTCGGGAGGCAGCAGGGCAAAGACGACCAGCGCCACGAGCTGGAGCGTGGCAATCAGCTGGACACAGCCCGGCACGGCGAAGCGGCCGAAGCGGGTTTCAAGCTTGTCGAGCAAGGCTTTCAAGGGGGCTTTGGCTGCGGCGCCGGTTACGGCACCACTTCACCGGAACCGGTGTAGATCCACTTTTCCACGCGACCGTTCTTGATCGTCGCCTGGGCCTCGGTCTCGAACTTGCCGAACATGGTCTGGGTCTCGTACTTGACGATGACCGTCCAGGCTCCGTCCACCATCTGCGGCTCACCCCATTCCTTGATGTTGTCGGTCTTGATCTCGGTGACCTGGCCCGACTTCATGCTGGCGACGAGCAGCGGGTAGGTGCCATCCGCGTCACGCGCGGGCTTGTCGTTGCTGGCGGTGGCACCAGCGGAGGGCGCTGGGGCATTCTTGGCGCGCTCGGCGGCAGCAAGCTTGAATTCATGGGCGCGACGCAGGGTCTCGGTGCGCGCGACCTTCCAGCGCTCATAGACCTCGGTCAGCACCTCCTTGAGGTCGGTGTCATCAATGCCAACCTTGCCACGCATGGGCGAGGTGTCGGTCGGCGAAACCAGCAGGTCGGTGCCTTCCTGACCAACCGCGTAGATCGAGCCGCCGGCCTTGACCTGAGTGGCGGCGGTCGAATTGCCGATCTTCATCTGCAGCTGCAGGTCACGCTTGAGCTTGACCTGCCGCGGAAAGGCGCTCGGCGGGATGGCCGTCCAATTTTTCACCGCCTCTTCGATCGGCGGGAAGACGGGGGCGACGAATTCGCCCTCCTTCGGCTTGGGCGGCTCGGGTTTGGGCGGCTCGGGGATGGCGGGCATGGCCGGGGCCGGCTTCGGCTCGGGCTTCATCTCAGGTTCCGGGGCGGGCTTGGGAGCCTCGACCTTGACCTCGGGCTTCGGCGGTGCGGGCGCGACCACGGCGACCTCGACCGGTTTGGGCTGGTGCTTCTCGAATTTCAGCGCCTCGCTGACAATGGGATAGACGTGCTGGTAGGCCACGTAGCCGACGGCGGCGGCAAGGATGAGGACGAGGATGCCTTTCATGATGTGCGGAAACTAGCCCCGTGTTCAGGGAATTCAATGGCGGGACTGCGGGTCTTTTAACGGCGCAGGGCGGCGAATCTTGGGGGTGATGCGCAGGCAGGGCCAGGTTTCACCTGCCAACCAGCCGCCGGGACGGCGCAGCACGCCGAACAGCCGCTCGGGCGTGCCCTGCCCCAGAAACACCTCGGCCCGGGTCAGATGGATCCGCAAGACACCGTTCGGAGCCAGTTCAAGGCGCTGGTCCTCATCGCTGTTGATCCAGCCGTCCTCGGTGTAAAAACGCAGCCCGGCGATTTCTTGTGCCGTCAACGGCCGCGCCGCAGTGCCCGCCGGTCGCAGGGTCAGCGTGACCTGCATGCCCGTTTCCTCGGCCTGCGCCTGCCAGGCCTCGCTCTCCCGCGAGTAAGCCTGGCGCTCGCGCTCGAAGACCGGTGCCCACTGCGGATCGGGCGCGGCCGTGGCGGCGACCGGCAGCTTCAACTCCAGTTCCTTGCTGCCCGGGTGGCAGGTGTTGCCGCAGCACATCCAAGTGGCACGACCGCGCAGGGCGATTTCCGTCCCGGGCTTGAGGTCGGCGGGCGCGGTGATCTGCGTCTGCAGCAAGACCTCGCGCCGGTAGCCTTGGGCCTTGATGTGAAACATGAGCACCGGCTCCGGCCCCGGATACTCGAGTTCGCCCGCCGTGAAACCCGGCGGCAACTGCCAGTCGATCTGGGTCGGCACGCCGACAATGCCCGGTTGCTTCCAGTAGGTGTGCCAGCCCGGCTCGGGCTGCAGGAGCAGGCCGACGCGAAAAGTCGCCCCTGGAACGATGGCCCTGGCCTCGGGTACCAGTGCGATTTTCAGGCCGGTCTGGGCGGAAAGACACGGCGCCAAGGCGAGCAGGGCCGGCAGGACGAGGGCACGAAGCGCGATCATGACGGTCTCAATACTCCGCATGCCCGGGGGTGCGCGCAAAGGGGATGACATCGCGGATATTGCTCACCCCGGTGACGAACATGAGCAGTCGCTCGAAACCCATGCCGTAGCCGGCATGCGGCACGCTGCCGTAGCGGCGCAGGTCAAGGTACCAGCCGTAGTCCGCCTCGCTGAGGCCGTGGCTCTGCATGGCCCCGAGCAAAACATCGAGCCGTTCCTCGCGCTGGCTGCCACCGATGATCTCGCCGATGCCAGGCACCAGCAGGTCCATGGCCGCGACCGTGCGACCATCCTCGTTCTGGCGCATGTAGAAGGGCTTGATCGCCTTCGGGTAATTGAAGATCGTCACTGGCCCGCGCACATGCTCCTCGGCGAGGTAGCGCTCGTGCTCGGTCTGCAGGCCCTCGCCCCAAACCACCGGATGCTCGAAGCTGCGACCCGACTTCAGCAGCAGGTCGACCGCCTCGGTGTAGGAGAGGCGTTCGAAGGGTTGATCGAGGGTCTGGCGCAGGCGCGCCTCCAGGCCCTTGTCGACCAGGCGGTTGAAGAACTCCAGCTCCTCGCCACACTCGTCCAGCATGGCGCGCACCAGGAACTGGACGTTCTCCTCGGCCAGGGCCATGTCGGCGGCGAGGTCGCAGAAGGCGATTTCCGGCTCGATCATCCAGAACTCCGCCGCGTGGCGGGCGGTGTTGCTGTTCTCGGCGCGAAAGGTCGGACCGAAGGTGTAGATCTTGCCGAGCGCACAGGCAAAGGCCTCACCCTGCAGCTGGCCGCTGACGGTGAGATGGGTGGGCTGGCCAAAGAAGTCCTCACTCGCCGGCGCGGTCGAACCGGGCTTGAGGGTGGTGACCCGGAACATCTCGCCCGCGCCCTCGCAGTCGTTCGAGGTGATGATCGGCGTATGGACATGGAAGAAGCCGCGCTCCTGGAAAAAGCGGTGGATGGCGAAGGCCATGCGGCTGCGCACGCGGAAGACATTGCCGAACAGGTTCGTGCGCGGGCGCAGATGAGCGATCGTGCGCAGGAACTCGGGCGTGTGGCCCTTTTTCTGCAGCGGGTAGGTGGCATCGGCAATGCCGAGCAGGCGCAGTTCCGCCGCCTGCAGCTCCCACTTCTGGCCGGGGGCCGGCGAGGCGACGAGATCGCCGGTGACCTCGACCGAGGTGCCGGTGAGGACCTGCGGCAGCAACTCCGCCGATGGCAGGGCGGCATCGACCACGACCTGCAGGCCGCGGAAGCAGGAGCCGTCGGTCAGCTCCAGGAAGGCGCAGGACTTGGATTCGCGCTTGGTGCGCACCCAGCCGCGCACGGTCAGTCCGGTGCGCGGGGATTCGGAGGCGAGGACGTGGAGGAGGCTTTCCTGCATCGCCCATCATGGACGCGCCGGCCGCGGCCGGCAACGGCGATCAGAAGCGGAAACCCTTGGGCAGCTTCGGCATCTTGCCGCCACCAGGCATCAGGCCCTTGGGCAGTTGCGGCATGCCACCACCGCCGCCAAACAGGCCGCCGGCCATCTGCGCCATCGCCCCCTTGTTCTTCATCAGCTTGCGCATCATCTCGAACTGCTTGAGCAGCTGGTTGATCTCCACGACCGGGCGTCCTGCACCGCGGGCGATGCGCTTGCGCCGGCTGCCGTTGATGAGTTCCGGCCGGCTGCGTTCCTTGGGGGTCATCGACAGGATGATGGCCTCGACATGCTTCATGCGCTTGTCATCGACGCCGGGCATGCCCTTCAATTTGCTCATGCCGGGGATCATGCCGAGCAGGCCCTCCAGCGGTCCGAGCTTCTTCATGAAGCGCAGCTGGCCAAGGAAGTCGTTGAAGTCGAACTTGTTCTGCTCCAGGCGGCGCATCAGGTTCATCGCCTCCTTTTCGTCGATCTCCTGCGAGGCCTTCTCGACCAAGCTGACGACATCGCCCATCCCAAGGATGCGCTGGGCCATGCGGTCGGGGTGAAAGACTTCCAGCTGATCGGTCTTCTCGCCGACGCCGATGAATTTCACCGGACAGCCCGTCACCTGGCGCATCGACAGCAGTGCACCCCCACGGGCGTCGCCGTCGAGCTTCGACATGATCAGGCCGGTCAGACCCACCGTTTCATGGAAGCGCGAGGCCACGCTGACGGCCTGCTGACCGGTGGCGGCATCGGCCACCAGCAGGGTCTCGCGCGGCTGCACGAGGTCGCGCACCGACTTCAGTTCGGCGAGCAGGGCCTCGTCGACCTCCTGTCGGCCGGCGGTGTCGAAGATTGCCACGCCCCCGCCCTGCTGGTCAAGCCAGGCGAGCGCGGCGCGGGTGGCGCGAACCACATCGGTTTCGCCGGCGGCCGGCGCGAAGACCGGCACCCCGAGCTGCTGACCGAGAACCTGCAGCTGGGTGATGGCGGCCGGACGATCGAGGTCGAGGGCAAGCAGCAGCGGGCGTTTGCCCTGCTTCTTCAGCCAGCCGGCGAGCTTGGCCGAGGTGGTGGTCTTGCCGGCGCCGTTGAGACCGACCAGCAAAATCCGCTGCGGCGGGCTCAGGTCGAGTTCCTTGGCGCCGCCGCCGAGCAAGGTGACGAGTTCGTCGTGAAAGATTTTAACGATCTGCTGGCCGGGCGAGACCGTGCGCAGCACCTCCTCGCCAAGGGCGCGGGTCTTGACCGCCTCGATGAGGTCCTTGGCCACCTTGAAGTCGACATCCGCCTCCAGCAGCGCCAGTCGGATCTCGCGCAAGGCGTCAGCGATGTTGGCCTCGCTGATTTTGCCGAGGCCGCGCAGCTTGCGGAAGGTGTCTTCGAGTTTCTCGGTGAGGGCGGAAAACATGGAAAGGCTTCTTTAAACCCGGGGCGTCACGAAGCAAGGACCGTGTATCGATGGCAGCGCATCACGGGCAGCCATGAATTTGTCTTGCTTCAAAATAAAATCCATTATTATTATAAAATTGATAATAATCAGATTTCGAACTTGCTCCCGTCATGCGCTCCCTGATCTGCTCCACCCTCTTCCTGCCTCTTTTGGGCACCGCCTTTGAACCCACGTATGACCTCGCCCGAGCTCCGGGTTCGGCGAGTGACGCCATCACCGCACTGGCCGTGGGACGCCTGGCCAACGACGGCTTGGGACGCGTCGTGCGCTCCGGGGACCTCAATGGCGACGGATTCGCCGATCTTATCGTCGCCTCAGCTCTCGCCGATGTTGGCAGCCCGCTCCGCGCCGATGCCGGCGTGGTGGAAATCTGGTTCGGCAAAGCGGGTTTTGGCGGCGCTCTCGACGCTGCAGGCACCGCAGGCGCAGCTCCCGACCTGAGCATCCTGGGTGCCACGGCCGGCGACCAGCTCAGCAACGGTGGCGCGCTGCTGCTGGCGGATCTCAACGGCGATGGTCGCCAGGATCTGGTTCTCGGCGCCCCGGGTGGCGACGGCCCGGGCGAAACCCGCTCCTTTGCCGGCGAGGCCTACATCGTCTTTGGCAAAGCCAGCTTTCCAGCCCAGCTCGATCTGGCTTCCGGTGGCGCAGATGTCGTGGTGTATGGCGCCACTGCCATTGACCAGCTCACCGGCAGCGGCAGCCTGCTCGCGGCCGACCTGAATGGCGACGGCGTGGAGGACCTCATTCTGGGCGCCGTCGGCGGCGATGGCCCCGGTGACACCCGTTCGAGCGCCGGTGAGGCCTGCGTGCTGTTCGGTCGCGGCAGCTGGCCGGCGGTTCTCGACCTCGCGCTGCAGGGCAACGGCGGCGCGGATCTGACCATTCATGGTGCCAATGCCAGCGACCTGCTGACCAGCAGCAAGGCCATGGCGGCAGGCGACGTCAATGGCGATGGTCTCACCGACCTCGTGCTTGGCGCTTCGGGCGGCGACGGACCCGGCGAAAGCCGCAACGGCGCGGGCGAAGTGGTGGTGATTTTCGGTCGTTCCACCTTCCCGGCGACGCTTGACCTGGCCAGTGAGGCCGATGTGACCCTCGATGGCGCCACGGCTTCCGACCAACTCAGTGCCGGCGGCTCCCTGGCCTTGGGCGACATCAATGGCGACGGCCTCGCCGACATCGTGCTTGGCGCGGCGGGCGGCGACGGCCCGGATGAAAGCCGTTCGGGCGCCGGCGAAGCCTGTCTCGTCCTCGGACGCAACGTCTGGCCGGCACGGCTTGATCTCGCCACGGACGCCGACAGCGTCATTCACGGTGCCGGGACCGGCGACGGCCTGACTTCCGGCGGCGGCCTGCGACTGGCCGATGTGAATCGCGATGGACGACAGGACCTGATCCTGGCAGCACCGCTGGCCGATGGCCCGGGCGACACGCGCACCAGTGCCGGCGAAGTTTACGTCGTGCTCGGCCGCTCGCTGCCCGTTGCGTGGGTCGATCTTGCCATTGGCGCCGATGTGCATGTCATCGGCGCCAGTGCCGGCGACAACCTCGGCATCAATGGTGCCCTGACGACAGGCGATTTCAATGGCGACGGCTTCGCCGATCTGCTGCTTGGCGCTCCCTTGGGCGATGGGCCGGGCGATAGCCGCAGCAATGCAGGTGAGGCCTACCTGATCTTTGGCCGGCACCGTCTGCCGGCGGTGCGCGACCTGGCCCTGACCGGTCGCGACGGCGCCGAAGTGACCTTTTTTGGGGCCAGCGCCAGCGACCAATGGACCTCCGGCGGCGCCTTGGCGTCGGGTGATCTCGACGGCGACGGCGTCGAAGAAATCCTGCTCGGCAGCTTCAACGCCGACGGACCGGCGGAAGCGCGCAGCAATGCCGGTGAAACCGCCATCCTGCGCGGCGTCCCGAAACCCGAACTGGACCTGCTGTTTGCCGGTGTCGAACTTGCCGTCGACGGCGAAGCCATGCTGTTGCCAGCCACGCCGGGTCGAGTGCGCCAGGCCGTCTTTCAGGTGCGCAACAGCGGTTCCGCCGAACTCACGAACCTGACCGCCACGGTGACCGGCGCGGATGTGTTCAGCCTGGTCACGCCCCCGCCCGCGACGCTGATGCCGGGTGCCGTCGCCCCGCTTACTGTGGCTTTCGCCCCCCCGAACCTCGGGCCGTGGGCGGCAACGCTGGAACTGACCGGCAGCGACGATGACGAGTCGCCCACCCGCATCACCCTGCGCGCCGACGGTGTGCCGCCGCAGCCACCGATCGTGCAATCCTTGAATGCGACCGCGATCTCCTCGCTCGGCGCCACTCTTCAAGGTCGCGTCGAAACCGGCAGCGAGACCTGCAGCGTGACATTCGACTATGGCTTGACCGCAGATTACGGCTCGAGCGTGGAGGCAAGCCCCACTGTCGTTCAGGGCTTGGGGGATGTCAGCGCCGTATTGACCGGCCTGCAGCCGCGCACGTGGTACCACTTTCGCGTCCGCGCCGGTGGGCCGCTTGGCGAGGCGACTGGAGAAGATCTGCGCTTTTTCACCGACAACCGACCGCCGCTTGCGATTGAGGACCTCTTCCAGGTGGCCCCCGGCACGACCGTTGTTCTCGATGTGTTGGCCAATGACTCCGATCCTGACGGCGATGTCCTCGAACTTGCCGGCTTCAGCCAGCCGCGGCCGGCCAAAGACGGCAAGCTCTGGCGCGACGGCAACCTGCTGCTGTTCCGCGCCAACCCGCGCTTCGACGGCACCCACTTCAGCTACACGATCGGCGACGGCCACGAAGGCTTCGCCACCGCCACCGTCACCCTGCTCGCCCCGCCTTCGTCCCGCCCCGGCCGGCACGCTCCGCGCGGCGGCGACGGCCCCGCCCTGCCC
>DAIUCN010000052.1:0-29077 GCA_036846165.1 Prosthecobacter sp.
GAGAAAAGGGAGAAGAGAAAAGGGAAAAGGGAAAAGAGGGGGAGGCGTTGGGAAGATCAGGGTCTTTTTCCTTTTTCCTTCTTCCTTTTCCCTGCTTCATCAGACCACATACCCGCGGGCCTGGTAGTGCTCGACGTTTTGTTGGAGCCAGGCGAGGGTTTGTTCGAGGCCTTGTTCGAGGCTGACGCGGGGTTCCCAGTTGAGCAGGGCCTTGGCCTTGGCGTTGCAGGCGAGCAGGCGTTCGACCTCGCTCTTTTCCGGGCGCAGGCGCTCCTGTTCGCAGACGATGCGGATCTCCTTGCCGAGCAGGCGGCCGATGAGCACGGCGAGATCGCCGACGCTGATTTCGCGGCCGGAGCCGAAGTTGATGACCTCGCCGGCGGCGGCCGGTGCGAGGGCGGCGGCGCAGAAGCCCTCGACGGTGTTTTGCACGTAGTTGAGGTCGCGCGTCGGATGCACGGCGCCGAGCTTCACCTCGTCGCCACGCAGGCACTGGCTGATGATGGTCGGGATGACCGCGCGCAGGCTCTGGCGCGGACCGAAGGTGTTGAAGGGGCGGACGGTGACGACTTCCAGTTCGTAGGAGGCGGCGAAGGCCTCGGCCATCTTGTCGGCGCCGATCTTCGAGGCGGAGTAGGGCGACTGACCCTGCAGCGGATGTTCCTCGGTGATCGGCACGAAGCGGGCGGTGCCATAGACCTCGCTGGTGGAGGTGTGCAGGACCCGGCGGGCGCCCTCTTCCTGCGCGGCCTGCAGGACATTGAGCGTGCCTTCGATGTTGGTGCGCACGTAGCTGCGCGGCGCCTGGTAGGAGTAGGGGATGGCGATCAGCGCGGCGAGGTGGAAAACGGTGTCGCAGCCGCGCACCCCGGCGCGCACGCTGTCGCGATCGGTGATGTCGCCGGGAAGGATTTCCATGTCGCCAGCCAGTTCGGAGTGATCGAGCCAGCCGCGCTTGCCGAGGGCGTTGTAGTGGACAAGGGCGCGCACCTTGGCGCCCTCGCGGACGAGGTGTTCGGCGAGGTGGCTGCCGATGAAGCCGCCGGCACCGGTGACGAAGACGTTTTTGCCAGTGAAGGTTCCCATGGTGATGTCATTGCGCGCCGCCGCGCGCCTGTTTGAGTTGTTCGCGCTGACCGACGTCGATCCATTCGTCGGCGATTTCGAAGGCGCCGACGGGATCGCCCTGGCGCAGCGCTTCTTCGAAGAGTTCGGTGATGGGGAAATGCCGGCGCGGCACGCGCGCGACGAGGTCCGGCTCGAGCACGTAGATGCCGGCGTTGATGAGCTGCGAGAGCGCGGGTTTTTCGACGAGGCTGAGCACCCGGCCGTCGCTGACCTCCAGACAGCCGAAGGGGATCTCGTGGGTGTAGCCGCGCACGCCGATGGTGGCGAGCTGACCGCCCTCGCGATGGAATTCGAGCAGGCCGGCGATGTCGACCTGGGTGACGAGGTCGCCGTTGCAGACAAAGACCGGATCGGCCGGCGGTTCCGGCAGCAGGGCCAGCGAGCCGCCGGTGCCGAGCGGTTCCTCCGGCTGCTCGCGCAGGTAGTCGATCTGGCAGCCGAAACGGGCGCCGTCGCCGAAGTGCTCCTCGATCTGGCCGGCGAGGTAGTTGGTGGAAATGAAGATGCGGCGGATGCCGCTGCCGACGAGGTGCAGGACGAGGCGCTCGAGGATGGGCCGGCCAGCGACCTTGAGCATGGGCTTGGGCGTGCTGCGGGTGAGTTCGCCCAGGCGGGTGCCCTTGCCGCCGGCCATGATGACCGCCCAGTTGGGGCGCGGCGCGGAGCCGATGATCTCATGCAGCAGGTGCAGGCCCTTGAGGCGGCCATCGTCGTCGAGGATCGGCACCTGATGGATCTGGCGCGCCTGCATGAGGTCGAGCACCTCGGCGCGCGGGGTGCGCACGTGGACGCTGGTGAAGGCGGTGTGCGCGTGCGGTTCGACGCGATCCTGCAGGGTGGCGCCCTTGAGCAGGGCGCGGCGGATGTCGCCATCGGTCACCGTGCCAAGCAGGCGCTGCTGCGGATCGACGAGCAGGCAGATACCGCAGGCGCCCTGGTCGATCACGCGCAGGGCGTCCCACAGCGTGCCGTCGGGCGGCAGGCAGAGTTGGCTCACGGGTTTCGACGTCATGACGGGTCGCAGGGCAGGAAAGGCGGTGCCACGGGGAGTGGGCAATGACAAATTCGAAATGCTGAAATTGCGGGGCGGTTGACCTCAGAGCGGGCGTGCCGGCACACCGGCCACGCGGGCGCCGGCGGGCACGTCGCGCACGACCACCGCGCCCGCGCCGATGAGGGCGCCGGCCCCGATCTGCAGACCCTGGCGGACGACGGCACCGGCGCCGATGTGCGCGCCGGCCCCGACGCGCACGCCGCCGCAGAGCAGGGCGCCGCTGGCGAGGTGGACGTGGTCGCCGATCTCGCTGTCGTGCTCGACGACGGCGGCGGTGTTGACGAGCACGTTGGCACCGAGGACCGCGCCGGTGTTGACCACGGCCCGCGCGAGAATCTGGCAGCCCTCGCCGAGTCGGGCCGAGGGCGAAACCCAGGCGGTGGGGTGCAGCACGGCGAGGGGCGTCAGGCCGGCGTCGACGGCGGCCTGGAACAGGTGGGCACGCGCGGTGGTGTCGGCGGTGGAGCCGAGGCCGACGACAAAATGCGTGAACCCGCGCGCGGCCAGGTCCGGCAGCAGGTCATCGCCACCGAGCACCGGCACGCCGGCGACCTCCTGCAGGCCGGGGCGGGTGTCGAGGATGGCGTCAAAGGTCTGCGGCAGGCGCGCCTCCAGCAGGACGCGTCCGTGACCACCGGCACCGAGGAGTACGCATTTCATAGGTCGTGGAAGGTCTTGTCGCGCAGGCGCGCGTCGAGCGGCACGGTGGCAAGCAGGTCCACCAGGCGTTCGGCGGCATGGCCGTCGCCAAAGAAGGCTTCCTGGCCGGCGGCTTGAGTCTTGAAGGCCGGCGTCAGCGCCGTCTGCACGGCGGCGACGATGGCGTCAGGTTCAAAGGGCGCGTCGATGACGTTGGCGGCCCGCAGACGGCCCTTTTGCCGGTCGCCGAGGTTGACCACGGGCAGGGCGAACGACGGCGCTTCGAGCAGGCCGCTGGAGGAGTTGCCGACCATGGCGCGGGCTTCGGCGAGCATCGAGTAGTAGGCTTCGGGGCCGAAGTTTTCCACCCAGCGCGCGCGGTCTTGGTTGCGGCAGAACTCCAGCAGGCGGGCGCGGATGACACTGCCGGCGGTGTCGGCATTGGGCATGGTGAAGACCACCGGCAGATCGAGCCGGGTCAGTGCGTCGAGCAGGGCATCGGTCTGTGGGCCGGCGAGTTCCGGGGCGTTGGTCGTTGGATGCAGGGTTACCAGCAGGGGCGGCTCGTGCAGGTCGAGATCGAAGCGCGCCTCCAGTTCCGCGCGCGTCAGTCGCTGCAGCGTGCGCAGGTTGTCGAGCGCGAGCGCGCCGCAGCAGAGCACGCGCCAGGGTTCCTCGCCGAGCTGGAGGACACGGCGGCGGTAGGTTTCGGTGGCGACCCCGTGCAGGTGGCTGAGTTTGGTGAGCGCGTGGCGGAAGCGGTCGTCCATGGCGCCTTCGCTGAGTTCACCGCCGTGCAGGTGCAGGATCGGCAGGTTGAAGGGCACGGCGGCGAGCGCGGCGGCAAACATCTCAAAGCGGTCGCCGAGCACGACCAGCACATCGGGCGGTGAGTCGGCGTAGTGGTCGCCAAAACCGGCGACGCCGGCGGCCATGGCGGCGGCGATGCCCTGCGGGCTGTCGTCGTTTTGCAGCACCGGGATGCGGGCGGCGACCGGGAAGCCGTCCCTGGCCACGAGATCCACCGTGCGACCGAAGCGATCGTCGAGGTGCATGCCGGTGACCAGCACCTGCAGTTCCAACTCCGGGTGATCCTGAATCGCCCGCAGCAGCGGCCGGTAGATGCTGTAATCGGAACGGCCGGTGCTGACGACGGCGATGCGTCTCATGCGAGATCCTCCCAACGGATGAGGGCACCCTCGGCGATGTCGCTTTGGGCGCGCTTGCCCGGCAGTTCGTGCAGGCGTGCCGGCGGGATGCCGGTGCCTGGGCGGCGCAGGACCAGCATGGAGGGTTCGAGGATGCTGCCGGCGGGGATGGCGCGGCGGGCGACGACGCTGCGGCGGACGATCTGGGCGACCGCGAGTTCGTCGGCCCCGGGTTGCTTGCGTGCCTGGCCGAGCAGGACTTCGGCGCGGCGGATGGCATGGACCATCTCGGCGAGTTCGCCGGGTTCGAGCGAGGCCTTGTGATCGGGGCCGGGCAGGTCGCGGTCGAGGGTGAAATGCTTCTCAATGACGCAGGCGCCGGCGGCGACGGCGATCACCGGCGCCTCGATGCCCTCGGTGTGGTCGGAGTAGCCGATCGGCACGCCGAGGGCGTGGCGCAGCACATGCATGGCGCGCAGGTGGGCTTCCTCGGGCGGGGTCGGATAGCGGGTCACGCAGTGCAGGACGGTGACCGGGCCGCTGCCGGCCTCGCGCAGGGTGGCGACCGCGGTTTCCGCCTCCTCGATCGTGCCCATGCCGGTGGAGACAATGACCGGGCGACCGAAGGCGCCGATGTGGCGGAGGAAGGGCAGGTTGGTCAGCTCGCCGGAGGGGATCTTGAAGCAGCGCATGCCCAGGCCGGCGAGGTAGTCGGCGCTGTCCTCGTCGAAGGCGGTCGACATGAATTCAATGCCCATTTCGGCGCACAGGCCGGCCAGTTCACCGAAGGCCTCCAGCGGCAGTTCGAGGCGCTTGAGCATGTCGAACTGGCTCTCGGTGCGACCGGTGTTGCGCGCCTGGTAATCGGCCTGCGGGGCGTCGGCCGTGACCAGATGGCCGGCCTGGAAGGTCTGGAATTTGACCGCATCGGCACCCGCGGCGGCGGCGGCGATGACGAGCTGGCGCGCTAGGGCGAGGTCGCCATTGTGGTTCACCCCCGCCTCGGCGATGATGAAACAGCGACCGTTGTTCTCGGCCAGGGAGTCCGCGGATTCGAGCATGGGAAGCGGCAATAACCCATGCGCGCCCGGCCTGTCAACCATGGGCGGCCCCGGCGGTTCCGATCCATCCCAGGGTTGCGAGTCCGGGCATTTTCAGCATGCTGACCCTTTGTCTGCCATGCCCCGCACGCTCGTTCTCACCGGTTCCCTCGCGCCCCAGGCGCTGGAGCGGCGGCTGGCCGAGGTGGCGGAGGGCGCGGTCGTACTGGAGTACGACACCCTGCTCGAGCGGTCGCGCTATCCCGGCGTGGTGGCCTGGCTGAGCACCCGCGACATCTTCGGTCGCGATGCGGCCATGCCCCTGCTGGCGGGCATGACCGAGGCCATGGAGCCCTACCTGCGCTCGCGGCCGGAATTGGGCGACCGGCCCGGCGATGCCGATCTGCGCAAGGCGGCGCTTGGCGGCGAGTTTCAGGACCGGATGTCGATGCGGCTGTTCAACCTGGCCTTGCGCGATCACCTGTGGGGCCGCTTTGAATTCGATCGCCTCGTCGTCTGCGCCGGCAGCGGCGTCAGCTTCGGGTTTTGGCGCGAGGTGGCGGCGGAAAAGGGATTGCCGGTCGAGTGCCTGGCGCCGGAGTGGCGGCCGCGCAGCCTGCGCCGTCGCATCGAGCGCTGGCTTTGCCGCTGGCGTCGCGCGCCGGCGGTGGTGGCGAGCGAAGCCATCACCCGCGAGGCGCCCCCTGCCGAAGCCCCCCTGGTGCTGTGTGCCAGCGGTCGCGTTGCCCGCCTGCTCGCCCGCGAACCCGCGGCGCCGCGCTTTCGCCTGCAGACCGTGACCGCGGCCGAGTTGGGTGAGCCCACGGTCGAGTCTGTGGCGGCGGAGTCGGCGCACTGGGCCGACTGGTGGCGGCGCTGGCAGGCGGAAGTGCTGGATCAGGATCCGGCCGTGCGCGGCTGCCGCGACATTCATCGGGCGATGGGCGATCACCACGTCCAGCGGGTGTATCCACGCTGGTCGGCGCGGGTCGCCAAGGCCATGGCGCGCTTGCAGGAACTGCGGCCGGCGCTGGTGCTGGCCGACACCCAGATCGGTGCCGAGGACGGGGTGTGGTCGCTGGCGGCGGCGCGCCTGGGCATCCCGGTGGCCTCTTACACCTACGACTTCCTGCTCAAGCCGCGCACCATGTTCACGCCCGACTTCGCCCTGGTCGACGGCCAGCGCGGCATCCCGCGCATGATTGCCGCCGGTTATCCGGCTGAGCGCATCGTCGATGTGCGCGGGCATCGCCGACCGAGTGCCCCACCGCGCACGCCGGAACAGGTCGAGGCCGCGTTCACGCGCCGGCGGCCGCAGGTGCTGCATGCCGACACGATGACCGTCATCACCGATCCGCAGGCTTGCCTGCATCAGTATCGCAGCGTGGTGGAAGCGGCGCGCCGGCTGCCGCAGCTCGATTTCATCCTCAAGTTCCATCCGCTGCGGGCGCCGAAGAGCGAGGAGCGCGGCTTCATCGGCATGGACGAGAGCGAGGTGCAGTCAAAGACCCGCTTCCTGCGCTCGCTGCGCCCGCCGTCGAACGTCCGACTGGCGCCACCCGAGCAGCCGATGGAGGAGGCCATGCAATCGGCGGCGGTATTGCTCAACACGATCTCAGTCTCCGGGCACGAGGCCTTTCATCTCGGCTTGCCCGTGGTCTTCCTGGTGCGTCATCCGCCGGAGTTTTTTCTGTTTCCCGAACTCGAGCAGCGGCTGCAACCGCCCTGGGGTGAAAGTGGCGAGGAACTGACGCAGGCTCTGACGCGCTTGTTTGGCGATCGCGACTACCGGCAGGCCCAGGTGGCGGCGCAGCACCGTTATCAGGAGGAGTTTTTCTGGAGCTCGCGGCAAACCCTGACGGAAGCCGTCAACGGCCTGCTGGCACGCTGCAAGGAGGTGCTGTCATGAGTGGCGATGGCTTCAACGGAGCCTGCGCGCTGATCAGCGACAAGCAACTCGGCGATGTCACGCTGCTGGAGCCGGTGACGCGCTTGCTGGCCGCGCGCTCGGGTCGACCCTGCGCGCTGCATGTGAAAGAGGCCTTCCGACCCTTGGTCGGTCTCATGGCGCAGGCGGTGTGGGGCCCAGACCAGCGCGAGCGGGCGGCGCTGTCATGGACGACGAGCTGGAGCACACGCGCGGCCTGGACGGCCCTGCGGGTGCCGTCGCGCCGGCGCGGTCTGCTGGTCAATCAGCCGCGGCATGTGCGCTGGTGGTATCAACTGATCTTTCGCGAGGTGCGCATCGAGCCGATCGGCCGCGAGTATTGGGCGCAGTACTTCTGGCGCGCGCTCGGCGGTGAGCCCGAGGCCTTCACTCCGCCGCAGCTGTCCCTGCCGCCGGAGGACTGGCGGCACCCGGAATTGCCGGAGGGACCCTTTCTGCTGGCCAATCCGACGGCGGCCTGGCCGTCCAAGTTCTGGACCCCACAGGCCTGGGCCGAGGTCATGGCCTCGGCGGGGCAGGGACTGCCCTGGGTGATGACCGGTGGCGGTTCGCCGGAGGAGCGACGGCATTGCGCCGAGATCGCCGCGCTGGCGCCGGCGGGGCTGATCGATCTGGCTGGCCGGACCAGTCTCAAGCAGTACCTGCATGCGCTCAGCCGCGCCCGTCTGGTGACCGCGGTCGATGGCTCGGCCGCGCACCTGGCCCAGGCCTTCGGGGTGTCGGCGCTGACGATCTTTGGGCCCGTGTATCCGCCGAAGTGGCACTGGCCGACGTCGCGGCACCGGGTGCTGAGCGCCTTCGAGTTTTCCTCGGAGCGACTGCCCTCAGCGGCGGCCGTGCCGGCGCAGGCCGCGTTGGCGGAGATCGCCGCCCTACTGGCGGAGTCGGCCTGAGGTGCGGCGGTTACCAGGCCGTCCAGCCGCCATCGACGACCAGGTTGTGGCCGGTGACGTAGGCGGAGAGATCGCTGGCGAGGAAGGCGGCGGCGCCCTTGAAATCCTCCTCGCGCCCCATGCGGCCGAGGGGGGTGCGGCGGGTGTAGCGCTCGACAAAGGTTTCCTTCTGGCCGCGCCAGATGCCGCCGGGGGTCAGGGCATTGACGCGAATGCGCGGGGCGAGCAGGGCGGCGTAGTGGCGGGTGAGCTGGTTGAGCGCACCCTTGACCGCGCCGTAGGCGGCGGGGGTCTGCATGGGCGTGCCGTCGTAGAGGGAGGGATCGGGAGCGACCAGGCCGTAGATGGACGACACGAAGATGATCGAGCCGTGGCCGGAGGCTTCGAGGTGCGGGCGCGCCTCCTGGATGAGGGTGAAGGCAGGATCGAGACCGACGCGCAGGGCCATGTGCCAGGCTTCCAGGCTTTGTTCGGCGAACGGCACGGCCCAGCCGCGCACGCTGTCGGTGCCGACCAGCGAGGCGGCATGGATGAGGATGTCGAGGCCGCCGAGCTCAGCGGCGGCGGTGCGCACGGCGGCGCGGGCGGCATCGGCATCGGTCAGGTCGGCGGCGAGCGGCAGGGCGCGGGCGCCGGCGGCCTCGAGCTCGCGGGCGGCGTCGGCGGCGCGTCCGGCATCGAGATCGAGCAGGGCGACCGCGGCGCCCTGCTCGGCGAGGGCGGCGGCCATGGCGCGGCCGAGGTGGCCGGCGCCACCGGTGATGAGGGCGGCGCGGCCCTTCAGGCTGGCGAGTTCGGCGAGGGTCTTCATGCGCGGGAGGTTTCGAGCTTGCGCCGCATCAGCAGTTCCACCACCTCCCAGTCCATCTCGCTGTCGATGTCCCAGGAACGTTCCTCGGGCATGACATGCAGGGCGGTGCCGGGCAGGAAGAGCCGGTCCTCGGCGGCGAGCACGTCGCGCCGCCAGACGTAGATCGAGGCGTTCATGTCGTAGCAGGGCGGCGCATCCTGGCGGCGCAGTACGCCGCCGGGCAGCTGCTTGGCGGTGCGCAGCTGGCCATCGCTGCCGCGCTCGATGAGGTTGAAGTAAGGCGAGCGTCGCGAATGCATGGCGGTGAGCACATTCGGCACGCCGTCGGTGAGCAGGGCAACCGCGTCGCGGATGTCCTGCGGATCGCGCAGCGGCGAGGTGACGTCGAGGTCGACGGCGATGTCGCAGGTGCGGCCCAGTCGCTTTTCCATTTCCAGCACGGCATGGCGGATGGCGGGCACCTTGCCGGCGGTGTCGCTGGCGAGTTCGGCCGGGCGCAGCAGGGTGGACACGCCGGGGATTTCGGCGGCGCAGGCGAGGATGGCTTCGTCGTCGCTGCTGGCAACCACCGCGTCGAACAGGCCGCTGGCGACGGCCTGGCGCAGGGTGTGCTGGATGAGCGGCTGGCCGAGCATCGGGCGGGTGTTTTTGCCCGGCACGCCTTTTGAGCCGCCGCGCGCGCAGACCGTGCAGATGAGATGCTTCATGAAAGGGGGGAGGAGCGGATCCAGGCGGCCTGGCGCAGGGAGGCTTCGGCGGCCGCGATCATGTGCAGCACGGCGAGGCCCTCGTCAAAGGTACAGAGCACGCCGGGTTCGTTTCGAAGCCAGGCGCGATCCTGGTCGCGGTAGGTGGCGTTGCGTTCGGGCAGCCAGCTTTCCAGCACCGTGCCGTCGCGCAGCAGGCGGCTGCCGAGCACGTCGGCCTCCCAGGTGTGCCGGCGGGTGTGGACAAGGATCGAGCGGCGCGGGGCGCGGTCGAGGTAGTTGATCTCGACACCGACCTTCGGGCAGCGCGCCGCCTGCCACCACAGGCCGACCGTGTCCTCGGTCTCGATGTCGAGCCCGCTGAAGTGACCGCCGTGGGCGACGAGGCGCTGCCAGGGGCCGAAGAGCCAGAGCCCGAGGTCGAGTTCATGGCTGAGGTCGCGCAGCACGCCACCGCCCTGGGCGGCCGAGGCGGAGTAGGAGCTGCGGTAGTCGCGGCCGGGTCGCCAATCGGGCAGATGCTGGCCGGCGTAGAGCTGGGCGCTGATCGGTTGTTCATCGCGCAGCGCCGCGCGCAGGGCGAGCACGGCCGGGTGGAAACGCAGGTTGTAACCCACTGCAATGCGTTCCGCGAGGCCGGTCGGCAAGGGTGTTGGGATGTTGCTGCACAGGGGCTTTTCGACGAGCACGCGTGCTGAGGGGGCGAGCTCGGCCAGGCGGTGCAGCGTGGCTTCATGGTCGGCCGTGGGGTTGGCGACGACGATGAACTGCGGCCGGTTTTCGCGCAGCGCGAGGTCGAGATCCTCGTAGCAGGGCAGGTCGGGTTGGGCGTGGCGGGTGCAGGCGACGACGGCGCAGCCCAGGTCGGTGAGCAGGGCCTGGTGGCGACGGCCGATGGAACCGAGGCCGATGATCAGGGCGCGCGGCTGGCTCATGCGAAGTCCTCCTCGAAGACCGGCGTGGTGAGGCCGCCCGGGTTGGGTTTGATGACCAGGTGGCGATCCTGACCGAAGACGATGGAGTGCGGCGGGATGATCGTGTCCTTGACGTAGCTGTTGGCGGCGAGGATGACGTGGTCGCCGAGTTTCGAGGCACCGACGACCTTGGAGTTCGAGAGCAGCGAGACGTGGCGGCCGATCACCGGGTAGGCGCCCTTGTTGCCGCCGACGGTGACGCCTTGGGCGAAGAAAAAGCCGTCGCCGATGCGGGCGCGGCCGATGACGGAACCGAGCGGATGCTCGAGGCAGAAGACCTCGGGCAGTTCGACCTGATGGAAGAGATCGACGCCATTGAGGGCGCGGTTGAGGTAATAGACGCGGTCGGCCAGGCTGCCGGCCCCGGCGAGGGCGAGGGCACGGCTCAGGTAGTAGAGGAAGATGCAGTACTGGCCCGAGTGGAAGGGATTCAGCACGGCGGCACCGTCGTCGCGGCGGTAGCGCTTGAGGACAATGCGGCCAAAGCAGCGGCGCACGCGCTCAAGGGCGGTTTCCAGAGCGGCCTCGAGCGCCGCCTCATCCTCGGCAGGCTGGTATTCGAAGAAGCTGCCGAGTTGGCGGGCGACAAGGGCGCGCAGGCGCTCGCGGCCGTTTTCGATCACCAGCGGCGGCAGGTCGGGGGTGCTGGAAGAGGTGGGGTCGGCCATGCCCGGCGTAAAACGTCAGCATGAGCCGCGCGCGGCGTGTCGTCAAGCGCCGCCGGGGCTTCCCGCGGCGGCCTCGGCGCAGCTGGGATGTCCCTGGGAGTAGAAGTAGTCGAGGTAGGCGTGCTGACGCTCCAGCTGGGCGTGGCGTTGGTCAGAGTCGCCGAGCAGTTCGCGGATCAGGGCAACCAGGCGCGGGGTGTCGGTGGCGACGCGCATGGCGCCGAGGGCGTTCATGCGCGGGTACAGTCCCTCCTCGTCCCAGGGCTGCAGGTAGATGACCGGGATGTCGAGGGCGAAGGCCTCGAGGCCGGCGTAGGACTGGATGTTGAGCAGCAGGTCGGCGTGCGGCAGTTCGTCGGAGAGTCGCGCCTCCGGGGCGAGCAGGCGCAGGTTCGACGGTGGGCGCAGGCTGCGGATGAAGCTCTCGCGCTGCCAGAGGTGGAGGTGGTGCAGGCCGCTCAGGTGAAAGACCGCCTCCGGGCGTTCGCGCACGGGGTGGAACTTCAGGATGAAATCGCAGTCGGGCAACGCCCGTGCCGCCTCGACCGCACGCTCGTAGGCCCAAAAGCTGAGCAGGGGCGAACTCGAGGCCACCATGCCGGAGTAATAGGTGTCGGCCAGCAGCAGGCGCGGCCGGGCATGCGGCTGCGGCGGGCCGATGATGTCACGGCCGGGCGGGCGCCGGTGCGAACGCACGCGCACCACCTGGGACGGATCGAGGCGGGCGGCGGCGATTTCGCACTGGCGGGTGTCATCGCAGAGGGCGAGGTCGGGTTGGAAGACGAGGCGCGGATCGATGTGGCAGTCGATCGTGTACACCGCCGCAGGGATGCCCTGGTCTTGGGCGGCGAGACCCCAGAGCAGTTCGCGGCGGCCGCGCATCGAGCCGACCAGCACACGCTCCGGTGGCGTCGCGGCCACGGCGGCGCGCGCCTGTTCCAGCAGCAGGGCGTGCAGCGGGTAGCGTTCGCGGCTGAACCAGTCGCCCAGGCGCTCCAGGATCCAGAAGTCGCTGAGCGGATCCTCCTGCGGGTGCGCGCTCCGCCAGTCCTGCCACCACGCCTGCCACCAGTCGCGGTAGCGTTCGACGAGTTCGCCGAGGGCGGTCGGATCGGGTTCCTGAAACGCCGGGCCGCGGTGCCAGCGGCCGGCACGGTCCTCGGCAGCGATCAGTGTTTCGAGTCGGGGATCGGCGCACCAGCGTTCGCCTGCCGCTGTTGAGGCGGGCAGGCGCGCCGGCGCGGCGGCGGCGCGGGCGGCTTGGCGGCGATGGCGAAAGCGCTGCCAGCGGCGTTTCAGCATCCAGAGAAAAGGCGGCTCCTCGCGATCGAAGGGCAGCACCTCCAGCGGTACGCCGAGGGCGCGGGCGAGCTGTTCGAAGGCCGGCAGGCTGATGCCGGCGCCGGGGGCGACGACGAGGCGATGGAAGGGGCCGTGGGCAAGGGCGCGTCGCGCATATTCCAGGCAGACCACGTGCGGCACGACGATGCGCCAGGCCTCGATGCTCATGCAGGCGGCGCGGAAACGTC
Source organism: Prosthecobacter sp. (assembly GCA_036846165.1). Taxonomy (GTDB): domain Bacteria; phylum Verrucomicrobiota; class Verrucomicrobiia; order Verrucomicrobiales; family Verrucomicrobiaceae; genus Prosthecobacter. The sequence continues at coordinate 12,540 of DAIUCN010000052.1, forward strand.
GGTCGGTGGCGAGTCCGGGCACGCGGACGCGGTCTTCGAGAAAGGCCTCAAGCACGGTTTCGGCACGTTGCTGGAGCAACTCGGCCTCGGCTTCCGGCAGCAGCGGCGGCACGGTGACGATGGCGGCGCACTGGCGGCGCAGTGGTTCGGGCAGGGCGAGATCGACCTCCAGAACAACCGTGCGACTCCAATCGTGAATGGCGCGTTGGGCGGCCTGGGTGGCGAAGGCGCCGTGGACCAGCAGCGTGCGCGCCGGCGGCGATCCGGCGGTGGGCGCGGTCGCGGCAGCGGCGGTCATGGCTGGGCGGAGGGACGCAGGGCGCCGAGGGCGCGGTCGATCTTGCCGGCGAGACGCACCAGGCGGGAGCCGCGCTGGCGTTCGAGCAGCATTTTCACCAGGGTGGCGACCAGCGGTTCGCTGCTGGCAGCGGCGGTCGCAGCATCCTCGGGTTCGGGGAAGAGCGGTTCGCCCTGGAAAAACTCGCGGGCCACCGCCGCATTGGACTCGGCGCAGGCGGCGAGCAGGGCACGGCGACCTGCCAGGTCGAGGTAGGCGTAACTTTGGAAGACCGGCTTTGGGCTGATCTTTTGCAGCAGCTGGCGGAGTTGGCGACGCCCGGCCTCGTCGAGGTGCGGGTTGCAGATCCGGGCCAATTCCTGGGCTTCGTGGGAGTAGCCCTGATTGGGGGTCGCATCGGCCTTGACCAGGGCGCTGGTGGAAATGCCGAGGAGGGTGCAGACATCCTCGAGCAGGCTTTCCGGGCGCGGGTAGAAGGCGGCGTGGTAGCGGCGCACGATGAGATGGTCGCGACCGAACTCGGCGGCGTAGGTGTCGAGCAGGCGCTGCCAGTCGGGGCCGCCGGCTGGCAGGCTGTGCAGGAAGTCGGCAAACGACTGTGAGCCGCCCTGATGGATGAGCTGGGTGTAGATCGATTCCAGGAAATCGTCCTGGCGGCGCAGGAAGACGACGACGCGGACGTCGAAGTCGGCGGTGGCGGCGCGCAGGCGGGCGGCGGCAATGGGAGCGTTGGCGTAGCCGCGCAGGGGATCACCGCTGAAACCCTCGCAGGTGAGCAGGTAACGGCTCACGCCCGGCACGATCTGGCCGGCGAGGCTGGCGCGCAGGGTGCGGGCATCGTCCTCGGTCCAGTTGGCGCGGGCGACATCGCCGTGGATGTCGAGGCGGACCAGCCCGGCCTTGAGGGCGGCGGCACCGCCGACCGGCAAGGCGCGCTGGATCGCGGTTGACCCCGTCTTGTGGGTGCCGATGTGCAGGAAAAGCAGGGGTTTCATGCGCACAGGGGCGGACCTGCTCAGTTGGTTTTGAGGACTTCGATGAAGGCCTCCTGCGGGATGTTGACGCGACCGATCGCCTTCATCTTCTTTTTGCCCTCCTTCTGCTTTTCGAGCAGCTTGCGCTTGCGGGTGATGTCGCCGCCGTAGCACTTGGCGGTGACGTCCTTGCGCAGGGCGGAGATGGATTCGCGGGCGATGATCTTGCCGCCGATGGCCGCCTGGATGGCGACGACAAACAGCTGCTGCGGGATCACTTCCTTGAGCTTGGCGGCGAGCTGGCGGCCGCGCGACTCGGCCTTGCTGCGGTGGACGATGCAGGAGAAGGCGTCGACGGGTTCGCTGGCGATCAGCATGTCCATCTTGACCAGGTCCTCGGCCTTGTAGCCGGCGTGTTCGTAATCCATGCTGCCGTAGCCGCGGGTGAGCGACTTGAGCTTGTCGTTGAAGTCGACGAGGATCTCGTTGAGCGGCATGACCGTGTGCAGCATGACGCGCTTGTCATCGAGGGTCTCGGTGTTGTTGACCTGGCCGCGCTTCTCCATGACGAGCTGCATGATGTCGCCGATGTACTCGTTCGGGATCATGATGAAGACCTTGACGATGGGCTCGCGGATCTCCTCGATTTCGTTGGCGGCGGGCAGGAAGCTGGGATTGTCGACGAGCAGTTCGGTGCCGTCGGTCTTCACCACCTCGTAAATGACCGAGGGGTAGGTCGAGATGACATCCATGTTGAACTCCCGGCGCAGGCGTTCCTGGACGATCTCCATGTGCAGCAGGCCGAGGAAGCCACAGCGGAAGCCGAAGCCAAGGGCGGCCGAGCTTTCGGCCTGGAAGGTGAAGGCGGCGTCGTTGATCTGCAGCTTGCCGACGGCGGCCTTGAGCGATTCGAAGTCGTCGGTGCTGACCGGGTAGATGCCGCTGAAGACCAGCGGATGGATTTCCTTGAAGCCGGGCAGCGGCTCCGGCGCCGGACGACGGCTTTCGGTGAGGGTGTCGCCGATCTTGACGTCGGCGGTGGTTTTGACGTTGGCGATGAGGTAGCCGACATCACCCGGCTCGAGCTTTTCGCAGCTCGTCATCTTCGGGCGGAAGAGGCCGACGTCCTTGATTTCGTAATCGTTGCCGGTGGACATCATGCGCACCTTCTGGCCGCGGGTGATGGTGCCGGAGACGACGCGCACGTAGCTGACGACGCCGCGGTAGGCGTCAAACACCGAGTCGAAGACCGAGGCGCGCAGGTAGCCGTCGCCCGGATCCTTCGGTGGCGGGACGTGGGCGACGATGGCCTCGAGGATGTCCTCGATGCCGATGCCCATCTTGGCGCTGGCGGGCACGGCCTCGTCGGCGGGCAGCTGCAGGATGTCCTCGAGCTGGCGCTTCACCTTGTCGAGGTCGGCGCTGGGCAGGTCGATCTTGTTGATGACCGGAATGACGTGCAGCTGCTGCTGCAGGGCGAGATTGAGGTTGGCGACGGTCTGCGCCTCAACGCCCTGGGAGGCGTCGACCAGCAGCAGGGCGCCCTCGCAGGCGGCGAGGGAGCGGCTGACCTCGTAGCTGAAGTCGACGTGGCCGGGCGTGTCGAGCAGGTTGAGCTTGTAGATCTGGCCGTCGCGGGCCTTGTAATTCATGCACACCGGGTGTGCCTTGATGGTGATGCCACGTTCGCGCTCCAGATCCATCGAGTCGAGCAGCTGATCCTGCTGCTCGCGCACCGTGATCGTTTTGGTGAATTCCAGCAGCCGGTCCGAGAGCGTGGTCTTCCCGTGGTCGATGTGGGCGATGATGGAGAAGTTGCGGGTGCGGGCGATGGACATCGGGTGGGGCGGCTGGGGGGATGGATTGCCTAACCCCGTTTGGCTGGCGGGTCAAGAAGCGCCGGGATGGTCCGACTGACCGTTCAGGCGCCGCCGCGCGCCAACTTCTCGCAGGCTTGCACGTCGAGCTTGCCGGAGGACAGGATGGGGATGTCGTCGACGCGGATCAGGCGCTTGGGAATCCACAGCGCGGGCAGGCCCTTGTCGAGCAGGCGGTAGCGCAGCTCGATGATTTCCTGCGCCTCCGGCCCACCGGGCAGGCTGCTGAGCAGGATCAGGGCCTCGCCCTTGTCGGGGTCGGGCACGCCGACGACGGCAAGCCGGCGGTAGGCCTCGTTCTCCAGGCCGAGCGCCTTGATGAGTGCCTCCTCGACGGTTTCGTGCGGCACCATTTCGCCGCCGATTTTCGAGAAGCGGCTGAGCCGGCCCTCGATGTGCAGGAAACCGTCCAGGTCGACGCGGCCAAGATCGCCAGTGCGGAACCAGCCTGCATCATCGATGACCTCAGCGCTGCGTTTGGGATCCTCATGGTAGCCGGGGAAGACATTGGCGCCGCGGAACCAGATCATGCCGGTCTCGTGCAGCGGCTGGCTCCGGCCGCTCTCGGGTTCGGTGATGCGCACGGCGAGGCCGGGCATGAGCTGGCCGACGCTGCCTGGGCGGTGACTGGCCAGCCAGACGTGGCCGCCCTGGGCCTCGCCCAACGGCGAGGGGTCGGGCAGGTTGACATTCGATACTGGTGCGGTTTCGGTCAGGCCGTAGCCTTCGTAGACTCGCTTGCCAAAACGCTGCTCAAAGGCTTCCGCCACACTGGGCGGCAGTTTTTCGGCACCAGTGACCACCAGCTTCAGGCTGGCCAGGGCCTCGCGCGGTACACCGCGCAGCCAGCCGCGCAGGAAGGTGGGCGTCGCAATCATGAGGCTGATGCGGTGCGCCTCGACGAGTTCAGCCAGCTTCTTCGTTTCCAGCGGGCTTGGGTAGGTGACGAGGTCGAGGCCGGCGATGACCGGATACCAGAGGGTCACCGTGCAGCCGAAGCTGTGGAACAGTGGCAGGCAGCCGAGGATGGAGTCGCCGCGGCCGAGGGCGAGGCGGGAACCGAACTGGATGACGTTGGCAAGCAGGTTGCGGTGGGTCAGGACGACGCCCTTGGGATTTCCGGAGCTGCCGCTGGTGAAAAGCAGCAGGGTCTCGCGGTCGCCGCCCTTGCGTGGCACGCCAAGCACGGCGGCGAGCACGGGCGTGGGCAGCAGGCGGGAAAGGGCGAGCCAGAGGCCGATCTTCGTCTTCAGTCCTGGCAGCACGCGCTCAATGAGCATGAGCTGGCGGGTTGGTGGCCAGGGGAAGGCCTGCATCTTGCGCACGACGATGTCGGCGGTGATCAGCTTGTCGATGCCCGAGGCCTTGATGGCGTGCTCGACCGAGGCACGGCCGGCGGTGAAGTTGAGGTTGACCGGGATTTTGCCGGCGAGCAGCACGGCGACGTTGGCGACCAGACCGCCGAGGCCGGGGGGCAGGACGATGCCGACGCGCCTCTGCTGGGTTTGTGCACGGATCACCTTCGACAGGGCGATGGCCATGGCGAGGACGAGTTCGTAACTGAACGGCTTTTCGTCCTTGCCGTCGATCAACGTGTTGCTGCGGCCGTGGCGCTTGAAACCTAGCAGCAGGGCGTAGGCGAGGTTGAGCCCGAGCAGCGGGTGGCGGTTGAAGCTGGCCTCGGACAGTTCGAACAGCCGTTCCTGATAGACGGACAGGCTGAGGTCTTCCTCGGCGATGAGTTGGCCGAGGGCCAGGATGCCGGCTCCCTCGGTCGGCTGCGGGCCGATGTCCGGCATCACTTCCCGCCAGTGCAGGAGGTAGGCCGGCAGGACCGGGAAGCCGCTTTTGATCAGGAAGTCGAGCCGCACACCGGGCACCGTCGTCAGCGGAGCGCCCATGCTGGCGGCCGTGGCCGGCAGGAAGACGGCGACAGTGTCTTCGTCGATTTCCGCAGCGAGCGCGCGGCGGAAGCTGGCGGCATCAGTGCAGTCCGGCGAGATGGCCAGGGCGCGGACCTGCGGCTGTTCAAGGTGGGCACGCAGCGGTTCGGCCAAGGCGCCGCCTTCTTCGATGAGGTACAGGATGCGTCGCCCCTGCAGGGCCTGTTCCAGACGCAGCACCCCGGCGAGGTCCAGGCGTCCCGGCAGCAGCAGGTAGCCGCCGCCGGCGGGCAGGTTTTCCTCACCCACAAGGAGGAGGTCTTTCAGGGACGCGGTTTTCTCGGTGGCCATGGTCGGGACGGATGAAGCTCCAACTAAGCGGCGGTCGCCGGGCATTTCCAGCGCGAAAAGGCCTCAGTGCCGGCGCCAGCGATCCGCCAGCACGGCGCCGAGGATGACCAGGCCGAGCACGACCTTCTGGGTGTAGCTTTCGACGTTGGTCAGGTTCATGCCGTTTTGAATCACGGCGATGATGAGGGCGCCGGTGAGGGTGCCGGCCATCGTGCCGCGGCCGCCGGTCAGGCTGGCGCCACCGACGACCACCGCGGCGATGACGCAGAGTTCGTACATGCCGCCATAGGTCGGAGAACCGCTTTTCAGCTGCGAGGCCATGACCACGCCGCCGAGGCCGGCGAGCAGGCCGCTGGCGGCATAAGCGAAGCGCAGTACCCAGTCGACCGGCACGCCTGAGACGAGGGCGGCCTCGCGGTTGCCGCCGACGGCATAGAGGTGCCGGCCCAGGCGCGTGTGCGCCAGCAGCAGGTGCGCGACCAGGAACAGGCCGGCGGTGAGCAGCACGGCGTTGGGCAGGCCGAACAGGCTGGTGCCGCGGCCGAGCCCGACGAAGGACTCGGGCAGCTGGTAGATCGACTGACCCTCGGCGAGGGTGAAGGCCAGGCCGCTGGCCACCAGCATGACCGCCAGGGTGGCAATGAAGGGCGGGATGCCAAAGCGCGTCACCATCAGGCCGTTGCCGGCACCGATCAGACCACAGAGCAGCACCGCGAGCAGTCCGGCGCTGGCCATGCCGGCGGCACCGGCGTCGGGGCCGCCGAAGACTTCGCGGATCAGCCAGGTGCTGGCGACTGCCGCCAGTGCCAGCAAGCTGCCGACCGAGAGGTCGATGCCGCCCGTGAGGATGACCAGGGTCATGCCGACCGCCAGGATGGCGATGACGCTGATCTGGTTGGCGATGTTGAGCAGGTTGTCGGCCTTGAGGAAGTCCGGCCAGCGTCGGCTCTGCGGCTGCACCACGCGCGGTGTGCCGAGCTTCGGGAAGCTGCGGGCGGGTTCCTCGATCACGAGCCAGCGCGCACTGGCGGGTGAACAGGCGATGAGATCGAGGCGGGCGCCTTCAGCCTGCAGTTGCTCGAGCGCGGCGCGCACGGCTGCGGGTTCGTCGAGCACCACCGCTGCCACACGCACGCCCGCGTTGCGCCAGCGTGCTGCGAGCGCTTCCGCCAGTTTTGTCTCACCGGGGCTGGCGCGCATGGCGATCAAGGTGGTCTGGCCTGCGCTGGCGGCGCCGGCGAGCTGGGCCAGGGCGGCCTCGCCCTCGACCGGTTGCTCGCGCAGGGTCAGCACGCTGAACAGGGCGGCCAGGGCTGCGAGCACGAGCAGCATGCCGGTTTCGGAGGGAAGCCGTTTCATGGCGGGGGCAGCGTCGGGTCGCGTTGGGCGTCGGCCTGCCGGTACAGCTCGGTGGGAATGAGGATCTGTTCCGGTACCGGCAGGCCGCGCGACCAGGTCAGGATCGCCTGCACGGCCTGAACGCCCATCTTGTTGGGGAACTGCACCGGGTCGGCATAGAGACGGCCGTCACGGATCGCCTGCCGGCCCTCAGGCTGGCCGTCGAAGCCGATGATGACCACCTGCTTTTCCCGGCCTGCCTTCTCCAGGGCGGCGCGCGCGCCGAGCGCCGCCGGATCGTTGATGGCGAAGATGCCGCGCAGGTCGGCATGGGCCTGCAGGGTGTCCTCGGCCGCCTTGTAGCCGAGGTCCTTGGCACCACCGCTTTCGAGTTCGGCGATGATGTCGATGCGCGGTCCGCCGCCGGCGTTGTGGGCCTCGATCACCTCGCGAAAGCCGCGCACCCGGAGCTGGCAGGATTCGACCTGCTTGAGATGCAGCACCGCCACCTTGCCGCCGCGGGCGCCGAGCGCTTCGATCATCGCCCGGCCGGCCTCGCGGCCACCGCCGAGGTTGTCGGTGGCGATCTGTGTCACGAGCTTCACCCCGGGCTCATGGCAGGGCACGTCGACGGTCAGCACCGGGATGCCGGCGGCGTTCGCCTCACGGATCACTGGCACGACCGATTTCGAGTCGCAGGGACTGAGCACGATGGCGGCGACATCGCGGACGATGAAGTCCTTGATCTGGTTGCCCTGCTTGGCGACGTCCTTGTCGCCGCTGACCACGAGGGTGGCGAAGCCGTGTTGGGCGGCCTCGGCGCTGAGGCTGTCGCCGATGACCTTGAAGAAAGGGTTGTCGAGGGTCAGCAGCGAGACCCCGATGACGCCGCGTGGCGCCTCCGGCATGGGCGGTGGTCGGTCGCAGCCAACGAGCAGCAACAGCAGGACGGGCAGCAGGCGCATGGTCCTGAGAAAACGCCGGCAGGCCGTCGATCTCACGGGCAATCCGGTGTGGAGGGGCGCACGGTTCCGCCCGCAGCGGCCGCTCGATTGGCGCCACAGGTGGGAGACAGCGGCAACCGCGGGAGTCGCTGCGCTGCGGGCAGAACCGCGCGCCCCGGTGAAGAATCACTCGCTTGGCGTCAGGAAGAGCAGCCCCGACAGGCGTTGGGCGCCGCTGCCGGTGGCTTCGGGCAGCAGGAAGAAGCCGTGGCCACGGACCTCCCCACCCGTCTGGACAAGCTGACCGAACCAGGGGGCCTTGCGCGTGCCGAGCCAGAATTCACCAGCGAGGGCACCGGTTTTGGCGTCAAACTTCGCCACCTTGACCCGGTTCGGGTTCGCATCGGCGTCCTTGGCAAGGACGGCCTTGTTGGTGACGCCGGTGGCGCTTGGATTGACCACGGTGAAAAGCTGGTTGAAGCCGTCGCCGTCGAGGCCGCCGGCAATGAACTCCAGCAGGGCATTGTCGGTGCCGGGGGTGAGATCCATGACCAGGGCGCCCTTGTCGATCAGCGGGTAACCGCCGCCTTCGATGTCGAGGGGCAGTTCAAAGCCGCGTGGGTAGAGGGTGTCCTTGCTGGTCTCACCGCCGTCGGGTTTGAACCAAACGGCGCTGCCGCCAACGGCGTTGTCGGCCGGTTCGGCGCCCGCGCTCACCTCGAGCACACCGGCAAGCGAGCCGCGCTTGGCGTAGAGTGCCTGGTAGAGCAGCACCTGGCCATCCTGGCCGACAAAGGTCTTGCCGACGAAGGCCGAGCCGTCGCCTGTCCTGCCGGCGAGGCTGAGACTGCCGTTGGCGGGTGAGACGTTGAAGCTGCCGAAGCCGTCGCCCTGCGGCCATTCGGGATCGGCATCGTTCTGACGCAGGCGGAAGCTGTGCGGGCCGGCGAAACCGGCGTCGCCGGGGGTGGGGCCGAGTTTCCTCCAGGGATTGCGCCAGGCCTCGACAGCGGCGTCCTGCTCGGGGTCGTCTTCATAGACGCTGCCGGTCAGGGTGCCGCCATTGGCATCGAACTGCACTTCCACCTGCAGGGGCGGCAGGCCCTTGCGCGGCACGCTCAGGTGGCAGACAGGGTTTTCGGGATTGTTGGCAGAGGCGTCCAGCTGGCCCTTGAAGGGGGTAGCGACCGTGCCGGTGACGGCCTTGCCCGACACGGCGCCGATGCTGGTGACGGTGAGCTCGAGGCGCGAGCCGAGCTGGCCGTTGTGATCGGCGTGCGGCTCAATCAGGCCATGGAAGAGGCCGACCAGACCCTCTTCGAGCGGCGCGACGTTGATGTCGAAGGTGAGCACCTCATCGGCGGTGCCGGCGGCGTTCTTGGCGCGGATTTCGACGGGGTAGTCGCCCGCCTTGAGCGGTTTGCCAGTGATCGATCCGGTGGCACCGTTGGCGGTCAGTCCGGGCGGCAGGTTCTTGATGGAGAACACCACGGGCAGGTTCACCACCGGAATGAGCAGATCGAAGTTGCCGCTGACAATGCCTGCCGGGACATCCGCCGGCATGGCCAGGGCGGGCTTGAGCACACCGGCCTGGGTGATCGTGTGGGCGACGCCGCCGATGAGGACGGTGGCCGTGCGGGGCTTGAGACTCGTGTTCGCCTGCACGTTCAGCGTCACCGTGGTGTCACCATTGCCGGCCGCCGGTTCGGCGCGGACCCAGGCGGGCGTGGCCACCGACCAGAGGCCGTTGGCCGTCACCTCAATGTCGTAGCTGCTGCCCTCGGAGGTGAGGTCGTCCTTGGTTGCAAGATCGAGTTCAAGTGTGCCGGGCAGCAAGGTGACGCTGGCCTGGCCGGTGCCGCCAAAGCCGTCGGCGAGCTTGTAGGTGAAGGCGTTGGGGGCGGCGAAGGTGGTGGCGGTGTTGAGTTGCACCGTATTGCCGGTCTTCTTGACCTTGGCGCCGGCCGCGGGGGCGGTGACGGAGGTGAGGGCCAGGGGATCGCCATCGGGATCGACGTCATTGTTGAGCACGTCGAGTGTGACGATGCTGCCAGGCAGGACGGTGAAGCTGTCGTTCGTGCCCGTGGGAGCGCGGTTGGCCGTGGTGAAGGAAAGCGGTGTGGCGCTGGCGGCGCCCAGCAGTCCCTCGGCGCGGGTGCGGAAGAAGTACTTCGTGTGCGGTTGCAGGCCGTCGATCTCGGCCGAGACCGCCTGCACGCCGCTGCCGTCGACGCTGGCGGGCACCGCCGGCACGCTCATGCCGAAGGCGGTTGTCGTGCCGTAGTCGAAGAACACGGCGCGTTCCGAGCCCTTGGCGTCAACCGAGCCATTGAGGGTGGCGCCGTCGAAAACGATGCCGGTCGCGGCGAGGGTCTTGACCACCGGTGCCACCGGGTTGCCGAGCATGCCAAAGGTGCGAAAGTTGTCGGCATGCACGCCGTGCGCCGCGGTGACCTGGGTGGTCTCGGAGTAGCCGCCGAGGTGAATTTTGAAGGTGCTCGCGCCCGTCATGCCCCAGCCCTGGGTGACTGGGTTGAAGGTGCGGAAAACGGTCCAAGAGTAGCCATGGAGGCGGCCGTCCGGGTCGTAGGCGGCCGACAGGGTCTGAGTGGCGGCATCCCAACTGAGGCGCACGGCAGCGTGGCTGGAGGGCGCGTCGACAAAGGTTTCATCGCCTTCGTCATCAATGCTCTCTTCGTTGAAGAAATGAAAGCTCTGCGGCTCGCCCGGGTAGCGGTAGTTTTCCAGCATGGCGCTGAAGTTGTCATTCAGGTCAGCGCTGTGGCTGACGACAAGGCCGATGCCGACCGCGGTGAAGTCGTTGGCCAGCGGGATCCAGGGCAGGTGCACATCGGTTTGCACGCTCCAGTCGGTGGCGAACGGGGCGCTGACCAGCCAGGGCCAGGCCATGAAGTCATCCTCCGAGGTGGCCGTGCTGGTGTACTGCAGCACACCACCGGTCTGGGTGAGCTGGCCCGCGCCCGACTTGAGATTGGCCCCCCATTTGCTGGTGTCCTTGGCGGCGCCCGTAAAGTCGTCCGCGCCCGTCGGCGTGCCGGCGACGACCGAGGGCAGGGCGCTGGTCGCCTCAAAGTTGTCGGCCCAAGCGTCGCCGGGTTCCACGGTGACGCCCTCGTGTTCGCCGAAAATCGCGAGGGTGAAGCGCGAGGCATCGTCCATGAGCCAGTCGCTGGCGGGGGCGTCGACATCGACGGTTTTCAGTGTCGTCCAGGTGTAACCGCCCATCGGGCCGTTCGAATCGTAAGCAAAAGTCAGCACCTTTTGCGTGGCGTTGAACTGGATGCGCAGGGCGGCGTCGGTGCTGGCTGTGGTGGCCAGAGCCTCGCCCACATCGCCCTCCGTGGTGTAGCGGAAGCGTCGCTGTGCGGCCATGCCGTTGTGCTCGAGTTCCAGCTGGATCTCGCCGTTGCTGCCATTGCCGTAGACCGCCAGCACCATCTGGGCGCGGTCGCCCTCCTCGCTCATCGGGATGGCGCCGAGATGCACGTCCACTCTTGCCTCCCAATCCTCCGTGTAGCTGCCGGTGTTGAGAACCCAGGGACGCTCGGCATAACCGAAGGGCTCGATGGCGTCCTGTCCCGTGTATTCCAACCGGCCGTTGACCTCGTTGAGCAGGCCGGTGTTTTGCGCCTCGTCCGTCCCCCACTTCGTCGGGTCGCGTGCATCGTCGTTGAAGTTGTCGGCGCCGAACAGGTTGGCCGGGGTGGCCAGCGCGACCGCGAAGTTGTCGGCGTGGACGTTCTGGCTTTCGGTGACGGCGACGTTTTCCGAGGCGCCCAGGAGAAAAATCTGCAGGCTGGCTTCGGCTCCCATGAGCCAGCCGCCGGAAAAGGGGTTGAAGCTGTTGAAGGGCGTCCACTGGTAGCCGTTGGCGGCGCCGTCGGCGTCGAATTCGGCCGTCAGGGTGCGGGTGGTGGCGTTCCAGGAGATGCGCACGGCGCCGTTGGGACCGGAGGCGGGATGGTTGGCTTCGTCGCCTTCGCCGTCAATGTCGATGCCATTGAAGTAGTTGAATTGCTGGGACTGCCCCGGTGAGCGCTCGTTTTCCAGGGCGACGGTGAACAGGTCGTCGGGATGGTCGCTGTTGCGCACGCCGATGCCGATGCCAGCGGCGGCAAAGCCCTCGGGCAGGGCGATGATGGGCACGTGCACATCCGCCTGGACACTCCAGTTTTGATCAAGGGGGCCAGTGCCGAGGATCCAGGGCCAGGCCATGAAATCGTCATCGGTCAGGCCGTTGCTGGTGTAGCGCACGACGCCGCCCGCCTGGGTCAGTTGACCAGAGCCGCCGGTGATGTCGGGACCCCACTTCGCGGCATTCTTGGTGTCGCCGGCAAAGTCATCGCTGCCGGTGAATTGGGCGTGGAGCGGGCTGGCCGCGAGGAGGAGCAGAAACAGGAGCGGCGTTTTCATGAGGGATGGAAGATGGATTCAACTTTCCCCGATTTGGCCGCAAAGAGGAAGATCAATCGCTGTGCGAATCTTGCGCTGCCGGCCACGGCGAAGGTTTTGGCTTGGCCGGTGCGTAGTGCTCGGAACATGCGCCTGCTTCTTGCTTTTTCACTCGCCACCGCTGCGGCCAGCGCGGAAACCTGGTTCAAGGCGGAGCCGTTCACCGGCCCCGGCCTGTTCACCTCCGGCATCGAAGGGCCGTCGGTGGATGGCGACGGCAATGTCTACTGCGTCAAGTTTGGCGGTGAGCACACCCTGGGGCGTGTCACGCCGTCGGGAGAGGCCGAGCTGTTTGTGAACCTGCCGGACGGCAGCACGGCGAACGGCAGCCGGTTTGGGCCTGACGGTTTGCTCTACGTCGCCGATTACACCGGCCACAACATTCTGCAGGTGGATCCGACGACGAAGGTGGTGCGTGTCTTTGCCCACGAGGCGCGCATGAGCCAGCCGAACGATCTGGCCATGGCCGCCGACGGCACGATTTACGCCAGCGATCCGGATTGGAAGGCCGGCACGGGGCGCATTTGGAGGATCGACCGCGCGGGGCGTGTTGCCCTGGCGGCGGAAGGTCTGGGCACGACGAATGGCATTGACCTCAGTCCGGATGGCCGCACGCTGTATGTCAACGAGAGCGTGCAGCGCACGATCTGGGCCTTTCGCATCGAGGCCGATGGCGGGCTCAGCGGCAAGCGCGAGTTTGCCCGCTTCGAGGACCATGGCTTTGACGGCATGCGGGTCGATGTCGAGGGGCGCCTGCACGTCACCCGCCATGGCAAGGGCACGGTGGTGGTGCTTGGGGCCAAGGGGGAGGTCTTGCACGAGGTGGATGTGCTCGGTTCCAAGCCTTCCAACCTCTGCTTCGGCGGACCCGATGGCCGCACCGTTTATGTCACCGAGATGGAGCATGGCCGGCTGGTGCAGTTTCGAACCGAACATCCGGGTCTCGAGTGGCGGCGCACCCAGGAGCGGCTGGCGCTGGCGCGCGAACCACGGCCGCGCGAGCTGAGCCGCCACGTCGCGGTGAAGGACGTCTGTGCCTGGCCGAACGTGACGCTGACGCCGCAGGGCGAGATCTTTGCCGTGCTGCACAACCAGCCCGGTCACGGCACGCTGGAGGGTGACATCGACTGCTGGGCGAGCCGCGACGGTGTCACCTGGGAGAAGCGCTCGACGATCACCCGCCATGAGCCGGGCACGATCCGCATGAATCACGCCGCCGGCCTTGCCGGCAATGGCGATTGGGTCGTGCTCTGCTCGGGCTGGACCGATCACAAGCAGCCGGAGCGGCCCAAGCAGGTGCCGTTCCGCGACGCCATTCTAGGCAACTGGATCCTGCGTTCCGCCGACGGCGGTCGCACCTGGACGCGGCATGAGAACTTCCCGCGTGCCGAGCCGGGCTGGACCGAGCACATCCCGTTTGGCGATGTCTGGGCCGATGCCGGTGGTGTTCTGCATGTGTCCTGCTATCAGGGGCGGCTGGCGGATCCGCAGCGTTCGTCGAAGATCCAGAGTTTCCGCTCCTGGCACTTCCGCAGTGACGACGACGGCCGCAGTTGGCAGCCGGTGGCGGTCATTGGCGAGCGGCACAATGAAACCCAGTTGTTCCCGCTGGATGCGGGGCGCTGGCTGGCGGCGGCGCGCGTCGAGGCGATGGACATCTTCCGCAGCGACGACGACGGCCGCACCTGGGCCAAGCCGGTGCGGGCGACGGAGCGCAACGAGATCAACGGTCACCTGCTGCGTCTGAACGATGGTCGCCTGCTGCTGACCTATGGCGTGCGCATCGCCGGTCGACACGGTGTTTGCGCCAAGTTCAGTTCGGACGATGGCCAGACCTGGGGGCCGCATGTCCGGTTGGCGGTGAGTCATTCCAACGATTGCGGTTATCCATCGAGCGTGCAGTTGGCCGATGGCCGGATCGTCACCGCCTATTACAGCAAGAGTGCCCCGGAGCATCCTGGCTATCACATGGGCACGGCCGTCTGGCGGCCGTGAGGCTCACTTCAGTTGGGCAAGCCGCTCGCGCGTCCAAGCCAGGCCCTGCTGCAGGGTTTCGTCGCCCGGGACCAGGGCGGCGAGTTTCTGCCAGCGTTCGAGCGCCGTGGTGAAGGCGGCCCTCGCCTCGGTCGTCTGCTTCAGGCTCTGGCGGGTGTGGCCGAGCACGCCGTACATCTGGGCGAGTTGAATTTCGGCGGCGCGGCGTTCTTGGGTGAATCGAGCGCCGTCTTCGCCGGCCAGCAGTTCGACCGCAGCGGCGATGGCTTGCTCGAGGATGGGCAACGCGGCCTCCGGCTTGCCGAGTTCGGCCATGAGTTCGGCGTACTCGCCGCGCAGGCGCGCCTGCAGGGCGCGCAGGCGCGGACTGTCGGACTCATCGGCGAGGATCTCGTTGACCAGTTCGATGGCGTCCTGCTTTTTTTTGACTGCCGTCTCGCGGTTGCCGAGATCGCGCTCAAGCAGGGAGATGGCGCCGTAGTTGCGGGCGAGCAGGTACTTCACATCGGCCCATTCGGGGTGCAGGCGATTGAGCTCGAGCAGGACTGGCACGGCCTGATCGTGCGCCTCGCGCGCTTCCTTGGCGCCGACCTGGCGGGCGATGAGTTCGGCGAGTTCCGTGTAGGCTTCGGCCAGCAGCAGGGCCTGGCCCTGATGGCGGGGCGAACTGCCGGCAACCAGGCGTCCCATCTCGGTGACGGCTTCCAGCAGGCTGTCGAGGGCTTCACGCGCCTGGCCGGCATCGCGCTGGACGAGGCCTTCGGCAAAGCGGGTGCGCGCCAGCAGGAAATTTTCTTCGGGCAGGAGGGCCCCGCCGAGCTGTTTGACGTCCAGAGTCTCGCGCACGCGGGTCAGGGCCTTGCGGGCCTCGTCCAAACCGCCTTGCTGGCGGCTGAGTTGGCCGAATTGCAGCCAGGCGCGGGCCGCTTCCTGACGGGCCGGCCGGTTGGCCGGCTCGGCGGCAAGGCCCTCGCCCAGGCTGTGCGCGGCCTCGCGCAGGCGCTCCAGCGCAGCGGCCCGCTCGGCCCGGCGCTCGTGCAGATCGGCGAGCAGCAGGCAGGTGCGTCCCTGCCAGGTGTGGATGAGTCCGAGGGGCGCGCCTGCCGGCGGCTGCTTGAGCAGGCTTTCCCCCTGCTTGCGCGCCTTGTCGAGGAATTCGCGCGCCGGGCCAGGTTCACGCAGGCGCAGGTGGATGCGACCGAGGTTGGCGTAGGCGCGCAGGCGTTCAAAGCCGAGCGCGGGGTCGGCTTCGAGCGCCGGCAGGCTGGCAAGGCAAAACTGCAGCGCGTCATCAAGCTGGCTGCGCACGAGTTCCGACTCCAGCTCGTTGCCGGCGGGGAATTCCAGCAGCAGGGTGAGAAACTGATCGACGGCGGCTTGGGCTTCGCCGCGGCGAATTTCGGCGGCACGCAAGGCGGTGCGGGCGCGGTCCAGTTCCGCTTTCAGCTCGCGCTGCTGCAGTTCGCCGGTGCTGAGGTCGGCGCGCAGGCTGGCGGCCTCCGTTTGCGCCGTCTGTGCCGCCTGCTGGGAGCGGTGCAGCAGCAGCAGGGCGGTGGCGCCGCCGGCCGCCAGCAGGACGGCGAGGCTGGCGGCGAGGATTTGCAGGCCCAGCACGCGCCGCGCCTGGGTGCGGCGTTCCCAATCCCCCCAATCCCGGCTGGCTTCGATCTGGCGGTCCGCTTCCAGCACCTCGAATTCGCGCAGCACCTCGCGCATGTCGGCCCAGCGGGCGGCCGGATTGAGATCGAGACAGCGTTCAAGGACATGACGGCGGCGCTCCTCCCATTTGTCGGCCGGGGGTTCCGGCCACTCGATCTTGGGTTGGGCGCGCACGGCGGCCAGCAGGGCGGCCTGATCAATGCCGTAGGCCAGGCCGGCGGCGGCCTTTTCCGCAACAAAGGCGGTCTGCGCCGCCCAGACTTCGGTACCGCGCGGGCGTCGGCCGGTGAGCAGGCGGTAGGCGAGCACGCCGAAGCTGTACACATCCGCGCCGGCACCGAGGCCTTGGAAGACGCCGTCCGGATTCTCCGTCTGCTCGGGCGCGAGATGCAGGAAATGATCGGTCAGGTCGAGCCGGTGCACACCGCCGACCCAGCCCTGCGCGAGGTCGGTCAGGCGGGCCGTCTCGGGAGGGCCGGCTTCGACGAAGATGTTGGCCGGCCGCAGGTTGCCATGGACGAGGCCGTGACGGTGCAGCCAAGCCAGGGCTTCGGCGATTTGGTGGATGAGGTTCCAGGCGCGCTCCGGATCAAGGCCACTTTCACACAGCGGCTCGAGCGTGGGTGTGTGCCAGGTCCGGCGTCCCTGGGCGTCGCGCTCCAGGGAGCCGACCAGGGGCATGATCAGACGACACGGACCACTGTCGACCTCGAACCGGTCGACCGGCAGGATGCCGGGGTGGGGGG
>DAIUCN010000053.1:0-29030 GCA_036846165.1 Prosthecobacter sp.
GTTCGGCGGCGGGTACGCTGGTACGGTCACCGCGGACGCGACCAAAGGCCGGCAGCGGCAGCGGTTCTACTTCGGGAGTGGCCTGGGCGCTGGGCAGACCGATGACGACGCTGGGGAAGGCGAGCAGGGCCTCGGCGACGGCCGGCACGAAATCCGGCGCGGGCTCGCCCCAGTGCAGCGGCTCGGTGAGCACGACGACGTCCGGTTTCTGCGCGGCCAGGCCCTTGAGCAGGGTTTGCCAGTCGATCGGTGGCGGCGGCCAGGCGGCGTATTCGCTGCGATCGGCCTCGCGCAGCGGCAGGAACACGACCTGGGCCGGCGCCTGCGGATCGGGTTGGGTGAGGCGGTCGCGGGCGTTGGCGGTGAGGAAATCGAGGAAAAGCTCGTCGATCTGCCGCAGGCGTCCGGCGCGTCGCTCCTGCTCCAGCCAGAGGCCACCGGCGGCGAGGCAGAGCAGGCAGAGGACGAGACGGAACAGGGTCATGCGCCGCCGCCTTACTCCGCTTTCAGCACCGACTCAAGCTGGGCCTCGGGCAGGCTGGATGGGTGTCCCTCCCAGACAATCTTGCCGGTCTTGTCGACGATCATCGCGTGCGGGATGCCCTTGATCTGGAACTGCTCGTTGAGCTTGCCGTAGGTGTCGTGGGCGACCGTGTACTCGATGGGCACGTCCTTGGTGAAATTGCGCACGGTCTGGCGGTCCTCCTGGGTGACGCCGATGATCTCCAGGCCGCGGGCCTTGTACTTGCCGTAGATTTCGTTGAGGTGCGGGATGCTGGTGCGGCAGGGCGGGCACCAGGTGGCCCAGAATTCCAGCACGTAGGCGCGCCCCTTGAGTTCGGGCGACTTGCCGGAGTAGCGGACCTTCAGATCGTCGATGACGGTGCCGACGTTGTTCTTGCCGGCGGTGGCATGGAGCAGGGGGACACTGGCCAGGGCCAGCGCGGCGGCGAAGAGGAAGGTCTTCATGAAGCGGATTTAACCACGGATCGGCGGCCCTTGTCGAGACCCATCTGCGCCTCCGCGCCAGGGGCGCCGGCGCGCTGCAGTTCGCCGACGAAGACGCCGAGCACCTTGTCGCCGGCGCGGCGGGTGGTGGTGCCGGCGGCGATGCAGACCGGAGCCGGCTGGGGTTCGACCGGCTTCAGGACGATGCGTTCCGGCACCAGGCAGGCGATGCGTTCGACCACGACCGCCAGCCCGAGTCCCGCCTCGACGGCGCTGATCAGGCTGGTGACGCCGTCGCACTCGCTGGCGATGCGGGCGTTGATGCCCTGGCTTTTGAACCAGGCCGACAGGCCCTCCCAGTAGTCGGGGTACTCGCGCTGGTTGTAGACGACGAGCCGTTCGTTGTCGAGGTCGGCCAGGGTCAGGGTGCGGCGTTTCGCCAGAGGGTGGTGGCGCGGCACGGCGACGCACCAAGCCTGCTGCTGGACGGTGGTCCAAGCGATGTCCGGCAGTTCGCGGTTGGGCGGCACGGTGACGATGACATCGAGCGTGCCCTTTTGCAGGCCCTCGACCATCTCCAGGCTGCTGAGGTCGGAGAGTTCGACGCGGGCGCGCGGGTGCAGCTGGGTGAAGGCGGCGACGGCTGGTGCCAGGATGCCGGCGGTGAGCGAGGGCGAGTAGCCGACGCGGATGACCTGGGCCTGGGCGGCGGCGCGCACGCGCCGGGTGAGCTGGTCGGCGCGTTCGAGCAGGGCCGCGCCCTCGCGCTGGAGCAGTTCGCCCGCGGGGGTGAGCGAGAAGGAATGGGCCGCGCGTTCGAGCAGGGCGACGCCGAGCTCGTCCTCGAGCGACTTGATCTGCCGGCTGAGCGCCGGCTGGGTCAGGTTCAGGCGTGCCGCCGCCTTGCTGATGTTGCCGTCGCCGGCGGCGGCGAGAAAGGAGCGGAGCAGGCGCAGTTCCATGGCGGCGAGCATACGCGGCGTGCAGTCTCAGGCAAACGGGACCGCATTGGCCGGATGCGCCGGGCGTGGCAGGATGGGTCATGCAACGCCGGCACCTGCTGCGAACCCTGCCTCCCCTGGTCCTGTCCGCCGCCTGTGCCGGTCCTCACTCAGCCTCCACCCCTCCGACCATGAAACTCACCCTCCGCCGCTCCGCCGATCGCGGCCATGCCGACCACGGCTGGCTCGACAGCTTTCACAGCTTCAGCTTTGCCGACTATTACGATCCGGCGCACATGGGCTTTCGCAGCCTGCGTGTCATCAACCAGGACGTCATCGCCCCGGGCGCCGGCTTCCCCACCCATCCGCACCGCGACATGGAGATCTTCAGCTACATCCTGTACGGCGCGCTCGAGCACAAGGACAGCATGGGCAACGGTCGCGTGCTCAAGCCCGGCCAGATTCAGATGATGAGCGCCGGTCGCGGCGTCACCCACAGCGAGTTCAATCCCTCGGCCACCGAGCCGGCCAGCCTGCTGCAGATCTGGATTCGCCCGCGCCAGTCGGGTCTGACGCCGAGCTACACCGAGTGGCATCCCGATCCGGCCCGCGAGGCGGATCCGAAGGTGCTGGTCATCTCGCCCGACGGTCGCGAGGGCAGCGCCACGATCCATCAGGACGCCGAAATCTACCGCCTGCGCCCGCAGGCCGGCACCACGGTCACGCATGAAGTGCGCCCCGGTCGCGGGATCTGGTTCCAGCTCATCCGCGGCCGCGTCCAGGTCGAGGGCGTCGAACTCGCGCCCGGCGACGCCTTCAGCACCGAACAGACCAGCACCCTGAACCTCACCGCCAGCGAAGACGCCGAAGCCCTGCTCTTCGACCTCGCCTGAACCTACAACTCCGAACTCCTAACCCTGAACTCCGAACTCCCCATGAAACACCTGCCCACCCTTGCCGCCACCCTGCTCGGTCTCGCCTTCGTCACCTTTGGCGCGAACTTCTTCCTGAACTTCCTGCCCATGCCTCCGGATCCGTCGCCAGCCGACGCACCGCACAAGCTGTTCATGGCCGCGCTCTATCCGACCGGTTACCTGACCTTCGTCAAGGTGCTGGAAATCCTCGGGGGCGTGCTGGTTGCCCTGCCGAAAACCCGCAACTTCGGCCTGCTTGTGCTGGGGCCGATCGTCGTCAACATCCTCGCCTTCCACGTCTTTCTGACGAAGGGCGCCGGCCTGATGGATCCGCCCGTGCTGGCGATCACCCTGCTGTCGGCCTTCGTGCTGTTCAGCGAGCGCCGCAGCTTTGCCAAACTGCTCCGCGCCTGAGACGCCTGGCTTCCACCCACATCCTACCGCTCCCCTCATGAAGCTCCTCACCCCCCTGCAAGCCGGCGCCCTCGCCCTGTCCAACCGCGTGCTGATGGCCCCGCTGACGCGCTGCCGCGCCGACGCCGACCACAACCCGACGCCGCTCATGGCCGACTACTACGCCCAGCGCGCCGGTGCCGGCCTGATCATCGCCGAGGCCACCATGGTCCAGGAAGGCAACTCCGCCTTTTGGATGGAACCCGGCATCTATTCCGCCGCCCAGGTGCGCGGCTGGCAGGCGGTGACCGAGGCCGTGCATGCCCGCGGCGGGCGCATCGTCCTGCAGCTGTGGCACGGCGGGCGCGCCTGCCACCCGCTGCTCAACGGCGGCGCCCAGCCCGTGGCACCGAGCCCGATCGCCATCACCGGCGAGGAGGTGCACACTCCCGAGGGCAAAAAGTCCTACGTCGTGCCGCGCGAGCTGCGCGATGACGAGATCCCGGGCATCGTTGCCGGTTTTGCCAAGGCGGCCGCCAATGCCCGTGCCGCCGGCTTCGACGGCGTCGAGATCCACGGTGCCAACGGCTACCTGCTCGATGAGTTCCTGCGCGACGGCTCCAACCTTCGCTCCGGTCCCTATGGAGGTTCGCTGGAAAACCGCGCGCGGCTGATGTTTGAGGTCGTCGATGCCGTTACCGGGGTCTGGGGCGCCGACCGCGTCGGCCTGCGCATCTCGCCGCTCAACAGCTTCAACGCCATGCGCGACAGCGACCCCGTGGCGCTCACGGTGCATGTGGCGCGCGAGGCCGCCGCCCGCGGCCTCGCCTACCTGCACGTCATGCGTGCGGACCAGTACGGCCTGCAGCCGGGCGATGTGCTGACGCCGGCGCGGGCCCACTTCCCCGGGGTGCTGGTCGGCAACGTCGGCTACACCGGCGAGGAGGCCGAGCGCGACATCGCCGCCGGCCGCGTGGATGCCGTCGCCTTTGGCGTGCCCTTCCTGGCCAACCCCGACCTGCCCGCGCGGATCGCCGCCGGCGCGCCGCTCAATGCGCCGCATCCGGAGACGTTCTACACCCCGGGTGCGGCGGGCTACACCGATTACCCCGCGCTTGCCGCGGCCTGATCCTGCGGCGCATGAAGGCTGGCCCCTCCCCTGATCCCTGCGGCTTCCTGCCGCGGCCTGCGCCGGGGGAGGCGGCCCCGCGCTGGAAATCCGCCACCGCCACCCTGCTGGGCGTGTATCCCACCAGCCTGGCCTTCAACAGCCTGCTCACCCCGCACCTTGAGGCCCTGCCTGCGGCCTTGGCGGCCCTCATCACCAGCACCGGCATGGTGCTCTGCCTCACCTGGGGCGTCATGCCCACCGTTACCCGCCTGCTGCACCGCTGGTTGCAGCCGGCCCGCCGCAACCCACCGCCATGATGCCCCTCAACCGTCGTCGTTTTCTCGCCGCCCTGCCGGCCGCCAGCCTCGCGGTTGCCGCGCCAGCGCGGGCCGCCGCCCCGACCCGCCCCGGGCGAACGATCCTGGGTGCTGTCTCGGGACGTCCCGTGTTTCTGCCCGACCGCGACGCGCCGCCCATGCCGCAGTTGGCCGATTCCGGGGTCGTGCTCGACGGTCGCAGCCTGCCTGGATTCGATGCCATTGACCCGCGCGTCGGCCATCCCGACGTGCTCAGCGCGCGCCGCAAGTTCGGCCTGCTCATCCCGGCGACCAACACCAGCATGGAGGCGGAACTGTGGAACCTGTTGGTGCGCAACGCCGACCGGCCCGGCTTGGATGGCATCGGCCTGCACACGGCGAACGTGCTCACTCCGCGCCCCGTGCTGCGCAATGCCGCCGATCTCGAGGCCTACCGCGCGCAGTTTCTCGGCGGCCTGCGCGCCGCCGCCGGGCAGGCCGAGCTCGCCCAGCCGCACGCGCTGATCGTCGGCATGAGCCTCGAGCACATCGTCGACGACCTCGAGGTCATCCGCCGCACGGTCGCCGAACTCGACGCGCACACCGGCCTGACCGCGTTCAGCTGGCATGACGCCGCCGCGGCCGCGCTCGGCAGGTTTGGCGCCCGCCGCATCGGCCTGATCACGCCCTTCGATGCCCAGGGCAACCGCAACGCCGCCCGCGTCTTCACGGCCCTCGGTTTCGAGGTGGTCGGCACCGCCGGCTTTGCCTGTGCCAACGCCCTGCACATTGCCCACATCCCGGATGCCGCCAAGGAGCGCCTGGTGCTGGAGCATCTCGCCCGCCCCGAACAGCGACTCGACGCCGTCGTCCAGTGCGGCACCAACCTCAGCTTCAGCCGCGTCGCCGAACGCCTTGAGCCGCGTCTCGGCATCCCCGTGCTCGGCATCAACGCCACCCTGCTCTGGTATGCCCTGCGCGAAACCGGCATCGCCGAACCCCTGCAGGGCGGGGGACGGCTGTTGCGCGAGTTTTGAATCCGCGGCCGCGGCGCCTGACAGGACGCTGCGGCCGTGCCAAGCTGCCTGTCGTTAGTTTTCCCAATCCCATGAACACCCTCGAAGCCATCCACGCCCGCCGTGCCATCAAGCACTACGACCCCGAGCACCGCCTGACGGAGGACGAAATCCGCACGCTGCTCAACGCCACCCTGCAGGCGCCCACCGCCTTCAACATCCAGCACTGGCGTTTTGTCATCGTGCGCGATCCCGAGCTGCGCCGGCAGATTCGCGCGGTCGCCTGGGACCAGGCGCAGGTCACCGACGCCTCCCTGCTGGTCCTCCTCTGCGCCGACCTCGGTGCCTGGCGCAAGCAGCCCGAGCGCTACTGGCAGGAGGCGCCGAAACCGGTGCAGGACATCCTGCTGCCGGCCATCCAGCAGTACTACACCGGCCGCGAGCAGGTGCAGCGCGACGAGGCCATGCGTTCCTGCGGTCTCGCCGGCATGACGCTCATGCTGGCCGCCAAGGAACTCGGCTACGACTCCTGCCCGATGGACGGCTTTGATTTCGACGCCGTCGCCCGCCTCATCGGCCTGCCCGAGGACCATGTCATCAGCTTCATGGTCGCCATCGGCAAGGGCACCCAGCCGGCCTGGCCGAAGCCCGGCCAGCTGTCCTACGAGGAAGTGGTGATCGACAACCGCTTCGCCTGAACCGCGCTTGGCAGGGCGGCGGTCCGGGCTAGGCTGAGCCATGGCCCGCCGCCCTTCCACCGCCGCCGTGCGCATCCGCGCGGAGGTGCTGCGCCTTGTCGGTCTCATCCCGCCCGGCCACTTCACCACCTACGGCGCCCTGGCCGTGCACATGAACGTCGCCCCGCTGTTTGTGGCCTCCGTCCTGGCACGGCTGAGCGAGCAGGAATCGGCCGCCCTGCCCTGGCACAGGGTCGTCGCCGCCGGTCCGCGGATCAGCCCGGCCATGGATCCGCCACTGCGCCGCGAGCAGCAACGCCGGCTGGAAGCGGAAGGCCTGCGCTTCGACGCCAAGGGTCTGATCTGCGAGGCCGATGCCCATTTCCACATGGTCGGCGTGCGGCGCGAGGTGCGCTGGAGTGATGGGTCGTCTGAGCGCGCCTGACGGGTGCCGTGGCTGGGGTGGCGCCGAACAGGCTGCAAGTCGGTGCGGCTCAGGGGCTCTCAACCAACTCGATGCCATGACGACCGCACACGGCGGCGGCATTGGCGGGAGTGAAGTCGCCGGCCTGGGTCAGTGCGTCGGCTTCCGCAAAGAAGTGCTCATGCCCGGCCGGCGCGCCAGTGGCGATGAATTCCACCGGCTCCGTGCCGCGGTTCAGAAAGGCATGCACGGCCCAGGGGCGCACGTGTACAAGATCACCCGCGCCCAGTTCGTGGCGGGTTTCGCCCACCCGAACTTCCAGCCGGCCGCACAGGATGTGAAAGGTTTCCGCCTGGGCATGGCGATGTGGGGGGGCTCCAGCCCCGGGCGGGCAGGTCAACCGGGCAACCGATTGCAGGCCGTCGCTGCCGGCACCTGCGAGCAGGACACGGCAAGTGACGCCAAAGACATCGAAGGCGGCTGCCGCCGTCGCGCGGCTGATGCAGCAAGTGGAAGTGCTGGGCTGAATGGTCATATAATCTGACGATAATTGACAGGATCTCTGACTGTGTCAAGCGTATGTCATGTCCGTGTCACCCTCCTTTCCTGATCAAGCTCAGACCTTGGGCGCGCTTTTGCGTGCTCCCTACGAGAAGCTGGCGGTGCGGCTGTATGGGGGGCTGGCTGAACGCGGTTATCCCGGGGTGAGGCGTGCGCACGGCGCGGTGTTTCGGCACCTGCGGCCGGAGGGGTCGCGGCTGACGGAACTGGCGCGCGCCGCTGGCATGACGAAGCAGAGCATGGCCTATTTGGTGGGGGCGCTGGAGCGCCAGGGTTATCTGGAGATCGTGCCGGATCCGGTGGATGCACGGGCGCGGCAGGTGCGGCTGACCGGGAGCGGGCGCGGGTTGGTGGAAGTCCTGCTCCGTGCCAGCCGCGAGTTGGAGCAGGAGGCGGCGCGCCGGCTCGGGCAGGCTTCCCTGACCGACCTGCGCACGCAGTTGCTGGCGCTGGATGGTGCCCTCGGCGACTGAGTCGGAGCGCTTCTTCGCGGTTGCAGGGCGGGCCACCCGCGCGAAACTGATCCTTCCCCATGCCGCTTGACCGTCTGCTGCTCGCGCTTTCCACCCTGGCCTTCCTGGCGGGGGTGGTGCCGGCGCTGCGTGCCCTCGCCAGCGGCCAGTGGCAGCGCGGGCGCGGCGCCCAGCTCACCGCCATGCTCGCCGGTTTCGCCCTGCAGACCGGCGCGGTCTATCTGCGCGGCCATGCGGTCGGCCAATGCCCGATGAAGAGCCTCTCCGACATCCTGGTCTTCATCGCCTGGAGTGTCGCCCTGCTGTACTTCCTGGTTGGCTCGACCTTCCGCGTCTCCCTGCTCGGCATGTTCACCGCGCCGCTGCTGGTCGCCATGCAGGGGCTGGCCTTTGTTGTGCCGAACGCTTTCCCCGCCTATGCGGCCAAGGGCAAGATCGACGCCCTGGTGGAGGTCCACGTCGCCCTCGCCCTGATCGCCTACGCGGCCTTCGCCCTCGCCTGTGTCACCGGCGCGATGTACCTGCTGCAGGAGCGACTGCTCAAGCGCCACCTCATCGGTGGCCTGTTCTACCAGTTGCCGCCGATCCAGGGGTTGGCGCGCGCCATTCAGCGCATGGTGCTGCTCGGGGTGATTCTGCTCAGCGTCAGTCTGCTGGTCAGCCTGCGCCTGACCACGCCGGTGGCCGGACCCAAGCTCGTGGTCGCCTGGGGTGTCTGGGGCCTGTACGCCCTCATCAGTCTGGTGATCTGGCGCCACGCGCTGTCGCCCCGGCAAACGGCCTGGCTGGCGGCGCTCGGCTTTGTCATCCCGCTGGTCTCCCTCTGGCTCGTCACCTGATCCATGCCCGAACTGACCGACACGAGCGAGCACCTGGTCTGTCTGGGTTTGAACTACCGCACCACCCCCGTGGAGGTGCGCGAGAAGGTGGCGTTTCCCGAGTCGCAAGTTCCCGTCGCCGTGCGCGAGGTGCTGGATCTGCCCGGGTTCAGTGAAAGCGTCGTGCTCAGCACCTGCAACCGCGTCGAGCTGTACGCCGCCCACCACCTCGCTGACAGCGTCGCGGCCCAGGCCGCCCTGCGCGACCACCTCGTGCGACGCTTCGAACTGGCGCCTGATCAGGCCGAGGCGCTGGTCACCTACGGTCTCGGTTCCACCGAGACCGCGCGCCACCTCTTCCGCGTTGTCAGCGGCCTCGACAGCATGGTGCTGGGCGAGACCGAGATCTTCGGCCAGGTCAAGGCGGCCTACAAGACCGCCCACGAGGCGGGCAGCACCGGGCGCACCCTCAACAAGCTCTTCCAGCGCGCCTTCGCCACCGGCAAGAAGGTGCGCAACGACACCAGCATCCAGCGCGGCTCGACCAGCGTCGGCAGTGTCGCGGTCGATCTCGCCGAGAAGATCCACGACCTGCGTGAGTGCCGGGTCATGCTCATCGGCGCCGGCGAGATGAGCCGCACCTGCGCCCAGAGCCTGCTGTCGCGCGGTGCCAAGAGCATCATTGTTTCCAACCGCAACTACGAGCGCGCCGTTGAGCTTGCCGAGGAGATGAAGGGGTCGGCGATCAAGTTCGATGAATGGGAGGCCTCCATGCACGAGGTCGATGTCATCATTTCCAGCACCAGCGCGCCGCATTTTGTCATCCATCCCGAGCAGATCCGCCAGGTGATGCGCAAGCGTCGCTGGGAGCCTCTGCTCATCATCGACATCGCCGTGCCGCGCGATGTCGATCCGCGCGTCAACGAGATCGAGGGCGTCTACCTGTACGACATCGACGCCTTGCAGGCGATCGCCGACGAGGGCCGCCGCGAGCGCGAGCGTCAGCTCGCGGCCTGCGAAAAGATCATTGAGGATCAGCTCGACAAGTTCGGGCTCGGCGGCCGCTGAAGCGCGCCGGGTCAGTCGTCGTGATGGACGTCGGGCGTCTCGAATTCGAGGCTGTGGATGCGTTGCGTTTCGTTCGGGGTGGTCAGCACCTTCCAGATGCACCAGCCGAACAGGCTGGCGACGGTGCCGACGGAGAACAGCATGACGAGGAGGCCGGCGGAGGTCATGGGAGGAAGGGGCGAGGGTTGCAGGACAAGGGTTCAGTCGTCGTGCTTGCTGAGGCCCTGTTCGGCGCGGCGGAAGGCGCGGGCGCGGGCGGTCATCAGGCAGAAGAAGGTGGCGATCACGGCGACCAGGGCCAGGCTCAACTGGGCGGGCAGACTGGCCTTGGCACCGAACAGGTCGGTGACGTAGTAGGAGACACTGCCGGCGGCACCGGAACTGAGGTCGATACCGAGGATTTCCTGGAGGAACCAGAGGACGAAGACGCCGAGCAGGAAGGCCGGGCAGACCCAGCGGATGATCGGCCGGAAGATCCACGGCACGCGCAGGGCGGCGCCCTGGTGGAGCTCGGCGAAGCCGCGGTCGATGCCCCAGACCCAGCCGAAGATGAGGATCTGGATCGTCGCCAGGGTGAAGATCAGGAAGGTGCCGACCCAGAAATCGAGGGTGTCGAGTGCCTTCAGGTCGCCGCTGAAGTAGACGACAAAGCCGCAGCCGAGGCAGGTGAGCAGGCCGAGCAGGGTGACCGAGATCCGGCGGCCGACGCCGAGCGCCTCCTCGACGAAGGCAATGCCGGGCTGCAGCATCGAGATCGAGCTGGTGACGGCGGCCAGGAAGAGCATGAAGAAAAAGGCGCCGCCAAAGAAGTCGCCGGCCGGCATTTTGGCGAAGACCAGGGGCAGCACCTTGAAGCCAAGGCCGACCCCGGCCTGGCCGGCGACACCGGCGACGCCGAGGAAGGCGACCGCCGCCGGCACGGTGATCAGGCCGCCGAGGCCGACCTCGCAGAATTCGTTGGCGCTGCTGGCGGTCAGGCCGCTGAGCACGACATCGTCGCTGCGCTTCATGTAACTGGCGTAGACGATGATGACGCCGAAGCCGACCGACAGGCTGAAGAAGATCTGACCGGCGGCGGCGAGCCAGAGGCGCGGGTTGCGCAACTGCTCGAGCACACCGACCTCGCGCAGCACGAGCGCGCCGCCGCTGGCGGCGACCTCGGCGCGCGCGTCTTCCAGGGCGGCGGCACCGACCACTTCGCGCGGGCGGTCGCCGGGCTCCGGCGCGGTTTTCAGGACCATCACCTTGGTGGGGTTCCAGAGGTAGCCGAGGCCGTTGCCGACGCTGTCGTGCGGGCGCGCCGGATCGGGGGCGCCGAGGGTGAGCACGCGGACGAGGATGAGCAGGGCGAGCAGGATGAGCAGCGGCATGCCGATCTTGCACATCTTCTCGATGCCGCCGGCGATGCCGCGGTAGATCAGCCAGAAATTGAAGATGAAGACCCCGATCAGCCAGGGCAGCACGTGGTTGGCGTCGAGGCGCATGGCCGTGCCGTCGCCGGCCGCGCCGGTGAAGGCGGCGAAGCGGCCGACGGTTTCCTCGGCGTCCTTGAGCTGCAGGTTGCCGGTCCAAAAGTTTGCCGCGTAGCCCAGGCACCAGGCCTCAATGACGACGTAGTACATGTAGATGACCACCGGCACGATGACGCCGATGACGCCGGCGTACTTCGCCCAGGGCCGGCGCACGATGGCGGCGAAGGCGCCGGGACAGGAGTTGTAGCCGCGGCCGCCGGCATGGCGGCCCATCGCCCATTCCGCCCAGCCGATCGGCAGGCCGATGATGAGGAAGCTGATCGCGTAGGCGAGCATGAAGGCGCCGCCGCCGTACTGGGCGGCAAGGCCGGGGAACCGCAGGAAATTGCCCAGACCGACCGCGCTGCCGGCCACGGCCATGATGACTCCGAGACGTGATCCCCAGGCTTCTTTCGACGTTGACATGGGCGGCAGCCTAGAAAGCGGCGTGCCAGGGCACAAGCCCCAAAATCCCGGGGGTGGAAAAGAAGATGAAACGCGCGGCCACCCGCGGCAGTCTGAGGCCTCATGCAAAAAGGCTTGCCCTGGGTCCTCCTCGCCGCCGCGGCACTCGTGCTGGCGTTGATCCTGCTCAGCCGTCTGGCGCTTGAAACCACGGCACCGGCGCCGGCGCCCAGCGCCGTGCGTGCACCGGTTCCGCGCGCCGCCATCACGCCCGGGTTGCGCGGCCCCGATCTCACCCAGCTGGCACCGCCGAGTGTTTTCGATGAGCTGCTGCGTCGCATCCTTGAGATGGCGCGCACGCCCGGTGCCGCGCCCGATGAACTGCTGCTCAGTTTTGCCAAGCCTGCCGACCTCGAAGCCTTCCGCGCCCGGGCCGCGCGCGCCGGCATCGAGCTGCTGCCCAGCGATCCGCGGCTGCTCACCGCCCGGGTCCGCGTCGGCGACGGCCGCGCGCTCGCCAGCGCGCTCGCCAGCGAGCTCGCCGGCGGCGGCTTCGATCGTGTCGGCCCCAACTACCTCGCCTGGGTGCCCGCCCTGCCGCGCCTGCCGGAGACCGATGCCGACAACGCCGGCGGCGCCCGCCCCTTTGGCAGCAGCGGCCTGGAGGCGATCGGCGCCGGCCGCGACCGCAGCGACTGGGGCCGCGGCATCACCGTCGCCGTGCTCGACACCGGCATCACCGAGCATCCGCAATTGGAACAGGTGCGCCTGAGTCGCACCGACCTCGTCCAGGACGGCCAGCCGCTCGACGGCCACGGCACCGCCATGGCCTCGCTCATCGCCGGGGCCGATCCGGCCGAGGGCGGCGTCGCCCCGGCGGTCAGCCTGCTCGACATCCGCGTCGCCGATGCCAGGGGCGAAAGCACCACCGCGCTGGTGGCCCAGGGCATCCTGACCGCGGTCGATCAGGGCGCGCGTGTCATCAACATCAGCCTCGGCACCAATGCCGATGCGCCGGTCCTGCGTCGCGCGGTCGAGTACGCCCTGGAGCGCGGGGTGGTCATCGTCGCCGCCGCCGGCAACGACCAGGCCACGGCCCTCGCCTATCCGGCCGGGTATGCCGGCGTGGTCAGCGTTGCGGCGGTGGATGCCGATGGCGTGCAGGCCTTTTTCTCCAACTCCGGAACCGGCCTCGTGGTGGCCGCGCCGGGGGTCGGCATCGTCTCGGCTTACCGCGACAACCAGCGCGTCATCAGCAGCGGCACCTCGCAGGCCGCCGCCCTGACCAGCGGGGTGGTCGCCACCATGCTCGGCTGGGGCTACTCCGGCCAGGGCATCCTGAAGTCGCTCACCGCCAACGCCAGGCCCACCGGCGCGCCGGCCGAGCAGACCGGTGCCGGCCTCGTGCAGGTGCCGCGGCGCTAAGTTTTGTTTGCACGCCCGCCGCGGCGCTCCCAGCATGGCAGGCATGACCCGCCTTCTTCTGCTTCTGCCGGTGCTCTTCCTGCTCGCCGCCTGCCAGACCACCGATCCCTATGTGGAGCAGCAAAAGCAGTACCGGCGGCTGGAGATCGCCGCGGAAGCCCCTGGCGACTACTACATCGGCCGCCGTTTCCACGTCCCCAACACCCATTTCTGGGGCTACGTGCGCCGGCCCGGAGAGAGCTGGGAGCAGAGCCGGCTTGTGGTCGTCAATGAGCGACTCATGCGCCAGCCCGATCGGCTGCCGGAAACGCCGGCCGGTGACGGCCCCGCCTACGGCAGCGACCACAACCGCGAGTACCGCCTGTGGGGCCACTACTCCGGCCGCCGCGTGTACGATCCGAACAGCAACATGGCTCTGCCTGAATTCGTGCTGCGCCGCTACGAGGTGAAGCGTGAGTCGCCCGGCTGGCTCTTCCACCCGAAGGAGCGCTTCAACGGTCGCCAGTTGCTGCGTGGTGAGCCGGGTTCGACGCCCTGACCCGCGTTGCAAACCCCTGACGGACGCTCAACTTCGCGCGGCTGAAACTTTCCGCAGGCTGTGGAGGGCCGTGGCCAGCGCGTCGATCTCCGCCGGCGTGTGCGCGGCGGTCAGGGTCACGCGCAGCCGTGCGGCACCGCGGGCGACGGTGGGATAGCGGATCGCTGGCACAAGAAAGCCGGCCTCGAGCAGGCGTTCGGCCGCGTCGAGCGCGGCCTGTTCCGCGCCGAGAATGACGGGCAGGATGGCGGCGGGTGGCGACGGCAGTTCCAGGGCTGCGGCGAGGCGGTCGACGTTGGCGCGCAGTCGTGCCCGCGCCGCGGTGCCTGCGTCGCCGGCGGTCCAGGCGAGCGCCTGCCGGGCGGCGGCGGCCAGGGCCGGCGGCGGCGCCGTCGAGTAGATGAAGCTGCGCGCGCGGTTGACCAGCAGGTCGATGACGGGTTGCGCCGCCGCCAGGTAGCCGCCGCTCAGGCCGAGCGCCTTGCTGAGGGTGCCCATCTGCAGCTCGATCCGGCCCTCCAAACCCGCCGCTGCCGCCAGCCCGCGCCCCTGCGGGCCGAGCACGCCGACGCCGTGCGCCTCGTCGACCAGCAGCCAGGCGCCATGGCGTTCCTTCAGCTCGACGATGTCGCGCAGTGGTGCGGTGTCGCCGTCCATGCTGAACACCGATTCGGTGACGATGAGCACGCGGCCGCGGGCAACGGCGAGCAGGCGCCCGAGCTTGCCGAGGTGGTTGTGCGGGAAGACGCGGATCGTCGCGCCGCTCAGCCGTGCGGCATCGACGAGGCAGGCGTGGCTGAGTTTGTCGAGCAGGATCGTGTCGCCGGGGCCGAGCAGGGCCGGCAGGGTGCCCATGGCGGTGGCATGGCCGCTGGCAAAGCTGAGCGCCGCCTCGGTGCCTTTGAAGTCGGCCAGTGCCGCCTCCAGTTCGGCGTGGGCGCGCGTCGTGCCGGTGACCAGGCGCGAGGCGCCGGCACCCGCCCCCCAGGTCTGCACGGCAGCGGCCAGGGCCTCGCGCAGGAAGGCGGAGCCGGCCAGGCCGAGGTAGTCGTTGGAGGCGAAGTTGTGCAGCGTCCGGCCCGCGCAGACGACGCGGCCATCGGCGGCGGGCTCCAGCGTGCGCAGCCGGCGGCGCAGGCCCGAGGCTTCGAGCTCGCCCAGCGCGCCTGGCAGATCCCAGCTCACTCCTTCAGCCTCCGCTCGACGATCTCATCCTTCTCGACGCCGAGGGCCACCGCCTTTTCGTAGTGACGGCGCGCCAGCTCGACCGACGGCGGTTTCTGGTCGAGGTAGAGCAGGGCGAGGTTGAAGTGGGCGACGCCGTAGTCCGGGTTGAGTTCGATGGCGCGCAGCAGCGCTGCCTGGGCGGAATCCGTCCAGCCGAGGTTTTTCACCGCGATGGCGAGATAGTTGTGGGCGCGGGCATCGGCCGGGTCCTCGTGGATGGCACGGCTGAAGGCGGAGATGGCGAGGTAGAGATCGCCCTTGCCTGAGTGGATCAGGCCGAGCGCGTTCCAGGACTGGCCAAGGCGGGGATTGAGCTTCACCGAGGTCTCAAAGCACTCCTGCGCCGCCTGGGTGTTGCCGGCCTGCTGCTCCACCGCGCCGAGGTTGGCCCAGGCCAGGGCGTTTTGGTCGTCGACCTGCAGCATCTCCTGATAGGCGGCGCGCGCGGCCGCCCAATTGCGGTCGCCAAAGGCCTTGGCCGCCTTCTGGGCAAGCATGGCGGTGTCCGGCGGCAGGCTGCCGGCGATCTCCGGCGGCGCCAGATTCAGTGGCGGCACTGCGGGCTTGTCCTGGCCGTGGGCGGCTGCGCTCAGCAGAACCGCAAGAAGAAGGAGGCGGGAAGGGGACACGGGACACAGTTTCACCCAGTCGGCGCCCGCGTGCAAAGGGAAGGCGGCATGGATCGGCGGAAAATGCGCAAAACGGCTTGCATTCCGCGCGGTCAGGTCCGACTGTTCGAACGAACAAAACGCACGCCATGCCCCGAGCCGTCCGCAAAATCACCGACCGGCAGCACGAGCTGCTCGAATACCTGCGCAGCTACCAACGCGAATACGGCGTCATGCCGAGCACGCGAGACATCCAGAAGCATTTTGGGTTTGCCAGTCAGACGGCGGCGATGAGCCACCTGCGTGCCCTGGAGAAAAAGGGCGTCATCCAACGCCACTCGCACAAGGCCCGCGCGGTCGTTTTCCCGGAGGATCTGGGCCGCGCGGAGATCGTCAATGTGCCGGTCTATGGCAGCATCGCCGCCGGTTATGGCGAGATGCAGGAGCAGCAGGCCGACGGCTCGATCGCGGTTGATGTGCAAACGCTCGGCCTGCGCAAGGGCGCCCGGGTCTTCGCGCTGAAGGTTCGTGGCGAGTCGATGATCGGCGCCAACATCTGTGACGGTGACCTGGTGATTGTTGAAGCCCGCGAACCGAGGCCGCGCGACATTGTCGCCGCCCTGATCGATGGTGAAACCACGCTGAAGCGCTACCTTGTCAAGGACGGCCGCCCCTACCTGCAGGCGGAAAATCCCGCCTTCCCCGATCTCATTCCGGTCGCCGAACTGCAGGTGCAGGGGGTCATGCAGACCCTCATTCGCCAAGCCGGGCGCAGCTGAGGCGGGCTGGTGGCGTTGAGCGGCTTGCCGTCATCTCCCGGATAGCGGCCGCGCTTTGCAACAGGCTGCTAGGGCTTGTCCTCCAGCACGTACTTGCGCGCCATTTTGAGCACTTCATCCCCGTGCTCCATCAGCAGTGACTTCTCCTTCGGAGGCGGCAAGGGGGTGACCGCTGCCCGGCCTGGATCATAGGGTTTGATTTCCGGCAGCGGGATCGGTTTGGCACCTGCCACCGTGGGTGCTGAGGTGGCAGCGGTGGCGCTGCCCGGCGGAAGCGGCGGACCCACGGCAGGCGGTGCCGGCGTGGGAGTCGTTGGTGACGTGGGCAGACTGGGGCCGGGGGCTGGAGGTGTCGGCAGACTTGGGCCGGCAGCCGGCACGCCGGGCACCGGTGCAGGCAGGGCTGGGCCCGTGGCTGGCGGAGTAGGCGTGCCAGGCGCCGGCAGGCTGGGACCTGGGCTCGGCGCGGCCGGCGCTGTGACAGGTGCGGCCGGACCTGCAGCGGCAGGCGTGCTCGGAGAGTCGATGGGCGCTGGCGCGGTCGCCGGAGGTGGGGCGGATGCGGAGGGCGTGGATGCGGGTGCAGGGGTCGCCTTCGGTTTCACCGCCAGATAAAGCAGGTTGTAGTTGTGGCGGATCGCCGCCGGGAAGGAGACGCGGCCCGGCTCGATGATCTTTTCACGCAGGATCTTCGCGGAGAGATCGGCCACCAGATCGCTGCCCACCTTGACCGCGTGGTCGATGCCGGGTGCGGCGACGTTGGTCGCTGCCGAGGAACCGCCCTTGATGAGCTCGCTGGTGATCGTCCGCCCCTGCAGGGCCAGGCTGCTCTGCGCCGAGACCAGGGTGCCGTCGCCGGCGAAGCTCAACTCCAGGCTGGCGTGGTCGTCGGAAGCAAAAAAGCCGCGCCGGTGGTCGATGCGCACCGACACATAAATGCCACCGTCGGGCGAGGGCGAGATCTCGGGTCGGTAGGTGCGGTAGGCCGCATCGGAAATCTGGTATTCCGCGGCCTGACCCTTGCGCGCCTTCCAGCCTCCCAAGCCTTCGCCAAAGCCGTTGACGTCAACCACCACCTCCGCGGCGGCGGGGAGCAGGAGCAGCAGGAAGGACAAAAAGCGGAGCATGAGGGAAACCGGGGCAGGACACCCGTGTTAAACTGCGGGCGGCCTGTTCTTATTCAACCTCAAATCGACCGGCTTTCCGTCTTGCCCCGGCGCCTGTGCCGTCCGGGACATTCCAAGGAATTGGATTACCGGTGTTTTTTGCTTGCTGAAATAACGGGCATGCGTGATTGCGAGAATTCCGCGCCCCCACGTCGTGACTGCAAGTCTTTCGAGTTTTTCCAACCTGTTGGACAACCATGCCGCCAAACTGTTGCAGGAAGGTCGGCTGGAGGAGGCCCTGCGCGTCGCCACCACCGCTCTCGGCGGCCTGCGCGAGGCGGTTGAGCTGGATCCCGGGACTCTGCCGGACCTGTTTTCTGGGCTACATCTGCTCGCGGAAATCCAGCGTGAACTGGGCGATGCTGCGGGTGCCGAGGCCGCCTGTGGAGAGGCCCTGGAAATCGCCGCCCGCAGCGCTGCCGTGCCGCGCGCGGAAGTTGCCCGGGTGCGTACCCAGCTCGCCACCCTGCTCGACTTCAGCCAGCGCGAGGCGGAAGCGGCGCCTCTGTATGAGCAGGCCATCGCGGACTACGAGGCGCTGACGCCGCCCGACGAGGCCACCGCAGCGCAATTGCGCAACAATTTGGCCATGATCTACAAGGGCCTCGGCCGCTTTGCCCTGGCCGAGCAGCATTACCTGCGCGCGCTGGAGACGCTTGAAGCGCGCCGCGGTCGAGCTTCGGAGGATGTCGGCTCGGTCTACAACAACCTGGGCAGCCTCTACTATGCCGCCGGTTTTCCGAACCAGGCGGCCGAGATGTTCGGCGAGGCCCTCGCCATCCGCCGCCAGTTGCTTGGTCCCGATCACCCGGATGTCGGCCAGTCCTACGGCAACCTCGCCACTGCCAGCCACGCTCTTGCCGATGATGCGGCCGCCCTCGGTCACTTCGAACAGAGCCTGCGCATCCTCGAACTGCACGTGCACGACGATCCGGCCAGCTTCGAGGCGGTCGCTCTCGATTGCCTCGCCCTGCTTGAGAGCCTCGGCGAGGAGCGCAAGGCGGCCGCCCTGCGCAAGCGCGTCGACAAGGCTCTGGGGCGCTCCTGAGCGATTTCCGCTGCAAGCGCCGCGCCAGCGCCGTAAGGCTCTGCCATGAACCTGCTCCGCCCGCTGCTCCTGCTCGGCCTCGTCTTCTTCGCCGCCGGTTGCGCGCGCCGCGATGTCCTTGTCGTCGGCATGGATGCCACCTATCCGCCGTTTGAATTCGTCGACGAGCAGGGCCGCCTCACCGGCGTCAGCACCGCCATCGGC
Source organism: Prosthecobacter sp. (assembly GCA_036846165.1). Lineage (GTDB taxonomy): Bacteria > Verrucomicrobiota > Verrucomicrobiia > Verrucomicrobiales > Verrucomicrobiaceae > Prosthecobacter. Next base: position 18,552 of record DAIUCN010000053.1, read on the forward strand.
GAGGCCGTGGCAAGCGAGTTGGGCAAGCCGGTGGAGTTCAAAAACCTCGCTTTCGACGGCTTGATCCCGGCCCTGCAGACCGGTCGCATCGACCTCATCATCTCTTCGCTCACCGCCAATGAGCAGCGCCGTGAGCAAATCGATTTCTCGGATCCCTACGTGAAGACCGGCCTGGCCGTGCTGGTCGCCAAGGACTCGCCCGTGCAGGCCGCCACCGATCTGCGCGCGCCGGGTCGCCGCCTGGCGGTGCGCCTCGCCACCACCGGCGAGCAGTGGTGCCGCCAGGAACTGCCGCAGGCGCAATTGGTCGCCCTCGACACGGATGCCGCCTGCGTGCTGGAGGTCGTCAACGGCCGGGTCGACGCCTGGGTCTACGATCAGATCTCGGTGATGAACTACCACGCCCAGCACCCGGAGCGCACCCGTGCCCTGCTCGCCCCGCTGCGCGAGGAGGCCTGGGCGGTGGGTCTCAAGAAGGGCCGCGGCGACCTGCGCGAGGCGGTCAACCGCGCCCTGGCGCGCCTGCGCCGGGAGGGCGAGTTTGAACGCCTGGCCGAACGCTACCTCAAGCGCGAGCGCGAATTCATGCGCGCCCAGGGCCTGCCTTTTGTCTTCGAGTGAGGCACGCATCGGATGGCAAGTTCCGCTTGCGTCCAGGCGTTGGTTTCGGGCATCCTAGTCGTCTTATGGAATCCACCCCCGCCCCCGCCACGTCGCGCCGCGACTTCCTCAAATCCACCGGCAAGACCGTCGCCGGCCTGTCCGCCCTCTCCGGCATCCACATCCCCTACGTGCACGCCCAGGGCGATGACACCATCAACGTCGCCCTCGTTGGCTGCGGTGGCCGCGGCACCGGTGCCTCCAGCAACGCCATGGGCGTCAAGCAGCGCACCCGCCTGGTCGCCATGGCGGACGTCCAGGAAAACCGCCTCGAAGCCAGCTTCCAGGGCCTGAGCAACAAGCATCCCGACCGCTTCTCGGTCTCGGCCGACGCCAAGTTCATCGGCTTCGACGCCTACAAGCAGGCGATCGACATGCTCAAGCCGGGCGACGTCGTCGTGCTCGCCACGCCGCCCGCCTTCCGCTGGGTGCAGTTCAAATACGCCATCGAGAAGGGCGTCAACGTCTTCATGGAAAAGCCGATCTGCGTCGATGCCCCCAGCGGCAAGCGCATGCTCGAGCTCGGCAAGCAGGCCGATGCCAAGGGCCTCAAGGTCGGCGTCGGCCTGATGTGCCGCCACTGCCGCGTCCGCGGCGAGCTCTTCGACCGCATCCAGCAGGGCGAGATCGGCGAGATCCTGCTCGGCCGCGCCTACCGCCTGCAGGGCCCGGTCGGCACCTGCTTCACCCAGCCGCGCAACCCCGAGACCGATCCCAGCGAGCTGATCTACCAGATCAAAAACTTCCACTCCTTCCTCTGGGCCAGTGGCGGTGCCTTCAGCGATTTCAACATCCACAACATCGATGAGATCTGCTGGATGAAGAACGACTTCCCGATCGAGGCCAAGGCCACCGGCGGCCGCACCGACCGCGGCGACTACGTCGACCAGAACTTCGATCACTACAGCGTCGAGTATACCTTCCGCGACGGCACCAAGTTCTGGCTCGAAGGCCGCAACGCCATGAAGACCCACAACGAGTTTGCCAGCTACGTGCACGGCACCAAGGGCATGGCCGTGGTCTCCACCGCCGGTCACTTCCCCTCCAAGGCGATGACCTTCAAGGGCCAGAACAAGGACCCGAAAAACCTCATCTGGCGCGGCAAACAGCCCGAGCCGAACCCCTATGACCTCGAGTGGCAGGACCTCATCGACGCCATCATCGAAGGCAAACCCTACAGCGAGGTCGAGCGCGGCGCCATGGCCAGCCTGGTCACTGTCATGGGCCGCATGTCCGCCCACAACGGCCAGGTCGTCACCTTCGACCAGCTTATGGCCCACGACCATGAGTTCGCCCCGGATGTCGACAAGCTCACCCTCGACGGCCCGGCCCCGCTCAAGGCCGATGCCAACGGCAAGTACCCGATCCCGTATCCGGGTCGCCACGGCATGTACGAATACGTCGTCGCCTGATCCCGGCCTTCACCGCCCCGGCTTCCTTGCAGGAGGCAGCCGGGGCGACAACGGGAAGGACTGCCGCCCCGTCAACCTCGGTTTCCTCCGTGCGAGCTGCATGGCCTCTGGCATCAGCGTCCGATAAGCGTCCCATCAGCGGTTCCAAAGCCGGTTTGGGAACCACGAATTTCACGAAGCCCCGAAGGGAGCACCGACCGCGATTCTGGAGTCGTGGGCATCGACCGCGAGCGGTATGGATCTCCTCCTGCAGCGGGCCCTGACCGCGATCCTGCGTGCCTCGGCTGCCCTCCACGCCCCAGACCCGGGTCTCGCACGGAGGACGCAGAGGGCACGGAGAGAAAGGCAGGGAAGTTTCTCCGTGGGCTTCGTGAGCTCCGTGCGAGCCGGCTCGGGACTCTGGCATCAGCGTCCGATGAGCGTCCCATCGGCGGTTCCAAAGCCGGTATTGGGAACCACGAAGTTCACGAAAATAGATGCCATGCATTGGGTGCCCACCTCGATGGTGGCCATCCACGACTCTGGGTTTGCTCGTTTAGGCTGGACAGGGCTCGATCCAAACCTTCAAAATGTCTGCATGAGAATTGTGGCTGAAGCGCTGGCGATGGAGTCAAGGACGGCACCTTTGTCAGGCAGTTGCACACTGACCCCAATCCCCTTGGGGTCATTAAAGAGTTATTATCCGGGTGACCCACAATAAAGAAAACCCATGAAAATTACAAAAGTTCTCGTGCTCCTCCTCGTTGTCACTACAACATTAGTGGCTTGGTTTGTTTGCATGCTGTATATTGAATTACACGGCCCACGTCATTTGTCAGACGTTGGCAAGGCTCAGGTCAAGAGCATGATTGATGTCCTTATTGAGGCGGAAACCCAATTCAGAGCAAACAACAAAGGTATGCCGTCTTCCAGGTGCTCCCAACTGGGGCCTTACATGAGGGCGGCTCCTTACATGAGGACGGTTGACCTATTGATTCCGGTGGAGGGAAGGAGTCGAATGTATACACGCAGGGTTGATCTTGTAAAGACACCCGCAATCGTTGATATTCTTGCGGTTTGGACGTTCGTGCCCATCAATGATTCGTCTGCTTCGATTTTAGTCCTGTCGCCGAAGATGTTTGGGCCTGACAACGTTATTTGGTGTGTTTACAACAAGGGTGAGAGGAGTGAAATTCGTCTTGTGATGTTGGAGGACCTGCCGGAAGTGATTGCGAAGGGTGGTGATGTTTCGTTGGGGCGTGCGCTCCAATAACTGAGTGATAAATTCTTCATAAATGTCACGCGGAGCGCCATCTGGGGTCCTGTTGCACTGCGGTCATGGTCGGAGGGTTTGCTTCGATGAAGGAAGCGGCGGTCCTCTTGAAGCGGGACGCCGGTGGGCGGATGGAACGGGCGGCATGCGGGAAGCGTTGGTTGTCTGATTGGTCCATCACGGTGGCGGGCATCACGACTCTGGGTTTGCTCGTTTAGGCTGGACATGGAGGACGCAAACTCGGAAAATGCCCGCATGAGAATTGTGGCTGAAGCGCTGGCGACGGAGTCAAGCACGGCACCTTTGTCAGGCATGGCACACTGACCTCATTTCCAGGCTTTGGATTTTAACACCAGAACAGTGTTTATGTTTATTAGATTTGCACTTTACCTAATGACATGCATGGCGGTCCGCCTTGCAGTCTTTTTAATTGAGGACATGGCTTTAAAGATTGAACTTTATGACGTAAATGTCGCATTCCTCTCTAGAAGCACAATTACAGACGGGTTAAATTTGTTTGGCAGCGTTGAAATATTTGCATGCGTGCTAACCATCGCACCTTGGACGTGCTTAAACATTGCCAGGATTGTGCGAAAATATGAATTTGAATTCCATTGGCACTGCGTCAGTTTCCTCTATGCGCTTCTTTGTTGTTGTTGGCTATCTGCAATGGATTCTGTGATTGGCATTCCAGCTCCATTGGCAAACCTCCCACATGACAACCTAGGCAAAATTTACGTGATTTCATTTCTGCTTTTTTGCATTGCTGAGTTTGTTGAATTTCGAAGAAACAAGGGGAGGCGGGGCGGAAAACGGGGTCAGGCAACTGCTTGAAAAAATGACCGCTCGCACTCATTCCGTCCGCATGGATCGCAGCATACGCAAGAAGGGCCGGAATGCGATTTGGTTAGTTGCATCTGAAGTCGTGGGGCACTGCGGTCATGGTCGGAGTGCCATGTCCTTGAGGAGCCAGGCTGCACAATGATCTGGAAGGGGGTAGCGGCTGCGTGGTCAGGGTCGCTGCGCGGCCATGCATTTTTTGGGGTGAGATCGACTCGGCCGACGTTTCTTTTGCGCATGCATTCCGCCCTTCTCCGGCTCTCGGTCCTGCTTCTGCCTGCCGTCGTCCACGCCGGTGTCGGCGATCCGCAACTGCGCACCGATCATCCCTGGTATCCGGGGGAGCTGGCAATGTCCAGTTTCGATCGCCTGTTCGCCACCCAGGCGGAACAGTATGAGCGCGCCACGGGGAGACGGCCGGAGTCGGTCGAGGACAAGGCGCTCGCTTCCTGGTTCTTCCGCAACACTCACTACGCCCATGGCGAGGAGGGCCGAGAGGACCTCTGGGGCGAGGGCTTCAGCAACGATGCGAAAACGACGACGCGGGAGTACTGGACCGGGCTGTTTGCCCACGGCTTCGGACTCTGCGGCACGACCCATGCACAGTGGACCGCCGAGCTCGACGCCCTGCTCGGGCCGGGGCGGTCGCGTGTCACCGGCACGCGCGGCCACAACGCCTTTGAAGTTTTTCTGAACGGCGGTCCCTACGGCGGCGAGGGCCGCTGGGCCCTGCTGGATCACGATCTGTCGACGGTCATCTTCGACCCGCAGGGCGGCGGGCTGCTCGGCCTCGACGAGATCTACAAGGACTGGAAAACCCTTTCGACGCGCGTGCCGGGTGCCCCGCACCAGCGCGGCTGGCTGGTCTGCGGCCTGCACCCCGGCGACGGTGCCTCGTACGCCGCCTATCAGACGATCGAGTATCGGGCCGGTTACGCCGGGCCGCCGCCGATCGTGCATCTGCGCCAGGGCGAAACCCTGCGCCGTTGGTTTGAGCCGGGGCTGGAGGACGGTCGCACCTTTGTCTTCTGGGGGCGGAATTACCTGACCGGTGGCGTGCCCGGACTGGAGCGCTCGCGCACCTGGGTGAACCAGCCCGAGGCCATGCATGGCACGACAAAGGGCACCGACCACGTCAACGGCCAAGCGCGTTACGGCAACGCAGTCTATGAATGGCGACCCGACTTCGCCGGCGGCGGCTACCGGGAGGGTGTGACCGACGAGAGCCCCCACCACGTCACCCTGGAGTTTTTCACCCCCTACCTCATCGGGGCGACGCCGCCGGATGATTCCCCCTGGGGCGTCTATCAGCCGGGTGGGAAAAACGGCTTGGTCCTGCGCGGTCGCGCGCGCGGGCTAGTGGCGGTTTCGGTCGATGGCGGTGCCACCTGGCAGGAAGCCGGCGAGTTCCGCGACGGCCTGGACCTGACCGATTTCGTCAAGGGACGGCGCCAGTACCACCTGCGCCTCGGCGCGGGCGCGGCGGCCCTGGCCGACAACGGACTGGTCATCCGCACGGTCTGCCAGGCGAATCCTGCGGTGTTTCCCCGCCTCAAGGACGGCGGTACCCAGATCACCCTCGGGGTGGGCGGGCGCGGCCTCGTCAGCTATGGCCCGGGCAAGGCGCAGGCCGCGCCGCGCGTGGTGGAGGGCGGCTTCGACACGCCACGGGTGACCCTGGAACTGAAAACCCCGCGCGGCCTGCCGGCGGTGGCCCTGCATGCCGCCGCCCACGTGGCTTCCAGCAATCCGCCCGATCCCGCCGTGCGCTACCAGATCGAGTTCTCGCTCGATGGCGGCACCACCTGGCGCTCGCTGCTGAAAGACGGAGCGCTGGAGAGGCGCGGCATGGAGCCCGGCGATTTCTGGTCGCAATCCCTCTGGGCCGCCGGCACCGACCTGCCTGAGGGCACGGGCGACACCGTGCGCGTGCGCTTCCACAACAGCGGTGGCAAACGCTGGCTGCGCGCCGAGGGCCACCTGCTCTATCCCGTGCCCGGCCGTCGCGCCCGCCTGGCCTATGCCTGGAGCGATCACGCGGGCACGCACGAGCAGAGCCGCGTGCTCGACGACGGCCAGACCTGGGCCCTGCCCACCGGTCAGGATGTGCGCACCCGCTGGGTCGAGCTGGGGGCCGAGTGAGCGGTCTCAGCCCGCCTTCACGGCGGTCAGGAAACCGCGGCCGACGACGGTGTCCTGGTAGGGGCCGGGCTGGAAGCCGGCCTCGACGAGCAGCTCGGCGTACTCGGCGCTGCTGTAGCACTTGCCCTGGGTGGAGTGCATGAGCAGGCAGGAGTACTCGGCGACGTGGCGCGGGCCGGTCTTGTCGGCGTGGATGAAGGCGTCGTGGATGACCAGCAGCCCGCCCGCCGGCAGGGCGGCGTGGGAGGCGGCCAGCAGCTGCCGCACCTCGGGCAGGTCCCAGTCGTGCAGGACGTTGGAGAAGAGGTGGACGTCGCAGCCGGCCGGCAGACCGGCAAACATGTCGCCAGTGGCGACGCCGACGCGGTCGCTGCAGCCGCGCTCGGCGATGAGAGCGGCGGCGATGCGGTCCACCGGGGCCTGGTCGAAGGCGACCGCTTGCAGGTGCGCATGCCGGGCGGCGAGGGCGCAGGCGTAGATGCCGCTGCCGGCGCCGATGTCGAGCAGGCGCCGCCGCCCGCTCAGATCGAGGCCCGCCGCCAGCGCCTGGGCGAGGAAGCGGCCGCGGCAGTCCATGGCGGCGGTGAAGCGACGGGCAAAATCCTCCTCCTCCATCGCCTTGTGCCAGTCGAACGCGGCCTTGTCGCCGCTCCAGCCGGCCGGCTTGCCGGTGCGCAGCACCTCGAGGAAATCGCGGGCGATGGGCCGGTCATGCAGCGAGGCGTAGTAGGGACCGAGAAACCACTCTGAATCCGAGCAGAGGTGCTCGCGCGCGGTGGGCGTGACGGTGAAGACCCCGTCTTCGCAGCCGACCCAGCCATTGCTGGCCAGCAGGGTCAGCAGGACGTCGGCCGGCCGCTCCTGAAAGCCAAAGTGGGCGCAAACCTCCGCCAGGGTGGCGGGCTGGGCCGCCAGGCGGGTGAAGAAATCCAGGCTCAGGGCCGCGGCGATCAGATCGACCGCATACAGGCTGTCGCGGTAGCGGTAAATGGCCAGCGGATCGGTCTGCGGGGCGGCGGTGAGGTCGGGCAACATGGCCGCCACCATGCCGGAAACCGCCCGGCCCGCCAGCCCCGGATCAGGCTTTCTCGGGGGCGGGTGCGTCCCGCTGATGGAATCCGCTCCAAGCGCGCGTTGACTTGCCCTCCAACTCCTGACAGCATCCGCCCATGTCCTCCGCTCCCAAACTCACCCGCACCCAGTGGCTGATCTGCTTCATCGCCTCGATCGGTTTCGCCTTCGACATCTATGAGCTGCTCATGCTGCCGCTCATCGTCGGTCCGGCCCTGCAGGAACTGGTCGGTGCGGCACCGGGCACACCGGAGTTCAACAGCTGGGTCGGCAAGCTCTTCTACATCCCGGCCATCGCCGGCGGCCTGTTCGGCCTGCTCGGCGGTTACCTGACCGACCGCCTGGGTCGCCGCCGCGTGCTGACCTGGAGCATCCTCATCTACGCCTTCTCCGCCTTTGCCGCCGGGTATTCGACCTCGGTGGAAATGCTGCTCTTCTTCCGCTGCCTCGTCTTCATCGGCGTCTGCGTCGAATTCGTTGCCGCCGTCGCCTGGCTGGCCGAACTTTTCCCGGATCCCCACCAGCGCGAGAAGGTGCTTGGCTACACCCAGGCCTTCTCCTCAATCGGCGGCCTGCTGGTCGCCGTCGCCAACGGCCTGTGCATCAAGTACGCCGCCAGCTTCCCGGCCATCCACTTCCCCGACTGGCTCACCTCGATGGGCGGCGGCATTGTCACCGACGAACACGCCGCCTGGCGCTACACCCTGATGTCCGGCCTCATCCCGGCCATCCCGCTCATCATCATCCGTCCCTTCCTGCCGGAATCCCCGGCCTGGGCCAGCAAGAAGGCCGCCGGCACCCTCAAGCGCCCCAGCCTCGGCGAGCTCTTCACCCCGGAACTGCGCCGCGCCACCCTGGTCACCACCGGCATGTTTGCCCTCGCCTACGGCGCCGCCTTTGGCGCCATCCAGCACATCCCGCGCATCGTGCCCGGCCTGGCCGAGGTGAAGGCCGCCGCCAAGGCCGCCTCCGATGAAGCCATCCAGGCCAACGCCGGCAAACCCGAGGCCGAGGTGAAAAAGGCCGCCATCGGCGCCGCCAAACGCACCGAGCAGGCCATCGCCGCCAACGTCACCAAGGTTCAGGAAGTCGGCGGCCTGGTTGGCCGCTTCGCCCTCGCCGCCCTGACCGTCGTCATCCTCAGCCGCCGCAAGCTCATCCGCGTCTTCCTCGTGCCCGGCCTCGCGGTCATGCCGCTCGTCTTCGCCTGGGCCGCCGTCACCGGCCTGGTGCCCCTGCAGATCGGCATCTTCTTCGCCGGCCTGCTCACCGTCGGTCAGTTCAGCTTCTGGGGCAATTACCTGCCCCGTGTCTACCCGATGCACCTGCGCGGCACCGGCGAAAGCTTCGCCGCCAACATCGGCGGCCGCCTCATCGGCACCTCCTTCGCCTGGCTCACCACCACCCTCGCCGCCACTTCGAATCCCGCCGACGCCCCGGCCAAGCTCGCCTACACCGCCGCCGCCGTCGGTTTCAGCGTCTACTTCCTCGGCCTGGTGCTGTCGTTCTGGCTGCCGGAACCGAAGGAAGAACTGCTCGACTGAGCCCCGCCGGCTCCACCCCCGCAGCCTGCGGGGCGGTCGGCCGCGTGGATTTTTCGCGAATTTCCGGGCTTTTTTCGCGCCGGGCAGGCGCGCCAGACCGACCCCGGGAGCGGGTCGGCAGCCCGGAGTTATTCACAATTGCTTGAAGGTCAAGAAGAGCCGAAATTTCGGCTTACTTTCTCAAATTTGAGAGGTTTTTTGACGCGCAAAAAATAGAAACAGCGTGGAACACTTGGCGCTGTGCTGTGCAACACGAATTGGCCGGTCGCTGACGGATTTTTATCTTGGCCGGACACAAGATGTTGTGCATTATCCACCCCGGCCCGCGCAACATCTGGTGGATGTTCGCCAAAGGCTCGGTTTCAACGTTTTCGCCACTTCAACCCTGTTTTTATCCCGCTCAACACCCTTCGCATCATGGAAAAAGTCTACAAAATCGGCAACCGTCAGTTCCCTCTCGACCAGGACAAGGCCGAAGCCGCTTTCGCCGCCAAAAAGGTGATCAACGGCCGCCAGTCGATGACCTTCAACCTGCTGCCGTTGAAGTACCAGTGGGCCTATGACCTATACCGGGTCATGAAGGCGAACCACTGGGAGCCGGAGGACATCCAGATGCAGAAGGACGTCGAGCAGTGGCGCTCCAGCGAGATCTCGCAGAACGAGCGCTGGATCATCATGATGGGCATCGGCTACTTCTCGGCCGCCGAGGGCATCGTCGGCGACAACATCCAGCACGTCGTCCGCGAGCTGGTCACCGCCCCCGAACTGAAGCTCGTGCTCGGTCGTCACGCCCACGAGGAGAACATCCATGCCGATTCCCTGCTGTACATGATTTCCAGCCTGGGCATCAACCCGCATGAGTGCGAGGCGATGTTTGAGCAGATCCCGACGATCGTGAAGAAGAACGAGTTCGTCACCAAGCACTCGAACAACCTGCGCCGCGACCTCGACCTGACCACGGTCGCCAACAAGCAGCTGCTCGCCAAGAACATCTTCGTGTTCGGCCAGTGCATGGAGGGCACCCAGTTCTATGGCCTGTTCGGCATGATCCTCAGCCTGTACCGCCAGAACAAGTTCCCCGGCATCGGCCAGATGTTCCGCTACACCCTGCGCGACGAATCGAACCACATCCAGGTGTTCCGCAACCTGTTCATGGATCTGGTCGAGGAAAACCCTGACCTGTGGACCGCCGAATTCCGTGAGGACCTGGTCAGCACCATGCGCGAGGCCATCACCCTGGAGAAGGAGTTCATCCGCGACTGCCTGCCGGTCAACGCCGTCGGCCTGAGCGCCGATGAGTTCGAGCGCTACATCGAGTACATCGCCGACCGCCGCCTGGCTGACTGCGGCCTGCCGGCCCTCAATCCGGGCGTCCAGAACCCGCTGCCCTGGCTGGCCGAAATGATGGACGTGCGCAAGGAACAGAACTTTTTCGAGGGCAAGGTGACCGACTATCAAAAGGCCTCCGCCCTCCAGGTTGGTTCCGACGACGAATTCTAATTCTCCCGGGAGTGGGGGCCGGGCCGGTTCGCACCGGTGCCGCCCCGCTCCCTCTCCC
>DAIUCN010000054.1:0-29015 GCA_036846165.1 Prosthecobacter sp.
CCACCCGCCGCGCCCACCCCCAAGGGCAAGATCGGCCGACTGCCCGCCCGCATCCGCGAGGCGGTCAACCGCCGCCTGCACGACGGCGAGACCGCCGGCCAGATTCTCCCTTGGCTCAACGCCCTGCCCGAGGTCGCCAAGGTTCTCGAGCTCCACTTCTCCGGCGAGGCCATTACCCCGCAAAACCTCAGCGCCTGGCGCGCCTCCGGCTTCCAGACCTGGCTGACCCAGCGCGAGGAGATCGAGAGCACCAAGAGCCTCGCTAAGTTCGCCGCCGATCTCGCCGCCGCCGCCGGCACCGATCTCGGCTCCGCCGCCAAGGCCGTCGCCGCCGGCAAGATCCTCGCCCGCCTGCAGGGCATGGGCGATGATGCGGAAATCGAGACCCTTCTCGACCTCACCAAAGCCGCCGTGAAACTCCACGGCGGCGACATCGACACCGTCAAGCTCAAGCAGGCCCAGCACGCCCTCGACCAGCGCGAGCGCGACCTCGCGCTGCGCGAACAGAAATTCCAGCGCGACACTGCCGACCTCTTCCTCAAGTGGCATGCCGACCTCCGCGCGCGCGAGATCGCCGAGAGCAAGGCCGACCGCACCGTCAAAATGGACCAGCTCGTCCAGCTCATCTTTGGCGAGCGCCCCACCACCCCGGCCGCCTGATCCGCGCGCCGCCCTCCGCCATGTCTGATCCCCTCATCAAGCTCCGCACCTATGCCGAGGATCCTTTCTGGGATGACCAGACCGGCATCCAGTTTTGGCTGTGGCGCCGCCAGGCCGGCAAGTCCTTCACCGCCGCCTGCAAGGCCCTCCGCCGCATGATGATGGTGCCGGGCCTCAGCTCGTTTTTCGTCTCCGCCTCCGTGGCCCTGGCCGCCGAGTTCATTCGCAAGGAGGCCGAGGTCTGGCAGAAAGTTTTGGCCGCCTATCGCCTGGCCTGCGAGGCCCAAAAACAGGAGCTGCACACCTACGCCACCGAAAACGGCCGCGCCCTCGAGTTTGATCCCAACGACCTCGACACCCTTTCCGAGGTGTTCGAGGCCCAGAAGCTCGAAACGCGCATCTACCATTCCAACACCACGTACAGCCGGTCGCGAGTCATCGCTCCGAACCCCTCCACCGCCGTCGGCTGGACGGGCGACATCTGGCTCGATGAGGTCAGCCGCATGCCCGAGCTCAAGGACGTCCTCGAGGCGGTCGAGCCCTTCATGAACAGCAACCCTCAGTTTCGGTTGCTCGCCATCACCACTCCGGCGCCGGATGACAAGCATTATTCATGGGAACTCTTCGCGCCTCGATCCGGCGAGGAAGAGTACACCCCCAACGCCCGCGGCAACTACTACACCAGCCAAGCCGGCATCCGTGTCCACCGCGTCGACGCTTGGGACGCCCAGCTCGCCGGCGTGAAGCTGTACGACAACACCACGCGCGCCATCGTCACCCCCGAGGAACACCGCGCCGCCGCCTACGACAAGACCGCCTGGGATCGCAACTACGCCCTCCGCTGGATCAAGGGCGGCAGTGCCGCCCTTTCCATCACCGACATCGAGCGCGCCATGCGCGACCCCCAGCCTGGCCGCCAGCTCGACATCACCGAGGCCCTCACCCTTTTCGCATGAGCCGCCCCCTCACCATCGCCAAGGCCTTCCCGCTCGATGTCCTCGACATCGTGGGCGACGGCCCGCTCGCGCTCGGCTGTGACCTTGGCACCACCACCGGCAAGACCTCCAACCCCACCGCCATTGCCCTGGTCGAGCGCGATGGCCTCGACAACGCCGTCCGCCTCGCCGCCCGCTGGAAGACCGACAAGCCCGAGGTCACCACCGGCGTCCTCGTCATGATCTGCGCAGAGCTCGTCCGCCGCGGCAAGCGTCTACGCGTCGTCAACCTCGACGCCTCCAACGAACGCTTTTTCGCCGCCGAGGTCCGCAAGGCCCTCGCCCGCCTGGTCCGCGTCCAGCTTTCCGTCCTCGGCTCCAAGGTCCAGTACCGTGGCGAGTCCATGACCCTCAAAACCCGGGCCTGCGCCCGCGTCGAGATGGCCGCCCAGGACAACCGCCTCCGCCTGCCGCGCGCCACCTGGATCCAACGCGACCTCCGCCAGATGACCAAAGAGGCCGGCACCTACACCGCCGCCGTCGAGGCCGACGGCAGCCATGCCGACTTCTTCATCGCCCTCGCCCTCGCCATCGACGCCCTCGATGACACCGGCCCCGCCGAGGCCGCCGCCGCCCCCATCGGCTCTCTTTCCGGCCGCACCCGCAGCCGCTTCAACATCACCGCCGAGGAAGAGGACGACCTCGAAACCGCCAAGCCCGCCTGGTCATGCTGAAGACCTACACCATCACCGCCGCTGGCTGGTTCCTTTTCTGCCCTGTCTACCTCACCGAGGGCTGGGAGGACTCACCCTTTTTGGAAGCCATTCCGCGCCGCGCCTGGCTCGCCCAGGTCTACGACATCGCCCTCGGCGTTTCCATGGGCATCAACGTCCTCGTCGGGCTGATCGCGCCCGACGCCGTCGGCTTTTGTTGCTGGGCCCGTCCCATCAAGCCCCGCCAGATCACCCTCGACCTTCACTGACCCTTTCCCGCATCCAGCCATGAGCTTCTTCGAAACCATCCGCAAACTCGTCCGCCGCGTCCCCGAGGGCCGCCAGACTGTCGGCACCGCTTTCGGTGAGCCGCCCAGCCTCGCCCAGTCCATCACCGCCGATCGCATCGCCAGCATTCTCCGCCAGGCCGAGGGCGGCGAGACCCTCGAACTCTTCGCCCTCTACCGCGAGATCATCCTGGGCCACGCGCACACCCAGAACCTCGTCAACCAGCGCAAGCTCAACGTCCTCACCAAGGCCCTCAACATCGTCGCCGCCGATGACGAGAACCCGGCCGACGTCGCCGCCGCCCGCGCCGCCCAGGTCCTCTTGCGCACGCGCGGCTGGATGACCGTCGCCATGAATCACCTCTTGAACGGCCACCTTTACCCGGTCGCCGTCCTCGAGCAGTCCTACAAGCTCGCGCCGGCCAACCCTTTTGGTCTCAGCTACATTCCGGCCGAGTTTGTGCCGGTCCCCTACCATCTCCTCGACTTCACCGGAGGCACCCTCAAGCTCTGGCTGGCCGATGAGACCCATGGCCAGCGCACCGGCACCAAGATCGACCTGGCCGACCATCCCAACCGCTACGTCACCCATCGCGGCCACCTCCTCACCAACATCCCAGACAACTGGGGCGGCCCCATGCGCGCGGCCCTTTTCTGGTGGCTCTTCGCCGTCATGGATCGCGACTGGTGGGTCCGCTTCCTCGATCGCTACGGCGCGCCCTTCATTGTTGGACGCTACGACACCAGCGACACCGGCTCCAAGTCCACCCTCACCCGCGCTTTCTCGGCTGCCACCCGTCTCTTTGGCCTCGTCGTCTCCAAGGAGACCGACATCGCCATCCATTCGGTCAACACCACCAGTCACGGCGAGGCCTTCGAGCGCATGCAGGCCTTCGCCAACGGCGAGCTCTCCAAGCTCATCCTTGGCCAGAGCATGACCGTCACCGCCCAAGCCGGCGGCCTCGGTGGCGCCCAGGCCGAGGTGCAAGAAAACGTCCAGGGCTCCATTGAGGCCTTCGACCTCGCCAGCCTTGCCGAGACCGTCAACAACGACATCATCGCACCCTTTTTGCGCATGAACGGCCTGCCTGGCCGCGCCGAGCTCCAGGTCGCCACCGACACCGCCGCCGAGCTGCGCGACCGTGGCGCTTTCCTCGAGACCGCCCGCAAGGCCGGCCTCGAGGTCACCGACGAAGGCATCGCCCTGCTCAACAAGATGAGTGGCCTACCCCTGCAGCGCGCCGCCGCGCCGGCCAACCCCTTCCAGCTCAGCGCCTTCGCCGCCGGCGACCCCATGGCCGCCGATGCCGACGCCATCCTCCGCCGTCTGGAGCAGCCCACCAACGCTCAGCTCGACGCCCTCGCCGATCGCGCCGCCGTCCCGCTCGCCGCCGCCTTCCGTGGTCGCTATGCGCCCCTCCGGAGCATCATCGCCGCCAGCAAGAGCGCCGACCAGCTCGAGCGTACCCTTTCGGCCTTCTTCGCCGACCTCCCCCCCGGCCGCGCCGCCGAGCTCACCGAGCACGCCCTCACCGCCTTCGCCGCCACCGCCGCCAAAAACTCCCGCACCCCCTGACCCTTTTCCCAAAGGCGGGTTTTTTCAAACCCAACCCTTTTCAGGATTTTTTATCCGGTGTATCAAGTTTTTTCGCGTGTTTTCCGGGGTGCTGTTTGAGCGCGCCTACTGCCAGATCCCGCTGTGCAATCCGAGCCGCGCCTCGGTGCTCACCGGCCTGCGTCCGGACCGGCTGCAGGTCTACGATCTCGACCGGCACTTTCGCGACAACGCCGCCGATCACGTCACCCTGCCGCAGTTGTTCCGTCGCGGCGGCTGGACCAGCGGGCGCATCGGCAAGATCTACCACTACGATGTGCCTGCGGGCATTGGCACCAACGGCCTCGACGATCCCGCTTCCTGGAACTGGGTGCACAATCCCAAGGGACGCGATGTCGCCGATGAGGCCCTCATCACGAATCCGACACCGCAGAAGAAGATCAGCGCGGCCCTGAGCTGGCTGGCGGCGGAGGGCAGGGACGAGGAGCAGACCGACGGACTCAGCGTCAGCGAAGCGATGCGTTTTCTGGGCGAGGCGGGCAGCCGGCCATTTTTCCTCGGCGTCGGATTGTTTCGGCCGCATACCCCGTACGTGGCGCCGAAGAGGTACTTTGACCTGCATCCGCTCGACGGCGTGCGCCTGCCGGAAGCGCCGACCGATGACCGTGCCGACATTCCTGCGGCGGCCTTCGCCCACAACAACCCAACGCCGCACTACGGTCTCGATGAGGCGACGTGCCGCCAGGCCCTGCAGGCCTACCGCGCCTGCGTGTCCTTTGTCGACGCCCAGATCGGCCGCTTGCTCGATGCGCTGGAGCGGGAGGGACTGGCGGAGCGTACGATCGTCGTCGTTTGGAGCGACCACGGCTATCACCTCGGCGAGCACGGCGGCGTCTGGCAGAAGCGCACGCTGTTCGAGGAATCGGCGCGCACGCCGCTGTTCATTCGCATGCCCGGAGCGCGAGGCAACGGCCGGGTTTGCCGCCGTGTGGTGGAACTGGTCGATCTCTACCCAACCCTCGCCGATCTTTGCGGCCTGATACCACCGCAGAACCTGGCAGGGCGCAGCCTGCGTCCCCTGCTCGACGATCCGGAGGCGGACTGGCGCGAGGCGGCAGTGACCCAGATTCTGCGACCGGGCGACGGCCGGCCGATCATGGGGCGCAGCCTGCGCACCGCACGCTGGCGTTACACCGAATGGAACGAGGGTGAAGCAGGCACCGAGCTCTATGATCACGAACTCGATCCGGGTGAACATGTCAATCTTGCCGGCACGCCCCAGGCAGGCGAGGTGGTCGGCGGGCTGCGCGAGGCCCTGCGTCGCAGGGCGCGTGCCCGGCCACCAGCCCCGGACTGCTACCTTCCCGAAAGACTCTGACGCGCCGCTCTCGCGGCGGCCTTTTCAGCGCACCTGCAGCCAGAGCGTCTCCGCGTGATCGAGCAGCGAAGTGCCGCGGCGATCCTCACCGCGCAGCGGCGCGAGCACGGGTTGCACCCGGGGGCGGTCGCCCGCGCTCCACACCTGCAGGCACACCAGCGCTCCGCCGGGAGGCGCATTGGCGGCGGCCTGCAGCTTGAGTTCGACCTCGCCGCCCTTTTCCGGCACCGCGACCTCCGCGGCATGCACACCGGCCGGCAGGCCGGCGACGCGCAGGACGAGCGGTTCCTTGTGACCGTTGAGCCGTTTCACCGTGAGTTTGAGCGAGGCCGTTTTGCCGCGCTCCAGGGTGATCGGTTTCGCATCGGTCAGCAGGGCCTCGACACCGGGCTGTGCCGGGCCGATTTCGAGCACATAGTGACCGTCGGGTTCGCCGAGCTGAAACTGATCGCTGACCACGATCTGGTAAACGCCGTCGGCGGCGGCGGTCCAACTCAGGGTCGGATCGGCTTCCTCGCCAACGTCAGCGACTTCGCTTAGCACCTTGCCCTCGGGATCTTCCACTCGCAATGCGGCGTCGAGCGGCAGCCCAAGGCGGCGCGCCCAGAGGCTGGCCTGCAGTTTGTCGCCCTTCTTCAAGGTCACGGCAAAGCGGTCGATGTCGCCGCGGCTCGCGATGAGGCCGGCGACGACGCCCGGCTGCACCGCGGTGGCCTGTTCCCGTTCCTGGTTCGGTTCTTTTTCCAGCTGCGGGGTCGTGGTGGCAACCCGTACCTGCAGGGGCTGCAGGGCCTGGGGCGGCTGCAGCAGCACGACTTCGCCCGGCTGGGCGCCTGCCGGCGCTTCGGCGCTGTGAGCGGAGGTCTTGGCGTCGAGACCGACGCCGCTGAGCTGCAGCGCGGTCTTGCCGGTGGCGGCAATGGCGGCCGGTTGCGCATGGCGCACGAGCGGGCCGCTGCTGAGGTGGAGTCGGTACACCGTGGTGGAGCCCCCGCTGAAGCTGACATTGGCCTGCGGTGGATGCACAAAGCCGGCGATCTGGATCGTGTGTCGCCCCGCCTTGGCGGCGGTGAAGACGAAATCGGGATCGAGGTTGCGGCCGTCGCTGGCGGTGAAGATGCGCGTGCCGGCGGCGTCGAGGATGTGCAGCAGGATGTCGACCGGACTGCCGAGGGCATAGGCTTCCACCCGGCCGGCGAGCGGCTGCCCCGCCTTCAGGTCGATGTGAAAGTGATCGACATCGCCGCCCGGGTCGAGGCGGGCGTTGAGGCAGACCGGCAGCTTGTCAAGAGCCATGCCCTTGCCGGCCTCGTTGTTGGGTTCCGTTTCGGCGAGCTCCGGCAGCGTGCCAATGCTGAACCAGCGCGGCGCCGAGGCGCCCTCGGCGTTGATCGCGTACACGAGATGCAGGCCGGCGGGCGTGCCGGCTTCGATGTGGGCCTGCCACTCGCGCTTCTTGCCGGTCGGCACAAAGATCAGCCCGGGGGTCGGACTGACCAGGCGGGCGTCGTCGACGCGACCGCCGCCGGCGACCGCAAAGCTGGTGCCGGCGCGGCCGCCGGTGGGGAACAGCGAATCGAGCTTCGGCGGTTCGGCGGCGAGCGGCGCAGCGATCCCGCAGAGGGCGAGGACGGCGGCGCGCAGTGGCTGGCTCAGGGCGGGGCGGGGGAGGCTCACACGAAGAGCTCCTTGATCGGCTTGCCGCCGTTGACCAGTTGCACGGGGCGACCGGTGGCGGTGTGCAGCATCTGATGGGGATCGATGCCGAGCTTGGTGTACAGCGACACGGCGAAGTCTTCGGGCGAATAGATGTTCTCCGCCGCGTAGTAGCCCTTCGGATCGGTGGCGCCGACGATTTGCCCGCCGGGGATGCCGGCGCCGGCCATGAGCACGCTCATCGCGCCCGGCCAGTGGTCGCGACCGGCGTCCTTGTTGACTTTGGGGGTGCGACCGAACTCGCCGAGGCAGACGACCAGGGTGTTGTCGAGCATGCCGCGCTGGTCGAGGTCGGTGATCAGGCCGCTGAGGCCCTGGTCGAGCTTCTGCGCGTAGCCGTCCTTGAAGGTCTTGAAGATGCCGCGGTGATGGTCCCAGCCTCCCCAGTAGGCGACCGTGAACGAGACGCCGACCTCGGCGAGGCGGCGCGCCAGCAGCAGGCGCTGGCCGAAGTCGTTTTCGCCGTAAATCTTGCGCACGTGCTCGGGTTCCTTGGAGAGGTCGAAGGCGGCCTGGGCGGTGGGCGAGGTGACGAGTTCCATGCCCTGCTGGTAGAACTGGTCGAAGCCGACGGTCGGGTCCTCGGCGGCGAGGTCGGGGATGCGGCGCAGGCGGTCGAGCGAGGCGCGCAGCTGGTTGCGGCCGAGGGCGCGGCCTTCGCTGAGGTCCGGCGGGATGGCGACGTCGCGGACGCGGAAGGACTTGCTGTTGGGATCGCCGCCGATGACGAAGGGCGCGTGCTGGGCACCGAGGAAGTTGGGGCCGCCGGAGCGCGAGACGCTCGGCAGGCTCATGTAGGCGGGCAGACCGCCGCGCACGCCGCGTTCGTGCGAGACCATGGAGCCGAACGAGGGATGGAAGCTGACGAAGGCGCCGCAGCCGACCGGCACCGGGGTCGGTGCGCCCGTCATCAGGTAGTGATTGCCGCCGCCGTGGTTGGGATCCTTGTGGCAGATCGAGCGGACGACCGTGAACTTGTCGAAGGTCTTGGCCAGCGTCGGCAGGGTTTCACAGAAGTGCACGCCGGGCACGCAGGTGGGGATCGACTTGAACTCGCCGCGGATTTCCTTGGGCGCGTCCGGCTTCGGATCGAAGGTTTCGTAGTGCGAGGGACCGCCGTCGAGCCAGATCAGGATGCAATTGATCTGGTCGGGGCTGGATTTGCCGCGCGCCTGCGCCGCCTGGGCGCGCAGCGCGAGCAGGTCGGTGAAGGCGAGCCCGCCGAGGGCGCCAAAGCCGGTTTGAAGGAAGTCGCGGCGGCCGAGGCCGTTGCAGTTGGTGCGAAGCGGGGTCATGACGGGGGTCCGCCACACTACGGACCACCTCTGCAGCTTCTTTCCGCCAGGGAATCACCGACCGTCCTTGACGCGCCGGCACCGGCTCCTATGATGGCGCGCGCCGTTCCGGTCGCCTCCGCGATTCACGCCCACAGAAAACCGCCCCACCCCCATGGCCATCCTCGTTGACACTGATACCCGCATCCTCGTCCAAGGCATCACCGGCGACTTCGGTTCCCGCCACGCCAAAGCTTCGCTCGACTACGGCACGCAGCTCGTGGCCGGCGTGACCCCCGGCAAGGGCGGCCAAACCTTTGATCACGGCAGCCACAAGGTGCCGGTGTTCGACACCGTCAGCGAGGCCGCGCGTGCGACCGGTGCCACGGTCAGCGCGATCTTCGTGCCGCCACCCTTCGCCGCCGACGCCATCCTTGAGGCGGTCGATGCGGGCCTCGACCTCGTGGTCGCCATCACCGAGGGCATCCCGGTCAATGACATGATCAAGGTCAAGGCCGCCATGAAGGGCAGCAAGACCCGCCTGATCGGCCCGAACTGCCCCGGCGTGGTCACGCCCGGCCGCGGCGACAAGTCCCAGGGTGGCTGCCGCATTGGCATCGCCCCCGGCTACATCCACAAGCGCGGCAACGTCGGCGTTGTCAGCCGCTCGGGCACCCTCACCTATGAGGCGGTCTGGCAGCTCACCACCCGTGGTTACGGCCAGAGCACCTGCGTTGGCATCGGCGGCGACCCGGTCAACGGCACCAGCCATCTCGACGTGCTGAAGATGTTCAACGAGGACCCCGAGACTGAGGCCATCATCATGATCGGCGAAATCGGCGGCACCGCCGAGGTCGAGGCCGGCCTCTGGGCCAAGGAGCATTGCAAGAAGCCCATCGCCGCCTTCATCGCCGGCGCCACCGCCCCTCCCGGCCGCCGCATGGGCCACGCCGGTGCCATCATCGGCGGTGCCGATGACACGGCCGCGGCGAAGAAGCGCATCCTCGCCGAGTGCGGCATTTCCGTTGCCGACTCGCCCGCCGACATGGCCGAGGCCCTGCTTAAGGTCTGGAAGGCCTGAGGCCTCGCGCCCCAGTGCTTCTTCTAGAGATTATATTGCAACGAGCTCGCGAGTGGGTTGCACCATGGGTGGTTTTCTGCCACTCTTGGCGCGCCCATGAAACTCCTTCTCCCTCGTTTCCTGTCCCGCAATCTGGCCGCAGGCCTGCTGCTGATCGGCGCTCCGCTCGCCGCCCAAGACACCTTCACCCCCTTCGCCGGCACCTACCAGGGGCTGCTCGTTGAGGAAACCAGCGGCGATCCAGCCGGCCGCATCGATTTCACGGTGACCAGCAAGGGCTCGCTCTCCGGGGCGCTGCTGCTCAAGGATCAGAAGAGCTACAAGTTCAAGAGCCAGCTCAGCTTCGACGAGATCAACACCACCGCCGAGTTGACCGACCTCGACGTCGTCAAGCCCAAGGAGGGACTCGAGCTGAAGCTATCGCTCATCATCGCCGATGACGGTTCCTTCAGCGTTGGCGGCAGTGCCCTGCTGCCCAACTTCAGCGGCGATTTCGTCCAGCTTGAGGACAGCGCCTCGCGCCTGCGCTTCTACAAGGCCAAGACCGATGACTGCCCCTGGGCCGGGGTGTTCAGCATGGCCTTTCATGACGCCGTCAACAACGGCGACGAAACCCCGCCCGGCGGTGCCACCATCGGCTCGGCCACGATCAAGCCCGACGGCGTCATGTCGGTGAAGGGTACGCTCGCCGACGGCACCAAGTTCACCGCCAGCGCCCGCCCCTCCGAGGACGGCAGCTACCGCTTCTTCTTCGGCGTGCACAAGACCGCCGGCAGCTACTTCACAGCCTTCTTCCGCCTCACCGACCGCGGCGATGACTGGTATCATGTCGCCGACGGGGATGGTTCGGCCCGCTGGGCGAAATCGCCGAACGCGAAGGACAAGAGCTACCGCGACGGCTTCGACGCCAGCTTTGACGCGAGCGTCGTTGAGTGGAAGGCGCCGGGCAGCGGGGAGACACTGCGCGATTTGCTTGGCCTGGGCTCCGATAATGTCTTGGAGATCGAGTTCTTTGACGGTCTTTCCCCGGTCACCTACAAGGATTTTCTGCCGACCAGCCTCGGACTGACCCTGAAAAACACCTTCCGCGTCGCCTCGACCGCTGGCAGTGAGTCGGTCCTCAATGAATCGAACTGGGCGAAGATTTTTTCCGGCAAGGTCGATCCCAAGACTGGCCTGATCACGGTGACGCTCAACATCTCCGACACCGTCTCGGGCAAAAAAATCAATCGCAAGATTGTGATCAACGGTGCTTTCGTGCAGCTGGAGAATGACGAACTAACGACGCCCTATGCGTTCGGGCACCTGCTGATTCCGCCGCTGGTCAAGGGGGATCCGATTCTTTCCGGCGGCTTTGACATGCCGGGGCCCATTCAGTTGGATCCGCTCTTTGCCACGGCTGGCAACACCGCAGGGACTTACTCGGCGGTTTTGACCATGCTAGCGGGCGCCACGCCTGAGCCCTCGGGTGTTCCTCCGAACGGTTCGACTGTCAACTTCACCATCTCGTCCAACCTGCGCGAGATGACCTTCCATGGGCGCAAGATTCCGCTCAAGGGAGATAGCCGTCCGACTTCTCTGGTCTTCACGGATGCAGACAAGAGTCCCACCAACAACTTGACCGTGACGGTTTATCTTAACACCACAACCGGTGTCGTTCAGAGTCTTGCTACACAATACTTTCAGGTATCGGGCTTCACCGCCAAAGTCCGCAACCACACGTCGAACATCATCACCAAGCAGTGATCGCTTGATTCCTCTTTCACCCCCGGCGGATTCCGCCGGGGTTTTTTGTTTTCGGCCAGCCGGGCAGGGGAGAGACCCGCGCTTGCCATCGGTCGCCGGGCGTTTTATGAAACCTCCCATGAGACTCTGGATCGCCGCCCTCTGCCTGCTGGCCCTGCTGCCGGTGTCGTGCAAGCGTGCCCAGGACAAGCTTGACCGACTGGCCAAGGCTGCCGGGCTGGTGCAGGAGCCGCCCAAGCCGGCTGAGCCGGAGTTGACGCCGGAACAACTGGCCATGGAAAGGCGCCTGCTCGATGCCGCAGCCTTTGATCTGGTCACCGAGGCGGACATCGTCCCCAAGGCCGAACCGTTTGAGCTGAACAAGTCCTCGGTGGTTTCCATCCTCGGTTACCACGACTTCCGCGAGCGCGGCGGTTCGCCGATGATCATCGCCGCCGACAAGTTCCGCAGCCAGATGCAGGCGATCAAGGATTCCGGCATCCCGGTCATTCCTTTGAGTGATGTCCTGGCCTGGCGGCGCGGCGAAAAAAACATCCCTGAGGAGGCCTTTGTCATCACCATGGACGATGGCTGGCAGGGGGTGTACCAGCATGCCTTCCCGGTGCTCAAGGAGTTCGGCTTTCCCTTCACCCTCTATCTGTACAAAAAGTACGTCAACATCGGCGGTCGCAGCCTGACCTGGGAGCAGGTCCGCGAGATGATGCAGCACGGCTGCGAGGTCGGCAGCCACAGCGTCTCGCACGAAAGCCTGCGTGCCCGCAAGGGCGGGCGCGACGCCGCTGCCCAGCAGGCCTGGGTGCTGGCCGAGCTGCAGGAGTCGAAGAGCTTCCTCGAGCAGAACCTCGGGGTGCCCTGCAAAAGCTTTGCCTATCCCTTTGGCATCTTTGATGAGGCGATCGCCGCGGCTGGCCTGCAGGCGGGTTATGAGGCTCTGGTCACGGTCAACTCGCAGAAGGTGACTTGGGACAGCCCCATGGCCAAACTCGGCCGCTTCATCATCCACGGCGAGAGCGATGCCAACTTCAAGCTGGCCACCAGCTTTCGCGGCCGTGGCGATGTCGCCTCCAGCCATTTCCTGCTCGCCGATGCCAAGGATGCCGAGGGCCGGGCGCTGATCGAACTTTCGCCCGCGCCTGACGCGGTCATTGGCGAGCGGTTGCCGAGGATCGAGGCGAAGCTGGAGCGTTTGGGAAGTGTGATTCCGGAGTCGGTGCGCCTGCGCGTGGCCGGCCTCGGGGTGGTGCCGGCCCGTTATGATCCTGTCAGCATGACCGTCAGCTATCAGATGCCGGTGCGCCTGCGCCGCGAGGACTGCGCTGTCACGCTCAGCTTCAAGAAGGTCGCCGATCAGCCCGATGAAGTTTTGAACTGGCGCTTCAAGGTGGATCTCGCCGCCGCCTACCAGCCGCAACCCCTCGTTACCGACACTCCGCCGTGAACGACGCGTTGTCCCCCGAAGTTCTGGTGCCCCTGCGTGCGGACCCGGCCGTGCGCCGGGTGGAGCGACGTCTGGCCGGTTTGGTGCTGCTCACCGTGGGGGCCATCGGGCTGGCCGTTTTGAATCATCTGGTCGCTCCGGCTCGCGAGGCGGGGCCGGAGGCATCCGTGCCGGTCTCGGTAGTGCCCGAGTTGTTGCCGTCAGCGGAGGCAGCGCCTGGAGGTGACTTGATCGAGGCCCTGAAACGTCCGTAGTCGGTGCCTCCGGCGGTGGCACCCTGAGGTGCCCAGGGAACCCGAAATCGGCAGGGGGCCGCATTTTTGCATTGATTTTCACTGCAAGAAGGTCACAGGGCGCGCGTAATTCACCGCGAACCCGATCCCTCCACCCCATGAAAATGCACCCCCATTGCGAAGGCAACCACCCCGATCTCCGCTCCGGAGTCAGCCGTCGCGACTTCCTCCACGTCGGCCTTGCCGGCAGCCTTGGCCTGACCCTTCCCGACCTGCTCAGGCTGCAGGCGGCTCAGGCGATCCCTGATGTCGAGACCTTCAAGCCGATCGCCGACTCGATCATTCACATCTACCTGCCGGGGGGCATGGCCCAGCATGAATCCTGGGATCCGAAGCCCTTCGCCTCGCCGGACTACCGCGGCCCGTACACGCCGATCAAGACCTCGATCCCCGGCGAATACGTCGGCGAGAAGTTCCAGAACATCGCCAAGATCATGAACAAGCTGACGGTGATCCGCAGCATGACCCATGGCGAGGCGGCGCATGAGCGCGGCACCCACAACATGTTCACCGGCTACCGCCCGAGCCCGGCGATCAAGTTCCCGAGCTTCGGTTCGGTGATCGCCCACGAGCAGGGTTCGCGCAACAACCTGCCGCCCTATGTGGCGGTGCCGAACGTCTTCGCCCCCGACCAGGGTACCGGCTACATGAGCAGCGCCTTCGGTCCCTTCGCTCTCGGCAGCGATCCCGCCGACCGCAACTTCGCGGTGCGCGACCTGCTCAGCCCGAAAGAGATCGACGACAAGCGCTTTGACCGCCGCCGCTCGCTGCTGAGCGTGGTTGACGAGCACTTCCGCACGGTGGAAAAGTCCGACGCCATCGACGCCATGGACAGCTTCTACCAGGCCGCCTATGGCCTGGTCAGCAGCAGCCAGGCGCGCGAGGCCTTCAACCTGGCCAAGGAGACCGACAAGCTGCGTGATGAATACGGCCGCAACACCGCCGGCCAGCGTTTCCTGCTCGCCCGCCGCCTCGTCGAGGCTGGTGTGCGCATGGTGTCGGTCAACTACGGCAGCTGGGACCACCATTCCAACATCAAGGGTTCGTTCGACGGCCAGGCGCCGAATTTCGACCAGGCTTTTGCCCGCCTCATCCGCGACCTTGACGAGCGTGGCATGCTCAAGCGCACCCTCGTCATGGTCAGTTCCGAGTTCGGCCGCACGCCGAAGATCAACGGCACCAACGGTCGCGACCACTGGCCGCGTGTTTTCTCGGTCGCCCTCGCCGGCGGCGGCGTCAAGGAAGGTTACATCCATGGCGCCTCCGATCCGCTCGGTGGCGAGCCCGACCGCGATGCAGTGGGTCCGGAGGATCTGGCCAAGACCATGTATCGCATGCTCGGCATCAACGCCGAGAAGCGCATCATGGCCGATGGCGTGCGTCCAATCGACATCGTCAACGGCGGTCGCATTCTCAGTGAGGTCATCGCCTGACCGGATCCCTTCGTTGACTTCCCAATCCGGGGCGGTGTGGCAGCCACACCGCCCCTCTCCGTTTGCCGCGCGCCCGGGCGGGCTCCGCGCATTCCCTGCAACAAGACGCCGCCCCATCTCCGTAGTTAGTCTGTAACCCTTGATCGCCATGTCCAAACTCCTCCTTGTATCGGCCCTGCTCGCCGCCGCCACCCTGCAGGCGCTTGCCGCCTATCCCGACTTCAGCAGCACGACCCCGCGCGGGGCGCAGCGTGGGTCGGAGTTGAAGGTTGTGCTTGCCGGAAGCCGTCTTGCCGACTTTGAGAGCCTCATCTTTGCCACGCCCGGCTTCACCCAGAAGAGCGTCGACAAGGTTGAGAACAACCGGGTCGAGTTGACCCTGCAGGTCGCTCCGGACACCCGCCTTGGCAACCACCTGTTCCGTGTCCGCACCCGCTCCGGCGTCTCTCATGGCCGCCAGTTCTTCGTCGGCCCCTTCCCGGTGGTTGAGGAGAAGGAGCCGAACAGCGAGTTCGACGCCGCCCAGGCCACCGAACTCAACCGCACGCTTGAGGGTGTGATCACCAATGAGGACGTCGACTACTTCAAGATCTCGGCCAAGAAGGGCCAGCGCATCAGCCTTGAGGTCGAGGGACTGCGACTCGGCTACACGATCTTCGATCCCTATGTGGCCATCCTCGACAAGGACCGCTTTGAAAAGGCCTTCTCCGACGACACCATCCTGTTCCGTCAGGACGGCTACTGCTCCTTCGTCGCCGAATACGACGGCGACTACTACGTCATGGTCCGCGACTCTTCCTACCGTGGCGGTGGCAACTACTATTACCGAGTGCATGTCGGCAGCTTCCGCCGTCCCGATGTGGTCTATCCGGCCGGCGGCAGGCTGGGTTCGACCCAGAAGGTGCGTTTCATTGAGAACGACAGCGCCTTCGAGGAGGAGGTGAAACTGCCTGAAACCGCCATTGAGGGTTATAGCCTGTTCTCCAACACTCAGGAACCAGCCCCCTCGGGCAATGTTTTTCGACTGGTCAACTTCGACAACGTGCTTGAAACCGAGCCCAACAACGAGCTGGCCAAGGCCACCGTCTCCGATGCCAAGACCCAGTCCGTCGCCTTCAACGGTGTCATCGATCAGCCGGGCGACATCGATTTCTTCAAGCTGACCTTGAAGAAGGGGCAGCAGCTGGAAGTCGAAACCTTCGGACAGGCGCTGGGTTCACCCCTGGACTCCGTGGTGAACATCCTCAACGCCAAGGGGAGCAACGTGGCCAACAACGATGACGGCGGTGGCCGCCGCCGGCTGGACAGCAAGTTCAAGGTCAATGTGCCTGAGGACGGCGACTACTTCCTGCGCATCACCGACCACCTGGAGCGCGGCGGTCCGAATTACGTGTACCGGGTTGAGGTCATCAACTCCGAGCCGGTGCTCGCCTTCTCTTCGCCGCACTACACGGTCAATGACTCGCACTACCGCCAGTTCATGGCCGTGCCGCGCGGCGGCCGCATGGTGCTTCTGGAAAACATCGTGCGCAGCAACGTCGGCGGCGACTTCCAGTTCGAGGCGCCCGGCCTGCCCCAGGGGGTCAAGCTGGTCACCCAGGATCTGCCGAAGGATTACAGCAGCATCCCGCTGATGTTCGAAGCTGCGCCCGACGCGCCACTCGGCCATGCCGCCGTGCCGGTCACCCTCAAGTCCGCCGATCCCAAGGTCGCGACGATAGGCAGCATGCGCCAGGAATTCGACGTCGTTCGCAATGGCAATGTCATCTACCTGACGGAGATTCAGGACAAGCTCCCCATCGCCGTCGTCGAGGAGGCGCCGTTTGCCCTGGAAATCGAGAAACCGGCCGTGCCGCTCGTCAACAACGGCATGCTTCAGGTGAAGGTCAAGGCAGTGCGCAAGGAGGGCTTCAAGGCCCCCATCCGCGTGTTCATGACCTGGAAACCCTCCGGTGTCAGCTCGCTTGGCGAGCAGACCATCCCGGAAGGCAAGGACGAGTGCTACTTCCAGCTCGACGCCAACGCCAATGCCCCGGCCGGCAAGTGGAACTTCGTCGTCATGGGCGAGGCCGATGCCGGCAACGGCCGCGTCTACAATGCCTCGCCCTTCTGCGAGATCACCACCGCCCCGGCCTACCTGAACGCGCCGGCGATTCCGCTGGTGGCTGTCGAAAAGGGCCAGGAGACCGTCATGGTCGCCAAGCTTGAGCACCTGCAGCCCTTCGAGGGTGAGGCCGTCGCTTCCATCACGGGTGTTCCTGACACGATTCCGGTCGAGCCCGCCAAGATCACCAAGGACACCCAGGAGGTGAGCTTCACGGTCAAGACCGATGACAAGTCGCCGATTGGCAAGCAGTCGAACCTCTTCATCCGTGTCGAGATTCCCGTGCCCGGCGGCACCACCACCCACCGCATCGCCCTTGGCTCGACCCTGCGCATTGACGCGCCGCGCAAGGTCGCTCCCGCTCAGCCGGTTGTGGCTGAAGTCAAAGCCGAGGTCAAGGCCGAGGCCAAGCCGGCCGCTCCGAAGCCGCTTTCGCGACTGGAACAGTTGCGGCAGGAAGCCGCCGGGAAGTGAGCCGCCTGCGATAAATCTGTTTCATCCCACGTAGGTACGCCAAACCACCCAGCCCCCATGCAACGTTTCCACCCCCTCCGATTCCTGGGAGCCGCCGCCCTGCTTGCACCCATCGCCTCTGCCGAGCCGGCCGCGGTCGACTTCGCCCGCGTCCAGGCCGTGCTTGAGAGCAAGTGCCTCGAGTGCCACAATCCCGACAAGGTGAAGGGCGATCTGCTCATGCACACTGCCGAGGCGCTGCTCAAGGGCGGTGACACCGGTCCGGCCCTGGTGCCCGGCAAACCGGATGAGAGCGAGTTGGTCAAGCGCCTGATCCTGCCGGCCGACCACGATGACCTCATGCCGCCCAAGGGCGGGCCGCTGCCCGCGGCTGACATTGAACTCGTCAAGGCCTGGATCGCCCAGGGCGCGAAGTGGCCGCAGGGCGTCGTCATGCGCCACAAGTCGCCGGAGGAGTTGAAGGCCGAGGCCGACCTCGCATCGCGCGTTGCCTCGATCCAGAAGCTGGAGATCTTCCCGGAGAAGATCGCGCTCGAAACCAAGCGCGACCAGCATCAGGTCGTGGTCATGGCGACCTTTGCCGACGCCACCACGCGCGACGTCACCCGCTTTGCCGGCCTGCGCGTGGCCGACCCCAAGCTGGCGAGCCTGGAGGGCGACATCCTCAAGCCCCTTGCTGATGGCGGCAGCACCGAGCTGGTGGCTTCCATCGGCGGGCAGACCATCAAGGCCCCGCTCGAGGTGCTCGGCGGTCACAAGGATCGACCGGTCTCCTTCCAGCTTGATGTCATGCCGATCTTCCTGCGCGGCGGCTGCAACGCCGGTGGCTGCCATGGTGCCGCCCGCGGCAAGGACGGTTTCCGTCTCAGCCTGTTTGGTTTCGACCCGCAGGGCGACTACGTGCGTCTGACCCGTGAAATGGTGGGTCGCCGCATCAACCTGGCGATTCCTGAGGAGTCCACCCTCGTGGAGAAGGCGGTTGGTGCCGTGCCGCATTCAGGCAACCAGTGCTACACGCCGGAATCCCAGTACAACCAGACCATTCTGGAATGGATTGGCAGCGGTGCGCCCGCTGACGCCAAGGATGTCGCCACCGTCACCGGCATTGAGGTTTACCCCAAGCAGATGGTGCTCGAAGGGCAGGGGAACAGCCAGCAGATGACCGTGCGCGCCACCTACTCGGATGGCACCGACCGCGATGTCACCAAGCTGGCGCTGTTCATGTCGAACAACGACCCTACCGCGACGGTCAATGCCGATGGCCTGATCACTTCGGCCGAGCGCGGCGCGGCCTTCATCCTGGCCCGTTTCGACGTTTACAGCGTTACCGCACAGGTGCTGGTCATTCCCGAGAAGATCCAGTATGAGCGGCCGAAGGTCGCCGAGGCGAATTACATCGACACCCTGGTCAACGAGAACCTGCACAAGCTGCGCATCCTGCCCTCCGGCATCTGCACCGATGAGGAGTATGTTCGCCGTGCCTACATCGATGTCGTCGGTCTGTATCCGAAGCCCGATGAAGTTCGTGCCTTCCTGGCCGACGCCAACCCGAACAAGCGCGAGGCCTTGGTCGACGGCCTGCTGCAGCGCAAGGAATTCACCGAGCTGTGGGTGATGAAGTGGGCCGAGCTGCTGCAGATCCGCTCCAACATTCCCGGCAACAACAACCGCCCGCCCTTCTACAAAAACGCCCTGCTGTACCACAACTGGCTGTCGGAGCGCATCGCCAAGAACGTGCCGCTCGACGACATCGTTGTCGAGCTGCTGTCCGCCACCGGTGGCACTGTCTCCAACCCGCCGGTGAACTTCTACCAGACCGAGCTCGACCAGCTGAAGCTGACCGAAAACGTTGCCCAGGTGTTCATGGGCATGCGCATCCAGTGTGCCCAGTGCCACAACCATCCGTTCGACCGCTGGACGATGGACGATTACTACGGCTTCAAGGCCTTCTTCTCCCAGATCGGCCGCAAGAACACCGACGACCCGCAGGAGGTCATCATTTTCAACAGCAAGTCGGGTGAATCGCGCCACTTCGTGACCAACGCGGTGATGAAGCCGAAGTTCCTCGGCGGCGAAACGCCCGAGCTCAAGCCCGGCGAGGACCGCCGCCGCGTGCTCGCCGAATGGCTGGTGTCACCGAAGAACCCCTACTTCGCGCGCAACATCGCCAACATCACCTGGGCTCACTTCTTCGGCACCGGCATTGTCGATCCGGTCGATGACGTGCGCGTCTCCAATCCGCCCTCGAACCCCGAACTGCTGGCGGCGCTGGCGGAGAACCTGGTCACTTCCAAGTTCGACATGCGCAAGCTGGTCAAGGATATCTGCACCTCGATGACCTACCAGCGCAGCACCAAGGTCAACGAGACGAATGCCAGCGACAAAAAGAACTTCTCGCACGCCCAGGTGCGTCGTGTGCGCGCCGAGGTTCTGCTCGACGCGATCTCGCAGATCACCGAGACGCCGAACAAGTTCCAGGGCCTGCCGCTCGGCGCGCGCGCGGTGCAGATCGCCGATGGTGCGGTCAGCAACTACTTCCTCACCACCTTCGGCCGCGCCAAGCGTGAGTCGGTCTGTTCCTGCGAGGTCAAGATGGAACCCACCCTGTCACAGGCGCTGCATCTGATGAATGGCGACGCCGTCAACGACCGCATTCGCCAGGGCAAGGTCGTGGCCAAGCTCATCGAGGCGAAAAAGAGCGACCGCGAGATCGTCGAGGATCTGTACCTGCGCGTGTTCGGCCGCCTGCCGCTCGACAAGGAGTGGCAGCCGATCCAGCAGACCCTGGCTGCCGCGCCCGACCAGCGCCAGCCGGCCCTGGAGGACGTTTTCTGGGCCCTGATGAACTCGAAGGAGTTTTACTTCAACCACTGACCCGCCGGCGACCGCCCGTCCGCCCGTCGCCTCACCACCGCCGCAGCGTTGCGCGGTGCCGAGGTCGCGGTGCCCCACGATCCCCCCAAGCCAAGCCCCCATGAAAACCCGCTGCTCGCTTCTCTTCCTCTCCGCCCTGGCCTCCGCGGCCGCGCAGGACACCGGGAAGATCACGTACGAGGACCACATCAAGCCGCTGCTGGAGAACAAGTGCTTCTCCTGCCACAACCCCGACAAGAAGCGCGGCGACCTCGATCTCACCAGCTTCGGCGCGGTCATGACCGGCGGCGGCGGTGGCGCGGTGGTCGATGCCGGCAACCCCGAGGGCAGCCGGCTGTGGACCACGTGCGCGAAGAAGGAGGAACCCTTCATGCCGCCGGAGGGTACACCGCTCAACGCCGAGGAACTGAAAATCCTCGCTGCCTGGGTCAGCGGCGGTCTGCTGGAAACAAAGTCGAGCATCGCCAAAAAGTCGACCAAGCCCAAGGTCGACATGGCGGTCGCCGTCACCAGCGGTCGCCCCGACGGTCCGATCGCCCGGCCCGAGCACGTGCTGCTGGAACCTGTTCTGGTGGCGCCGCGCACCACGGCCGTCACCGCCATGGCGGCGAGTCCGTGGACTTCGCTGGTCGCCATCGCCGGCGTGAAGCAGATTCTGCTCTATGACACCGAGAGCCGCCAGCTCGCCGGGGTCTTCCCCTACACGGAAGGCTATGCGCGCAGCCTGCGCTTCAGTCGCAACGGCTCGCTGCTCGTCATGGGCGGCGGGCGCGGCGGCAAGATGGGCCATGCCGTGGTCTGGGACGTCAAGACCGGCAAGCGCATCATCGAGGCCGGCGCCGAATTCGACCAGGTGATGAGCGCCGACATCAGCCCCGACCATAAAAAGGTGGTCATCGGCAGTCCGTCAAAGAAGGTCAAGGTGTACGACACCGCCAGCGGCGACGAGCTGTATGTCATCAACAAGCACACCGAATGGGTGCTCGGCACGGCTTTCAGTCCCGATGGTGTTCTGCTCGGCACCTGCGACCGCAACGGCAACGTCATGGTCTGGGAGGCCTCCAATGGCGGCGAGTTTTACGTCCTGGGCCAGCACAAGACCGCCTGCAACGACCTCGCCTGGCGCGCCGACTCCAACGTGCTCGCCTCCGGCTCGGCCGACGGTGTCATCATGGTTTGGGAGATGAACGAGGGCAAAAAGATCAAGGAATGGAATGCCCACAGCGGCGGTGTCCAGTCGCTGTCCTTCACCCCCGACGGCCAGCTGCTGTCCTCCGGCAACGACGGCCTCGTCCGGGCCTGGGATCTCAACGGCAACAAGAAGGGCGAGGCCCCCAGCCAGGGCGACATCGTCACCAAGGTGGTCGCCCATCACGATTCCAAGCTGGCCATCTCCGGCAACTGGCGCGGCGAGATCCGCCTCTGGTCGGTCGGTGAAAAAATGACCGAGGTCGGCCAGCTCTCCAGCAATCCGCCGCTCATCGCCCAGCGCATCGTTGAATCCGAGAAGCAGGCTGCGGCCCTGGCTGCGCAGCTGCCGGAACGCGAGGCGGGCGTCGCCAAGGCGGTGGAAGGTGTCAAGGCCGCCGAGGCAAAGCTGGCGACCGCCCGCAAGCAGGTGGCCGACGCCCAGGCGCGTGCCACCCTGGTGGAAGCCGAGCTCAAGGAACTGCCGGCGAAGACGGCTGCCGCGGACAAGGCGGTGGCAGAAGCTGCCGCCAAGCAGCAGGCGCAGGCGGAAGCGCTCAAGCAGTTTGCCGCGCGCCAGGCCAGCCTGCCGGCCAGGCAGAAGGAAGCGGCCGACCTCGCCGCCCGCAAGGACGCCTACCAGGGCGCTGATCGCGAGGCCAAGGTCAAGGAATTCGACGCGGCGCTTGCCGCCAAGACGGCGGAGATTCAGTCCCTGCAAAAAGAGGCGGCCCCTGCGCCGCTGGCCGAATTCGAAAAGGGGGTGAAGGCAGCTCAAGACCAGGCGGCCGCCCTGAAGGCCGCCAAGCCGGCGAAGGAGAAGGAACTCGCCGAGCTGAAGAAGGCCCTGGAAAATCTGCCCAAGGCCGTGGCCGACGCCGAGAAGCAGGTGGGCGACGCCAAGGCGGCGGTGGCTGCCGCTGAGGCCGTGCTCGCCGATCACCGCAGGCAGCTGGCCGTGCACCAGCAGCTGCCCACCGTGCTCAAGGCCGCCCAGTTCAATGTCGGCGTGCTCTCCGAGAAGGAGAAGCTGGCGAAGCTCGAGGGTGAGGTGAATGACTACACTGCGGCGCAGAAGGAAAACGAGGAGGGCAAGGCCGCGAGCCAGGCCCGCCTTGAGGCCTCGCGCAAGGCACTGGCAGAGGCCGCCGGCGTGCTGCCGCAGCAGGACGCCACACTGAACCGTCTGAAGGCCGAACTGGAGGGCGTCGTCAAGGCGACCGAGCCCACCCGTGCCGCCGCCGCCGCTGCCAAGGCGCAGGCCGACGAGCAGAAGCAGAAGATCGCCGCCCGCGAGGCTGAGTTGGCGGCGCTGGTGAAGACACGCGACGAGGGCGTGGCGGCGGCGAAGAAGGCGGCGGAGGAGATCGCCAAGCGTGCCGAAGGCCTGAAGGCCAAGCTCAACGAGGTGGCTGGCAAGCTGGCGGCTGCCGAGAAGCCGGTGCAGGCCGCCAAGGCCAAGCTGGCCACCACGGAGGCCGCCCTGGCCGCAGCCAAGAAGACGGCTGCCGAACTGGCGGCGGCGCTGCCGGAACGGGAGAAGGCGGTGCAGGCCGCCGAGGCCGCGTTGTCGGCGCGCACGGGTGAGCTGCAGCAGGCCGAGAAGGCCCGCACCGACCTCGGCAGCGGCATCGCCGAGATTGGCCGTTCGATCCAGGCCGCGCGTGCCGAGGTCGCCAAGGCCGGTCAGGGCAACCCCGCCGAGGCGGAGAAGGCGCTCGCCGAGGCCCGCACCCGACTGGCACAATTGGAAGCCAAGGCCACCGAATCCGCCATGCAGATGGCGGAGGCGGAAGGCCGTGTGGGCAGCCAGCGTGATCTCCGGGGCAAGGCCGAGCAGGCCCATGCCGCTGCGCGTCAGGACGCCGCCAAGGTGCGCGCCGATCTGGCCGCCCAGCAGGCCGCCGCCGTTCAGGCGGAGAAAGCGCTGGCGCCTGCCCGCGCGGAACTGGCGGCTGCCGACAAAGCGGCGGCGCCATTCCGCGGCCAGCGCGACAGCATCGCCAAGGAGGTGGCCGCCCAGGAAAGCGCCCATGCCGGCAAGCTGGCCCAGATCAAGGGCATTGAGGAGGAGCATGCCGCCAAGGCCAAGCCGCTGAATGACACCCTTGCCCAACTCAAGGCCGGGCTGGCGCCGCTGGAAAAGGTTCTGGCCGAAGCTCAGGCCAAACTTGCGGCCGACACCCAGGTGGTCGACGCCAAGAAGGCCGAAGTCGCCAAGGCCCAGGCCGACCTCGACGGCACCCGCAAGAAGAAGACCGACGCCGAGGCCGCCATCGCCGCCGCGGAAAAGGATCTGCCGGCCCGCGACGCGACGCTTGCCGAAATCCGTGCCGAGCTCGCCAAGCTGCAGCCTCAGCTCGAACCCCTGCGCGCCAAGGTCAAGCAACTCGAGGAGCAGTACTTCACGATGCTGCCGAAGTGAGGCCGCGCCGGCGACCGGGCCTCAGCGGTCCAGTCGCAGGCGCAGGAAACTGCGCCCGGTCAGCGGCAGGCGCAGGTGCTGGGTGCCGTCCTCGTCCTGCGTGATGAGAGCGGGGTCAACGGCCTGCCAGTCGATCAAATCCGTCGAGCGCTCCGCGCGCAGCGGTGCCCATTCGCTGGCCTCGACGCGTGGCCGCCAGGACCAGCGCAGTTTGTCCTGCTCACGCTGCGGTCGCAGCAGGCCAGGCGCAGCTTTGGCTGCCGCGCCCTCGGCGAGCGAGAACTCCAGGGCATTGACCAGGCCGTCGCCATCCGGGTCGTCATTCAATCCGCGCCGGTTGGCCGCCACACCTTGACTCGCCATCCACTCGTGAAAGGGCAGGTCGGGATCGAGTCCGAGCACCTCGTCGAGGATCTCCCGATCCGACAGCGGTGCGATCAGGGGTTGCCAGGCGCGAAAGGCCTCGGCAATCGCCTGGGCAATGACGGCCTGGGCGCTGGTGCCCGGGTGAAAGCCATCGCCGGAAAACAGGTAACGTGCCCGGGCATTGGCATCGGCCTGTCGGTAAAACTCCAGGCCGCCGATGCGGATGGGGTCGGCGATCATCCGGCGGGTCAGGTCGTACACCTCCGGCACGAAGCCGATGCCGCGGCTGGCGGCAAAGGCGGCGAGTTCGGCATTCAGGTTGTCCAGGGCGGCAGTGACCCGGGCGGTTTTCACGGGATCGGTCGGATGTTCCGCCTGCACCTTCGGCGCGCAGCCAAGATGCGGCACGGAAACGAGCACGATGGGCAGGGTGGCCTTGACGCTGCGCACGTAGTCGACCATCCACTTCAGGTTGTCGCGCGTCGCGGCGAGTTGGGCGGCCGCCGCTTCGCCGTCGTAGAGCTTGCCGTAGTAGCTGTCGACATCGTTGCCGCCGGCGAAGATGACCACGCGCTCGACCGCATCCTCGAGCTGGCCTTCGAGTTCCCGGTGCCACCAGAAATTCAGCGGGTTGGCGAGTTGCGTGCGAATCTCCGTCGTGGTGGCGCCGGGGAAGGCCCAGTTGTGCTCGTGGCCGGTCAGGCGTGGATCGGCATAGCTGGTGAAGCGACCGAGATCGAACCAGGTGCGGCGGTGTTCGTGCAGGATTTCCGCCCAGTTGCGTGCCGCCCAGGCCGCCGGATTGGCAGGGTAGAGCGCTGGAAACTCCACTTCATATTCCTTGGTCAGGCTGTCGCCAAGGACCAGGCACTGCGCGGCTCCGGCCGGCGACCCGGCGAGCAGAAGCAGGGCAAGCAGAGGCCGGAAGGGGGTGGACACGGGGAGTTGGACGCGAGGACTCTTGCAAGGCTTCAACCGGCAGGCCGGTTTTTCACCGGCATGTTGCCCATTCATGGCGGGTGGTTCAGGCCGCGGCGGCTTCGCCGGTATTCTGACCGAGGGCACCAAGCACGGCTTCAGCGGCGCGGCGACCGCTGAGCAGGGCGCCGTTGATGGAGACATCCTCGCAGTAGTCGCCGCAGCGGTACAGCCCGGGGGCGAGGCGGGCATTGAGCGGGCCTTGGCCGAGCGAGAGTTGCCGTGATTCCGGTTGCGCCTGCCGGACCTGGCAGGTGCGCAGGTGGCGCCAGGTGGCCGCGCCGGGGCCGAACCAGCGCACCATCTGCTCACGCACGACATCCTCGAGATCGGTGCTGGATGGCGCGCCGAGGATGCTGGCGGAAATGAGCTGTCGCCCGGGCGGTGCATAGGCTGGCGAGATGCGCGACAGCACGCAGGCGCTGTTGACCGGGCCGATGCCGTCGCCGTCGAGATGGATGACGGGCCGGCCGGGCAGGGCCTGGTCGGTCTCGAAATACACGCAAGTGGTGCTGCGCGGCGGCCGGGGTTTTTCGGCAAAGGCCTCGGGAAACAGGCGGGCGGCGGCGGGTTCGCTGGTGGCGAGCACGATGTGATCGGCGCGCACGACCTCACCGCCGGCGAGCACGATCTCACCGGGGCGCACCGCCTCGGCGGGGCGGTTCAACTGCAGTGAGCCGGGGGGCAGGGCGACGGCGAGTTGGTCGGGGATGGCCTGCATGCCGTGGGCGGGCAGGGCGGCGCCGCCGCGGCCGAACATGGCGTACAGGAAGAGGAACATGCGCGACGAGGTGCGCAGGTCGCGCTCCAGAAAGACACCGCCGAAAAAGGGCCGGAAGAAGCGGTCGATGAACTCTTCGGAGAAGCCGAAGTCGCGCAGCAGCTGCAGGGTCTGCATGTCCGGCAGTCCGCGGTCGGGTCGGCGCAGGCCGTAGGTTTCCTTGCGCAGCAGCAGGCTGACCCATTTGTCGCGCCAGGAGACGAAGGGATCGGCCAGGTGGCGGAAGGCGTCGCCGGGGTGGTTGAAGGGGTCGGCGAGCAGGTGGAAGGAGCCCTTGTAAAAAATCTCGGCGCCGCGGTAGAAGGGGCGCAGCTTGAGGCCGTCGTAATCGAGCACGCGCCGCGCTTCCGGATAGGCCGGCAGGAAGACCTGGAAGCCGCGATCGAGGATGAAACCATCGACCCGGTCCGAGCGCACGCGCCCGCCGACGGCATCGGCCGCCTCGTAGAGGGTGAAGCGCAGGCCGGCTCGCGCCAGGAGTCGCGCACAGGCGAGACCGGACAAACCGGCCCCGAGGATGGCGATGCTGGGCTGCTCGCGGCTCATGCGCTGCGCACCATGAATGCGTCGACGGTGAATGCAAGCGACACGGGGTGGCGCTTTCCGCATGGGCAACGCACGAAGCGCTTGCCTGTGCCCCGGGACTGCCGTCATCATGGCGCATGCCGACCGCCCTCGCCGCCGTCCTGTACGAATCCGCCAAGCCGCTTGTCATCGAGGAGGTCGAGGTGCTGCCGCCGCAGGCCGGCGAGGTGATGGTGCGCATGAAGGCCGCCGGGGTCTGCCACAGTGACCTGCACGTCATGAAGGGCGACCTGCCCATGCCGACGCCCATCATCCTCGGACACGAGGGCGCGGGCGTGGTGGAGGCGGTGGGGCCAGGCGTCACCAGCGTCGCCCCCGGCGACTCGGTGATCCCGATCTGGCGCGCGTCCTGCGGAAGGTGCGAGTACTGCCTATCGGGCCGGCCGGCGCTCTGCGACATGGGCACGGCCATGCGTTTCACCGGCCTCATGCCCGACGGTGCCACGCGCTTCCGCAACAGTCGTGGCGACAGCATCCGCCACTACGCCGGCGTCTCCACCTTCAGCTCGCTGTCGACGATGCCGGAGGCGGCGGTGGTGAAGATCGATCCGGAGTTTCCGCTCTGGAAGGCGGCGCTCATCGGCTGCGGTGTCATCACCGGCGTCGGTGCCGTCACCCACGCCGCACGGGTGACGCCCGGCGCCAGCGTCGCGGTCTTCGGTTGCGGTGGCATCGGCCTGAACATCATTCAGGGCGCCCGCCTGGTCAGTGCCGGACCGATCCTCGCGGTCGACCGCCATGCCGGTAAGGAAGTGCATGCCCGCCGCATGGGAGCGACCCATTTCATCGATGCCTCGGCGACCGATCCCGTGCAGGCGATCAAGGATCTGACCGGCGGCCGCGGCGTCGACTTCGCCTTTGAGGCCATCGGCCTGCCGCAGCCGATCGAGCAGGCCTACGACAGCCTGAAAAAGGGCGGCACCTGCGTGGTGTCGGGCATTTGCCGGGCCGATGCGCGGGCGGCGATCAACGTCAACCAGCTGGTCTATGCCGAGAAGACCCTGCGCGGCACGCTCTATGGCAGCACCCGGCCGCGCACCGACCTGCTCAACCTGATCGGCCTGCACCGGGGTGGCCAGCTCCAACTCGATGAACTGCTCACCCGCACCTGGAAGCTGGAGCAGATCAACGAGGCGTACGCGGCGCTCGAGCGCGGCGAGGTGGCGCGCAGCCTGATCGTCTGGGATTGACCGCCTTACCAGGCCGCCACCACCTCGTAGGCATAGCCGGTGAGGTACTCGGTTTCCTGGATCGACGCCAGGATCGGGTGATCGGCGCGCTGGGTGTAGGTGGCGACGCGGCGCAGCGTCTTGCGGGCGTCGACCGCCGCGTCGACCAGGCTGGCGTGGAATTCGCCACGGCTGACGTGATGGCTGCAGCTGAAGGTGGCGATGATGCCGCCCGGCTTGAGCATCTTCAGCGAGCGCAGATGGATTTCCTTGTAGCCGCGCAGCGCATCCTTGACGCTGGCCTTGGTTTTGGTGAACGAAGGCGGATCGAGGATGATGAGGTCGTATTCAGCGCCACTGGCCTCCTGTTCCTTGAGGTAATCGAAGCAGTTGGCGGCGAGGTAGCGCACCTTGGCACCGGACAGCTCGGCGTTTTTCTGCGCCTGCGCGACCGCCGCCTCACTGATGTCGACCGCCGTCACCTCGGCCGCACCGGCGAGGGCGCAGGCCTGGGCGAAACCGCCCTGGTTGGTGAAACCGTCGAGCACGCGCCGGCCCTTGGCGAGGCGGGCGACCAGGCCGTAGTTGTCGAGCTGGTCGAGGTAGAGACCGGTCTTCTGGCCTTCGATGAGGTCGGCGTGGAAGGCGAGGCCGTTGTGGCGCACCACGAAAGGCTCGGGCGTCTCGCCCCAGACCGTGCCCTTGACCTGGTCGAGGCCCTCGGCCTTGCGCACCGCGCCCTCGTTGCGCTGGACGATGCCGCGCGGGGCAAACACCTCCACCAGGGCCTGGAGAATCAGGTCCTGACGCTGGGCCATGGCCAGGGTCAGGGTCTGCAGGACCAGGAAGTCGCCATAGCGATCGACCACGACGCCCGGCAGGCCGTCGGATTCGCTCCAGACCACGCGGCAGAGGCGGGTGTCAAGCCCGGCGTCCTCGCGCACGCGCAGGGCGCGCTGGATGCGGCGGGTGAAGAAATCGAGATCGAGGTCCTGGCGACGGTACGAGAACAGGCGGGCACTGATCTGCGACTGCGGATTGTAAATGGCGCTGCCGAGCGGCTTGCCGCGCAGGTCCTGGAGCTGGACGACATCACCCGGCTGGGGATTGCCGTAGCGACCCTTGATCTCGGTGGCATAGACCCAGACATGGCCATGGAAGAAGCGCGAGCGGGGCTGGAGAGTGAGCGTGGGCATGAGGGGCGAGGACACTAGCCCAAGTTCGTCCCTTGCAGAAGATGAATCTCGCAAAATCCAAGGAACCAGGGGCAGGGAAAAGGGCGGCGCAGGATGGGGTCATGTAGGCGCCGTCGCCAGACGGCGGGCTTGGCGTATCTGGCAGACATGCCCGGGTACCAAGCTTGGTGTGCAGGCACAGAGATGTGAAGGTGCCCATGAATCGGGAGGATTCGCGGGCACAGTCATGTGAAGGTGCCCATGATTCGGCAGGATTCGTGGGCACAGTCATATGAGGGTGCCCATGATTCGGGAGGATTCGCGGGCACAGTGATGTGAAGGTGCCCATGAATCGGGAGGATTCGCGGGCACAGTCATGTGAAGGTG